>JBLMYT010000046.1:0-78320 GCA_050258455.1 Candidatus Omnitrophota bacterium | reverse complement strand
TTCTGTGTTTTTCATAGTCTGCAAACTAGAATATACACGAAAGAGAGTCCTTTGAAAAGGGATTTAAGGGGGAAATTTAAAATTACGGCGATAGCGTTGCCGCGAAGCGGTTTAGTTCAGTACTAACTTTAGTCAAAATAGACAAATTTTTGGCAGAAGGAGACTTACTTTTAGTCAAAGGAGACTTACTTTTCCAACAAAGAGACTAAATTTTAGTCAAAAGACACTTACTTTCAGTCAAAGGAGACTTACTTTTGTCACAAGGAGACTTACTTTCAGTCAAAGGAGACTTACTTTTGCAACAAAGAGACTCAATTTCAGTCAAAGGAGACATACCCTGCAACAAAGAGCAAACTTTCGGACAAAGAGACCAACCGGCAAAACAAGGAGACCCACTTTTTCACAATTGTGTAAAACCCAAGGAAAAAATGTCCCCAAAAAACTTTTCCACACGATTATCATTTTTTCCACATTCTTTTTAACAGACAAAAATACCCTTATTCAAACCATTTCTTCTTTTTTCCACTTTTTCACAGGACATTCTTTTATTTCTTTTTAATATATGATAATATATTCTAGTAATAATAAATATAAGAGGTTAAAATGAATATTATTGTGGAAAAGTCTCAGTTCACCAATGAACTTAAATTATTCCAGGGAATATTTGAAAAAAAATCCCTGAAAGATATTCTTGAAAATATCAAAATAACCGCCCAAGAAGACGGTTCCCTCGAACTGGTCGCAACAGACCTCGAAATCGGTCTGATGTCCACGATCCCCGTTACTGTCAACGAACCCGGAACCTTCACGGTCAACGGAAAAGACTTCTATGAACTGATTTCCAAAATGCCGGACGGCTTTGTGGAAATCTCCGAAAACAACGATCTCCAAATCCTGATCACCAACGAAAGAAAAACCAGCAAATACAAACTCCTCGGCCTCCAATCCTCCGACTACCCCCAACTCCCCGAAGGAGACTTTTCATCCCATATCACGATATCGGCCAAAAACATCACGTCCATTATCAACAAAAGCTACTATATCATCGCCCCGGAAATGAAATTCAGCCTCGGCGGCGCCCTCATGACTATCTCCAACTCCAAATTCGAAATGGCTGCCACCGACAGCCACCGCCTCGCCTACCTCTACTACGATAACCCCTTCAACATCACCGACGAACCCCTCTCCTTCATCGTCTCCCGAAAAAGCCTGACCGAACTCCTCAAAATATGCGAAGACGGCGACATCCAATTCGCCTACGATAAAAACAACCTGTTCTTCAAATATAAAAACCGAATCCTCTCCTCCCGCATCATCGACCAGAAATTCCCCAACTTCAAAGCCGTTATCCCCGATAAATCCGAAGCCGAAGTGTGCATCAACGCCGAAGTACTCCTCCAAACCCTCCGCCGTATCCTGATTTTTAAATCCCGAAACAACGGCGTCTTCTTCCACTTCACCGATAATAAATTGATCCTCGAACGAACAACCCCCGAAAAAGGCGAAGGCTACGACGAAATGGATATCGAGTTCAACTTCAAACCAATTAAGGTCGCTTTCAACGGAAACTTCGTCATGGACTTCCTCTCCCATATCGAATCGGAAAAAATTATCATCAGCATCATCGACGAGGATACGTCATTCATCTTTAAACCCATGGCCGAACCCGGGAAAGAAGATGTGAACTTCCTCTATATCGTGATGCCGTTAAATATTTAAAAAAAGTTGGTTATTTCAACACTTAAAATAACGGGTTTTCGAAACCTCGAAAACCGAACACTATCCTTTTATCCCAAAACCAACCTCATCCACGGCCTCAACGGCGCCGGAAAAACCTCCATCCTCGAAGCCATCTTCCTCTCCGCCTACGGCAAATCCTTCCTCAGCCGAAAAAAATCCGAAATGATCAACCACCACGCCGACGAATTCATCATCCACCTCCAGGTCCATCAACCCCCCCTCACCAACCAACTCACCACCCACTACAAAAACCGACTCACCCTCTTCCTGGACGAAAAAAAAACCACCCTCTTCGACCTCAACCCCTACCTCTACCCCGTGTTCTTCTCCTCCGCCGACTACAACCTGACCATCGAAAGCACCCCCTATACCCGAAAGATGTTCGACCGTTTCCTCTTTGGGGCCGATTCCCTTTACATCCGCTTTCTTTTGGGTTATAATAACGCTTTGAAGCAAAAAAACTATTTATTAAAATTGAATCGTCATATACCCGAATTAACAAGCTGGAATAAAACAGTCAGCGAACTGTGCAAAAATATCGTTGGAATAAAAATGAAATTTGTTGAACACCTGAATTCAGGAATCAAAGAGAAATTCAACAAGAACCTCACCATCCATTACCGACCTTCCCTCAAAACCGACGGATCGCTGAGTTTTTTTGACCAGTTCGAGGCACTCAAATTCCAGGAACTCAAATACCGACGCTCGTTGATCGGTCCCCACCTGGACCACTTCGACATCACCCTCAACCACCAACCCCTGCGCCTCTACTCCTCGGGAGAAAAGAAGATCCACCTGCTGATGATCTACATCGCCTTTATCGAATTGTTTCGGAAAATCAAACACCAATACCCGATCTTTCTGGTCGATGACTTTGACACGGCCATGGATGAAAAAAACATCGATTTTCTGATTCAACACTACCCGGACATGCAGGTGATCGCAACGTCGGTGAACGAACACCACAATTTTCATCATGTGGTGGAATTAAAAAAGGAGAAATAACGAGTGGAACCAAATGAAACCAATGCTGCCCCAACCGAATCCCTGAACAGGAACGATACGAATAATATAGCTGTCCCCCAAGTCGACGATAACTACACGGCCGAAAGCATCAAGGTCCTGGAAGGCCTCCAGGCCGTGCGCGTCCGCCCGGCCATGTACATCGGAAGCACCGGCTCCATGGGACTCCACCACCTGGTGTACGAAGTGGTGGACAACGCCATCGACGAAGCCATGGCCGGATACTGCTCCAATATCGATGTCATCATCCATTTCGATAACTCGATCACGGTCCGCGATGACGGCCGCGGAATCCCGGTCGATATGCACAAAGAAGAAGGCCGATCCGCCGCCGAAGTCGTCATGACCGTGCTCCACGCCGGCGGAAAATTCGACCGCAAAAGCTACAAGGTCTCGGGCGGCCTCCACGGCGTCGGCGTGTCGGTCGTCAACGCCCTCTCCTCCAAACTCGAATTGGAAATCCGAAAAAACGGCGAAATCTACTTCCAAAAATACCAGACCGGGGTTCCGGTAAGCGAACTCAAACAGGTCGGAAAATCCGATAAACGCGGCACCAAAATTACCTTCTGGCCCGATGACGAAATCTTTGAAACCACCGAATACGATTATACGATTTTATCCCGCCGCCTCCGCGAACTGGCCTTCCTCAATCGCGGCGTCACCATCAACGTGACCGACGAACGAACCGATAAACAGGAAACCTTCTTCTACGAGGGCGGAATCGTCGAGTTCGTCGACTATTTGTGCGCGGGAAAACCCAAACTCTGCGACCGAACAATCTATATCACGGAAAAACGCGACGACGTGGAAATGGAAATCGCGTTTCAATACATCGACTCCTACAACGAAACGATGTTCTCCTTTGTCAACAACATCAATACCATCGAAGGCGGCACCCACCTGACCGGCTTTAAAGGCGCACTCACCCGGACCATCAATTACTTTGCCCAGGCCAATAATTTGAAGAAAGATTTCAAATCGAGTTTCTCGGGCGAAGATGTGCGCGAAGGCCTCATCGCCGTGATCTCGGTTCGCATCATGGAACCGCAATTCGAAGGCCAAACCAAATCCAAACTCGGAAACTCCGAGGTCAAAGGCATCGTGGAATCGATCGTCAACGAACGCCTCCAGCAATTCTTCGAAGAAAATATCGGCGTGGCCAAAGCCGTCATCAATAAAGCCCTGGTCGCGGCCCAGGCCCGAGAAGCCTCGCGAAAAGCCCGCGACCTGGTCCGAAAAACCAGCCTCCTGGAGTCAACCTCCCTCCCCGGAAAACTCGCCGACTGCCAGTCCAAAGACCCGGAAGACAGCGAAATCTTTGTCGTCGAAGGCGATTCGGCCGGCGGCTCCGCCAAACAAGGCCGAAACCGACGCTTCCAGGCCATCCTCCCCCTCAAAGGTAAAATCTTAAACGTCGAAAAAGCCACCACGTCCCGCATGCTCGAAAATGCCGAAATTCAAACCATTATCGCGGCCCTGGGCGTCGGGATCGGAGACGAACACTTCGATATCGAAAAACTACGCTACCATAAAATTATTATCATGACCGACGCCGATGTCGACGGCTCCCATATCCGAACCCTCTTGATGACCTTCTTCTTCAAACACATGAAAGCCCTCATCGAACGCGGCCACATCCACCTCGCCCAACCCCCCCTGTTTCTGGTGCGAAAAGGAAAATCCCGGACCTATTTGAAAAATGAAAAAGATCTCGAACAGTACCTGCTCAAACGGATCGGGCAGGAAGTCCGACTCTACCTGGATGAGGAAAAAACCCAGTTCCTCGAAGGGGAAAAACTCACCCGGTTTATCCGCCTGATCAATACCTTTACATCCCTCATGGAAAGCATTGAAAAACGCGGCATGCCGTTAATCCTCACCACCCAACTCATTCAATCGATCCGAAACGAAGACATATTTAAAGATAAAGAACAAACGGAAAAAATCGGTCAATCGATCCGCGATCTGAATTTTTGCCATTCCGTGGATATCAGTTATGACGAGGAATATTCGGCCTATACCATTGAACTGGAATACGACTTCAATGGGGTCAATACTCACCGCTCCATCAATTGGGAATACCTCACCGGCCCGTTGTTTGCCAAGGTCAATGAAGCCTATGAAAAGTTAAACGGTTACCCCCAACCCCCCTACCACCTCACCCTGGGCAAAGACGCGTTCGTGATCGAAAATAAAGCCGACCTGGTCTCCGTTTTATTTGAAAAAGTCAAAAAAGATTTGTATATTCAACGATACAAAGGTTTGGGAGAAATGAACCCCGACCAGTTATGGGAAACGACCATGGATCCGAATAACCGAACCTTGCTCAAGGTCAACATCGAAGATGTGATGGAATGCGAAACGATCTTTGATACCCTGATGGGATGCGATTCCACCAAACGC
The DNA here is from genome assembly GCA_050258455.1 of Candidatus Omnitrophota bacterium. Taxonomy (GTDB): domain Bacteria; phylum Acidobacteriota; class Aminicenantia; order UBA2199; family UBA2199; genus JAKAGC01. The sequence continues at coordinate 73,154 of JBLMYT010000046.1, read as the reverse complement.
AAGGAATTCATCCTTCAAAATGCATTGAATGTCCGAAACCTGGACATCTAAACCTTTCGGGAAGAATCGGGAAAAATAATAACACAGGAATTAACGAATGGAAAATGAAAACGACCGAATCGACGATGAAAATGTCGATGAAAGCGAATCGAATGAGAACGAAATAGAAGTGCTGGACGAGACGGAGAAAAAAGGAATCAATAAAATCGAAGAAGTCTCCATCGAACGAGAGATGAAGACCTCATACCTGGATTACTCAATGAGCGTCATCATCGGACGGGCCATTCCCGACATCCGGGATGGGTTAAAACCCGTGCACCGCCGAACCCTCTACTCCTTGCACCAAACCGGCACCCATTTCAACCAGCCCTATAAAAAGTCCGCCCGCATCGTCGGTGACGTGATCGGTAAATACCATCCCCATGGCGACAGCGCGGTCTACGATACCCTGGTGCGCATGGCCCAGGACTTTTCGCTCCGATATCCCTTTGTCGACGGCCAGGGAAACTTCGGCTCCATTGACAACGACCCGCCGGCCGCCATGCGATACACGGAAGTCCGCCTCGCCAAAATCTCCAACCAGCTCCTCACCGATATCGATAAAAACACCGTCAACTTCCTGCCCAACTACGACGGGTCGCTGACCGAGCCGGAAATTTTTCCCTCGGTGTTACCGGGCCTCCTCTTAAACGGAAGCTCCGGAATCGCCGTGGGCATGGCAACCTCCATTCCCCCCCACAACCTCAAAGAACTCATCGACGCCTTTGTCTATTTTGTCGAAAACCGGGACGCTACCGTGGCCGAACTCCTTCAAATCCTCAAAGGTCCCGATTTTCCAACCGGCGGGTTTATTTTCGGAAAGTATTCGCTCCAACGCGCCTATGAAACCGGCAAAGGCACGGTCGTGGTCCGGGCCAAATCCAACTTCGAAGTCGATAAAAAGGGAAAAGAAAAGATCATCTTTACCGAAATTCCCTACATGACCAATAAAGCCAAGATCATCGAAAACATCAGTGTTCTGGTCAAAAACAAAAAGATCACCGGAATTTCCGATTTGCGCGATGAATCCGACCGCGAAGGTATGCGCATCGTCGTGGAAATCAAAAAGGACGAAATCCCGGATGTCGTGCTCAATAGTTTGTATAAATACACGCAACTGCAAAGCAGTTTTTCCATTAATCTTCTCGCCATTGCCAATAACCAGCCGGTCCAATTTAATTTAAAGGATTACTTCAAACATTTCCTGGGACACCGCAAAGAAATCGTCCGGCGCCGGTCGCTCTTTGAATTGGAAAAAGCCGAAAAGCGGGCCCACATTATCGAAGGGTTAAAAATCGCCCTCGATAAACTGGATCTGGTGATTCGCATCATCCGAACGTCCAAAAACCGGGAAATGGCCAAAACGAATTTAATGACCGAGTTGCCATTGAGCTCGGCCCAGACCGATGCCATCCTGGATATGCAATTGTACCGCTTAACCGGCCTTGAAATCGATAAGCTCGAAGCCGAATACATCGCCCTACTCAAACAGATCGATTATTTAAAACAGCTCCTGGCCAGCGAACGCATGATGCTCAACCTGATCAAGGAAGAGCTCATGGCTGTCGCCGAACAGTTTAAAGATCCGCGCCGAACAACGATTGTCGACGAGGAACTCCAGTACATCGACCGCGAAGACATGATCAAAGAGGAAGATTTTGTGATTTCCGTCACCAAAAACGGGTACATCAAACGCACGAGCCTGAGCGTGTACAAGATCCAGCGCCGCGGCACCGTGGGCCGCAAAGGCTTCGACCTCAAAGAGACCGACGTGGTCTCCCGGCTCCTGGTCGCTTCGACCCATGATTTCTTACTCATTTTTACCGATAAAGGCCGCATGTTCTGGCTCAAGGCCTACGATGTGCCCGAAGGCGATTCCAGTGCGCGAGGAAAACCCATTTCCCGGCTCATCGGCATCGGCGAAGACGAACGCGCCTGCTCGGTCCTCAATGTGAAGGAATTTTCACCCGATAAATACATCATGCTGTTTTCCCGCCAGGGTTACGTGAAAAAAACGAGTCTGGCGGCTTTCTCCAAACCGCGCGTCAACGGGATCATTGCCGCCGATGTTCGCGATGGCGATTCGCTCTTCGAGGCTCAGATCACCGAAGGTAACAACGAGATCATCATCGGTACCAACCAGGGCAAATCCATCCGCTTCAACGAAAACGATGTCCGGGAAATCGGCCGCACCGGTCGCGGCGTCATCGGGATCCGACTCGACGACAGCGACTTTGTCGTGGGCGCCGATATTATCCGGGACAACGACAAATACATCCTGACCGTAACCGAAAACGGGATCGGGAAAAAGTCCGATATTTTGCTCTACCGACTCCAGAGTCGCGGCGGAAAAGGGTTGATCAACATCAAGATCAACGAGCGCCTCGGAAAGGTTATCGGACTCGTGACCATCCGGGATATCGAAGAAATCATCCTCTCCTCCGAACAGGGAAAAATCGTCAAACAGGACGCCGCCATGCTTCGGGCCCAGGGCCGCGCCACTCAGGGCGTGAAGATTATCCGGCTCAATACCGGCGACAAACTGGTCGCCCTCGAAAAAGTCCGAAGCCAGACGGCCATTGAAACCGAAACCGCTGTTGCCGAAGGAAAAGAATCCGGCGAACCCCTCGATGACCAGGAATGCGTGACTTTTGAAATCGACGACGCAGTCACCGAGGAAGAAATGGAGGAAGGGATTCTTGAAACGGAAGACCTCGACGACCTCGACGATCTCGACGGCGAAGACGCCGATGAAACCGACGAAACGGAAACCGAATGATCCCCGGTGAGACCGAACGCAAACCCGTGGTGCGCTTTGCGCCCTCACCCACCGGACACCTCCATATCGGCGGCCTTCGTACCGCCCTCTTTAACTACTTTTATGCCCGAAACCTCGACGGAATCTTTGTTCTGCGAATCGAAGACACCGATATGACTCGATCGTCCCGGGACATGGCCGATCAAATCCTCGATGGCCTGCGCTGGCTCGACATCCGTTGGGACATCGGTCCGTACTATCAATCGGAACACTTTGACACCTATCGCGCCGCCGCTTACCGGCTGGTGGAGGAACGCAACGCCTACCGCTGTTTCTGTACCCCGGAAGCAATCGATGCCCGCCGTCAGGCCTCCGGTGCCACCAATAAAGACGATCAACTGTATAAATACGACCGTCAATGCCTTCACCTGAGTGAAGAGGAAATCCATCGCAACCTGAGTCAGGAAATGCCGTTTGTCATCCGGTTTCGCGTTCCCGAAGGAAAAACCGCCTTTAAAGACCGCATCCACAAAGAGATGACCATCGCCAACAACGAACTGGACGATTTTGTTTTATTAAAGTCCGACGGCTCCCCCACCTACCATCTCTCCGTGGTCGTGGACGACAGCGACATGGCTATTACCGATGTGATTCGCGGGGACGATCACATCCTCAACACCTACAAACAGATCCTGCTCTTTACGGCCATGGGAAAAAAACCGCCCCGATTCGCCCACCTCCCCCTGATCCTCGGTCCGGACAAGAAAAAATTGAGCAAACGCCACGGCGAAACTTCGGTTCTCGAATTCAAACGAGCCGGCTATCTTCCCGAATCCATCATCAATTACCTCTCGCAACTCTCCTGGATTCCCGGGGATACCAAAAAACTCTTTACCATGGACGAATTGATCGCTCAGTTTTCCCTGGGGAAACTATCCCGCAACAGTCCGGTTTTCGATTACGATAAATTGCGTTTTATGAACAGCCGCGCCATTCAGGACAAACCGGCCGCCGATCTTCTCCGGCTTCTCGAGGAAGACCTCTCTTTCCGAAATAATTTTGAGGGCGTTGAACCCGGAAAAAAAGAGGCCCTCATCGACCTGGTCAAACCCCGCATGAAAACTCTCCGGGATTTCGACTCGAAGTTTGCGATCTACCTGACCGGACCCTTGAACTACGCGAACAGCGATTTTCAAAAACTCAGGGAATCGTTTCCCCTCCCGGTCCTGATTCGAAACGTCGACATCCTGGTTCGCGGTCTGGAACCCCTGGATCCGTCGACCTTTACCCCTTCCCGGGTGGAGGAAGCCATTCGCGGGTGGGCGCAGGCCAACGACCTCAAAGCCGCGGACCTGATTCATACGGCCCGTTTTGCCCTGACCGCGGAAGTGGTCAGTCCCTCGATTTTTGATGTGTTTGCGTTTTTCGGAAAACCGGAGTCACTGAAACGGGTGAATGACTTTTCCCGTTTCCTGGAAAACAACTAAATAAAGCATCATGCTCATTCCGATCAAAGATTACAACCCCACTCGGCGACCCGCGGTGCTGACCATCACGATCATTATCATCAATGTCCTGATCTTTTTTTATCAGAGTTATTTTGCCGCTGCAACGGATCAAGAAGGTCGGCGATTTTTGTCCGAGAACCGGCTGGAGTACTACATTGCCAACTATGCCATGGTTCCTGCCGAAATCCCCTCGATGGAAAACAAACCGGTCCTGGTCGACATCGACCCCCGGACCAACCAGCATCTCTATTATCAGGGGCGCGAGATCTTTCCTCTCCTGGCGCTGATTACCTCCATCTTCATGCACGGGTCCCTCCTGCATCTGGCCGGAAACATGCTTTTTTTGTGGATATTCGGAAATAATATCGAAGATTACCTGGGACGAATGCGCTTTCTTATTTTTTATTTTATTGCAGGTATTGGCGCCAGTCTCGTGCATGTACTCTTTAATCTCGGTTCCCATCAACCCGTAATCGGGGCCAGCGGGGCCGTGTCCGGGATCATGGGCGCGTACCTGATCCTCTATCCCTTTGCCCGAGTCCGCACCATGGTCTTCTTTTTGCTCATCACCTTCATCGATATTCCCGCCTTCGTGTTCCTGGTGATCTGGTTTCTGTTCCAGCTCCTATTTGCCGGCGCCCAAACCGGTATTGCCTGGCTTGCCCATGTGGGCGGATTTATCATTGGCATTTTATTAATCAAATTCATGCAGCGACGCCCGAACCCCCGAAAACCGTTTATTGAAATCGTCCAGTAATATAAGGAGTAAATCAACATGGCTGACAAAGAAAATGAAGAACGAAAAACCGGTACCAACTTTATCCGGATGATTATCGACAAAGACATTGCCGAAAACAAAAACAATGGTCGCGTTCATACGCGGTTTCCCCCCGAACCGAATGGCTACCTGCATATCGGCCATGCCAAATCCATCTGCCTGAACTTCGGTCTGGCCAAAGAGTACGGCGGGTTGACCAATTTGCGGTTCGACGACACCAACCCCTCCAAAGAGGAAGAAGAATACGTGGAAGCCATTAAAGCGGATATCCGATGGCTCGGTTTCGATTGGGAAGACCGCTTGTATTATGCCTCCGATTATTACGAGCAATTATATGAATTTGCCGTTCAATTGATCCAAAGCGGCGATGCGTATGTATGCGACCTCAACGCGGACCAGATCCGCTCGTATCGCGGTACCCTCAAAGAACCCGGAAAAAACAGCCCCTACCGGGGCCGTTCGGTCGAGGAAAACCTGGAGTTGTTTCAGCGGATGAGGGCCGGGGAATTTGATGAAGGCTCGCATGTCCTTCGTGCCAAAATCGACATGGCGTCTCCCAACCTGAACATGCGCGACCCGGTGATGTACCGGATCCTCAAAGCCACCCACCATCGCACCGGCGATACATGGTGCATCTATCCCATGTATGATTTCGCCCATGGACAGAGCGATTCCATCGAAAAAATCACGCATTCGATCTGTACCCTGGAGTTTGAAGATCACCGCCCGCTGTACGACTGGTTTATCGACAAATTAGGGATCTTCCATCCCCAACAAATCGAATTTGCCCGGTTAAACCTCAATTACACGGTGATGAGTAAACGTAAACTCCTGACCCTGGTTCAGAAAGGGCTGGTCAAGGGATGGGACGATCCGCGGATGCCCACGATCGGCGGCCTGAGACGCCGCGGTTATACGCCCGAATCCATCCGCGATTTTGCCGAACGCATCGGGGTTTCCAAAGCCGACAGCACCGTGGATATCGGGTTGCTGGAACACTGTTTGCGGGAAGATTTGAATAAACGCGCCACGCGGATCATGGCAATCCTCAAGCCGTTGAAAGTGGTCATTGACAATTACCCGGAAGGGAACGTCGAGTATGTCGACGCCGTCAACAATCCCGAAGACGAAGGCATGGGCACGCGACAACTGCCGTTTTCGCGGGTGGTCTATATCGAACAGGATGATTTTCGTGAAGTGCCGCCTCGAAAGTACTTCCGTCTGTATCCCGGAAACGAAGTGCGGCTGAAACACGCGTACTACATCACGTGTCAGGAAGTGGTCAAAGATGCCAACGGCGAGATCGTCGAATTGCGGTGTACCTATGATCCCGAATCGCGGGGCGGCGGAACTCCGGATGGTCGCGTGGTCAAAGGCACCCTGCAATGGGTATCGGCCGAACACGCCGTCAAGGCCGAAGTCCGGCTGTACGATCATCTCTTTACCAAAGAGAATCCCGACGCCGAAGAGGAGGGAAAAACCTTTCTCGACAACCTGAACCCCCAGTCTCTGGAAGTGATATCGGGTTTATTGGAACCCGGAATGGATAACCTGGAACCCGGAACCAGCGTTCAGTTTATGCGGCTCGGGTATTTTTGCGTGGACCCGGATTCCCGGCCGGGAAACCCCGTGTTTAACCGGACCGTATCGCTCAAGGATTCCTGGGCCAAAATTGAAAATAAAAAAAGTTAAGGAGATACCATGAACAAAGTAGCCATTAGCACCCCTCATGCCCCGGAAGCCGTGGGCCCGTATTCCCAGGCCATTCGATGCGGGAGCCTGCTGTTCTGTTCCGGTCAGATCGGTATCGATCCGGCCACCAAAAAAGTCGTGGACGGCGGGGTTGAGGCTCAGGCCCGTCAGATTTTTAAAAATATCAACGCCCTTCTCTCCGAAGCGGGCGTTGGCATGCCAAACATTGTCAAAGCCACTGTTTTTCTAAAAGATATGGCCGACTTTAAAGCGGTCAATGCCATTTACGCCGAAAATTTCGAACTCCCCTACCCGGCCCGTTCGGCCGTGGCCGTCAAAGAACTCCCCCTGTCTGTTGACATTGAAATCGAAGTGATTGCCACGCTTGAGTAATCACGGCTATAATTAAATTGTAGGGCAATTAAATTGTAGGGCGGTTCGCGAACCGCCCCTACAGAAATGGAATCGCATCGAGCAGCACCTGGACCGATTCCAATGACCCTGCTCCGGACCGAGAACCTGGACGTGGACGTTGTCCACGGACAGAACCGGGTTTGCCTTCTCAGAAATATCAATTTTACCATTGTTAAAGGTCGCATCACCTGTCTTCTCGGCGAATCCGGATCCGGTAAATCGACCCTGGCCCGAGCGATTTCGGGCCTTTTGCCGCCCCGTGTGGTTCAGACCCGGGGCGCGATTTATTACGACGGCCGAATCGCCGATCCCAAAACCTTAAAAACCCTCCGAGGGAACGGCATCTTCTACTCTCCCCAAAATGCGGCCGCTTCCCTCAACCCGGTCATTAAGATCAAACGCCAACTGACCGAAACATCCAAACTCGGAAACGGCGAATGGATGGAGCTTCTGAAACTGCTGAATTTTACCGAGCCGGATATCCGACGCCTATGGAAGGCGTATCCCTTTCAACTCAGTGGCGGCGAAAACCAACGCTGTCTTTTGGCCATGGCATTGGCGCAAAAGCCCCGGCTCCTCATCCTCGATGAACCCACCAGCGGGTTGGATCCCCAAACCCAGGAACAGGTGGTCGCACTCATTCAAACCCTTCACCAAAGAGAAAAGCTCACCATCCTGTTGATTACCCATAATCTGGCGATGGCGCGCCGAATATCCGATTCTATTTATACTATTGCGAAGGGTGAGATGGTGGAACACGGACTGCCGTCCGATTTTTTGACGCACGATCCGGTCGACTGAGATGATATTTGTAGAAATCTGTAGCCAAAATAAAATGAGGGCATGGGAGATCGATTGAAGAACGATTTTCCGCAAAATCATATAGTAACGCACCGGTCACACCTTCCCTTATGGTAATATTTTTGGAAATCTCGTATTGACAAAAGAAATCTTTTATTTTAATATTTATTTCTGAATATCTTAAATCTAATAAAATAATGGAGGCAAAGATGGATGATATTAAAGAAATAAGTAGGATCAAAAAAGATATGGAAAAAATAAAATTTCAGATCAAGAATATTGGTAAAGCAATAAATTATAAAGATTATCCAATTCCTTATTTAATAATCGAAATGAACTGGGATGAAGAAGATATAAGCAGGGCATATGATATTTTCAAAAGTTACAACGACAAATTGGAAAAGGGAGAAGAAGTAAGTTGGATCGAGTTTGAATTAGAATTCGAAAAAACTTTTAATTTAGGCATGGGAAGAGGCCGCGATGCATTAAAGAGTATCGTGGAAGCATTTATTAGAAATGGCCAATGGAAAAACGTTTGCATTGAGTATACAAAAAAAAACCCTTCTAATGAATTAAATTCCGTTATATCGGAAATTGAAAAGAATAATTAAATAATAAGTTTTCAGAATTAAACGATTTTTAAATATTCTTGTGCCGGCGTGGAGAGTAGAATGCCATATTCCGATAAGGACGCTATTGGGGCGGAACATTAATAAAGCAATATCCCAAGAAATAAAATAATAAACCTAGTAGATCGTTCCCCAATCAACATGGCCATATTCACACAAGAATTCATCCAATTTATATTTCCATTTAAAAATGACCGGAGATTCATTCATCCATTCCAAATAATTCTGGATATGCGATTTTAAATGACATTATAAATTTCCCAATAATATTACTGGATATATCGAATATACTGAAACCATATTATTGCAACCATATTTGAAGAACCAAATACTAGTGTTGCGTCAACATTGTCGCACAGTACAAAAGCCAGATTAAAGAGGCTTTATCCGACAATCAAACGTGACGAAGCACTAGCTTCATAATTCTGGAGAACTCCCAGATGGGTACTGAGATCCGAGGAGATTGATGGTATTTACGTTTAGCACAATCGTTATATAAAATCTAACAATGATAGACTCACAAAAATAAAAAAATTTTTCGACCCAATCTTAAGTTTAAAATATTGAATAGATATATTTATAGGGATAATTCATTAAACTCCACGGTAGAAATCATAAAGTTAGCGGCTTTTTCATCTTTATTTATATAGTATGAATACATTAAAAAATATTAAGAAAATTGTAATCGAAATTTCTTTTTGGTTATCTGATTTGTATGATGAAAATTTAATACATTTATTGATTCATCTTTTGTTTCATTTCTTGGCATAATATCTTAACTCGTTTAAAGATAGTAGGGTCATAAGGGGTTGCTGGCACGGGATGCCCGGACGAAGAGCCAGGGATCTACCACGTTGGATAGGCCCGAAAATTGGTGAATTCGGGTACCCACCCAGAAACCTATGGGTGGTACGTCACTTTGTTTGGCGCCAGATTAATCCCCTGGAGGAGGGGATTAGTCGGCGCCAAGCATTGAAACCCCTCGTCGAAATCTATCGGTTCTGAATTCTCTGGTAAAGACATTACAAGCCTCGATTGGCCTTTGTGGCTAAAATAAATAAGGGCACGAAAAAGAATTGAAGAAAGATTTTCTACAAAGGCACATAGTAATGCACCGGTCAAATTCCCCAACGCCTATTTTAAAGCGTATCCCTTTCAACTCAGTGTCGGTGAAAACCAACGCTGCCTTTGGCCATGCACTCACCCAAAAATCATGGTTCCTCATCCTCGATGAACCGATAACCGCGTTAGATCGCTGAACTCAGATGTAATGGCACTCACTCAAACCCTTCATCAAACAGGAAACCTCACCATTTATTGATTACCCCATAACCTGACAATGGCGCCGAATGTCCGGCTATTAAATATCGCAAAGGGTGATGTCGTGGATCACGGTCCGCCGTCCGGGTTTTGATTCACGAGCCACCTAACTGAAATTAATCGTGTTGCGTTCTGCTTTCACGTCATTTAAAAACTGCTTACTATGAGGAGTTCTGAACGACGGACCCTCCAGATCAGGATCATCCGAGAGTCCTGCCAGTCACCATCCCTTGAACCCGTGCAAAATCGTCGTGTTAGAGAATTTTTTGCTTTTATAGATAAAATATGAAAAAAAATAAAAAAGAAAAATTACGGTTCAGAATAATGAATAATATTATAATTAAATTTTACAGTGTTTGTATTTCGCTTTATCCACATCGTGAAGATTTAATGCATTTGCTGATTCATATACTTCATTTTTTCAATTTACTTTAACTCTTTATAGGATAGTCCGGTTCATAAAGATTAATGGCACGGATGCCCCGATGGAGACAATGAAAGTCTATCGCGTTAGATAGGTTCAAAAATTGGAGAAATAGGGTACCAACCAGAAACCTGGAGACGATGCGTTACTTCCTTGGCGCCAAGCTAAGCCCTGGAGAAGAGGATGCGCCGGCGCACAAAGGAGTTGAAACTTTTCATCGAAACCTATCGGGTCCGAATTCGTCTGGTAAAGACATTACCAGTCTTAGGATATATCGATTGGCGGTTTAGCCAAAATAAATAAGGACACGAAATCGATTGAAAAAATTTTCCACAAGTTACATAGTAATGCACCGGTCAAGAGGGACAAGGGGAAATCAGGGACGGATGATCCAGAATCAGGATCACGGCCTGAACCTACCAGACCTCAATCTCTGAAACCCGTGCAAAATTTTAGGGTTAGAGATTTTTAGTTTTTATAGATAGAATATGAATAAAAAAGACGAAGCAATAAAAGTTTTAATTGAGATGCAGAATAATATTATAACTAAACTTTACAATGTTTGCCTTTTGCTTGATCCATATGGTGAATATTTAATGCATTTACTAGTTCATTTACATCATTATTTCCCTTTTCTATTGGCATATCTTAGCTCTTTATAAGATAGTCGGTTCATAAGGGGTGCTGGCACGGGATGCCCGGATGAAGAACCATGGGAATCTACCACATTGGATAGGTCCAAAAATTGGTGAATTCGGGCACCCACCCAGAAACCTATGGGTGGTACGTCACTTTGCTTGGCGCCAGGCTAAGCCCCCTGGAGGAGGGGATGAGTCGGCGCTAGGCACTCCTCGTCGAAACCTATCAGGCCCGAATTCGTATAGATAAATACATTACCAGCCTCGATTGACCGTTGTGGCCAAATAAATAAGGACACGAAAATCGATTGAATGAAGATTTTCCACAAAGTCACATCGTAACGCACCGGTCACAGTTTCCCCCAGTTTCCCCACAAGAAAGTAGGTTGACATTGCGAGATTTTTGATTTACCATACATCCATGACCGAAGCAAAACAAATGAAAAGACTTCCTTATGGGAATGCCGATTTTAACTCGTTCCCGGTAAAAAATCTTTATTTTGTGGACAAAACGCAATATATTAGGAGGATTGAAGAAAAAGGAGATTTTTTATTCTTCATCCGTCCGAGACGTTTCGGCAAAACATTATTCCTTTCGCTAATGGGAGATTATTATGATATTGCTCAAAAAGATCAATTCGATACCCTATTCGAAGGAACCGATATCCAAAAAAATCCCACAACGGAAAAGAATAAATACCTGGTTTTCAAAGTGAATTTTTCGTTGATCGATTCCGAAACTTCCATGGTCCACGAATCGTTCCTTGATTATATCAAAGGATCCGCTTCCGACTTTATCACGAAATATCAAAAATTTTTAAATATCGACGTTAACGAAGCGAAGTCAGAGATGAACTCTAAAAAGAGCGCATCCGATGTCATGGTCAAATTCTTAAGTTTTTGTAAAGGAGCAAAACAAAAACTTTATGTCATCATCGACGAATACGATAATTTTGCCAATACGATTTTATCTACAGACGGTGAAGAGGAATTCCAACGAATCACCCATGGGGGAGGTTTTTTACGCGCCTTTTTTAATGTGCTCAAAGGGGGAACCACCGAAGGTGGTGCCCCGATTTCCCGATTATTCATGACAGGTGTTTCTCCCATTACCCTGGACGACGTGACTTCCGGTTTTAACATTGCCACCAATATTTCATTGGAACCGGACTTGAGCGGCATGTTGGGGTTCACCAAAGAGGAAGTTACCCGGATGATCGACTACTATCGAGATGCGGGAAAGATTCATCATTCAACCGATGAAATCTTGGAAATCATGGGGCAATGGTACAACCATTACCGGTTTTCCCTCGAATCGGATACCGAGGTTTTTAATACGGTCCTTGTTTTGTATTTCCTTCAGCAATACATGTTTCGGTCCAAAATTCCTGATGACCTGATTGACCGAAATATGCGAATCGATTATGGTAAACTCCGCCATTTGATTGTAATCGATAAAAAAGGTGCTCCGGAGACCAACGGGAATTTTTCCAAACTCAAAAAGATCATTGAGGATCATACCATTCAAACGACGATTAAAACCGGATTTCCTATTTCGGAACTTCACCTTCCGAGTAATTTTGTTTCTCTCTTGTATTATTTCGGTCTTCTCACCATTCGGGGCACCGATGAAGAAGGGAGTACGATTTTATCCATCCCCAATGAAACAGTGAAACATCTCTATTATGATTTCATTAAAGCAACGTATGAAGACACCGGAGCCCTGACCCTGAATACTGACGAATACCAGATACATATGAAAGAGATGGCATTTCGGGGAAAATGGGAACCACTGGTAGAATATATTACGAAACATTTGGAATCGTCATTGAGTTTAAGGGATTTAATGGCCGGAGAAAAAGCCATACAGGTATTTTGGAATGTGTATCTGGGATTGAGTAAGTATTATATCTTACACACAGAAAAAGAGATGAATCAGGGTTATGCAGATATTTCAATGGAACCCCTTTTGAATCAATACCCGAATATCAGGTTTTCCTACCTGTTGGAGATCAAATATATCAAGCCATTGGGCAAAAAGAAAAAAATACCCCAGGAAAAAATCGATAAACTTAAAGAGGAAGCCGGAGTTCAACTCGATCAGTATGGGAAAGATGAGCGATTTTTAAAGGCAATTGGCAAAACGATGTTAAAAAAATTAATCCTGATATTCTGTGGGCATCGTCTCATCTATCAGGGTGAAGCCTCTCTGCGAGATTAATTAACTGAAATTAATGGCGTTGAGTTTGGTTTTAACGTCGTCTAAAAATTGCTGAACATAAGGAGTTATCAGCGACGGATCATTCAAAATCATAACCGCATCGTTTCGGGCGTCGCGAAATACCTCGAGATGATCCGTTAAATTTCCCACTTTAAAATCCAGAAAACCCGATTGTTCCAGACCCGAAATGATTCCCCCACCCCGCATCTTGAGATCTTTTTCCGCAATGGCAAACCCGTCATCGGTTTCCTTGATCAGACTTAATCGCTGCTTTCCACTCTCGGTCATATGAGACGAGGGAAGAAGGAAACAATGGGACTGAAGCGGTCCTCGACCGACCCGCCCCCGTAACTGGTGCAATTGCGCCAGACCGTAGCGGTCCGCATTTTCAATCACAATTAAGGTCGCATCCTTGACATCGATCCCGACCTCGATTACGGTCGTGGCCAATAACACATGGATCCGTCCATCTGCCAATTGTTCCAAAATCTCATCCTTTTGAGCCGCCGGCGTTCGACCCGACACAACCCCCATCGGGATCCCCTTGAACATATCCTTAAAATAAAGCGATTCGGTTTCGATGTTCCGTAACTCGGCAAAAAAATCGGATTTTTCGATCAGGGGAAGAATAATATAGGCTTTCTGATTGTTCTCCAGATTCTTTCGCAGTTTCAAATAAAACCGGTCCCGGTCTTCCGGGGCAATGATCCTCGTGGCGATCGGCAACCGGCCCTGCGGCTTGGTTTTGATCACCGAAACCGACAAATCATTATAGAGCGACAGCAGCATGGTCCGCGGAATGGGCGTTGCAGTGGTCACCAGTAAATCCACGGCATGGCCTTTATAATAGAGCGCCGCCCGCTGCGATACCCCAAACCGGTGCTGCTCATCGATGACGACCATTCCCAAATGGTGGAACCGAACCGCTTCGGTGAGCAACGCATGGGTACCAAAAACGATTTGAATCGCTCCACTCTCCAAACCTTTCAAAATTTCTTTTCGTTTTTTAGCCGGCGTTGAACCGGTCAGCAGAGCAATACCCTGGGATGTAAAAAATTTCTGAGCCCCATTGAAATGTTGCCCGGCCAGAAGCTCGGTCGGAGCCAGGAACGCGCCCTGAAAACCATTGGCAGCAGCCAGAAGTAGCGCAATAAACGCCACTGCGGTTTTGCCGCTCCCCACATCACCCTGAATCAGCCGCTGCATGCACCAGTCGCTCGACAGATCGGCCGCAATATCCCGGCACGCCGCTTGCTGATCGTCGGTGAGTGCAAAACCCAACCGGTCGCGGATCAGGGTTTCGATCGCCTCCATGCCCAGCTCCGGGTAACGGTTTTGCCGGGGCACCCGTTTAAACCGATTTCGAATAAACTGCAATTCCATCTGGAAAAAGAAAAACTCATTGTATATAAAACGCTTTTTCAACGCCTCAATTTTTTCCGGACAATACGCATGCGGAAAATGAATCGCTTTCAATGCGTCCACCATACCGGGAAACGCATATTTGTCCAGACAAACCGGCGGCAAGCACTCCGAATCGTCGTTCAGTTTCTCCAAAGCAGCTTCCATGATGTTTTTCAATGACCCTGATTTCAGCGTACCGATTTTGGCGTAAACCGGGACAACGGACCCGCTCTCCGGTCGGGTGAGCACCAGGGGCGTATTGGATTGCCAGATACCGGATTTGTTGTCGAATTCGCCGTAAAGGTAAACCTTCGGGTGGGTATTCAAGAGTTCTGCCACATACGGTTTATTGAAAAAGACCACGGAAACGGGTTCGTCGCCAACCCGACCGCTGACCCGAAGAACGGAAAACCGCCTTCGATGAAACGAGCGGGAAAGGGAAAGGCGTCCCACCATTTCGAACACATAGAGATTTTTGTTCCCTGTTTCGGGTCGAGTCAACGCCGAATCAAAATCGATATAAAAAATGGGAAAGTGGAAGAGCAGATCCTGAACCGTGCACATCCCGTTCTTTTCAAAAATCTGACGGTATTTGGTTCCTACCCCTTTGACATGGGTGATTGGAGAATCGAGTTTGAGATCCACTGAAATAAAGATAGTCGTTAATAAAAAATCGTTACTTTTTTATCGTCCACGATAATATTCTTAATACCGGGAAAGAAATTAAACCAGTCGTACATGGATTTTTTCACTTTGGAGGCGCTCTGGGCAGCGCCGAAGCCTTCGTCCAGGACTTCGGGGGAAAATTTTGTCCCGTTCACTTTGATGGAATCGAACAGTACCCGCATCCGGTAGCGGTTGCATTCGATTTTTCCCGATGTTTCCAATTCGATATCCCTCAGGAATGCCGGAATTTTTTCATACTTCTTCCCCAGTAATTTAATTTTTATCATTCCGGACACATAATTATTTTTAATTAAGGAGAGTTTGACGTAAGTCACCTCGGGTGTATAGCGTTTGATGTAGATCAGGTTCAGGTAGGAGTTGAGTTCGTCTTCGGAAAAGGTGACTTTCCGCATAAAAACGCCTGCTTTGTTTTTTCGGGCGATCCGTTTCAGGTTCAGGTCGATCAGTTGTGCTTTTTCCTTTGAGAACTCGCCCTCTCCCATCCCGAGAATTGCTTCCCCGGATAAAAAAACAAACAACAAAACCCACAGCAGGGGTACTTTTAAATTCTTCATGGAAGAATTATAACTCTTCTTCCGTCGATTTTCAATTTATTTTCAAAAAATAGGGTAACCGCCTGGGTATAGATTTGGTGTTCTTCGTGTAAGATGCGTTGGCTCAATTCGTCTTCCGTGTCCTGATCGGAAACCGGAACCGACCGTTGGAGGATAATGGGGCCGGTATCCATGCCCGGGTCCACGAAATGGACCGTGCATCCGCTGACTTTGACGCCGTATTCCAGTGCCTGGTGATGGGCGTGGAGGCCGGTAAACGACGGAAGGAGGGACGGGTGGATGTTCATGATGCGTCCGGCGTAAGCGGACAGGAGCGTTGGGCCGACCAGTCGCATGTAACCGGCCAGGCAAATCAATTCAGCGCTGTGCGATCGGACAATACTGAAAATTTTCTCCTCATAAACCCGTTTGGGTTTCAATTCCTGAGGGGAAACGTGAAACGCGTTGAGTCCGTACATTCGGGCAATTTCCAGACCATGGGCGTCAGGGTTGTCGCTGATGACTGCCGAGATTTCGAAATTGGCGTCATCTTTCAGGGAGTTGCGGTAGAGGGCTTCGAAGTTGGAGCCTCGTCCGGACAGGAGAATGGCGATGCGTCCTTTGGTGCTCATTGGAAATCCCCCTCTGGAGTTTGAACCCGATGGTTCGGGTTTTTTATTACAAATAGTGAATAGTCATTTCTTAATACGTGTAACATGGTGTTTTATGTTCAAGTGAGGATTGAAATTAAAAATGCCGAAGGGGGGACTCGAACCCCCACGGGAGTACACCCACTAATACCTGAAACTAGCGTGTCTGCCAATTCCACCACTTCGGCATCCGGTTCCTACTCATCTGTTGTCCTTATGTTCATGTGGGAAAAGTCTATTATAACGGTATGGGTCATATTTTGTCAAGAGTTCGCCAAATTAATTATCAGAATATGCGATTTAACCAAACGTTTTGGGAGGTGTCGGAACCTTTTTTCAAAAAGGTTCTGACCTGCCGGAGGCGAGGATCCAACAATTTCAGATCAATTTTCCTACCCATATACCCAACAAAACGAGTATAAAACCGATGACGTTATTCAGGACAAAGGTGAGGGCGGAGGCGGAAATCATATTTGATCTTGCTAAATTAACGGTCTCAAAAGCAAAACTAGAAAAAGTGGTGAATGCGCCGAGAAATCCCGTTACAAAAAACAGCCTGAAATGAAATGGATTTAAAAAGCTTCTTTCAATCCCTGCAGAGAAAGATAAGCCGATTAAAAAACACCCGACGAGGTTTACAATTAGCGTTCCCAATGGAAACTTGTCCCCGAAAATTTTAATGGAGAGGATGCCGATTCCGTATCTGCTGATCGCGCCCAATGACCCACCGATAATCACATAAATCATTTTCATTATAATGGCGCTCTCGTAAGATGTATCGAGCACAGAATAGTTTGGGGATGGGTTAAAATCGCTGGCATGCAATTACCTCTACAAAAATAAATATGAAACACGAAGCGGTTAACAATTGATATTATAATATTTTCCAATAGAAAAGGCAAGAGATGACGTCATACCTCTTTTTTTGGACTTTGGTTTATGGTATAAAATAGCCATGAAATATGAAAGATTGATCCATTAAAATAGAACTTGCAAGGAGTCGATATGAATATAAATCCAAGAGTAAAAAAAGTTATTGCAAATGATGATTATACATTGACGATCACCTTTAACAATAATGAGGTCCGAGTATTTGATATGAAACCCTATCTCAATATCGGCATATTCAAAGAACTGAACGAGCTCCATTCATTTCGTTCCGTACGGCCCTTTTTAGGAAGCATTCAATGGAGAAACGGTCAAGACTTATGCCCCGATACGCTTTACGAAGAAAGCGTCGCTTTTGATCAGGCTTGTTGAAGATTCCTGCCCCGGTCGATCAAGACAGCGGATGGTTTTCCGCCGTATCAATCCGCTCCTTCTGGATCCGAATATTAAAGTAAATCAATAGAAATAAACACGCATTTACAGGGAATGCAAAGACCTGAACCAGGTGATCGATCAGACGAAGGACTCCCCTTCCTACCCCGATAACTTCAAGAATCGCATTGATGATCTTTCCGGCCATGGATACACTTAATAATATTAAAAAATAAACCGTCAGATAAAGAAAAATTTCCAATTTCTTCCTGTGGGTCAAAAATAGGCTTCGCTTCATCGCATCCAGCAAACCCCGCCGTTCCACGATCACTGCCGGAACCGCTAAACTGAACGCCAACATCAAATAAATCATGGGGATAAATAAAATAAAAAGAATCGGGAAAAACATGGGAATGATCACAATGGTGACCATCACAGTCTGTACCAGTGCCAAACCCATAATCGGAATTAAAAGAGACTGAATATCCTGGATATACGACATCGGATGTTGCTCCCGGTTCACATAACGTTTGGAGATATACTCGGTCATGATTGCCGATGAAATCGTATTGATAAACATAAACACAATCAACCAGGGAACGATTTTCGCAAGATAAAGCCCTTGCTCCTCCGGGGAAGCTCCCACCGTATCCATGGGAGGCACCAATGCCGCCGGTATACTGTTGATCAGGGAAATTAAAAAAAGGGGTTTAAAATTATCCGCATAAATTCGAAACGATTCGCGTACGGTTTCCGTAAATGTCCGCTGCTTTACTTCATACTGCATGAGTTACTCTGTCTCCTCTTCGACCGGATTCGTGAATACAAACGAATATTCTCCGGTACTCTTTAAAATCTCCAATTCTTCTTCGGTCGGATCCGGGCCTTCCTCGAACTTCTCTTTATGCTGAATCACCAGCGCGGTGATGTTATCGTGACCCCCCGCATCATTGGCCATGGTAATCAGAAGTTCACACAATTTTTTTACGGGTTTATCCTGCTTTAACACCGTATGCATCTGATCGTCCGAGAGCATGTCCCATAACCCATCGGAACACAGCAGAATCTTATCCCCTTCCTTTAAAAAACAATGTTTGTAATCGGGCTTGATCGCCGTTAACGCCCCAACGGCCTGATGAAGTTTGTTCTTCAACGGGCTGACCCGCGCTTCCTCAATCGATAACTTGCCATTGATCACCAGATCCATGACGTAACTGTGATCCCGCGTCAACAAGGTCATCCCGTTTTCATTGGAGATGTACGCCCGAGCATCCCCCACATGACATAAATGCAAATTGTTACCGAAAATCAATGCCGCCACAATGGTGCACCCCATGCCTTCGTACCGCGGATCGGCTCCCGCCATTTTCAAAATATTCTCATGCGCATATAAAATGCTCTGGATAATGGTTTCCCGGGTTTTTCGAATGTCCCCCCTGACTTCACCCAATTTCTCTTTGGTCAAAAATTCATCCGTCATTTTCACCGCATTGCTGCTGGCCACATCCCCGGCATTATGTCCCCCCATTCCATCCGCCACAATGAACAGATTTTTATCGTTATCGATGGTAAAAAAATCCTCGTTTCCCGACCGTAACCGCCCCACGTCAGTCGCTCCATGAACCAACTTCTGCATCTCGGATTTTTGCGAGAGTTGAAGGAGCTTTTTTATCAGGCTCATGGTTATTCCATATGGATAACACATATCTTATTGATTTTCATGGATTGATTTTACAAGAGAACAATCGTTCTGTCAATTAACATGTGAATTTACGCCTAAAACAAAAACCAAAAGATGGGTTGACAGAACCCGATTTTTTCTTTATAAATTAATTGTCGAAGGAGTAACAAAATGAGTAAATCGCTTGTATTGGCCGAAAAACCGAGTGTTGCCCGAGAAATGGCCCGGATATTAAAGTGCGACAAAAAAGGGAAAGGCTTCTTTGAAGGTTCCCGGTATCTCGTGACCTGGGCATTGGGACATTTGGTGACATTGGCCGAACCCCATGATTACGATCAAAAATATAAAGAATGGCGCATGCAGGATCTTCCGATGCTGCCGGAAAATATGAAATTAAAGGTCATCCGTGAAACGTCGAACCAGTACCGCATCGTCAGTCAGTTGATGAAACGTAGCGACCTGAATGAATTGATTATTGCAACGGATGCCGGAAGAGAAGGCGAACTGGTGGCCCGCTGGATCATGAAACTGGCCGGATGGAAAAAACCGTTCAAACGGCTCTGGATCTCGTCTCAAACCGACGGTGCGGTTACTGCCGGGTTTGCCAACCTCAAAGACGGCAATGCTTATAATAATTTGTTTCATGCTGCGGTGTGCCGTTCCGAAGCGGATTGGATCATCGGTCTGAACGTGACCCGTGCCTTAACCTGTAAATACAATGCGCAGCTATCCGCGGGCCGGGTTCAAACCCCGACCCTGGCCATGATTATACAGCGGGAAAAGGAGATCAAAACCTTTGTTCCTGTGGATTATTGGACGATCGATGCGGATTTTGGCGATTATTTCGGTACCTGGCGCGATAAAGACGGAAATGGCCGAATCTTTGATTTGAACAAGGCCACCCGGATCGCGGAAACGGTCAAAGGAAAAACCGGCAAAATCGTGGACGCTCACACGAGTGAGAAAATGGAACCGCCGCCGCTGGCCTACGATTTAACCGAATTGCAGCGCGACGCCAATCGACGATTCGGGTTTTCCGCCAAAAAAACCCTCTCGGTGTTGCAGAATCTCTACGAGCATCACAAATTGGTGACCTATCCCCGAACCGATTCGCGGTATATCTCGGCAGATATCGTTCCCACGCTCCCCAAACGACTGGAATGTGTGGCCATCGGACCCTACGCGTCGCTGATCAAACCCTTGCTTCAGTCGAAACTCCATGTCACCAAACGGTTCGTCAATGATGCCGGGGTGAGCGATCATCATGCGATCATTCCCACCGAACAGCCGGTGAACCTCACGGCGCTGGATCCCGATGAACGCCGGTTGTACGATTTGATCGTCCGTCGTTTTATTACCGTCCTCTACCCGGTTTACCGTTACGATCAAACAACCATTGTCACCGATGTTGCGGGAGAGCGTTTCGTTTCTCGGGGCAGTGCGGTCACGGACATGGGATGGCGAGCGGTCAGTGTACCGATTCTTCAAGGAAAGGAAAGTGCCGGTGAAGATACGCTTCCGGAGCAGCGATTAACGCAGCGAAAAAAAGGAGAAGAAATCGCTGTCAAAGGGTGTAAAGTCAAAAAATCCAAAACACTTCCCCCGGCGCGGTACACCGAAGCCACCCTGTTAACGGCCATGGAAAGTCCCGGGAAGTTTATCGAGGATGAGGAATTGAGGGAATCCATCAAGCAGGGAGGATTGGGAACACCGGCGACCCGTGCGGAAATTATCGAAAAAATCCTCAACGCGTTTTATATCGAGCGGCACGGAAAGGAATTGGTACCCACATCCAAAGGGTTCCAGTTGATCGATTTGGTTCCCGGCGAACTGCGATCGCCGGAATTAACCGCTCAGTGGGAACTGCGTTTATCCGATATTTCCAGGGGGAAAGACAGTGCCCGGAAATTTATGGACGACATCCGGACAAATGCCGTGACGCTGGTTGACAGTGTCAAAGACGATACCTCTCAATTTAAGCACGACAATCTAACCAAAACCAAATGTCCTGCGTGTAACAGTTTCATGCTGTCCGTGAAAGGAAAAGAAGGGAATATGTTGGTGTGTTCGGATCGAAAATGCGGACATCAGCAGCTTGAGGTCGAGGAAACCCGCGGGTTTGAATTCAAACGAAGCCGAAAGGAATCTCATATGAATAAACAGTTGATCGATCGGTTTACGGACAATAAGAAGAAATCGGGAACTCTCGGCGATTTATTTGAGAAAGCATTGACTGAGAAAAAATAAAGCATAAAAAATAAAAGAATTAAGAGTAAAAAATAATAAATAAATAAAAAATTTTCGGTTGAAATTTCAGTGAATTGTTCTATATATTAGATGTATATGTGCAGTTGAAATTCAATTGACAATTGAATTTCGGGGAGGGATACAATGGGGAAGACCAAAGCGATCAATCCGTATGTCCAGGTCAACGGATATATCCTCGTTTCGGTAATCGAAGGGATGGGAGCCCTTAAACCGAGAGCGTATGAAATTTTGGAAGATTATGGGATATCCAATCCGGAAACCGACCGATGGTATCCGCAGAAAATCTGGCTGGATACATTGAGATGCATGGGGACCGTTTTCGGGCCTCATGTCGTTTACCAAATCGGGTTAAGGATGCCCGAATATTTAACCTTTCCGCCTGCGACCGATACCCTCGAAAAAGCGCTCAGCGTTTTGGATCAGGTGTATCAACGGGACCACAACGGCGATAAAGTCGGAAACTATGTCTTTAAGGATTATGGCAATGAGTTTGCCACGATCGTCTGTTCGAGTCCCTACCCCTGCGAATGGGACCGGGGATTGATCGAAGGCACAGTTAAAAAATTCAAAACCAATGGATTATTTGCCTTTGTTCGGCATGATCTGGTGCAAGAATGTCGAAAAAAAGGCGATGATTCATGCACCTATTTACTTTCGTGGTATAATCCATCGGAACCTCGATCCGATTGACCACCCCTTTCGATGAACTTTCAAGACTTGACCCTGTTCTCACATTTGATATAATGGGCGTATGCATGCGAAAACATTGTCCCGATACAGAACCCTCGCTTTTTTTCTTATTATTTTAATTGCCAATGTTTTTTTTTATTGGGGATTCCAGACCAATTACTTCTTTTCCGATGATTTTGAATGGGTGGGACGTGCGATAACAATGCAACATTCGGCTATCGAATCGCTTTCGGTCAACGGAAGAGATTTTAATCCCGCTTTTGTTTTTTTATTGGGATTGCTGATCAAATTATTCGGAATCTCTCCGATTGTACTCCGGGCCGTGAGCCTGGTCATTTTTTCATCCGGAATCTGGATGTTCTCCCATATCCTTTCACGCTATTTCGGTGTTCATGCGTTTATCTCGCTTTCCATCGGCTTACTTGCCGGTTTTAATGTTTTTATATCCGAAGCGGTATTAAACCTTTCGGCGCTGGTTTATCCCCTATCCTTCGTTTTTTTTGCCGTGGCGTTGAAGTTTTATCTCGATCAAAAGCGACTTTTATTTCTTCTATTTCTGATTGGCGCGTTCATGACAAAGGAAACGGTCATCCTGGCCCTTATCCCACTCTTTCTTTATGAACAATCCGGCAAAAAACGACTGTTTATCGGAGGGGCAGCCACAGGCCTGGTTCTGGTCCGATGGATGTTACAGTGGGGGGCGTCCGCGAATTACGTCGATTTCGCGGCTCCAGCCAATTTCGTTTACAAATTATACT
Source organism: Candidatus Omnitrophota bacterium (assembly GCA_050258455.1). Classification (GTDB taxonomy): domain Bacteria; phylum Acidobacteriota; class Aminicenantia; order UBA2199; family UBA2199; genus JAKAGC01. The sequence goes on along the minus strand of JBLMYT010000046.1, from coordinate 50,001 downwards.
TTATTCTGTTGCGTTCGGGTAATCTCTCCCCGTTCTTTATCCCGCTGGTTATGGGGATAACCCTGATCGTTCTGGTCATCGGATTCGGTCTCTATTTAATTGGAAAACGAGAACGAGCGAGTTTATTTTTCCTTTCCTTCTTAATCGTTTTTGCGTTGTTTTTATCGTTTTTGCCCAAACTATCCTCCAGGTATGTGTTTTATCCTTCCCTGGGATGGTGGGGATTGCTGGCCCTGATGTTCAATTATCTTTTCAATTACGTCATGACCCGAAAGAAAAACAGACGGATAACAAAATCAACGATATCAACGATATCAATCATGTCCATAATCCCTGCCCTGCTTATCCTCTTTCTTAGTGGATCCATTGGCACGAATTACGCTTCGATTCGGCGAGAAATCGAAGACTACAAGATACTGGGGGATTTTTCAAAGCGGTTCGTGGCGATTCAATCGGCCGTTATCAAACGCGCATCGGCCGATGGAAAAACGGAAGTGATGCTGAATAAAGGCGATGTTCAGGACTTAACCTCGGTTTACCGGCAGATTATGGAACGGGCGAACTTACCGAAACTCCTTCCTTTTCGCAGTCATGGCATTGAGGGCGTCATTGAACCTCAACACCTGATTCCTTTGATTTTTTACCCGCAAAAGGTCTGCTGGAGAAAGATTCAAGAAACAAACGAGGGTTTCATCGGCGAAATTCGACGCGTCGGCGTACCATAAACCGGGGCAACTCCGGCGATCATACAACTTTGATATTTGCATCAGGCTCCGACGTTTCCACCCGGGCAATCACCTTTAATTCCATGAGTTTGGCAAGAACAACCTGTTCAATAACGGGGATTTGCATCATCTCGATGAGTAGGGAATAGTGCTGATACCGGGGATCATCCTCGGCAATATGACAATCCAGTTTGGATTTGATATGAGGTTTTTTATTCTCGAGAGGTTGGAACACCTCACCGGTTCCATTCAGTAACCAGTTGTTGTTTAAATTATAATTTTCATGAAAATAATGGAGATATTTGATTCCTGGAAACGTTTTGCCGATCTCGATATTGGTAATCGTCGATTGGTAAATATCCAATTCGTCAGCCAATTGGGATTGAGTTTTGGAAAGGGTTTCTCTGAATATTCTAAACCGTCGCCCAATTTCTTTTTTTATTAACATATAATTTATGTTATTCATTATGTTTCTCACGGTCAATAATATAAAACATTTTTTTATAGATTGCAAGTTCACTGTTAATAATAGTAGATTCCTCATAAAAAACTTTTTGGATAATTTTTCGTATCACTTGTTTCCTGACTTTCACAATGAGCGACCTCAGAGCCATGGTAAACAATGGTAAAACAATTGAAAAACAATGGTAAACAATGGGACAACATGAAAAGAATCAAATTTCATAAAAGCGACTGGTTAATGCTGTGGGTGATTCAACTGTGGGCGTTAAATCTTTCCATTGTCAAATTAGCGCTCAAGGAAATTCCATCGATTCCGTTCAATGGGATTCGACTCTTATGCGGGTCGGCATTTTTGGTCTTGTGGCTCTTTAAAACCGAACGAAATTTCCGTATCAAAAAAGAGCATGGGTTCAAGATCATTCTGCTCTCGTTTTCCGGTTACACGCTGTATCAGTATTTCTTTATCAAGGGGATTTCGTTTACCACGGTGTCAAATACGGCTGTCATTTTTGGAATTTCCCCCATCATGATTTCGTTATTCAGTATGTTTTTCAAACAGGAAAAGATCAAACCGATCGCCTGGGTGGGCATTGTATTGGCTTTTACCGGGGTTTATTTAACGATTTCCAATAAATCCGGCGGTTTCCATCTGAATCCCGCCACCCTCAAGGGGGATTTACTTATTTTTTTGGCAGTTCTACTCTGGGCGCAGTATTCGGTTTTTGCCCGGCCGTTATTGAAGTGCTATTCACCCTTAAAATTCACCACCCTGACCATGACCCTTGGGTCGCTGTTGTTTGTTCCTTTTTCGTTTAACGAGGTGGCGCAGCTTCATTTTTCGACCATATCGGTCCGGACCTGGTTGTACATGGGATATTCCGGCATTCTGGGATTGGGTGTCGGCCTGATCCTGTGGTTTTATTCGGTGAAACAGGTCGGTAACAGCCAGACTGCGATTTATTCCAATATCCAGCCTCTCTTTTCCATCTTTTATGCCTGGGTCATTCTTTCCGAATCGATTCCACCGAGTTTGCTCCTCGGCGCCGTGATCATTCTTCTGGGCGTCATTTGCACCCATCTCGGCCGGGAACGCGGGTAACCGAAGCGGTTGGTTGATCCGGCTTAATAATTATTCTTATTTATTCTTTATTTATTCGTATTTAATGACTTCCACCGGGCAACTTTGGGCCGCTTCCTTAATCCCCGCTTCGTGTTCATCGTAATTGACCCCTTCTTTGACCGTTGCAAAATCCTGAATCTCAAAGACGTCCGGGTCACATGCCTCACAAACGCCGCACGCAATACAACCTTCGATGATCCATACTTTTGATATTGCCATTCCTTACCTCCGAAACTATATTTTCATTTTTGTATTTACGATACAATAAAATGAAATCGTTGTCAACCTCAGGAAGCGAGTTCCGTTCCATTGACCAGGTTCAGATCGATCGATCCCCGCTGGGACGCCCCTTCCGTGTCGCTGACTTCGTAGATGATCGTAATGACCGGAGGGAGCTTCAGGGCTGCCCCGGTATCTGTCTCCTCTTGGGTCGGAGGGTTCGGATCCGGTTTTTCGGAAATAAACCAGTAAATGTAACCGGTTCGCGCGTCGATCCGAATACCGACATTCAGGGGGGAAACCAACCGGTACGTCAGGGTGTCCCGGTCCGGGTCTTCGGCCCTTATCCGATGGCGAAATTCACCGGGAACCGAGAAAGACGGAACCATGGTGAATATAATCACGGGCTCGGAATTTTTGATCTTGACCTCTTTGGATTCTACCGAGTCGGATTCCATCTTTCCCTTGATGGCGGTTACCCGGCAATAGACGCTGTCTAATTTTTTATAATATTTTTTGTCCAGCAGCACACTGGTGTTTTCGGTAATCTCGTCTCCATTGACAAACCAGCGGTATTTAAAGGTCACGTCCCGGATCATTGCCGGGATCTCCAGAACCACAACGGCCCGGATAAAATCAATGGAGCGAGGATCCGAGGGGTCGATTCTCACGTCTTTGATGACGGGGCGTTGACTCGACCTTGAAACCAGGTCGATTTTTCCCTTCGTGCGATTGAACCACTTATGACTGATGATCCAATAGGCACCAAAGAGGATAAGCATCGAGATCAACGCCACGCCGATTCGTTTTAATATTTTGAATATTTTTGTCTTTTCTTTCGTCATTGTCATTCTTCGGTTACGCGTTTGGTTTGGAAAGGAATCGAAATTTCCTTTTGGCCGATACCGCCATCGCCGTCATCTGCAGCAATGATAAATTCGAGTGAGGGACCCGGAGGTTCTTTTCCCAATGTCAGGGTGACGGTGCCGGTCCTTGGGTCGATCCGCAGGAAATCGGGAACGCGATGACTGTCGTCGAGGGGCAGCAATCGATAACTCAATCGATCGCCATCGGCGTCTTCGGCTTTCACAGGGAGGGTGTACGTTCCGGGGCCGGAAATTTGAGGAATATCGACCGCAGTGAGCTCCGGTGCCGTATTGGGGAGAACGATCCATTCGGTTTGTCGTTTCTCGATCGTTTGATCGTTGACCCTGAGTAAGATGTCGACGTACAGCGTATCCCCTTTTTTACCCGTCAATGTCACTGTCGGTTCGTTGGTTTCTTTGATTTTTTTTCTGTTTTGCCAATAAATATAAGCGAGGGCGCTTTTACCGTTGGCCTTGGGGAAGGTGATTTCAGCGGTCACATTGACTTCGATTTTGCCCTCCGGCATTTTATTTACTGCAATTTCGGCTTTTTTAAACCAGCTTTTTTCCGGGGCGTGGGGGGTTTGGGCGACTTCCTGCCGTAAGCGTGCCCTCTCCTCGCGGGAAATGGGAGGGGTGTGCCCGGATTCTTCGGGTTGGGACTGTTTCCGGCCGCAGCTTATCAGGAGGAGGAGGGGAATCCCGATGATGACCAGACCCGCCCGAAGGCGGGTCCATGAATGACGTCTGCCGGTGATCATCGCTTCTTCTCCTTCCAGAACACAACGCCTCCGGGATAGGGCAATTTTTTAGGCGTTGCCGTGAAGTTTCCGCTGCTGGATCCGGGGACATCGGCGACTTTACCGGTTTGAGAGGTATACACCACGTACTCCTTTCCCTCATAAATACCGCCGCCGGCGATTCGTCCGGTACTGCGGTCGCCCTCGATCACGGTCGAGGTGGAGGAAGACCCGGGGAATACGCCGGGTGTGGCACAGGAAAACGAAATATTGTAGAGGGTCATGGTCCCTTCTTTGGGGACATCGCACGGGTTGGTACTATTGATGGTTGTGGTACTGGACGGAGGGCTGAAGGTATTGAAGTACACATGCGGAATCATTTTTTCGTCCGGAAGAATGATGGGTTCGGGATCGAATAATTTTTCCCCGGTATTACTGAAATTAAAATACATCCCGTACACGGAGACCGATACCGGTTCCAGGACATCGGTCAATCCGGTACTCCAATCCAGGAATCCCAGGTCGCTGGAAGTAAAGGTTCGATCCGCATCCACGATGCCAAAGAATTTTCCCTTGGCCGTATTGGTCCGGGGGCGGTCCCGGTCGCCGGTTCCGAATGTGACCCATATCTGATAGCACGGGTCATAGGCAACGGCCGGCGATAGGTAGATGGGGTCATAGGTCCGGGAAATCAGGGTCTCATTGAGAACGAAGGTCCCGGTGTTGGTGACCACCTCGAGTTTGGATCCATCGATACTGTTAATGTATCCGACGGCCCGCGAGGTTAACCCTTGAACCGAATCTCCGACGGAAAAATTGGTGGCACTCGAAACCGTGATCCCATCGCTGGCAATTTGGGTAATCGTGGCAGAGGCCTTGGTGGTGATCGTGGGTTTATAAATTTTATGAGTCGTCCAATTGGCGGTATCCGAGCCGGAGATATCGGTTTTAAACAAGAAGCCCCCGGTATTCCCGAAATAGATGGCATCCAGGTATCCGTTGTTATCGACATCGATAACGGTCATGGCCGATGGGATCGGAAAATTAAAATCACTTCCTTTGGTTAAATACCGGATATTATCCGTGGTTTTTACTTCCACGTAATCGAGCGTTGTGGTTGCGGTGTCGCTGGCCCCGTTCACGGCATCGTACCCCAGCATCCACAGCAGTTCGCCATTGGAGGCATCCACGACAAACACGGCCTTGCCCTGTTTGTTGTTGGGGTTTTCGTTATTGTAGGCAAAACCGCCGGGCAGGATCGCGACCCATTTGTCCACGGTTGCCCCGGCATTGGAGGGGTCGTTTAATTTGATTCGGCCGATTGTGGGCTTTCCCCAGCTTTGACCGCTGAACGTGGTGTCTTTAAATTTCCAAAGCACGGTGGGATCCTTGCTTACATCCGTAATATCCAACCCATAATAGGCATTTCCACCCTGCCGCAGTCCGAAGGCCAGGATGGTCGACCAGGTATTGACGGTTTGTCCCGATTTCTGATAATAAATATCCGTGGCAGCGATTCGACCGTCCACCGTATAGTTATAAGTATTATCCACGATCATCGACGGAAAGGTGGATAAGATTTCATCGGGGATGAATCCCCATACCTCGGTTCCCGCATTGAGGCCATCGGCATAGATCATGTGAAAGATCCCATCGTTGGACCCCACATAAAGAACCCGCCGCCGTTCGCTGTGATTGGTGTAAAAATCGGCGTATGTTTCGTCCCCGGTACCGGTGGGATTTAAATAGGTAATGTATTGTTTCCCGAAAGGGGGCGGGCCGACAAATGCCACATCCGAATGAAAGACGTCTCCCAATTGCGGCTGCCGAATAGCGGTAATAATTTGGCCGGCCTGAGTCTCGGTAACCGTGGAGCCGAAAAGAGGTTGAAGGGTCGATACATGATCGCTATTGAACGGGATCAGGGACGTTGAGTTATTGTGGGTATACAGTTGCCGGTCGTACGGGACCAGGGCCGCGGCGTCCCAGGCGTGTTCGATGGGAAGGTACACCCGCCGGGAACAGGGTTTTCCGCTGCTGGCACTCAGGCAATTGGCCTGACTGGTATACACATAGTCGGAAGAATCGACCGTACCGTCGTTGTCGGTATCAAATCCCCATTCGTCCTTTAATTGGAAAGCGAGGAGGTGTCCTTCCCAGATGGCTTTGGCCAGCGAAGGCATAAAATAACCGACATAGGACATGGTCTGTTCTTCGTTGGATGCAGTGGCTGTTTTTCGGGGGGCGGTGATGGCGGAGAACCCGAAATTTCGAAGGTTAATACTGGTGATCACGTTTTGGAAGGCGGCAACGAGTTCATCGTAGTTGGTGGCCGTAAAGTAACCGCCGTCTCCATTGGCCGCGGTTTCGCGAAGCATGTTGTTGTCGGCCGTAAAACCGATCGCATAGGTATAAATCGTTTGATCGCCCGGCCAGCCGTTCGTGGTATCAGTGCCATAAAAGCTGTCCGGAAAGAGATCCTGGTGTCGCATAAAGTAAGACACATCGTCCAAATAATCCGTACCTCCCTGATTCCAGCAGGTCCAGTTGGGGCAGTAGGTGAAATTGGCAGCAGTCGTGGTGGTGTAATTTAGGGGCATGCCGCTCGACACGTCGTTGCTATCTTGATCTCCCCAGCCATTGTCCCAACTGAGCCAGGGATCCTGGCGTTTGCACGGCTTTAGCTTAAAAATACTGTTGGTGTACTTGACATCGAAGTTATCGTGAGTCGATTCACCGTCTGTGACGATCACCACATAGTTGTTCTGGCACCAGTAATCGACCGGGCTATTTCGATTCGTCAGGCTGTGGCCACCGGTATTATGAGCGATCTCGTAATCGGATGGCCAATAGGTTTTGCTGGTGCCGGGTTTATAATAGAGCCAGACATCCGAGAGCGCTTCGGCCAGGGGGGTCCAACTGCTTCCATAGACCGACCAGGTGCTATTTTTGAAGGTCTCCAGCGAACCGGCCACTTCGGTCATATCGGTCAGTGCACTGCGCATGGTTGCGCCTTCATCGCCATTGTACACGAATAACCCCATTTTCACCATCTCGGATGAATCGGCGGCGACTTTGCACACGACCTCCCGCGCCGTTTGAATACGGGTAAATACGCCTTTGATCCGGGTGGTGTCGGACGTGGCGCAATTGGAGGCGGAGGTCGCCGGCGTTTGGGTGGTGTCAAAGGTGCCATAGGTGCTGAAGTGGCTGACCGCCGTACGCTGGGTATTGGTGGCATGATTGTATAACCAGATTAAGTAATTTTCCGGATACCGGGTCGCCTGACTGTTATCATAGCCGCCGTACAACCGGACCACCCGGGGAACCCACCCCTTGTTTGGAGGGGGTTTCTGAAAATAACCGGTGGCGGCGATGGGACCGCCCACAATATTCCCCAATTCCACCCAGTACGCCGTGCCCACGGTGTACTTGCGGACAATGGTTGCAACCGCGCCGTAATTTCGGGGCGAGTTACTGGGCTGGAACAACACCACGTCTCCCGCATAAAACTTATTTTGATAATCGCTCTTGATCTGGAAATTGATGCCTGTCCCATCGGTTGCGAGACATTGAACGGCGAATCCTCCCAGACTTCTTAACGTCGTTTGGCTCGTATACTCTTTGGCCACGATCGGACTCGACGCCGCCAATACCCAACGGGCATACCACCCGGTTTCAGTCATCTGGGTATAGGAAGCCGGAGCACCGCTGTAACTGAACCCTTCCACGCTTCCGGTGTAATCGGTATTGGGGTTAAACCCGTCATCCGAGGTCCCGGAGATTCCATCCACGCCGTTTTTGGGGTAAAAGATAATGGAATTCATTGAACCCGAGTTGTCCATGAGAACCACCACGTTGGGTTTGATCAGGCTGGCGGATGTATACCCCATAAACAATTCCCGGTCGTCGGGTCTGACATGCAATGCGAAAGCCGTCATCCATAATAACAGGATAACGATGTTTTTTACCCATCTTTTTGTTTTCATTTGAATAACCTCTCTTTTCAATTTAAGGTTAATAGCCGGATACAATAACGGAATACACACCGGCTGTAATCTCGGCATAAGCGTTTTTAGTCCCGGCGGAAACAGCCGAGCTGACTTCGACCTTCCATACGGCGGGTGAAATGCTTGTGTTTCCGCCCAATTGCATGCCGACTAACGGAGGCGCCTCAAAACCCTTAAACGGGGTTACGGGAACCCCGCTTCCGCCGGCTTCCAGTTCCTTGAGGGTTCCGGTGATGAAATAATGTTTTAGTCCGCTTTCCTCGGTCTGGGTATCGGCGATCGATTTCGTAATCTGGCTGACCGTTTGCGCGTCCGGCGTGGAATAGATCAGGTTACGGACTTCTTCCACGCCCTGCACGGCCGTGTAATAAGCGGATTTATTCAAATGGAAATTCTGAGTGGTTTGAATCTCGGTAGTCCCGACCGTGAGCAGGCCGGAGATCATGATCGAGAGAATCAGGACCGCGATTATTGTTAATATGAGAATACTTCCGTTGTTCATGCTGGACTCCTTGTTATTGAAAACTATAGACGCTGAAATTTCTCGGCTCAACGGATAGGGAGACGACTTTGCTCGTGTGTTTTCCATCGGGTAAACTGTACGTCGGTTCGTCGTAAAGGGCAGGAATTTGGTTATTGGCCGTAGAGCCGATTCCCGAAAATTCATCGGAAATAGAAACGATCTGGATATTGATTTGCTTCAATGCCCGGGCCCGCATATCCGTCATCAGGTTGGTTAAATCCGAAGAGGTACTGCCCCCGGCAAAGTAATGATGGGCCGGATCCACGGTCGTGAGACGATCGGTGGTTGAGAATGAGGTATAGGCCACATAGGAAATTTGCATGTCCCATATGTTTTCGGATATAATGCTTAATTCCGCCGAGCTATTGTCGGCCAGTGCATCGGCGATGCCGTTGGCGTCGGTCAGTCGGTACAATTGCCTGACTTCTCGATTGTAACTGTAGTTAAAGACTTCTTTGATCAAATAAATGCTGAAATTGGAAAGGCGGATGACCGGCGAATCCTTGGGGTAAGTCACGCTGTCGCCTTTGGTGGGCCAATAATCGATATAATACGGCGTGGAATGGACCGCGCTGGCTCTGGTATTCAAGAGACCCGAAAAATAAACCGGGGTATCGCGGATGGTGATCGTGTTGGCACCGGTATCCACCGCAGTGACAAGACCGATATAATAGCTGTCTGCGCCCAGGATGATCAGTTGGTCTCCGGCCGCCCATTGGCGAATTTCGTTGGGATTGGAAGCGTCATAACCGGGTACCAATGTGCTATCCACCGAAAGAACGGTGCCGCCCGGGTTATACGCGACGCTTAAATTGGTTTTGGCTTCCGGGTCACCGGAGGCCAGAATGATCCCATCCGAATAATAGCTGTTGTTAATGGGGAATATGCCGCAAAAGGCCGGGGTAAAACCGGTAAATTTGGCGCCTTCGGAGACGCTGGAAAAGGTGAGGCCGGTACCCAGGGTCAGGACTGCGCCGGCGTTTTTCAACTCGTCGGTAAAAAAAGTTTCCATGAAGCGGGTATCCTGTTGAAGTTTAATGCGCGATTGTTCGGTTCGGGTCAGGTCGCCGTATTGGAGAATCATGGCATACACGCCCCACATGATGATAAAGAAAAGCGCCATGGTGATCATGGTTTCAATCAACGAAAACCCGCCGGCCGTTTTAATGGTTTTGGCTTTTATTGGATCGATCCTATTCATCGTATTGATCGTATTGATCGTATTGATCGTCGTCATCGCAGTGCCCTCCGGGTTGCCAATTCGATTTGAAAGGGATAGATTAATTGACCGCTGCTCGTCACGCTATTAAATTGAGCCCCGTACTGAACCAGGACATGAATGGTTGCCACTTGTTCGGTTCCATCTTTGGTAATCGTGGTGGTGCGGCGGAATTGCTTTTTCTGGACCGGGTCGCTGGTGGTGACATTAAAACCGCTGGTGGTAACGGTAATATAATCCACATAGGTTTCGACTGCGAGCTGGTCGGTCGGAAATTTAAGCAATTCTTCGATGCGTTGTTCGGCCAGCATCACGGCGGCGTTTTTATCCGCCGTATTTTGAGACGACAGCTTCTGTTGGGAAATGCCGCTTAAAATGGAGACGATGACATAAGCGAGGATGGCCACCGAGATCATGGCCTCGACCAGTGACGATCCCTGATTATGCCTGGCTTTTTTAATCCTAATCATTTTTGTTTTCAATTTTATACCCTCCGGACGGAAAGATCGTAAGGATTTTTTTATAAATACAGACGCCTGTTTTCTGATCTTTTTTAAAAAATTCCAGACTCACGGTAATGGGACTGGCGTCGATATCCACCGGGTATTTTCGAATGATGCCCATGGAATTGATGGCAAAGTCGCATGCGCCCCCGGTCGTACCGCCGAGAAACTGTTCCCCGTTCAGGGGGTCCACAGTTTTTTCTTCCGTATAATTCGAGGTATCGGAGAGGTCAAGACCGATGCCGGTCTGGACCAGCATGGTATAGCCCGTGCCTTCATCGTTGAAATGGAAGGCGACGTACCGGTTGTCTCTGGAGGCCAGTTGGCGGGCATAGGAAAGATCGGCGACAAACTGATTGAGGATGGATGTAAAATTTGCCCGGTCGATGGTTTGGCGTCCGATACCGATCCCCATCCCGACTAAAATAGCGATGAGTGCCAGCGTTACCAGCAACTCGATCACGGTGAATCCATTTGTTTTTCTCATCGTTTACTCCACGTTGATATTCACTTTTTAAATGCAATTTCAATGCCAAACGAAGGCTTGAAGAAAAGGATTGACGAACCGGGATGTTTGGCAAACGCGGTTAAGGAATCGGATTTGTCTTCTCCCTGGCGAGGGGTAAAATTTATACACCTGGGAGTTGGATTTCCCTATCAGTGAAAAAGCCCCCGGGTCGACAAAATGAGAACGTTCCTTTTTTCAACCCTGCGGATGTGCTATAATACATCATGCTCTTTTTTGATCTCCTCTACGCCCTTGCCCTGATTCTGTGCTTGCCCCGCTGGATCAAAGTTCTCTTAAAAAAAGAATACCGAACCCTTATCAAACACCGATTAATCCCCGAAATCCAACCGTCCGCGTCCCCGCGTCTCTGGATTCATGCCGTGTCCATCGGCGAAGCCCGAAGTCTTAAGTCTCTGATCACCCAACTGAGCCAAATTTACAACCATACGGAAATCGTTCTGTCGGTCTCGACCCCAACCGGATACGAAATGGCCAAAAAAGATTATCCGGATATTACGGTGATCAACGCCCCGGTTGATTTTTCATTTACCATCAGGGCATTTATTAAACGCATTAACCCCAAACTACTGGTTCTCAACGAATTGGAAATCTGGCCCAACTGGGTCCGACTGGTCCACCGCAACCGCATTCCGATCCTTTTAATAAACGGACGCATTTCAGAGAAGGCATTTCACCGCTATAAACAATGGTTATTCGTCTTTAAACCCTTCTTTCGTAAAATCGACCATTACCTCGTGCAAGCCCGGATCTATAAAGACCGCTTCGAGCAACTTCATATTCCGTCAGAAAAGATAACCATATGCGGAAACATCAAAGCCGACGAAGCCTTTGACCGGTTGAGCGCCCTTCCCTCCGATTCGGAAATTTCGGATTACCTGGGCATTAACCCCGCCGGACGAAAAATCGTCATTCTGGCCAGCACCCACCCCCAGGATGACGACCAATGGATTCCGGTCATCCCCCAAACCGGGAACCGTTTCCTGTTTATTCTCTTTCCCCGGCAACTGGACCGCATCCCGGAAATCGAGAAACGCCTGGAACACCATCGGGTACCATTTTCCACCTGGAGCAAAAACAGAGCGATGCCGCACAAAACCGACCACACCGAGAGTGTGTTGATCTTCGATCAAATAGGATACCTGTTCAATGCCCTGAAAATCGCGGATATCGTGGGCATGGGGGGAACCTTCGATCCCAAAACCGGCGGCCATAACTTTTATGAACCCGCCGTACTGGGAAAGTGGATCATCGGGGGCCCCCACTATAACAATTTCCCGGAAATCGGGAAGGAATTGATAAACCGAGGCGTTTATTATCCGGCCCAAAACGCAGCGGATCTATTGCAAAAACTGCTTCAAACCGAAACCATCAACTGGGATCGGATCCGCCAGGACGCGGTGGAAGCGGTTTCCGAACGGAGGGGATCCATTTCATGCACCATCAAAAAAATTCAAGGTTACTAGATGGCCTTTCCCTCATTTTCAAAACGATTTCCTTCCTTAACCTGAAACGAAAATCCCTCGCCTTAACGCCTTACCCCGACGCGGTTATTATCTCCATCGATAACCTCTCGTTCGGCGGTACCGGAAAAACCTCCCTGGTCATGGCAATCGGCCAATTTCTGGAAACCCGGGATTTGAAATTCGCGATTGTGACCCGCGGCTACAAATCCAAAGCCGAATCCCGTGAGAGCGTCAAGGTTCAACCCTTTCACGGCGTCGAGGACGTGGGCGACGAAGCCCTCCTCTTTCACTCCCGATTTCCCCACCACGACGTTTACGTGGGAAAAAACCGTTCCCAATCGATCCGGGCTGCCATTCGTGATCAAAACCCCATCCTCCTCCTGGACGATGGGTTTCAATCCACCCACGTTCACAAGGATTTTAAGGTCATGCTGATCAACCCGGCCCACCCGTACTACTACCTCCGGAACTTTCGGTTTTTAATGAAGGACGAAGACATTATTTTATATTATCACAATCACAATCACAATCATAATCATGATCATGATACTGAAAAACAGGGGAACACGTACTGGTTTGAGTTGGATGATTTTTTTGATGCGCAGGGAAATCGAGTGGATGTTCGCACCGGGGCTCCGTCGCTGTGGGGATTTTCCGCCCTGGGCGATAACCAACGGTTTAAGAACGACCTTTCTTCATTTCACCTGGCCGGTTTTACCGGTTTCCCGGATCACCATTTCTACACCGAAACGGACATAAGAAACCTCAATGCCCGGCGCATCGACCAAAACGTGACGTATCTCGTGTGCACCGAAAAGGATTTTATTAAAATAAAACATTTTAATTTAAATCAAATCCCTTTAATTTACCCCAAAAATAGTATAAAATTCAACTTTGATTTTATGAATAAACTTTTGGAAGTATGCAGCCGCAAGATAAAAAAATAACGATTAAATATCGAATCGAATACATGTTTTTCATTGCCTTTGTGGCAATGCTAAAACTATCCCCTTTGGCGATTGCCCCCTTGTACCGCAAGATGCTCCGATTCATTTATCGCAAATATGCCAAACGGTACCATCGCGTGGTGGATAAAAATCTGCATATTGTTTTCCCCCATGAAACCGAAGAGAATCTGACCCGGTTAAAAGAAAAAATTTATCGGCATTTTTCCGCGATCATGGTGGAAATCATTTATATGTTTGTTAAAAAAAGTTCGACAGCGACTAAAATCTTGAAACCCATCGAAATCCGCGGGCTCCATCTTCTGGAAAACGCACTGGCCAAACAATCCGGCGTGATTCTCTTTTCGGCCCACTTCGGGAACTGGGAATTGGTTCCGTATATTCTGGGCCGCAAATTGGATTGCCCGATCAACAGCATCGCGCGGGAAATGAACAATCCCCTGGTGGAACAAAAAGTCAAACGATTCAGAGAATACATGGGCTCGGCAGTGATCTACAAACAACATTCCCTTCGGACCATGTTATCCCGACTCAAGGATAATGGCATTGTCTATCTGTTGATCGATCATCATGCCGTTGCCCGTGAAGCCGTAACCGTGGAATTTTTTGGCAGAGACGCCGGCGCCGTACCCATTGTCGCCCAATTGCATCTCAAAAAAGCCATACCCGCCTTACCGGTTTTTTTACACTACGAAACAGACAAAATCGTGCTCGAGATCCTGGATGAAATTCGAATGGATCGCACCGAAGCCGTGGAACAGGATATCGTCCGACTCTCCCGGGAATGCCTGACGATCATTGAGGAAAAAATCAAGCAATACCCTGAACAATGGTTCTGGTTTCATGACCGTTGGAAAATCGGAGCCCACTCCAAGGGGAGCGTTGGGAATGTTGAAAAAGGAGAAATTTGAACATGAGAAAAAACGGAAGAGAGAAAGATCAATTGCGTGAAATTACCCTAATACCGGATTACATCAAAAATGTTCCCGGTTCGGTGCTGGTTCAGCAAGGCGATACCCGGGTGGTGTGCACGGCCTTGTATGAAACCCGGGTCCCGTTCTTTTTGAAAAACTCCGGGAAAGGTTGGGTTCAGGCCGAATATGCGATGCTTCCCGGCTCCACGGGAAATGATCGGGTGGTACGGGAAAGACAGCGGACCAATAACCGTCACATTGAAATTCAACGATTTATCGGACGATCCCTTCGGACGACGTTTCCCATGAAACGCATCGATGGCATCACGATTACCGTGGATACCGATGTACTCGAAGCCGATGGCGGAACGCGGTGCGCCTCCATCAACGGGGGCATGATTGCCATGGTCAAATGCCTGAAACGCCTGGTGTATGAAAACATCATCCCGAGTTTACCGCAGATTCAATTCATCGCCGCCGTTTCCATCGGTGTATTAAAAAATGAAATCCTGGTCGACCTGGATTACAAGGAAGACTTTGACGCCGATGCCGATATCAATGTGGTCTCCTCCGAGAAAGGCGACATCGTCGAAGTTATGGCATTTGCCGAAGAGAGCACGATTCCCCGGGCCATCTTCCAACAGGTCGTGGAAATCGGGGTTCAAAAGAACCTTGAAATCATCGACAAATTAAAAAAATGCGTTTAAATATAATATTAAATATAATATTAAATAGAAAGAGATATAAATGGTAACTTGTGGTAACGGGAATACGTAATACGTTTTTTTAACTTCTTTGAACTTCATTCATCATGGAGGAATGCCTTGGCCCGTGTATGGTATTTGATTGTTTTTCTGTTTGTAATCGCCTTGAGTGGGACCCCGGTTCAGGCCGCTGAACCCAAAATCCCCGATTGTCTGTTGGGATTTCGCTTCGGACCGGAACAACATGTATTAATCGTGGACAAAGCGTCCCAGATGCTCTATGTCTATTCCAATTATAACGAAAAGCCCATTGCTTCATTTAAGATCACGACCGGCAAAAAGCCCGGCCCCAAAGCCAAAGAAGGCGATATGAAAACGCCTGAAGGGATTTACTTCTTTACCCGGGTGCTGTTCGGAAATGCCTTGCCGAAAATCGAAGACTACGGCGAACGGGCCTTCGTTCTAAATTATCCCAATCCCATTGATAAGTTGAATAAGAAAAACGGGGATGGAATCTGGCTGCACGGCGCCAATGATCAACGAAAGACCACGATCGCGTTTAACTCGCGCGGCTGCGTGGTCTTGAGTAACGACGATCTCGCCGAAGTGTCCAGGTATATTTCCTTGAGACAAACCCCGGTTTGCATTTACGAACGCATCCGATACGATACGGTCAGTAATATCCAGAAAAAACGGGACCAATTCATCGCGTGCATCAACGATTGGAAAAACAATTGGGAAAACAAAAACATCGACGATTATATCAAATATTACGATAAAAGTTTTTCCTATAACAGTTTATCCCTCGCCCAGTTTAAGAAGGTGAAAGAAAACTTGAACCAACGCTATAAATTTATCCGGGTTTTCCTCTCCGATACCGATCTGTACTATTTTAAAGGGTATTACATGGCCCTGTTCAATCAACTGTATATTTCGGACCAAACGGATTTTTACAGCAAGAAGATTCAATACTGGAAAGAAGATTTAAAAATCGATAAGCTTGTCGATGAAGACAGCCTCGCGCTTCCTCCGCCGGCAAAATTCGAGTTTGCCAAGGGAAATTTACTTTCGATCGATGAATACCGCAAAAATATTGCCGGCCCAACCCGGATCGAACCCCCGGCTGTGACTTCGGTTCCGGCTTCGACTCCGACTCCCACGATCCCGACACCCAGCCTTGCCGGCGCGATCAGCCCGGTAAATGTTCATGTTTCCACCATCTCCATTATGGATCAATCCGTCAAACTGGTTATTCAGCGTTCGGCGAACGCCAAAGCGATGCGAGTCATTCCGGTGGCGCGGTTTGAGAATCGGGATCGGGGAACCCTGATGCAATCTCTGGATGGGATCGTGTTGAAAGGCGGGGTGCCTCAGGACTATTCCCGAGCCATTAATCTTGAAAAGAATGAGATCTATCTCTCGATCAAGAAAGATAAGGACGATATATTGAAAAGCCTGACGGTTTTTCTCGTGAATCTTCAAAACGACCCGGAACAAATCCTCACCTATCTCATGAATTAGTATCGGACGATCCGTTTTCCAATGAAACAAACGTACGTCTTTTTCTTGACGGTTTTAATCGGCTTAATGAGTGTTACCCGCGGGCTGGCGGGTGAGATCTATTTTAAAAACACAGACCGACAACTGGAGGTGATTCGGGTCAAAGGGGAGCAGCCCGGTTTAACCGCGTTGATATTTGGCGGCATTCACGGGGATGAACCCGGCGGGTATTTTTCATCGGAGAAGCTGTCGCAGGTCCGCATGCTCAAAGGGGACCTGATCATTGTTCCCCGGGTGAATTTCCCGTCCATTATGTTATACCGCCGCGATATCAACGGGGACATGAACCGCAAGTTCGGTGAACAGGAAAAGCGAAACGATCCGGATGCCAAGGTGATTCGACTGTTGAAAAGCCTGATGAAAGAAGCCGATGTCTTTATTAATCAGCACGATGCCCATGGGTTTCATCGGGAGACGTACATCTCGCCCAAACATAACGCGAAGATGTATGGGCAGAGTTTAATTATCGATTGTCCGCTTTTTTACTCGAAAAAGCTGAAGCGAGAGGTGGATCTTTCCACCATGGGGCAGCGGATCATGGAGCGGGTCAACCGGCAAATCGATACCCGGGAGCATTACTTCGGTCTTTGGGATCACAATTCTGTGGCCCGAAATACCCGGTTTCCGGAGATGCGCAAATCCGCGACTTATTACGCCTTAACCACGTTTTCGATACCGGCGTTCGGGTTGGAAACTTCCAAAGATCTACCCAGTCTCTACGATAAAGTCAAATACCAATTGATTGTGATTCGGGAAATCCTTCACGAGTTCGGATTGGAAGCGGAGTTTCCGCCTCCGGCCATCGACGTACCGGAGCTCTATTGGGTGGAATTTTTAAAGAACGATCGCGAGGTGATTCGGGTGAATGTCAATACCAATTTACGGTTATTGCCCGGAGACAAGCTCGTCATCAAAAGCATCTATTCCAACTATGACAGCGGGCTTTCGGCCGATATCGTCAATTGGGGACGGATCAACGATGTGGATAATGAATTTACGTTTCATGCGGATACGGAAATTCGGGTTCGGAAGAATCATCTGGTCATGGGCACCATTTATTTAAAAAAATACCTCCCGGATTCGATTCGGCGGATCGAGGTGGAGGTGGATGGGCAGCCGGTGCTGATTCCGAATTGGGGAAAAATTGTCGTTCATCCGGGGGAATACTTTAAAATACGGAATATTCAGCCGCCCTTTTCGGGAATTCGGTTTGATGTTCGGGGCTTTGAAGCCGGGCAGCCGGTACGGGACGATGCCAATATTCCCATTTATGTGGAAAAGTTACTCCCTCAATATTCGTTTATGGAAAAAGGGACCCTCTATTTTGTCAAACTCTATTATAACCGGTCGAATCTGGCCGGTGGATTTCAAATCGAAATCGAAAAATAAAAAAAACAAAAAGGTGGGACATTACCGGAGGTTTTTGAGGGCATCTTCAAAGCTGTCTTTGATTCCGGATATGAGGGGAAACAATTTTTCAAAATAATCCCGGAACAATCGAACCCATTCCCCCGCGTTATCGGGACTAACGCCGTGGGGTTCCAGTTTTTTATAGCGTTTGAGAAACTCGAAAATGGGTCCCTGGGACCACATTTCGGCAATATCCCCGTTTTGGGGATTGGCGTACAACAGGTTCTTTAATTGATGGGCCTCTTCCAGCAGGGGATAAATCGAAGAAAACGCAAGGGTCTCGGCTGTTTTCAATTTATCGCCGATATCGAGCAATTTGTGTTTGTATTTCTTGAAAAAGTCCGTTTTAGCTCTGAAGAATACCATTAATTTCTTCTTATTTTCAGAGTTGTAGAGGGTTGGGATATCGAATACGGATTGAATATCGATCGGCTCCTGAGGGTAAACGGTTGTTTCCAGTACGCGGTGTAGCGGTTGGGGTTCGATTTCGGTTAAGATTCCCCCTTCCGTGGCATTGATAAAGTGGTGTTTCGGGTAAGTGGGGAAAATCTTGGCCAGGTAGTTTTTGTAAAGCAGTAATTTATCCGAGGTCATGGTCGGGGCGTCGTCGATATCCCGGGTATCGGAAACCTTTGAAATCCCGCCGATCGAACGGTTTTCCGCTCGTTGCATGGCGTCGAGATCTCGGCTATTTTCCATCCAGGAATCTTCCCATGAGGTTCCGCGGCAGTGGTTTCGCATGTTGGTAAAGGCGAAATCCTGGCCCAGGAACACGATCGGGTCGGTTCCGATATAAATCGCAAAGGAGAGTGCGAGGCTGATCACCGATCCCCAGGCATCGAGTTGACCGATTTCTCCGATGTTTTGTTCGATCATGTGCATGATCGGTTTTCCCAATGAAACCGAAAACAGATGGTCGTTGAAGTCCGTGTACACATTGGAGGAGATCCCCGTATCGGAAACCAGGAAGTAGGTTAGTTCGGACTCGGTACCCAGCAAGTGAAGGTAGTTTTTATAGGACGGGTCGGCTGTAATGGTGAAATGGGGGTGGATGCCGCGTTTGAGCAGCGGTTTGAGGGCGGTATCCACGCAGATGATAACGCCGCGGTTTTTTATTTTTTTAAGGAAGAGGATATTTTTATCCAGGGAAGGGCCGGCGGAAACGATAAAACCCGGTTTACCTCGGAAGCGGTTTTCCAGTGTTTTGACCGGTCGGGTGTGCAGGATGTGATGGATATTTTTTAAAATATTTCGGGGTACCACCGCGTCTTCGGCGAGGCGGGTTTTAAAGTCGTACAAGAGGGATTTGATTTCGTTATCGATGGTTTGGCGGCACGTCTTAAAAAAGGGTTCGGCAAATCGGATTTCGGATGGAAGTTCGATGTTTTCCAGGGACTCAAACGTCGTCACATCGATAAATTGTTGAAGGGAAGCGGCCAGGACATTGGGATCCGTGCCCAGGCAGAAGAAGAAGTCCTTTCGGTTCAGGAGGGTGGCCCAGTCCAGAGTTTTGAGTGAATGGTTGACAATGGCCGGGTTCGGTTCGATGAGTAGAACGCGGGAGGTTTTCGGTTTGTGATCGAGCAGCAGTTGGAGATGGTAACCCAGGCCGAGGCCCAGGACAATGAAATGGTCGGCGTGGAGGTTGATTTTGGGGTTTTGGATTGATTTGAGGGCTTCGTCTTCCGGTTTGAATTTTGAGTGAAGGTAAAAATCCTGGTTTTCGTGGCGGCAGATGAGGGTGAGGAGGCCCGAGCGAGCGGGTTCGGTGCGGTATATTGTATCGGTAATGGATGTGAGAACCTGATAGAGGTGGGCATGGGTTTGTTTAATCGCCGTTAAATTCGCATGATATCGCTTGTCGTTTAAAGGATCGTGTCCGTTCATGGTGCTATTATTTTATAATATTCCGGCGTTGCAGTCAAAGGAGGAGGAGAGTGTCAGGAATTTTGTGTAGATCGTACAAACGTAGCGCGCTACGTCTCTACAATATGGCCATCTACCCAAGATGATATCCCTGACACTCTACCGGATTCTGTCATTTCGATATCAATCTTTATCTTTTTCCGGTTCCTTTGGATGCTACCCTCCAACTTTTGGGTCGTACCCTCTAACTTTGATCGGAAACTCCCAACAATGTACAGGGAATTAAACCGCCCTCCACTTCCAGGTGGTCCAATCGCTTCATTTGGGCTTTATTTCCCTGACCGCTGTACAGGGTCGAAACCACGATGCCTTTTCCACACGTTTGGCAGAGCTTGAATGAAATCGACACGCGGTGCGGCAACCGAACAACCGCCTGCGGAGTTGAGGCATTGCCCTTGAGAAGATCCCGGAATGAAACGACATTGCCGGCCCGGACGGCATTCATGAGTTGTTGGACCACATCCAATCCGTGTTGATAGGTTTGCTGTTGGGCCCGGGTGTAAGCGTCCTGATCTGCGGCGTCCTTTCGGTTAACATTGCGGGCAGGCACCGAAGCCGGAATCCACCATTCCGTTTTTTTCCGCATGTACGATTGGCACCTCTCGCAATACGCTTGAGTCCGCAACCCCAGAAGGATAATCACGCCACCAAACGCAAACCCCGCGATTTCCAACAGCCGAAAGAAATATCCCCAAATTCCCAGGATACCGGTGGAAGTCCCGGCATGACTCACGCGGAGTGTCATATTGCGTGTCATCAGGTCGTAATATTTAAGAAAGCCCATGGATTGCCCACTGAAATCGATCACATTTAGCTTTTTGAATTCCATCCATTGGGCAGCCCCGTAGGTCGCAACCAATAAGGTGAACAGGATCGCCAAAAGTCCGCCGCTGATCTTTCGTCCCGAAAACCAGGATGTTAACCCGTAACCGCTTCCTGCCGCCACGCCGGCCAGAATTGCGCCTACCGGGATAACAAAAGCAGAGTACCAGGTCATAATGGCAAAATCCCGGTCTGCTCGTGCCAGCGCATAAACACCAAAAAGTGTCAAACCCGTTGTCAAAAGACCAGCGGCTAAAATCCAAAGATCCGCCGGCTGGAAAAAAGACTTTCGCTCGTCGTTCATGCCGTGCCTCCAATTGGATATATATTGTATATATATTGTATCCGAATACAAAATATTTGCAAGGAGACACTGGGATTTTCGCTAACGCCAGCTAATTCCTTATTACAAAATGACAAACGTGGGCCAGGGTTTGCAAGTAAATTGAAAAATTGAAAAGCTTTAGATTCGTCGAATCAGGCGCAAAATGAAAATGAGTATAATGGCTCCGATCGTTGCCACGATGATTGCACCCAGGAAACCGCCCCAGGGCATCCCCATTGAACGGAAGATTAACCCGCCGATTAAGGCGCCGATAATGCCGACCACGATATCGCCGATGATACCGAATCCGCTTCCTTTCACCAGCACGCCTGCCAACCACCCTGCAATTAACCCGACCAATATAAACCATATAAAGTCCATGTTCTCCTCCCTCGATAACGATCTTCGCCGTTATCCTAATTCGATTGTAAAGAATCGCACAAGGAAAGTCAAGCCTTTATAATATCAGGGGGAATGGGGACGAAAATTCCGGTAGGGGCGCACCCATGGATGCGCCCGTTCGCTTCTCTTTTGAATCGGGCAGACCCGCGGGTCTGCCCCTACACAATGCGAATTGCTGGTTTCATTTTATCTTTACTTGAATTAATTACACTTTTTTGATATGATTTAATAGTAAGGAACAAACAATGCCCGATAAAAAGAAAGAAAAAAGAGGCAAGAAGCAATCAAGGAATAAATACGATTCCGCTTGGAAGGAGGTCCTTAAAAAACTCTTCAAAGCAACCCAAACGCCTGAAGCGGATGTGGATGCGATGATGCAAGGGCAATAAATCAAACCATCTGTTGCCTCCGGCGGCCGGGAACCTTTTTGTAAAAAGGTTCCCGGACCCTCCCAAAACTTTTTGTTCAAGTGGATGATGGAAAATTGAAAAAATCGAAATTAGACTTGACAAATTAACTTAACTTTTGTATAAAGTTTTTTTTAGGAAGATTTTTCTTCTTACCTATTAATGCTAGGCCGAGGATGAAAAGGATAATAAAAGGATAATAAAGAATGGGGCCGATGATTCATCGTATCAGAGTTTTAATTTCGTCAATTTCGTCGCCGCTTGACATTGTTTTTTTTCAGTTAACGTTTTAGGCTAAAATTTTATCCGGTTGAACCTATCCTGATTCATTTTCATTTTTAAAAAATTTTTTTTAATTTATTTTAAATTTATATTGGAGGGACACGATCATGAAAGGAACCCATTTCGACCGCATGCCGTTGGCTGTCATCGGCATGAGCTGCCGGCTTCCCGGCGCGGAGAACCTGGATCAATACTGGCAAGTATTGATCGAAGGAAGAAATTGTATCACCGAACTTCCTGCCCACCGACTGGATACCGAGCTTTTCTATAACCCCGAAAAGGGCGTGCCGGGCAAAACCTACTCCAAACGCTGCGGCATCATCCCCGATCGCCCCTTCGACCACTCCGCCTACCCGATTTCGGACAATTTATTTCAAGACTCCGATCCGATGCATCTGACCACGCTCGAAACCGCCGGTGAAGCCTGTAAACACGCCGGATTCGATCCGTTTGATCTGCCGTCGAAAAACACCGGCGTCTACATCGGGCATGCACGCAGCAGCCTCTTTAGCGGCGATATCGGATACGCCACCCACACCGAAGAAATCATTGAATTCCTAAAAGAGACCGACGAATTTAAACGCTTACCCGATCCGATCCAACAAGCCGTGGCTCGAAATGTCGTGGCGGATATTCATCGTAAAAAGCCCTCGCGTTTCGATTCCCGCGGCCTTCATACGTTTTCGAATGCTGCCTCGGCCATTGTATGCGAAGCCTTTGGTTTGAATGGGCCGTATATGTCCCTGGACGCCGCGTGCGCGTCCTCGTTGTATGCCCTCCAAATGGCGGCTGGCGCTCTTTTTCACAAACGCATCGATATGGCCATTGTCGGCGGCGCGTCGTTCAGCAGTTGGCCAAGCCTCATCCTGTTTTCCCAGGCGCAAGCCCTCAGCGCAACCGGCTCATTTCCCTTCGACGAACGGGCCGATGGGTTCATCAGCTCCGACGGATACGCCGCGATCCTGATCCAGCCCCTGGAGAATGCCTTAAGGGACGGAAACCGGGTTCTGGGTATCATCCGCGGCCTGGGAATCTCCAATGACGGCCGAGGCAAAAGCCTCTGGGCTCCCCGCAAAGAAGGCCAGATCCAGGCCATCACCCGCGCGTATTCGGATCGCATGAACCCCGCTTACCTCCAACATATCGAAGCGCATGGCACATCCACCCAACTGGGGGATGCCACCGAACTGGAAGCGCTGGCAACCGTGCTCACCCCGCTCCTTCACCCGGGAACCCGAATTCCGGTTTCCAGCTCCAAGGCCAACATCGGGCATACCTGCGAAACCGCGGGCATGGTGGGATTAATCAAGACACTCTTATGCATGGCGCATGAAACCATTCCTCCGGCCATTCATTTCGTCCATCCCAACCCCAAAATCGATTGGGACCACATTCCGTTTTTTGTTCCCACCGCCCAAATGGAATGGCCCGTTCACAGCGACGGCCATCCCCGGTGCGCGGCCGTGGATTCCTTCGGTATCGGCGGCCTCAATGCCCATCTGGTCCTGGAACAATATATGGCGAATAAAAGCACCGTGGGGTTCACCCCGGAAACCGAGCCGACAGAAACGAACCCGATGCCGCCGGCCGTGGCTGTCATCGGAATGGGAACCGTCTTTCCCGGAGCCCGGACCGTTGCGGCTTACCGGGAACTGATCCGATCGGGCCGGGACCCCAAAAGCGATGTGTCACCCAAACGCTGGAACCCCGACCTCTACGTCGAAACCCAAACCCGAAAAGCCCGCCGCAGCCCGACCAAACGCGGGGGATTCATCACGGATTTCAATTACGACTGGGAGAAACACAAAATTCCCCCCAAACAACTGGAAACCGGAGATATCCTCCATTTCATGCTGCTTGATGCCGTGGAACAAGCCTTGACCGGCGCCGGATACGATCGAAAACCCTTTGACCGCCATCGCACAGGGGTGGTCGTGGGAACGATTTTCTCCAATGATTTCGCCCTTCAACTGAACCTCGCCCTTCACCTGCCCGAATTGGAACAAGACATCAAAAACGAACTTCGCCGCCAGGAGGTTTCCGAGGCGCTGATTCCCGACATTCTGAATCGGTTCAGGGAATCGTATTTAAAGATCAACACCACCATGGACGATCAGACCGGGAGTTACAGTTGCAGCACCTTGGCTTCCCGGGTGGCCAAGACCTATGATTTCATGGGAGGTGCCTTTGCCCTGGATGCCGGCGAAGCCTCATCCATGGCTGCGCTAAGCGGCGCCGTGGACCTGCTCCGAACCGGGCAATGCGACATGGTCTGTTGCGCCGGTGCGCAGCGGGCCATGGATATTTATTTGTATGAATTGTATTCCCGAATGGATCTTCTGTCTACCGGTGAACCGGGGCGTCCCTTTGACGCGAACACCAATGGCTTTGTCCCCGGTGAAGGTACAGGCGTCCTCCTGCTCAAGCGTCTGGACGACGCCCAAAAAGACGGCGATACCGTTTATGCCGTGATCCGCGGTATTGGCACCGCCACCCAGATGAATGGCAGCGATGCCCTCCAGACGTATGCCATCCATCCGGCCATTCACGGTGCCGTCGCCAACGCCTTGGCCATCTCCGGCGTCAACCCCGCCGAGGTCCTCCTGGTGGAAACCGCCGGAATCGGCGTCAACCGAATCGATCAAGACGAAGCCGCGGCTCTGGCCGATGCATACGGGGTCACCCAACGCGCCCAGCCGCTCCATATCGGAACCCTGATCGGTCAGATCGGTCATACCCTGGGCGCCTCGGGAATGGCGTCCCTCATCAAAACCATTCTTAGCCTTCAACACGGCGAGATGCCTCCCAATTTTCAGTCTCAGCAACCGGGATCAACAATCATCGATCCGGCAACGCCTCTTCACCTCTTATCCCAACCGGTCCCGATTCCCGACCTTTCACCGAATGGCGCGTCTCGGAGTCTGGCGGGGGTCACCGCATTGGCCTTTCGCGGATCGGCCTACCACGTCATTCTGGAATCGGAGCGTCCCAGGCGCCCCCAGGAAGTAGACCAAATCTTTCGCCTGGGGGGTGAGAATATCCCCGAAATGGGCCGGCGTCTGAACCGGATGACTGAAAATTCCGGAGATTGGCAGGGCGCGTCGCTGACGTCGCCTTACCATCCGCAGGATACTGCCCGGCTGGCCGTGATCTACCAGGATGCCGCCGATCTCAAACAAAAAATCCAACTGGCGGCTTCGCAATTGGGCCGTCCGGAATCGTCCCATGTCTTATTTGAGAAAGGCATTTTTTATCAAACGGTATCTCCCGGTTTTACCCCGCGACTGGCCTTTGTTTTTTCCGGATTGGGATCGCAGTATACCGGAATGCTTCGCGAATTGGTCCGCGATGTTCCGGCTGCCGCCGAGAAATTAAAGGAAATCGATGCCTTGATGACCCAATTCGGTTACCCCACCTTTTCCGAAATCGCCTGGCAGGAGAATCCGGGCCTTAACACCGATGTGTGGATGACCCAAATGGCCATGCTGCTATCGGATACGATTCTGTACGCGGTCCTCCAGGACAAAGGCATCAGGCCGTCGGTAGTCTGCGGCCACAGTTACGGCGAGTTTCCCGCCCTGGTGGCTGCCGGAGCCTGGAGCCTGGAGCAAGCCATTCGGATCACCAACCTCCGCGGGCGCTCCATCCAGCAGTGCCAAACCGCACGGGGGGGCTTGCTCTCCACCACCGCGCCCCGCGCCGAAATCGATCGGTTAGCCGAAGCGTTGAAGGGTCACATATACCTGGCCAACCATAATGCGCCCGATCAGGTCGTGGTCGGGGGCGATCACTCGTCCCTGTCGGCATTGGAAGCGATCCTCTCCGATCATGGATTCGAAAACAAAATCCTTCCGGTACCGTCTCCGTTTCATACTCCGCTAATGGCGGATGTTCAGGTTTATTTACGGGAAGGCCTGGAAAAAGAAAAATTTCTCCCGCCCCGGATTCCGGTTCTCAGCAGTGTGACCAACCGGTATACCGCCGACCCGGAGGAAATTCGGGAAAACCTGGGCAAGCAGTTGACCCAACCCGTCTTGTATATGGATTTGATTCAGCGGCTCGTCAACGACGATACCCGCGTCATTGTGGAAGTCGGGCCGCGGCAGGTCCTGACGCGCTTAAACCACCGGATATTAAAAGGCATGGGCAACGCTGAGGTTTCGGCCATTTCTTCCGATAACCCGAAACGACCGGGTAAGAATCGACTGGTTTATGTTCAGGCGCTCCTGGAATGCCACGGGTTATGGACCGAACGGAACGATCGACCGCTCCAGCCTGAAACCCAACCGGAAACCCATCCGAAAGAGACCACCGATAACGGTGCTTTATCTCCCAACGCCATCATCCATTACGATGCCACGCAAAACCGCAAGGAAAAAAGACGCCGGGTCGGAAGAGGGGAGGATCATGGGGAATCCGCGGTGCCGGAAGAGCGTCCGCTTTCCCCGGAGAATACCGGGAATCAACCGCCGGATGAGATCGAATCGTTTCTCATTCGGTTTATTTGCGACCAAACGGGTTATCCGCCTGAAATCGTTGATCTGGATTCGGATCTCGAGGCGGATCTGGGAATCGATAGTATTAAAAAAGCGCAACTTATGGGCGAACTCAGAGAGCATATGAAAATTACAATCAACCCGTCCGGAAACTTTAACCTCGGAAGTTTTCAAACATTGCGCCATATCATCGCATTTTTAAAGGAAAACGCGGGCGATGGGAAAATCGAGCCACCCTCTCCCCCGCGAATTGACGAAGAAAATACAGCGCCCGTTAAACCGGTGGAAGAAAAAGACGAATTGGACATCCTCACCTGCCAGGGCACGCCGTATGACATGGGGCTTCAGCATGCCCGCTCGCAAAAGGAAAACATCGATCGCATTCTAAAAGAATATGGTGCGTGTCTTGGGATCGCGCCGGAAAAGTTAACGGATTACATCGCCCAACTTCCCATTTCCGATGCCTACTTTGATTCCGACAGTCTGGAAGAGCTGCGGGGGCTGGCGGATGGGACCGGTCAACCCCTCGAAATACTGATGGCCTATAACCTGGGGCTCTATCCCGACTATATTCCCTCCGGCTGTGCACACTTTGCCGTACGCGGGGAATGCAACGGCGACCAGGGGTTGATTCACGGGGCAAATGAAGACTGGCCCCTGGCCTTTAAACTCAAGGACTCCCTGACGCATGCGGTTCATTTCCGGCAGCCATCCGGCAAAACCCCGTACGTCCTCTTTAGCCTGTCCGGGCAGGTGGGCGGATTAAACGGCGTGAATCGGCACGGCCTGGCCGTGAGCAGTACCTTGCTGCTGGATCGCCCCATCTTGAAAATGGAACCCACGGGCTATATCCATCCGGTCCTGGTTCGACACATCTTATCTCAGGCCGAAAATATCGAAGACGCCATTGATATCGTTAAAAATTCCCGGCGATTGGGTGCCTGGACGCTGTGTATCAGCCATCATCCCACAGACCGGATGGTTTACATCGAATACGACGGGGATTCCATCCGTATGGACAGCAATCCCGATATCGTGACCACCACCAACCATTGCCTGCTCCACGATCCGCGGGGCGAAGTGCCGGAACATTCGATTTTGCGTTTCAAACGGCTGGAGTCATTATTAAAATTAAATAAAAATGAAGACGAAGGAAATCAAAACGGGGGCGCGCGCGGCTGCACCCTTGAGAAAGCCAGACGCATCCTGCGCGATAAATTCGATTTAAGCCGGAATCGCGAAACACCTCACGCCACGATGAATACGATCCGACGGGTGGACAATCAACTCAGCATCATCATGCGCCCGGGTTTCGGGGAAGTATGGGTCACGCCCGGTCCCCGGAAGAAAACCCCCGATCATTTCTACCGACTGGATTTGAAAGCCTTTTTTGATCCGAAACCGTGGATCGATTCCCGGCCTCATGGTTCCGAAAATCTCGGAAATCTCATGAACCGTTACGTCCTACGGATGATCGAACCGCCTGTAGAGACAACGTGTTTAGCTCAGGACCATGCCGCGCTCTTTCATGGGGCGGTTTCCATTCTGGGAAAAAACCCGATGGCTCATGCCTTGGCGCAATACATTAAGAAATTGGGCGTGACGGTTCTGGAAATCCCGGGTCCGGCGTCAGGGACGCCCGATCAGATTGTGCCCCTCGTGGAAGCGGCATGGAAGATCGAATTCTCACCGCATTTATTTGTGATGACCGGATTTGATGAGGATGCCTCCGGCGTCGGTATGGACGGAGGATTGGCGTGGCGGGAGGATGCCGGAATGCTTCTTCCCTATCGGGTTTGTCAGCAATGGATAAAGGGGGTGTATCAATCCGGCCTTCAGGACAAGGCGACGTTGGTGGCGGTTACCGGTTCCGGGGGTGATTTCGGTTTCTCGGGCGGCGGGAGAAGCGCCGAAGACGGCGGAATCACCGGGTTGGTCAAAGCCATTCGCCGGGAATACCGCGATCTTTTGGTTAAAGCCATCGACTTCCCGCGTGAGGAATCCCCTGAACGAGCCGCATTCGCGGTCTGCGGGGAGTTGGCGCGTTCGGAGAATCGAACCGACCCGCTGGAAGTCGGAATCGTACGGGGAACGCGTCGGATTGTTCGGGCCGTCCCACGGTTGGCCGCGTGTCGCCAACGTCGGGCCATTCAGCCGGACGGCGCCTGGGTCATTACCGGCGGCGGACGGGGAATTACCGGATTTGTGGCCCGAGAACTCGGGATCCGGTTTGGCCTCACGTTGCATCTGATCGGCAGCTCGCCTTTAATGAAAATCGATGATACCCTCTCGGGATTATCGGAAAAGGAATTCAAGGCATTAAAGACATCCGCGATTCGGGCCGGTCGGTCCAATGGCACGGATGTGACGGCCGATTGGGAGAAAATTGAAAAATCGATCGAAATTAAGAATAACCTGGACCGGTGTTCCGAACAAGGGGTCAACGCTCATTATCATGCCTGTGATGTCTCCGACCCAACGGCCCTGGACGCGCTCTTGCAACAGATTCGCCAAAGCGATGGGCCGATTCGGGGCATTATTCATGGAGCCGGTGTGGAACGGGCGGCTCAGTTTGAACGAAAGACGATGGCGAACGTGAGAGCCACGCTAAATGCCAAAGTCCTTGGGGCTGCCCATCTCATGGCGCTGACCCGAAACGATCTCCTCGACTATTTTATCGGTTTCGGTTCGGTGAGCGGTCGTTTCGGCGGGTTGGGACAAACGGATTATTCCATGGCGTCGGACATGCTCGCCAAACTGATCCAATTGTTTCGCACCCAACGCCCGGAATGCGCGTCGGTGTGTGTGCACTGGCCGGCATGGGATGAAATCGGGATGTGCATGCGTCCCGAAAGTCGACTCGCCCTGGAAGCCGCCCATCAACCGTTGATGAACCCCGGCGAAGGCGTGACGCACCTGATCGATGAACTTCGGGCCGGCGCGCCCGAAGGCGAAATCGTGATTATGGGCCGACCGGGAGACCTGGATATCGATGGCATTCTGCCTCAGCCGACCCTTATCCCGGAATATCGGGACAGGGAAAGCGCCATCGATCGGTATTCGCTCATCGATGGAGTGTGCGATATTCGCGAGGGCCAGCGGGAGCTGCATTTGATGGCCGAAGCCAGGCTTGACCCGGCCACCGACCCGTTTCTCCTGGAGCACCGGTTCGACGGATTACCGATCCTTCCGGCAGTGATCGGGATGGAGGCCATGGCGCAAGCAGCCGCCCTCCTTCAACCCGCGCGCACCGTGACGGGTCTTCGGGATGTTCAAATCATCAATGGGCTGCGATTTTTCTCGAACCATCCCCAGAATATCCGAATCAGCGCCGGCATGGATCAAAGGGGCCATGCATGCGAGGCCACGCTTTCCGGCGACTTCTATAACCGACAGGGCGCAGTGGTCGAGCCCAACCGCAGGTATATACAGGCACAGGTATTATGGAATGAGAATGAAGCCGGTCAAACGGAACCATCGGTTCAGGTGGCATGGCAACCGCAGCCGGAAGAGGTTTTCGACACGATTTATATGGATGAAACAAAAGCCAAAGAAGATAAACTGGTCTGGCACGGTCCCAGACTCCGGTATTTGAAAAAGATTGCCCTCCATGCTCAGGGAGGATGGGGCCTGATCCAGGCTCCGCCTCTAACGGAAATCGGAGGAAATCGCCCGGGGAAAACCTGGCTGATCCCGGCAGCCGTGCTGGATGCCTGTCTGGTGGCCTGCGGGATTTTCGACATCAAAGTATTGGACAAACATCATCTTCCATTGGGTTTCGGACAGGTTAAGTTGTTTCGCCTGCCGGATGAAGGCGACATGTGTACGCTCTGTTTCCGGTTTAGAGGCTGGGACGAAGAAAATAAAACAACGGGTTTTGATCTCACCCTGTACGGAACGGACGGCAAGCCGATACTGGACGTGGAAAACCATCGGTGTGTGGTATTAAATAAAAAGCAATAAATAAAAACAATAAATAAGATAATTAATAAGATAATAAACAAAACTAACGGGAGGACGGTCATGATCAATTTGAAAGGTCGAGTGGCATTGGTAACAGGCAGTTCGCGGGGTATCGGGAGTGCGTGTGCCGTACGGCTGGCTGAAGCCGGAGCCGATGTGGTCATCAATTACGTCACCTCGCGTTCGGCTGCCGAAGCCGTGGCCGAACAGGTCCGGGCCAGGGGCCGACGCACGGCCATTGTCAAGGCCGACATCAGCGAAGAAGAGGATGTCATGTCCATGATCGATTTTATTAAAAATACGTTTGGTGCCCTGGATATTGTGATCAGTAACGCGGCCAGCGGGGGATTTCGCCCCCTGTTGGCCACGACTGCCCGAAATTTCGAAGCCGCCATGAATACCAATGTTCGCGCGCTTCTGTTTCTGATCCAGGCCGCCCTGCCCATGCTCGAACGCTCGCCCAACCGGGCCAAGGTGATTGCCCTGTCCAGCCCGGGCTCGGTCCGCTCCCTGCCGATGTACGGCCTGATCGGAAGCACCAAAGCCGCCCTGGAAAGCATGATCCGCCATTTTGCTCTGGAGATCGGAAACCGCGGCGTGAATTTAAATGTGGTCCAGGCCGGACTCGTGGAAACCGATTCGATTCGCCAAATCCCGAATTTTAAAGAATTCGTGTCGAGCCAGGGCACCAAAAACATGGTCAAAGGAAGACGCTTAACCGTCGAAGATGTCGCCGATGCGGTCCTGTATCTGGCCAGCCCACTGAGCGACATGATCCAGGGCCAAACCCTCGTCATCGACGGCGGCGCGTCGATTGGAATTTAAAGTTCCAAAAACCTTTTTGAAAAAAGGTTTCTGGACTTCCAAAAACTTTTTATTTTTTAGTTTTTTTAGTTTTTTAGTTTTTATTGTATTTGAAAATAAATAGAGTTTAATGATTCAAGGAGTGGGGATGAGGCGGGTTTCGATTTTTGAAGCGGATAATCGGCTGGTGGGTTTCGATATCCCCACCATGCACGATCTGTTGAAACGTCCGGCATTGAGATTATTGGATTATTGGGATCGATACCTTTACGGGGCAGGGATCAAGAAAAAACAACGACGAATGGCCGCAAGCGCCATGCCATTGCAGGGCCCGATTTTTGCCGCCAATCTGTTACGGAAAACCTACAGCGAAAACGAGCTCCAGGCCACCGTCTACGTTCCCGGAATCTCCGAAGACGCCGGTACCCTGTACGGGGTTCGACACATCATTCGCCACTCGGATGTGGTCGTGGTTTCTGCCCTGAGCGTTCACGCCTGGGCCCAGAAAGCCATTATCCGCATCGCCAGAGAAGAGAATAAAAAGGTGATTGCAACCGGACCCCATGCCCGAATGGTTGAAGCCGCAAAAAGTTTGCTGGATAAACCGGGAATTCCCGGAAGCCGCCATAACGATTACAACGACCGGATCGATGTGTTCCCCGGAGCCGATTACGTGATCCAGCATAACCACTACGACGCCTTCTTGATGCTGATCGACTTGATCCGACAGGGAAAGGATTCGCCGAAAACCGTGAAAACCATTCCCGGTGTGGGTTACCATGATATGAAAGGGGAAACCCAAGGGCTAACCGCCGATCCCTGTCAGGTGATCGTGGCCGATATTCCGGATATTCCGTTGGACTTTCGCGTCATCGACGGCTGCACGCGGCGATTAAAGATGATTCCCCTGACCGGCTCGGAACAGGGATGCATCAACGCCTGTCAGTTTTGTCAGATCAAACTGATTATGGGCAATCGCTTCATTTATATTCCACCGGGTTATCTGTACGGAAACCTTTCGCATTTACACCGAACCGGCGTACTCAAACGGGGATACAATCCCCTGCGGGGCTCTCTGGACAACAGCGTGTTCTTTACCGACGACAGCCCGGTACTGGGTGGCCCGCCCGAAACCGACATTCCGTTCGATTACATCGAATGGACAAAAACAATGGACGCAATCTTCATGGAAAAACCCAAAGGAAAGAAGACCATTTTCCATTTGCCGCCGGAAGGTTTCGAATACCTTCTCAAACGCAATCCTGCGGGCCTGGTCCGCATGGATCACCTGGGAATGACCTATGTGCTCGATACCCTCCCTTCCCGGGGAAAAGAGGATCAACCCTTGAGAAAAAACTACATCGAATTTTCCCGGATGCTGGATGAAATCGAGCAATTCGAATGGGAGTACCGGTATAAACCGTCGTTTTCGATTGAAATGAGTGTTCGGGCCGTCAATTACCTTCAAGCCTTAAATCCCTATACCCTGCCGCGAATGCATCGGCTCGGGTTCGATATGATCCAGGTGGGATTCGAAGACCTGATCCACACCGATAACCGCGGCATTACGGGGTTTGCAAAGTCCAACCGGGAAGAAAACCGACAGGCCGTGGATGCCCTCAAACACGCGGGCCTGGTCATCTTTGCCATGCTCATCTGTTCGGCGGAAAATTACGAGCTGGGGGATGCCCGCCAAACCGCCCACAAAGCCATGGAAATGGGGATCGACTGTATCCAGATTTTTTCGGAACAGGTTCAGGACGGAACTCCGGCTGCCAAAAGACACCGGGAACACCGGCGTTGCCTCTTTCAGGTGGCTGACGATTATTTTGGCGGCGAATGGCGGGATCTGGCTTACGGATTGGGAAAGGGAGAAATCGTGACCCTGCGCCCGGATAAGGCAAGCATGCTCGGCATGCAATTGGATATTCTCGACGCCAGTGTTTATTACAGCAAGTTGTCCAACCATTGGACCATGTTCAAAGAGGGATGGCGCGCCAAAGGGTGGCGGACATCGCTTTACGGGGTGGGACTCCCGGCGCTCGAAGTCGCGGCTCTGACCCGGGACCTGGCGCATTTCTTATTCCATACCCCCATCCGGAAAGGGAAGAGTTATATCCGGTTACTGGCGGAAATCGATCCGCGATGGAAACACGAAGCAGGGACCTTGGCCCTGATCCGAAAATTCAACATCGAAACATTAATCGAACCGGCCGGATCACTCGATGGATGCGGTCATTTTTAATTGTTCTTCCGCGTCGATGACGCCCCGGTTGATCAAACCGATGGCCACTTCGATTTTATGTTTTAAGGCATTGGAAACCGGGGTATCGAGCATTTCCCGCAGCACCTGCAAACTCATCCGATAATACCGAATGACTTCGCCTTCATCCGTTTCCAATTCATCGATAATCTCCTGAAACTCATGCTGCCGCATCCAATTAAGCAGCGAATTGGAAAGGTGATAGAAAAAAGGTTTGCTGGCGAATTCCAGGTGCATTTTTTTTTCATACCGGTGAATCCCCCGAACCACTTCGGAGGTGATGGTTTCCAGCGACTTGATCTCATGGGTTAAGCGCGGTTTTTTTATATTGGGACGCGGGCTGAAAACTGCGGCCAGTGCCAGTACGCCCAACTGGTCCTGCGTCAAATCTTCCAGGACCCCATATCCGAATAACTCGGCCAGGGGAAGCTCGTTGCCATGGATTTTTTTAGCAAAGTGCCCCTTTTCCGTCAACCGGTAATCGTGGATATACCCCAATTGTTTCAGGATCGCCAAACGCGCGGTCATCTGTTCCAGTTGACGCATTTCGGATGCGCTTTTTTCCTGATAATAGTAAAAGGAGCGGGCGTGAATTTGGACCAGTTCTTCCCCATAGGTTTCATAGAGATTCAGAATCGTCGCATACGAGGTGTTGAACCGACTGCGGATGTCTTCGGGTTTTCCTTTGATCACGGATTCCAGTTCCAGGAACGTGACGGCTTTGGGATTGATGCGACTGTACACGTATCCTTCTTCATCGATCCCCCGTCGCCCCGACCGTCCGGCCATCTGGTAAAAGTCCCGAACCTTTAACGCGCGAAAAAACTGACCGTATTTCTTTTTGACTTCATCCAGTACCACGGTTCGCGCGGGCATGTTGACTCCCAGGGCAAAGGTCTCTGTGGTAAAGATAATCTTGATCAATTTTCGGGTAAATAACCGCTCGAGGATTTCTTTCAATAGCGGGTGAATGCCCGCATGGTGGTAGGCAATGCCTTTGCGCACGAGTATCCGGATGCTTTGGGTGCGTTCTTCATCCCAGATGTCGTACTTTTTGCAAAAGTTGTCGTAGGTTTCCATGATCTCGACGCGTTCGATATTGTTTAAATAGTCCAGTTGAGCGGCTTCTTCGGCCAGGATTTCACACCGCCTCCGACCGAACGAAAAATAAATACACGGCAGCCGGTTTTCATTGACCAGGTGGCGCACCAGGTCAATGAGTTTATTCTCCTTGAGTTCCCCGTCGTCCAGGGGTTGGGCGCCTTTGTATCGGCGACTTCGATACCGACCGTAGGCTTTTAATTTCAGTTCTTTGAGCTCATCGTAAATGCGGTCGCTGCATTGGAAGAGGAAGTGAAGGGGAACGGGCCGCTTGCTCTCTTTGACGACCTTGATGGGATGCGGATGGATCTTTCGGAGCCATCCTGCAAATTGATCGACGTTGGGAATCGTGGCCGAGAGCCCCATAAACCGCATATGATTCGGAAGCAGGATCAAGGACTCCTCCCATACGGTTCCGCGCTCGATGCTGTCCAGGTAATGGATTTCGTCAAAGATGATCCAGTGATGGTTTTCCAGGGCGGAATGCCCTTCGAGGACTTTGTTGCGGAAGATTTCGGTCGTCATGATCAGGAGCGGCGAATTGGGCCGGATGTTCACGTCTCCGGTAATGATTCCCACCAGATCGGGGAATGATGTCTGAAATTCGCGAAATTTCTGATTGGATAGCGCCTTGATCGGGGCCGTGTAAATGACCCCTCGGTTTTCCATCATGCATTTTCGCACCAGGTATTCGGCAATGAGCGTCTTGCCCGCGCCCGTGGGCGCCGAGACCAGAACCGAATGGTCGGCCTCAACGGCTGCAATGGCTTTCTCTTGAAAGGCATCCAATTGAAAATTCTCGATGTTAAACCCGGCCATCGTGCCTTGGTGTTGCATGTTCATTATTATCCTTCGCCGGCTAATTGCCCGCACGCCGACCGGATGGTTCTGCCTTTGGACCATCGCACGATCACCGTATAACCGCGGGAATGCAAATAATCGCTAAACGCGTCAACCGTCTCATCCGGCGGTGTCCGGAACGGCAGCGCGGGGTTTTCATTGTAGGGAATCACATTCACCTTACAGGGAATCCCTTTGATCAATTCCGAAACTTTCCGGGCATGGATCAGACTGTCGTTCACGCCTTTGAGCAACACGTATTCGAACGTGATCCGGTGTTTGCGTTTCTCTTTGGTATTTCGGAAATAATCGAGCAGCAGATTCAATTTTTCCTTTCGGGAAATGGGCATGAGTGTTTCTCGCAGAGACGACCCGGAGGCATTGAGGGAAAAGCTGATCTTAATATTGGGAAAATCGGTTTCCAGGCGTTGAAGTTCGCTTAAAATCCCGGCCGTGGATACCGTCATGTTTCGGGGGGAAATGTTCATGCCCTTTTCGAAGGTAAGGGTCTGCAGGGCGTGCTTCAGGTTATCGTAGTTGAGGAGGGGTTCGCCCATTCCCATGAACACGAGGTTGAGTTTTCCGGTATAGGCGATGGCATCGTGAAGTTCTTTTTTGAGAATGAGCACCTGGGAAACAATCTCCCCGGGTGTCAGGTTGCGCTGGAAGCCGAGTTTGCCGGTAGCGCAAAATCGGCAACCCAGGGGGCATCCGGCCTGAGTGGAGATACAAAACGTGTAATGGTGTTTTTCCGGAATCAATACGGATTCGATGCGTTGGTTGTCTTCCAATTGGATGAGAAATTTACGGGTTTCTTCGTCGTCTTTGGCGATGGTTAAAACCGTACTGAACCGGGTATTGAAGGATTGGGCCAACCGTTCGCGGTCGGTTTTACTGATATTGGACCATTGATCGATTTCCGGGTTATTTTTATTGTAGAGCCATTGAACGATTTGATCGGCAACAAATTTTTTGAAATTCGTTTGAGTGAGTTCCTCTTTCAATTCGTCGTAAGGCAAATCATAAATCCATTTCATACGCTTAATCCGGCAGTCAACAATATGTCAACAATATACTATATTATACCACATTATACCACAGATCTTCGGTCCGGTAATCGTTTATAACAGGGAAAAAAAGAAAAAAATATATTTAATAACAGGTGTCTTGGATTAGTATTTTGTTCTCAGATTGATAAAATATATCAATCGGGCGATGTTGACGGTAATCGTTACCGCCAGCAGGGCATAAATAAAGATATCCAATCGATTGATCATCCCAAATATCATGATGGCCCAGAAGAGCAGGGCTCGGGCCTCGCCATTGTCGCCTTTCTCGTTGAGCTGAAGAAAATCTTTGGTCAGGTAAAACATGTGAATCTGCAAAAGGTACAGGCCTGCCGAGAGGGTACCCAAAAAAGTCAGCGTCGGATTTTTATAATGAAAATAGGCTCCGACCGAAATGCCGACAAGAACAAAAAAATCAATCACGCGATCCAGAAATAAATCCAGGTTTGATCCGTATCGGGTGCACATGTTTTTGGCTCGGGCGAGCATGCCGTCGGCACCATCCAGGATGGAGCACAATTGGGCCAATATCCCCCCCAGGATAAAATCGAGGTGTGTTGCCCGGGTAAAGAAGTAAGCGCCCGATAAGCCCACGATACACGAAAAATAAGTTAATCCGTTCGGCGTGACCGGCGTATGAAACACCGCGCGCGCAATCACCGACGCCATCGGGCGATTGAGGTATTTGTCGGCGAATTGAATCCGCTCCATGAACGAATCGCGATTCGTTTTAAGGGCTTTGTCGTATTCGAAACGTTCGCGTAAACTGGGGACTCTTTCTTTTTCCATGTTTAGTTATATACTATATTTCAAGAGAAGTCAAATACTATTGATGCGTAATACGATCCGGAGTTGGAAGTAATTTGGACAGGGATCTTGTGTAGATAGCCATATTGTAGAGACGTAGCGCGCTACGTCTCTACGATCTACACAAAATTCCTGACACTCCCCGCCTAATTGATTCAAACTTCTTAAGAGGTCTCCTTTTTTCCGCTCTCTTCCAGCTCCATCTCGATGAGTTCCCTTTCGCGAAGCCTGAACCGATTGGTGCCTTACAATTGCGGAAAGCTTTCGGGTGGCATTTCATCGGGTCGGTATTCGGTTCCGTTTCTGGTTCCAGGAACATCTTCCTCAATCAAAAATAAATCCAGTGTTTGCATAATCGTAAAATATTCACCAATACGATATATTTATTGACAAAAATAAAATCTTATAATAATATTCTTATCTAAAAGTTTTAATGGACATTGAAGGAAAAAAAGTGAATTCAAACTTATTTTCCGGCCCGGAATGGATAATTACTATAGGAAATAATATGTACAGTTTATCGTTTAGTGAGTTGTCGCCCCGGTTGATATTTGGGGGGTACAACGATCATGCGGTGATCGGAAAGTCAGATTGCTATAAGCTAAAGGTTATCGATAAGAGTGGCAGGATTATAAAGGACATTGAACGGAACGTAAAGAGGAATCCGCTGGAGACCAAAGAGCTTCAATACTTTATTAAGGAGATTAACAATATTAAAGGAATGAATGATCAGGTTAAAAAGGCTTTTCAAAATTTGATTCCAACAGAAAAAATGTATTTTGAAAAATTGATGATAACTTCCCGCTATATCTTCGTGCTCAAAACCAAGAAAGATTCAACCGATGAAAATTCACCCTATCCGGTAGATATATTCGAAATAAATGAAAAATTTATTGGTGAAGTAACGCTTCCCCACGTGCCTTCAAGGCCTTCTCGATCTTCGCAGCGAAGCGAACGGCAAGTATTTGGTCCAAAAGAGGAAAACCGGCATACACGCGCAAACCTCTTCGCTTTATGCGGCCAGATTGAAAGAAGAGCGGAGGCGCTACCTGGATTACCGGCAATTTGCGTTGATTGCATTTTCCGAACCATCGGATCGCCAGTATCATGAATTGTTAGGCCTTATCGGCGAGACATCTCATCGAAGGCAAGGATTTATCACGCAGGCCAAACATTTTTACCAAAATGCCCTGGAGCAGCAAACGATTTTGGACAAATTGTCGCATTTTTCTATCACGGCAGAGAAGTTGCAAGCCGGCCTTACCGGCCTTGAGGAGCTGGAGCGATTGTATGCGACAAAGGTTGCCGTTAGCAGTGAAGTGCAGCGAGCCGTGGTGGAGCGGGATGACGCATGCCGAAAGTTACATAAGGCCTACTCTAATTTCAGAAAAACCACTAAAGTCGTGCTGCGGGAAGCGCCTCAGCTCCGGGAGACGTTGGGTATTATGGAGCGCAATACGCCGATTCGAAAACGAACCGCCGAAGGTCAGGACACTCAAAATGACTCTACCATATTGAAGATGGTGAAGGATTCGTCCGTAACGGCTCCGGCTCCCAAAACAAAGGAACCGGAGAAAAATATCGAAACGACCGAATCCGGCGAGTAATCAAAATCTGAAAAAAGGGCAGGGCATGAACATGCCCTGCCCTGTCAAGCGCAATTCTAAAATGGGCCCCCTCAATGCGTAAAATGCGTCATCAAGACGGTTTTTCAAAGCGAAAAGCCGACCTCAGCGTGCTGAGGCCGGCTTTTCTTAGAAATTGTGTGTTTAGTGTGTGCGTTTAACAGGCAGCGTTTAACGTTAAAAAAAGTTTAACGTTTAAAAAAATCAAATCCTCTTTTCCGAGCCCTCGGAGCCCGATGCGCGGCGTGTGGCGCGCACCAGTTCAAGCGCCTTTTCTTGCAACTCTTTGGCTTCCCGGGTGCGCCCGCATTCCAGGTACACGACCACCAGGTCGTAGTAAGGATCCAGATACGTGACATCGGTTAATGCCACGGCCTTTTTTAAATAGGAAATCCCCGCCTCCACTTCGCCGGAACGGTAGAGCGCGAGGCCCATCCCCTTGGTGGCATACACATTATCGGGGTCCAGCGCCAATACCTTGCGGTTGGCTTCCCGGCATTCCGAAAAGTTGTTTAAAAAGAAATGGACAAACCCTTCGTAGTTTAGCAGCTCGATATCATTCGGTGCCTGGGCCAGGGCTTTTTGAAGCAACATGGCCGCCAGTTGATAGTCTCCTTGCTGGGCGTGTTTTTTTCCCAGCCGGGTCAATTCGGCCAGGTCGTCGATTGCCGCAACTTTCGCTTCGGTATCTCGCATGGCCACGTTGTACGAGCAATAGGCGTTTTCCGATTCGATCGTCCCGTTCATGGTCAACCGGGTGTTGGGGCATCCGCCCAGACACATATCCCCGTATGTGCAGACCTTGCAGTTGCCGTGGAGGTCGCTTTTGGTGGCATTTCGGCTCCAGGTAAACGCAGCGTCGTCTTCCCAGATATCCCGAATGGAACGCTGGCGAATATTGCCTTCGACGTATTGTCGATCGCGGATGGAAGTGCATCCGAGAATATCGCCGTTGTGAAGAATTCCCAGGCTGCGCTTGCCTGCGTTGCAGCCGTTCCAGATCGGGTAGGTCTCGGATCGGTGTGCCTGCTTTCGGACTTCCAGCTCCCTGATGTTGTAATATCCCAGGCAATCGGCGGGATAAACGACAATTTGACCTTCTTTCATCGTTTCATAGGTAAAATCAATCACCTCATCGACCTGACGAGGCTCGAGGATCATGTCGCGCCGGAAATGGAAGTTTCCCATGGGTAACCCGATCTGAAGCTGCCAGTAACTCGCCCCGATTTGAGTCAGTAGGTCCTTGATGCCGTGAAGTTCGTGAATGTTTTTTTTACTCACGGTGGTGACGACCCCGGCCTTCATGTTTTTGGCTTTCATCATGTTCAAGGACCGGACCGCGCGCTCGAAAGACCCCGGTTTTCGCATAAAGTCATGGGTTTCTTCCAGGCCATCCAGGCTGATGGCAATGGCTCCCACGTCGTTGGCTTTGGCGGTATCCAGGATCTCGTCGGTAATCAGCCACCCGTTGGATATCATATTGGGAATGACCCCATGTTGGGAAAATTCTCGGACCAGTAGCGGCCAATCGGGTCGCGTAAACGGTTCGCCGCCGGAAAGCGTAATCCATTGTAACCCCAGTTGGGCAATGTCTCGCGCCAAAGCCAGGGCCTCTTCGGTGGTCAGTTCGTCCGCTAATGGTTCGGCGCACCCGGAGCCGCAGTGTTTGCACTTCATGTTGCAGCCCATCGTTATTTCCCATACCCCGGTAATCGGTTGATATTTCATTTAACCTCCTTTTTGCATGATATTTAATAAATATAAATTATAAATACTAAACGAATAACACGAACCAGCAGCGGTACATGAACCATGTACCGCTGCCGGTTAATGCAAGAAATCGATGTTAGCCTTCGCGGATAATCGGGAAACCGTACTTATTGACGCATTTGGCCGGATCAAGGGAGAGTCCGGTGGGGGTTCCGTACATCATCACGCAGTTCTTCGGATCGTGGATCACGGTGTTGTTGGGTCCCTTTCGCGCAATAATCGTTTCCAGATCGCCTTTGACACCAATGGGGAAACCGTACTTCTGGGTGCACAGTTCCGCGGTCAGGGCAATTCCCCGGGGCGTCCCGTAGAGCGCAATACACCGGGACGGATCTTCCACCACCACGCTGGTCATACTCTCGGTTGCCATGGCGGACGTACCGTCGTCGACGACAATCCCATAAAGCGGGACCATTATCGGAGGTCGACCGGAGCTCAGCCCGTCGTTGGACGGGAAGCCATACGGAAGGGCAGGTTTGGCGTATCGCATATGGGCTTCCACTGCCGCGAATCGGTTGCGGCCCAGATGCGTGTTGAGATTTTCCGGAGGATCCGCGTCGTCTGCCGAGGCGTTAATCTGAACCTGAGTCTGGTCCGCAGGCCGGGAGGGATCCCATACCTGGATCAGGCTAAACGAGACATTGAATTTCCCCTCTCGAACAGTGCTGAACGTAAAAATCTGCCGATACGGACTATCGGCCGGTTCCGGAAGCACGGGGTTTCGTTGGGAATCGATTAAAATCAGGCCATCCGGCATTTGGGACAAACACCAGATGAAACCCGAGGACGAAACCGGAGATTGCAAGTAAATATCAACCGTTGTACCGATACCGGTTGAAATAACCGAGATTTGTTTGTTTTGTTCTTCCATCTCATTCTCTCCTTTAAATTAATATTTTTTTTATTTTGTTATTCATTATCAACTCTTTCCTTGACTGAAACCTATTTGATATTGGCATGCCCTTGTCCCTGGTTCACATCCGAGCAAGTCAAGAAGTAACCGCAAAAAATAGTATAGGGTCCCCGGTTGGCCGTTTCCGGGTTGGCGATAATATTCCCCGAGTTATCGCGGTTGGTGGCCATGGTCCCTCCGGGTTTATGAGACCATTTCCCATTGCTGTCCTGTCGATACCAATGAAAATCGATTTCAGGCGGCCAGATCACCAGCGCAATTTTGGTTTTCCCTCCTGTCGGTACTGCCGTGGCCGTTGTTTTCTCCAATCCATCGGTGATGGCCCCACGGGTCACTTCCGCGCAATCGATCGAATGGTACATATCCCCACCGCCAAGTCCCGGTTGGGCGAAGGTATCGGTGCGTTTGTTATTCGCATAGTTATAACAATTATTATTGTATTGAATGCCATTCTGATCGTTCCAATAATTCGGCGAATAGGGGGGAGTGCCACAACCTCCGGCTTTGGTCAATTTGATTTCAACGGCTTCCATTCGCCGGCTCTGGCCCGTAGTTCCGGCGGTTTGACCATCGGACATCCAGGGCAACCATCCGAGGTCTGCCACATGCGCCCGGTATTGGATGGCATATCCTGCCGGCGGATTCACCAATTTGATTTCAACGGCTTCCATTCGTCTGCCCTGGCCGGTAGTCCCGGCCGTTTGACCGTCGGAAACCCACGGCAACCATCCTAAATTGGCCACATGCGCCCGATATTGGACCTTCATCGGTGCCAATTTTGGGTCCAATTTGATTTCAACGGCTTCCATTTGTCGACTCTGGCCAGTAGTCCCGGCCGTTTGGCCATCGGATACCCAGGGCAGCCACCCCAAATTGGCCACATGCGCCCGATATTGGACGGCGTATTTTGGCAGAATCACCAATTTGATTTCAACGGCTTCCATTCGCCTGCCCTGGCCGGTAGTCCCGGCCGTTTGACCGTCGGAGACCCACGGCAGCCACCCCAAATTGGCCACATGCGCCCGGTACTGGATGGCCTACCCTGCCGGCGGATTCACCAATTTGATTTCAACGGCTTCCATTCGCCTGCCCTGGCCGGTAGTCCCGGCCGTTTGGCCATCGGATACCCAGGGCAGCCACCCCAAATTGGCCACATGCGCCCGATATTGGACCTTCATTGGTGTCAATTTTGGGTCCAATTTGATTTCAACGGCTTCCATTTGCCGGCTTTGACCGGTGGTTCCGGCGGTTTGTCCATCGGAAACCCACGACATCCATCCCAAATTGGCCGCATGCGCCCGATATTGGACGGCGTATTTTGGAAGAATTACCAATTTGATTTCAACGGCTTCCATTCGCCGGCTCTGTCCCGTGGTTCCGGCGGTTTGACCATCGGACACCCAGGGCAACCATCCGAGGTCTGCCACATGCGCCCGGTATTGGATGGCATATCCTGCCGGCGGATTCACCAATTTGATTTCAACAGCTTCCATTCGCCGGCCCTGGCCGGTAGTTCCTGCGCTTTGACCCTCGGAAACCCACGGCAGCCATCCTAAATTGGCCACATGCGCCCGATATTGGACCTTCATCGGTGCCAATTTTGGGTCCAATTTGATTTCAACGGCTTCCATTTGTCTGCTTTGGCCGGTAGTTCCGGCGGTTTGACCATCCGACACCCAGGCCATCCACCCCAAATTGGCCGCATGCGCCCGATAAACCACGTCTCCCGCTTCCAAAGAATTTCCAAACCCTAAAACAATAAATAAAGAAATCATGAAAAATATTATTTTCTTAGACATAAGCGTTTCTCCTCCTTTAATTATTCCTCGGTTACTGTCAGGGATTGACTCAGCGCTGAGTATCCATCCATTAAATCGTTAAGTCGTTATTTCAATTTGATTAGATCGATTATTTTCTCATCGATCAGGCCCTCTTTTCTGGCGTACTCGAGGAGGGTTTCCTGAAGGTCGAGGTTACTATCCTGACGGAGTTCGCCCCGCTCCC
The DNA here is from genome assembly GCA_050258455.1 of Candidatus Omnitrophota bacterium. Classification (GTDB taxonomy): domain Bacteria; phylum Acidobacteriota; class Aminicenantia; order UBA2199; family UBA2199; genus JAKAGC01. Next base: position 6,252 of record JBLMYT010000046.1, on the reverse strand, counting down.
CACCCGTGATGTTTTTGTTCTTCAATTCGATGCTCGAATGTTTCACGAGAAAGGATTGGAGGTCAGGCATCCGTTTTGAAAAGTTTTCGACCAGGATCCCATTGAATCCCAGAACCGGCGGGGTCGGCTTTCCGTCTTTCGGTAAATGGGATACGGTTCGCGTCAATTGATCGATCAGCACCGGATCGGTAATCATAAATGTCGGATTGGGCCGACCGGAAAAAATCAGGATGGTGACTTTCAGACCATTGGCAGCACCCGGATCATCCTGGGCGTTCATGACAATCCCCCAACTGATCCCAACAACGATCGCGACAACTAAAATTAAATGTTTCATGTTTATTCTCCCTTTTTTGGTTGATTATTGAATAATTATTATTGAATGATTATTGAATATTGGCATGCCCTTGTCCCTGGTTTACATCCGAGCATGTCAGGAAGTAACCGCAAAAAATCGTATAGGGTCCCCGGTTGGCCGTTTCCGGGTTGGTGATCAGATGCCCCGAGTTATCGCGGTTGGTGGCCATGGTCCCGCCGGGTTTATGAGACCATTTCCCATTGCTGTCCTGTCGATACCAATGGAAATCGATTTCAGGCGGCCAGATTACCAGTGCAATTTTGGTTTTCCCTCCGGTCGGCACTGCCGTGGCCGTTGTTTTCTCCAAGCCATCGGTGATGGCCCCGCGGGTCACTTCCGCGCAATCGATCGAATGGTACATGTCCCCACCGCCAAGTCCCGGTTGGGCGAAGGTATCAGTGCGTTTGTTATTCGCGTAGTTATAACAATTATTATTGTATTGAATGCCATTCTGATCGTTCCAATAATTGGGGGCATAAGGGGGCGTGCTGCACGCCAGTGTTTTGATCAAGACGATTTCAACGGCTTCCATTCGTCGGTTTTGACCAATGGTTCCGGCGGTTTGGCCGTCGAATACCCAGGGCAGCCATCCAAGCGCTGCCACATGCGCCCGGTATTTGATGGAATACCCCGCGGGTGGGTTCACCAGTCGAATCTCAAGGGCTTCCATCCGAATGGTCTCGCTGGTTTTCCCGATATTGTGACCGGCGGAAACCCAGGGCAGCCATCCCTTGCCGCTAATGTTAGCGCGATATTGCAACTTTATCGGTCCCAATTTCGAATTCAACCGGATCTCAACGGCTTCCATCTTTCTGCTTTGGCCCGTGGTTCCGGCAGTCTGACCATCCGACACCCAGTTCAACCACCCCTTGCTGGCCACATGAGCCCGGTAAATGACGTCGGATGCGTCTAATGCATTTCCCCACCAAAACAAACAGAACAGAGGAATCACCAAAAAAAATTTTTTCTTATCCATACTCTTTCCCTCCTCGTTTTATAATTTTCTCTTCTCTCTAATTTTATGAAACCCCCAAAAAAATGTCAAATGATTACTGAATTTTTTTTGGTAAATATTTAGAAAGAAAAAACGCTGAAAGACGTCGCGCGCCTAGGTCGAGAGTGTATCATAATTTGTGTAAATGTGATGGTGGCGTATTGGTTTGTAGAGACGTAACACGCTACGTCTCTACGATAAATCGAAGTGTGCCACTGCCCGATATGGAGATACGGGAGAGATTAAATCCCCTATTGGTAATTATTTAATCTCCGTGGCGTGGAGTTCCCATTGCTCGGCATCTTCGTTTTCGATCAATTGGTAGAGTTTATTGCTTTTAAAGGTCATCGGATCCGGCATGATGAGGGCGGATATTAATCCGCCCTTTTATATATAACTATATATAGCTATATAACGAATTAATTAATTATTTTTTCTTTGCAAATCCGTCGGTATAAGGGTTTGCATGGAACAACTTTGAATTCGCCGGTTGATCCGGCATTGGTGTAAGCAACACTTTCGCCGGGTTTTACATTAAAGGGATTACTTTGCATGGGGAATTGAACGGCGCATCCTTCCGGTCGGGTTCCGGTCCGGGCAAGGAAAAGCGATAATAAGAAGTTCTCTGAGGTTGGGGGGTTGGATGTACCGAAGCTATTGCTCCAGCCTGCGATGGCCAGACAGTTTTCTTGAATTCCCTGTTTGGGAAAAGCGGGAATTTCAACGAGCGCACATCCGCCGTCGGACATATTATCGAACGGATAGGAGGGGTGAACGCTGCCCTGATTGCCCCACATCAGCTTGCCATCGGGGCTGACCCGAAATAACAGAACATTCGGCGAATCGGGGGTAGCCGGGCCACGAGAATAGGTGCAACCGGTTAACGCGTATCCTCCTCCGGTGACTTCGGATGCGACGATCAAGGATTTATCACCCATGATTTGTTCATTATTCTCAGGTTTTTCGGATAACTTTGACCACGAATACGCGTTTGCCCATATCTTGGTTCCGGCGCTTGTGAATTTGGAAACCCAGATATTGCCGGTTGCGGGAACGCCTTCGCCACAGCTCTTGGTCCATCCGGCAACCACGATACCCGGTTTTTTTAAATTGTTATCCCACGCTACCGTTTGAGCCGAATCATCGTATTTTCCATTGAAAAGGGTCGTGCCCAATGCCGTTCCATCGGCGCGGAGGCGTAAAAGAAAGGCATCTTTTAGGGAATTGCCCTGAGGGAGACACGCTCCCACCACGGCAAATTTCGTATTCGGATCGCCTTTGACTTCACAGAGACTGTATCCTTCGCTCCACGTATAGCCCGGCTGGAACGTTCGGATCCATTGGATACTTCCATCCTCCTTTACCCGAAGGACGATCACGCGATGCGTTTTGGGGTCCGTCGCATGCCAGCCGGTGACAGCGTATCCCCCTCCGAGTTCCTTGCTGCATTCGATAATGGAGAAGGCGCGATGATCCGGATCCGTGGAATCGACATGGTATACTTTCGCCCACGCCTGAGAAAAGTCTTCCCTGAGTTTGATGATGAACATATCGTCTTTATCCTTATCTCCCGGTTTTTTTTTATAACTGCGCGTCCAGCCCGTAATTACATAATGCCGGTCCGAGGTGGCAACCATGGATGTGGCGATATCCTCTAATTTTCCTACCGAGGTCACCGCGTTAACCGGTGTCCCATCCAGTCGGGTTTGGATAATTAAGGCATTGGTATCATCCCCGCGGGCAAAGCCGGCCAGGACAAATCCGCCGTTCAGAGAGTCGAAGGATCGGACGATGGCATTGGCCTGTTCCCTGTTGTTGCCACCCATCACGATGCTGAGTTGTCCGAACGCATTACCGGATAAAAACATGAAAACCATAACGGCACAGAAAAAAAGTTTGAAAAATCCTCGATTCATACGTGTTCCTCCTGGTGTGTGATCATTTCGATGCAATGATATCCGATTTTGAAAAACCGGAATGAGGGATGATAACAAAAACCGAAACGAAAAGCAATGGAACGCACATCATATTCCCGGCATCATGTCTTTCATATTTGGGGAAAAAGTATTATAATCGAATTTTCAGGACTTAAAATCGATTATATCAATGTTTCCGGAGGAACAATGAAAACATCCAAGATCGTTTTAAACATGTTGGTTTTTGCCGTCCTCATCGCAATCACCACCGGTATCGGTTCAGCCGAAAAAATCAGCAAGAAAACCGGTGCAAGCAAAAAAGAAAGTGAATGCGGTTACGTCTTCAAAACCGTGACCGAAGTGAAATGCACACCGGTAAAAAATCAGTACCGCACGGGCACGTGCTGGTGCTTTTCCACGGTTTCCTTTATCGAATCCGAGCTGCTGCGGATGGGAAAAGGAGAATTTGATCTTTCCGAAATGTTTGTGGTTCGTCAGGCCTATCCCCAAAAAGCCATGCGGTTTTTCCGTATGCACGGAATGGCCAATCATTCATCCGGAGGCCAGGCTCACGATGTGCTGGATGTGCTTCGAGCGTATGGGATGGTCCCTGAAACGGTGTATACGGGCATGCGGATCGATGAAAAGCGGCACAACCACGGCGAAATGGTCAGCGTTCTGGACGGCATCCTCGATGCGGTCATGAAAAACAAAGGGCAGCGTGTGACGCCCCGATGGTTGGACGCCTATCGGGCCGTGCTCGACGTTTACCTGGGAAACGTGCCCACCGAATTTTCTTACAATGGAAATACCTATACCCCGCGGCGTTTCGCCGATGAGGTCATGGGCATCAATCCCGACGATTACATCGAGTTCACCTCTTATACCCATCATCCGTTTTATCAAAAATGCTGGCTCGACATTCCCGACAACTGGACGTACAACGCCAATTACTACAATATCCCGATCGATGACCTCGAACGCACGATCGACCATGCACTCAAATCCGGGTACTCGGTCATTTGGGACGGCGATGTGAGCGAAAAGGAATTCGAAAGCAAGAAAATGGGGTTTGCGGTGGTTCCCGAGAAAGATTGGGACGACAAAACGTATCGGGAACAGGAAGAAGACCTGACCGGCCCTGTCAAAGAAAAAGCCATCAGCCAGGAAATGAGACAACACACCTTTGATAATTGGACAACGACCGATGACCACCTGATGCATGTGGTGGGAATCGCTCAGGATCAAAACGGTGAGAAATTCTACATCGTCAAAAATTCCGGCGGCACCCAACGGGCCAATGGCGGCTATGTGTATTTATCCCGCGCGTATTTCCGGCTTAAAACCGTGGCACTCATGGTCCATAAAAACGCCATGCCGGAGGATTTGAAAACCAGGCTGGGGTTATAATTCGGGAGTGTATCAATATTTTGTGTAAATATTATCAGGTATTCTATCGATTTGTAGAGACGTAGCGCGCTACGTCTCTACGACATCCTAATTTATACAAACCCCCTCACCCTCTCTATAATTTCAGGATTCAAAAACGAAGCGTCAGTGCCAGAACCGTGGCGATGACCGAAAGGAAAATTCCCGGCGGCAATAGATAATAGTAAACCTTATAAAGCGACGATTTGAAGTATTCATTCGTCAGCACCAAACACAGGTGAAGGGGGGAGAGCAGGATGCCGGCAAACCCGATGACAAAGACGTAAAGCGAAATCGGAAGGAACCGGTCCGGGGAAAGGTGCTTGATGAGCGGAAGCAGGATGGGGAAAGCAATCGCAATAAAGGCCGTATTCACTCCGGTCAAAAAGCCCATCGAAAACGACACGAGAAAAGAGAAGGCGACGACCGACACCACCGACATATGCATCGCATTTAAGGATTTAAACGCATTGGAGATTTCGATCATGTGTTGAAACACCATAACCGCGCCAATAACCACGACAATCCGCCACGTGGGTTTCGTGAAAAACATGGCAAAGATCTCTTTGGGTGATAACCGTTGAAAGAAGGTCAGCACGGCAGCAACAATCAGCATGGTAATATGAAGCGGCACGGAGACGAAAAAGAAGAGAACGATAATTAAAAGCAGGGGCCAAATACCCTGGAAAAAATCCTTCACGGTTTCGGTAAAGGTCTTGATCTCTTTGGGGACCTCCCGCTTCACATGGTGCCGTTTGAAATAGATGCCAGTAATCGTTAACCCGGTCACGATGTTCAAAAGGGTAAACGGGGCCTGGTAAAGAATAATGGTTTTCAGCGGAATTCCGGAAAGCATTTCGAAGATGACCAGACTGGCATACACTGGCCACACGTATTCCCAGGGATGTCGGAACCAATAATTGATGAATGCTTTAAATTCGGGTTTAATATTCATATTTTTCGTTGAGACATCCACCAGGGGCGCAGAAATCAACGCGCCGCCCATTAAGGGCAAAAAGCCGATAATCGCCGGTGCGACAAGGGCCACGATCCGTTTGTCTCGCATGACCGAATTGAGCGATGAGATCAATTTATCGAACATGTGTCTGGACCGCTGGACACTTTCCACATACAACACCATGGTGGTGATGATTAACAACTGAATGGTTTTGGCGTCGATCATAACCTTGGCCGATTCGATCAATGCGGTTTCCAGCCTCACGCCGAAAAGCAGGACCGTATAAAAGGAGAGGATGAAAATCGTCAGCGCCAAATCGACCTTGAATCGTAAAAGAACGATTAAAGCGAGAATAATCGAAGCGATTTTAATTGCGAGTATCACGGGTATTATCCTTGTTTTGATTTATTATCCGATAGGAATGAGCTTTAATTATAAATTAAAACCTCGGGGATTGCAAATGAAAAATGACTCGTTTCAGCAATTCTTCTTTTGAATTTTTTTCATCAGATTTACATATTTTCGCTGGATACTTTTGGGGGGCCGATCAAAAGTTGGAGGGTACCACCCAAAAAGAACCGGAAAAAGATATCGAAAT
>JBLMYT010000045.1:0-3924 GCA_050258455.1 Candidatus Omnitrophota bacterium | reverse complement strand
TACCAAAATACGTTGCAATGGTTTCGATCCTAAGTCCATCATTCAACATCCGTTCAATTGCTTCTTTGGTTTTTTTGTTTCCTTCAGCTATTCCTTCTGATTTTCCTTCTTGTCTTATATCTCGTGCCCAAATCGGTACGTATTCCATTTTGGTTTCCTCCTCTGTTTCTTTAATTACTTTTAATACCAGACCTTTATATGCCTCCGGTAATCGAATCACCCAATCGATAAAACTAATCAATGTTCGAATGTTTTCTTTCGAATATTTCATTCGATAACATTCCCGGATCAATTCATTTTCCACTTCAAATTTCGCTTCATTATTCAATCGCTTGACCTCAAGGCTTTTCAATTGGGCTTTAACCACCAACGCCATGGGATTAGTCGAGTTTTCAAGTTTCTTTTTGAGTTTCGGTTTTGATTTATAATCGAGTATTTTAACCATCGGTATCTTCATTTTAATTTCGAATCCACAAAAGCTGAATTTAAAGGTATTGGGCCGAAAATTTTTGTTGTCATCCGTTAATATGGCAAGGCTGATTACCGGTATTTTCTCTTTCTTTTCCTTATCAAAGGCTCGGTAATAGTAAATAAACATCCTTTCCATAAAGTCCGACCGTTCTTGTGATTGTACTTCAACATGGATAATCAAGCAAATATAATTAATACTTCCATCTCGGAGATGGACTCTTGCCAGAATATCAGCTTCACGATCCCCTTGACTGCTGCCCGGCTGAATTTCGTTTAATTCTTTATCCAGAAACACAATTTCTTTGGTGAAATCAATGGCATCATGGATTTCGGGAAAGAAAAACTCAAAACAATCTTTGAACAATTTTTTAAGGACTTCTTTCCACGCAGAATCATAATCGCATTTTTCGGCTCGATCGTTTTGGACGTTTTCTTCTCTTTCTTCACTCACTTTCTTCACACAATATCGACTCGTGGATTCATGGAATTTATCCTTCCAATTGGATGATATCAAAAAAGTGTATATATTTCAAGCACTGATGAAACGAATTAAGGATTATTAAGAGATTCTTTTGCAGGGCCGGTTCGCGAATCGCCCCCTTCTAACAATAAGACGCAGATTGAAATTTAAAAGGGCGGTTCGCGAACCGCCCCTACCGAGTAATCCCGGATACCGCAATATATCAATTAATGAGTTTCTCGGTTAATTTCTTCACTTCTTCAACCGAAATATCGAGACATTCGGAAATAGTTTTTATCCTAAACCCTTTATTTAGCATCCTTTTGGCTACTTCTTGTTTCTCTTCTGATTTTCCTTCTGATTTCCCTTCTCGTCTTATATCGCGTGCCCAAATCGGTACATATTCCATTTTGGTTTCCTCCTCTGTTTGAAAATATTAATACGCGGTTAAGAGGTCGTTCGCGAACTGCCCATACAGAGTGCCCCCAGAATACCGCAATGTATCATTCAATGAGTTCTCTCGGTTAATTGATTTACCTCTTCGACTGTCATATCAAGATACCTTGCAATGGCTTCAATTTTAAGTCCGTGATTTAGCAGCCTTTCTGAAATTTCTTTTGCTGCTTCTCTTTTTCCTTCTAATACTCCTTCTCGTCTTATATCGCGTGCCCAAATCGGTACATATTCCATTCTTCCTCCAATGAGACATGATATCAAAAAAACGCATTAATTTCAAGGGAAAAATCAGATGTAAATTGGTTGCCGGTTGCAGGTAAACGAGTGTATTCGCCGACAAATGAACTTTTTATAAAAGCAGTCAGTTCAATGAGAGGGTTCAATTTTTTTAATATTAAAACCATGTTTTGATGCACTATTTGAGACCGAACAGCGAACAGAACGGCCTCAGATATTGACATTGCCCAGGTTTTTATTTACTATGCATTCATGATTGATACGAAACACAACAGAGATAAATCGGGAGCACAAGTGGTTCGATTGAACCTTATATATGACTACCCTGTCAGATGGTCAAAGTTTAAAGTTCTCCGGGACCTGATTCAGAATTTCTATGATTCCCTGGGATACAAAAAATGGCATGAGAATTTTTCTTATGAAATTACCGATGATGTATTGAAATTTGAATCATGCGAAGTGTCGTTTAGTTATGATTGGTTACTCCATATCGGGGCTTCAACCAAGCGGGGAACAGGGAATGAGTATGCAGGTTATTTCGGTGAAGGTTTTAAAATCGCTTCGTTATGTGCATTACGCGATTATGGGTGGAAGATCCAAATGTATTCCAGGGATTGGGGACTCGAAGTCATCACGGATGAAACATTTGTGGATGACACCTTTCTTAAATCTCTGGCCTACCGCGTTTGGAAATTAAATAAACCTCAAAAAAATACCATTTTAAAACTTTCTGCTTTTTCTTCAAAGGATCGAACGTTTCTTGAAAGTGCATTGTTGAGTTTTTTTTACCCTGAGAATCCATTATTTGGAAAAAAGATATGGGTTTCCGATAAATTTGCAATATTTTATCGTTCGGACCAACGTAAACCTGATTATTACCCTTTAACTTATAATTATACAGGAGAGGGAATTTTATTTGCCGGGTATCAAGCGATGGGCTCTTTTCCCTATCCATTGATTTTCTGTTTGCATTCTTATCGCCCAACGGGAAGAGAAAGGGATTCGTTTTACCAGATGGATATCGTTGATAAAATCAAGCGAATAGTGGGAGAGTTGCCCCCAGAACCTGCCTTTGAAGTTTTGGAAGCCTTAAAAAACCGCTGGTATGAGTATCCGAAAAAAAAATACGACCTCGAAACATGGTACGAAATTTTAAATATGTTAGTTAGAAAAATTGCAGGTTCGGAACAGCATGTAAAAAATTGGAAGAAGAAATATCCGAATCTATTGGTGGCTATTAAGAGGAAAAGAGTCGATATTTCTGCATATAATAAACGTAGCCAGGCAATTGCATGGTTACGTAACCAGTCTCAAAAATACCGACTCGTCCAGGATGGATTCCTGAATTTAGGATATCCGACGCTGGAAGAAGTGTGTGAAAAAGCCGGCGGGTTTAGTTATGCAAGCGAACCTGAGGGAATTGAGATCGAATTGATCGGATTTTTACAAAACACGGCTTCATTATTATTGAGAAACTTTTTGGGGGAAATGCAGCTTCCTCCGTGCAAGGTAATACGAGAAAAAAATTCCGCCTGGAAAGGAATGGCAAATTTAATACTTCTGAAAAAACCGATCGATACACCTTCCGGGATCAAAATTCGTTACACTTTATCCTATATTTGTTTAAAAAGCAATTTGTTTATTCAGGGAAGGTTCAGCGCTGTTTTAGGTACCTATTTACATGAGTTATCCCATTGTTTCGGGGGTGATCAGTCCGCTAATTTCTCGCACGCGCTTTCGAAAATCATGGATATAGTTCTGGAGAATACACGAATAATTGAAGTATTTCGAACAGAATGGGATAATAAGTTCGAACCCCAAAAACAGGAACCAGAGAATGGAATTCTCCAAGAGCCCCCTTTGCCCTGATCGGAGATTTCAAGTAGAGTGAGCCAGATGAACTTTTGTAGGGGCGATTCGCGAATCGCCCCATTTATGAATAAAGCACAGACCAAAAAGTTAAGAGGGCGGTTCGCGAACCGCTCAACGAGTGATCCCAGATACCGCAATATATCAATTAATGAATTTCTCGGTCAATTTCTTCGCTTCTTCAACCGTAATATCGAGATATTCTGCAATCGTTTCTATCCTAAGCCCTTTCTTTATCATCCTTTCTGCTATTTCCTCTGTTTTTTTTTGGTTCGCTTCTCGTTGGAAGTCTCGTGCCCAAATCGGTACGTATTCCATTTTGGTTTCCTCCTTTGTTTGAAAATATTAATACGCGGTTAAGAGGTCGTTCGCGAACTGCCCATACAGAGTGCCCCCAGGATACCGCAATGTATCATTTAATGAGTTTTCTC
>JBLMYT010000044.1:0-108641 GCA_050258455.1 Candidatus Omnitrophota bacterium | reverse complement strand
CGGTATTCAGAGCCAGGCCTCCGGTCTCTTCGTACGTTGCTTTAATGAAATCATAATAGAGATGTTTCACGGTTTCATTGGGGATGGATAACAGCGTATTCCCTTCATCATCGCTGCCCCGAATGGTGAGGAGACCGAAATAATACAGCAGAGAAACAAAATTACTCGGGTGGTGAAGTTCCGAAATAGGAAAACCGGTTTTAATCGTGGTTTTAATCGTTTGATCTTCAATGATCTTTTGGAGTTTGGAGAAATTCCCGTTGGTCTCCGGGATACCTTTTTTATCGATCACAATCAAATGGCGGAGTTTGGCATAATCGATACTGGAATTGGTATCGATTAAATTAACCGGAATTTGAAAATCGACCATGTATTCTTTCAGGAAATATAAGACATTGGTCGGGTTAAATACTTCCTCATTGGCATTCATCGAAAATCTGTAATGATTATACCATTGTCCCATGATCTCCATGAGTTCATGGGTTGAATGATGAATCTTCCCGATTTCTCTGTAATACTCAATCATGGTTTGGACTTCGGCTCTCGTGAACCCCAAAAGAGTATTTAAGTCGGAGTTTAATGAAATATTCGAAGCGATATTAAAGCCTGATGTGACATCGTCCAGAGTAATCGGAGACACACCGGTCATGAATAAACGAGAAATCGGGGCACTGCCTTCGGTGGTTCCCCCTTTGAGCACATTAAAGAATGCCCGTAAAAAACCGCCACCATGAGTAATGCGTTGGAATTCCGCCTCACCTTTAGTGGATAAGATGGTATTGGCAAAATTATCGTATTCATCGATAATGACATAAAGTTTTTGTTTGGTTCTCTCACAAAAACTTAAAAATTTCACCATCACATCGGAGGCGCTCTTTCTCGAGTTAATCTCGAATTTTGCTTCGTTAACGTCGATATCCAAAAATTTTTGATATTTCAGGATAAAGTCGAAAACGGAACCCTTGATATAATCAAGGAACGATCCCTGGACCGTGGAAAGTTCAGGTTCGATCAACGAAAAATTCAATTTGAGAACCAGGTATTTGTTCTTTTCTGTTGTGGGATTTTTGTGGATATCGGTTCCTTCGAATAAGGTATCGAATTGATCTTTTTGGGCGATATCATAATAATCTCCCAGGATTGAAAGAAAGAGGGTTTTCCCGAACCGTCTCGGACGAATGAAGAATAAGAAGTCTCCTTTTTCTTCAATATTTCGAATGTATTGGGTTTTATCCACGAAATAAAGTTTTTTTACCGTGAAAGAATCAAAATCGGCATTTCCATATGGAAGTCTTTTTATTTTTTTTGCTTCGATCATGAATGTATGGTAAATCAAAAATCTCGCACTGTCAACCTACTTTCTTCTTGAAAAAGGGGGCGATTCGCGAATCGCCCCTACGAATGATGTATCGAAGATCCTTATTAGGATAAATAATCATTGCCAATATTGGGGACTGGGGATCAAATAAGGCAATTTTGTAGGGGCGGTTCGCGAACCGCCCGCAGATTATTTTTATATCTCTCCGTTCACCTCAACTATTTTTTTGACGTAAAGGAACTTCCCCATGATATATCAGTCGATGCCCAGAGAAAATAAGGATAATTTTTTTTAACGCCGTTTGACCGATCACCTTTAAAAACCGCTCATCATTCCCGTATCGATCGAGTTGGGCTCCGGCATCCTCTTTAAGTTTCTCGATTTTCTCTTTCGGTCTCTCTTTCTTTTTGGCCAGTGGTTTCATGTATTTGATTTCCAGCACGTAGGAGAACTTGATATTCGGGTATTGATTCAAAAGGGGTTCCATTAAAATATCCGCATAACCCTGATTCATCTCTTTTTCAGTGTGGATGATATAATACTTACTCAATCCCAGATACACATTCCAAAATACCTGAATGGCTTTTTCACCGGTTATTAGATCCCTTAAACCCAATGAGGATTCCATATCCTTCGCAATATAGTTTACCAGCGCTTCCCAGTTTCCCCGAAATGCCATTTCTTGCATTCGCTCAAGGTACTCATCGGTATTCAGAGCCAGGCCCCCGGTCTCTTCGTACGTTGCTTTAATGAAATCATAATAGAGATGTTTCACGGTTTCATTAGGGATGGATAACAGCGTATTTCCTTCCTCATCGCTGCCCCGAATGGTGAGGAGACCGAAATAATACAGAAGAGAAACAAAATTACTGGGGTGGTGAAGTTCCGAAATAGAAAAACCGGTCTTAATCGTGGTTTTAATCGTTTGATCTTCAATAATCTTTTGGAGTTTGGAGAAATTCCCGTTAGTCTTCGGGATACCTTTTTTATCGATCACAATCAAATGACGGAGTTTCCCATAATCGATTCGCATGTTTCGGTCGATGAGGTCCAAAGGAATTTTGGACCGGAACATGTATTGCTGAAGGAAATACAAAACGAGAACCGTATTAAACACTTCGTTATCCGATTCAATGGAAAACCGGTAATGGTTGTACCAACGCGCCATGATTTCCATGATTTCATCGGTCGAATGATGAATCTTTCCCGCATCCCGATAGTAGTTAACCATCCGAATCACTTCCTCTTTGGTGAATCCCAACATGCAGTTCAGATCCGGTTCCAATGAAATATTCGTGGCAATATTAAAACCGGACGTTACATCGTCCAGAGTAATCGGAGACACACCGGTCATGAATAAACGGGAAATCGGGGCACTGCCTTCGGTGGTTCCCCCTTTGAGCACATTAAAGAATGCACGTAAAAAACCGCCGGCATGGGTGAAGCGTTGAAACTCCGCCTCACCGTCTGCGGATAAAATCGTATTGGCAAAATTATCGTATTCATCGATGATGATAAACAGTTTCTCTTTTTTTCCACTGCAATAACTTAAAAAAGAAACCATGACATCGGAAGCACTTTTTTGAGCATTGAATTCCGCTTCTGCTTCTTTGATGTCGATATCCAGGAATTTTTCATATTTTATTACAAATTCTTTGGCCGCTTTTTGGATATAGTGAACAAATGAATCTTCAACTTTGGAGATTTGAGGTTCGATCAATGAAAAATTCAATTTGAAAACCAGGTATTTGTTCTTTTCCGTTGTGGGATTTTTTTGGATATCGGTTCCTTCGAATAAGGTATCGAATTGATCTTTTTGGGCGATATCATAATAGTCTCCCAGAACCGAAAGGAATAAGGTTTTGCCAAACCGTCTCGGACGGATGAAAAATAAGAAGTCTCCTTTTTCTTCAATATTCCGAATGTATTGGGTTTTGTCCACGAAATAAAGGTTTTTTACCGTGAAAGAATCAAAATCGGCATTTCCATACGGAAGTCTTTTTATTTTTTTTGCTTCGATCATGAATGTATGGTAAATCAAAAATCTCGCAATGTCAACCTACTTTCTTTTGAGAAAGTAGGTAAAGAAGGTTTACTAGAGGTTGTTTTGCCTCCCTTGGGGGTACTCATAAAAGGAGTTTACCGGCGGCGGTTCCGACCAGCTCTGGTTTGACTGGAACCACCTCGGTCACATGGGAACCGAAAGCCGCCTCTCTCAGCTCACGCGCTGGGTTCTGGAAGCCGACGCTCAGGGATTGCCGTTCGGTTTACGAATCCCCGGAACTCAAATCGAATGGAGCGCCGGTCCGAGTCACACCACCGCGAGTCTTGAAGCGCTCGCTCTTTTTCAATGGCCGGTTCAAAATGACTAAACCCATCACCCCCACTGCTGTCCTTCCGGTTCCCAAATCCGCCATCAACTGGCTTATCGTATCGCTGGCCGCAGCCATTGGGTGGCATATTGCCCATATTCCGAGCTGGGCATTTGTTGCCGCATTCCTCATTACCGGCGCCGCTCAGGCGTCGAGTGATTCGGAAATTGTTCAAATGGCTGAAGCCTATTTTAAGAATTCCGGTTTTGTGTATACGCTCAAACCCGGATTGATGGACTCGGATGAACCTTTTGAAGATTTTTTATTCAATAAACGCAAAGGATTTTGCGAGCATTTTGCCGGCGCTTTTACCCTGTTGATGCGGGCCGCGCAGGTTCCGGCGCGTTTGGTTGTCGGATATCAAGGCGGTGTCTACAATAATGTGGGAAATTATTTATTGGTTCGTCAATGTGAAGCGCACGCGTGGTCGGAAGTATGGTTGGAAGGGAAAGGGTGGCAGCGGGTGGATCCCACGGCGTGGGTATCGCCGGAGCGAATCGTTTACGGTTTGGAAGTCAGTGAGTCTCTGGCATTGGGAAAGCTCTCGGGGCAGAGTCCGGAAGAAGCGTTGCGCGAAGCGCTCAAAGAGAATATCTTTAAAAAAGTGGGCCGTTTTTTTAGACTTCACTGGGATACGATTAACTACAAATGGGACGCATGGATTATCGGTTATGACCGGTTTCAGCAAATCGATATATTGAAGCATTTGGGGTTCAAGAACATCAAGGGATCGGAACTCTTTTTTACGGTTATTATTATCGTGTCTTTTTTATTTGTGTTGCTTTCGTATATATTGAAGCGGCGGAACCTGAGTACCGATCCGGTACTCAAGCATTACCATGTTTTTTGTCGCAAAATGGAAAAAAACGGGATTCAGCGTTTGCGTTGGGAAGGGCCGCTTCATTTTGGGCAGAGGGCGAGCGAGCGTTTTCCCCGGAAAGCGGAAGCGATTCATCGCATTACCGCGGTGTTTATTGACCTTCGTTACAGCCGTTCGCCGGTTACCAAAAAACAGGTCATCGCTTTTAAACGCCTGATTCGAAAATTTTAACGGGCTTTCCTGAACGCCAGTCGGCAAAAGCAAGATTCACATTTTGGAAAGGTAGAGGTACATAGAACAGAATGCGGGCGCACACATGGGTGCGCCCCTACGAAAATTACAAACGATTCTGCTCGGTATAACGACAATAATTGGATTTATTTTTTCTGTAGGGGCAGACCCGCGTGTCTGCCCGTGTGTTCGATGTGGTTTTCGTATTGGGGACAGAATGCGAATTGCTGGCGGCAATTCACATTGATTGATTTGTTTGATAAAATTGAATATAATATAATAATGACTATAATTATAACAAATAAAAGACTCGGAATGATGGCGTAGAAATGGTTCCCACGAACATAACGATCGAATACCCTATAACATTTACACAAATGGTATATACTCAACGCCTTTGTTCCGATTTCGAAGCTTTTTGCTCCGATCGCGGAGCTTTTTGCTCCGATCACGCAGCTTTTTGCTCCGATTTCGAAGCTTTTTGCTTCGATCATGACTCTTTTTGCTCCGATGATGACTCGTTTTGCTTCGATCATGACTCGTTTAACTCCGATCATGACTCGTTTTGCTCCGATGATGACTCTTTTAACTCCGATCACGGAGCTTTTTGCTCCGATGATGACTCGTTTTACTTCACCCGAATATGAAATTCAGATTGCAGGAGGAACGACAATGAACTCTGAAAAGAAAATATCGAGATCAAAATCCTTTTTGATCCCATGTTTAATGCTTCTTATTCTCTTTGTTACGCTAAATACCGGAACATTCTGCCGGGATGCCTCCGACACCCCCCGAGATATCCGCCTGGTGGTGATGATCGTGATCGATCAATTGAGGGCAGATATGATCTCACGAATGGAAAAACAATTCGATAAAAACGGCTTCCGGTACTTGACGGAAAATGGGGTCCGATACCAAAATGCCCACTACGATTATGCCAATACCATCACTGCGGTTGGACACGCGTCCCTGTTTACAGGCACCGCATCCTCCAATCATGGTATCATCGGAAATTCCTGGTTCGATCAAAATTCCGGGAAAGAGGTCAACGCGGTTGTCATTCCCTCCAATCCCCAAAACCCTCAAGAAAAAATACGAGGGCCTTTCCATCTGTTATCGACCACCATTGGCGACGAATTGGTACTCTCATCCAATAAACAAAGCCGCGTGTTCGGCATTTCCTCCAAAGACCGAGGCGCCATTCTTCCATCAGGCTTCCTGGGTAAAGCGTTCTGGTTCGATAATGAAACGGGTCAATTCACGACGTCCACTTATTATTATCCGTCAGCACGTCCTTCCTGGCTGACCCACTGGAATGCCGAAAAACACGCCGAATCCTATCGCAATAAATCCTGGAATTTGTTAAAAGATAAATCCACGTATATATACGGCCCACGGTACGCCATCGATAACGAAGCCATTAAAGCAAAGCTACCGAACGTGGCTCCGCGTTCGAGTTTCCCCCACGCTTACGATCCCAAAATGCTTCCCTATAAAGAAATGAGTTTTTACGAATGGCTGCAAAACACGCCTTTCGGCGATGAAATGACCATTCAACTGGCCTGCCGGTTGCTGAAAGAAGAAAAATTGGGACAGGGCTCATTTCCCGATATGCTGACCGTGAGTTTATCGGGAACAGACGCCATCGGCCATACCTATGGCCCGGATAGCCTGGAATACGAAGACAATATCCTGCACGTGGACCAATGCCTGGCCGAGTTATTCCAGGCTGTGAACGGTTCGGTGGGTCTTGACCATACCTTGATCGTGGTGACAGCCGACCACGGCGGGGATTATACTCCGGAAACACGCGATTTTATTGATATTATCGGGGGACGATTGAACCCGAAAACATTCGCCGAAGCGATCGATTCGACCCTTCAAAAAAAATACAAAACATCCGAAGCCTTCGTCCTGGGTTTCCGAAATCCGTCCCTATATCTGAATATGCGAACCATCGACGCTCTGAACCTCAATATCGAAGAGGTGGAACATCTTGCCGCCGACGCTTTGAAAAAAATAAAAGGCGTCGCCCTCGCAATGACGCGCTCGGACTTACTGAAAGGTCACGTCCCGGGTATTCCCCTGATGGAACCGATGAAAAAAATGTTCCATCCGAAACGATCAGGGAATATCCTGATTGTCCAGGAACCGTTTTGGTATTTGTACCACGATATCAATGATGCGGCCATGCACGGATCTCCTTATAATTATGATACGCACGTGCCGTTGTTTTTTTCAGGACCGGGAATTAAACCCCGTTCGGTGTTTCGCAATGTGAATCCGCTGGATATCGCCGGAACGGTGGCGTTAAAACTGGGAATCGAAGCCCCGCCCTATGCTTCCAAAAACGCATTGATCGAGATATTTGAATAGTTTTTTCAAGGGGGCTTTTTTCGAGAAAATCGCCCCCTTGACCCCCAAAAAAGCTTTTTATTTGGCTTGAAATTTTTTGAAAAAGAGGTATAATGTTGCATTAAGGGGAATAATAAAGAATGTTCGAAGCGTCCTATATTAAACTTCACGAAAGCGGTCAATTGCAAAAGATAGCCGATCGACTCTATGCCATTTACGATAAATGTGCGTTGTGCCCCAGACAATGCGGGGCCAATCGTAATAATGGGGAAATCGGTATGTGTTCGGCCGGTATTCGGGTTAAGGTCAGTTCGGTGTACCCGCACTTCGGAGAAGAAGAAACCCTGGTCGGAAAATACGGATCAGGCTCCATATTCCTTACCCATTGCAATCTCCTGTGCGTCTATTGCCAGAATTGGGACATCTCCCACGGCGGCGAAGGCAACGAGCTCGCGGATGAACAACTGGCCGATCAAATGATCCAATTGCAAAAGATGCGATGCCATAATATCAATGTTGTGACGCCCACCCATTTTCTCCCCAATATCGTCCAGGCCCTGGTTTTTGCCGCAGAACGCGGGTTGAATATTCCCCTGGTTTACAATTCGAGCGGCTACGAACGGGTCGAAATTTTACAGATGATCAATGGGATCTTTGATATCTATCTCCCGGATTATAAATACTCCGCGCCGGAAACAGCAGCCGTTTATTCCCAGGGAGCAACCGATTATCCCCGACTGGCCAAAGCCGCCCTGAGAGAGATGCACCGCCAGGTCGGCGTCCTGAGAACCGATATGAACCAAATCGCCCAACGCGGCCTCATGATCCGCCACCTCTTATTGCCGAATAACCTTGCCGGAACAACGGAATTGATCGATTTTATTTTCAATGAACTGGACCCTGCCACGTATGTGAATATCATGTCCCAATACCGCCCCACATACAAGGCCCATCAGCATCCGGAAATTTCCAAAACCATATCAAATACCGAATACATGAAAGCCATTGTGGCTGCCCGCGAAAAAGGTCTGATTAATCTCCATTAATAAAAACGTTACCCCCCACCGTCCGCCTATAAATATAAGAATATGTAAAAAATGTCCGAATTGTCCAAGTTGAATGTCCTCGCTCTCGATTGCCAGGCAACGGGCGCCAATCCGTCCAACGGCCATCTGATCGAAATCGGATGGCTCGGTTTTCGAGCATCCGACGCGATGGAAACGATCGAAGGAAATTTCAGCGATGTCATCGAATCGTATCTCTGCCAACTCCCGGAAGGCGAAGACCTCCCCCGCCGCGTTTCCCAACTGACCGGTATCACACGAGAGGAGTTGAGTCACGGGGTTTCGTCCCAATGGATACAGGAGAAACTGTGGGACGCGGGACGCCAAACCGCCCGGAAAAATACCTCGTCACTGTGTCCGCTCATTATCCATTTCTCCCGCTACGAAGAACCGTTCCTTTCTCATCTTCACCAACAGCACAATCCCGAAGAGCCGTTTCCGTTTACCCCGATTTGTACCCACCAAATCGCCCGCCGCTTGTTTCCCCAACTTCCCAGCAAAAGTCTTCGCGCCATTGCGGGATATTTCGGCCACCCGGCGCATGAACTGCGGCGCTCGGCTCAACATGTGGCTGCCACCGCCTTTATCTGGAGCCATGCAGTTCGATTGCTGGAAGAAAAAGGTATTGTCACATTCGATGCGTTGCGAGAATGGCTGGATCAATCCCCCATCGGAAAACATCCGGATGAAAAATTCTTTCCATTGGATAAAAAAATTCGAAGCGACTTGCCCCACAAACCGGGCGTATACCGCATGTTGTGTTCCAATGGCGATATTCTCTACATCGGTAAGGCCACGTCATTGAAACAGCGGGTCAACAGTTACTTTTGTAAAAAAAATCGGCGGGGCGGATTTATTGCGGAAATGCTGAGCCAGGCCCACGACCTGAACACAACGGTAACGGGTTCGGCTCTGGAAGCCGCATTACTCGAAACGGATGAAATCAAACGGTATTCCCCGCCGTATAACATCGCCCTGAAACAAAAGGAACGGGAAATCGTCTTCTTCTCCCGGGACTTGAGTCGCCGTTCCTCGGTTCCGGATGACGCGCACCCCATCGGTCCATTTCCTTCATCGAAATTCCCGACTGCTCTGGCAGCCATCATACGGATCCTCGACGGTCCATGGATAAAAGATTCCAACCCGCTGGCCGAAGAAGAGGCCAGGGCATTGGCGTGCGAAGTATTGGGCCTCCTCTCCCCTATCGATGCGCCTGATGCGCAAACCTTTCAAGACGGTATTCACCTTTTTTTGGAAACCTACGGAGAAATATTAACACCGTTTAAGGGGCAAATGCTCCGCGGGTTGATGATTCTGGGTCAGCAACTCCACCTCGATTATCTGGAATATCTGGCCAGCCTTAAAGCTTCGACCGAAGAAGCCGAACCGGAAGACAACGATATAGAAGACAGAAACGATGAAGGTGAAACCGCTGACGATGAACCCCGAAAATGGACGCCCGACATGGTTCAAACGTTCATGGAATTTATTATTCGTCATTCGGCATTACTGATCCGGCGAGCCCGATGGTTTTGTGTGTTGAGCGAGTCCGCCCTGACCTGGAAAAGCGGTGAAACGTCGGGAAATGGGCACCGGTTATTGGTTTTCCGGAACGGTGCCATCGTCCAACAGGAGAATGTCGACGCCGAAGCGCCGGTTCCGGTTCCTCCCGGTTACCCTCTCTCGTTTCAGGAGCGAAAACAGAATATCGATATTCTAACCTACGACCGGCTGCGCGTCCTTACGACCGAGCTGCGCCGCCTGGCTGCCGACCCCATTACATGTGCAAGGAATGTGCATGTGCGTTTAAGCCCATCTACTCTTTTGGACCGCGCCGCACTCACCCGCCTGTTTCAATTGGTATGATTATGATGTCTGCCCTATATTAAGGTTTTTCTGTTCCGGTACCTGATTTCTCCGGCGCAGGAGCCGGAAGAAACTCGGGTATCAACGCCTTAACGATCTTGTAAAAGCTCAACGGCGGCGGAAAGACCTTCGGATTATGATCCCGAATGGCGGCAAATTCGTCGCGATCCTTCAACAACACATATAATCGCTTGGTTCCCAGGCGACTGTCCGCGGCCAGCGTTTCAATGGACCTGGCATCGGCAATTAAGATATCCGTGGGCTGAATTTCCGTTGCCCTTAATATTTCATATTCGGGAAAGATATCATACAACTGTGTTTCAAGGCCGGAATAATAAGACCGGTTTTCATTCTCAAAACTCAAGAGAATACGAAACGAACGCGGAGCCATGGCCACGAGTTTATCCGCATCATTCTTCAATAAATAATTGGAAGACCGAGACGCCTGCGCAATCTCATCTTTAAAATACATGCAGAAATCCGGACGCCTTAACAGAAATTTAATGGCTTCAAACGCATCGATGTCATTGGTCAACTTAAATACTTTCCGGATGCGGTCAAATACTTTATTGCGCTGAATAAAAAACGACAGATAATGATTCTTTAAAATATATTCCAATAATTCGTAGTCCGGATACGATTTGTCGATGAAATGATTGATATTGGTGTTCCCATTCTCAACCGCTTTGATATCCATGTTGACATTGGCTAAATTGGACTTGACTTTATTGACCATCCCCTTTTCTTCCGGGGTGATTTTGGCCCCCCGCAACTCTTTAAACTTCTCCAAAAAATCCTGAACCTTGGCGTAGGTTTTATAATCAAAGGTCTTCATGTTGTAAAAAATCGCCAGCACATCCAGGTTCAAATCGCGACTGTTGTATTTGACGATTTTATCCGCAAAATTGGAGAGGTCATAGGTGGGATCAAACGTAACCAGCGGCTCAGCCAGAATAAACGCATTCTTCTGCTGCAAGTATTTGCGCGTCAATGTGGAACCGGCATCGAGATTGACAATGCGATTAATAAAGAATTTAAACGCTTTGAGAAACGACATCTGGGTAATGGTTTCAATGTAATCCTGATGCATGCGGACAAAATCCTTTTCATGCTCGGGATCAAACAGAATGTTTTGATACCGGTTATCCTGATTCTTCCGGATGATATCCAGGGCAAATTTCTTCTGTCCGAAATCTTTGGAAAATAAGAAACGCTCAATTAATTCTTTAAAAAATTTGTAATTGGTGGGATCGATGTTTTCAAGAATCTTCTGCTGCTGCTTTTCCTCAATGGAATCGAAATTGGCCATGACAAAATCCGCCCCCGATTGCGTGGTCAATAAACTCAACAACAGCTTCTCTTTCAAATCCGGATCATTTTTATATTTGTAAATCAAAATATAAGCCCCTTCGTCATTTCCCAGGAGCTTCTCGATGATCATTTCACGACGCTCGGGCTCAGTGTTGTAAATGTCTTCCATAAAGGACAAGACTTCCCGTTTATGGCTGCTGCTGAAAATATTAATCAGGGTATCGCGAATGACGTTATCTTTGGTTGTTTTATAAATATCTTTTAATTCTTTTAAAATGTAATTGATGGTATCGGCATTTCGGACGATAAACTTCCCCAATTTCATGATGAGGTCTTGCAACGCGTAACATTCGGGGTCATCGGTATAATGAATCGTCTTTAATTTTTTCTTGAAGAAATCAAAGATGGAAAACTTGACGGATTCATCACCCCGCCAGCAAAGGACTTCAAAGGCGCCATCGCCGACAAACGGCGTATCGGAATTGAGATGATAAATAAATACCTGCGCATCCGCGGGATTGAGAATCTGCTTGAGTATTTCCAATGTGGTGCGAAAGGTTTTGGGATCATTAACGCCGTTGAGAAACTTGGGCATGAGGCTTAAAATGGGATTGTCTTTCTTGATTCGGCTAATCTCGGTGCCGATGCTATCCTGAAGAATCGGGTTATTAATTTTCTTCAAGGCGTTGTTGAGCAGGTTTAAGGCACGCTTGTCATTAAATTTGGAGATGGAAATAATGGCACCCTTTCGAACGCGAAGGCTTTCGTTGCTTTCCAGAACTTTCTGCAATACCAGTAAAAAACTGCTGCTCGTGATGTAGCCCATGCTCCAGATGATGTTTGCCCGGACATTTTCCGGGATGGAAGTATCGGTTAGCAGCAATTCGCCCAATACGTGTTCGGCTTCCCTTCCCCCCAGTTTGACAAGGTCTTCCAAAAGCAGACGGAACTGCATGTCTTCAAGCTTGGCCGCGTTCTTTATCAGACTTCGTATTTTATTACCTTCGTCCATAAGACGATATTATAGCATATTATCAACGAAATTATCAACGAAAAATGCTAGTCCCGTCCTATGATATTTTTTAAAAAAATATTGAATTAGCACTTGACAATTGCAATGGGATTTTTTTTACAAATGTTTTACTTTTCAACAATATTTTGGTATTATTATGGTATGGATGAAAAAGAAAAGAAAGAATTAATAGATAAAATTTTAAGTGTGGAAAAAGATGCCAGGCTTTCGCGCGTATCCACCACGGTTTTTATTAACAAGGCCTCAAAAGAGGAAGCCGCGTTCTTCCTTGATTTTCTCTCGCATCCCAACCCGGCTTTAAAAAAAATAGCCCGCTCGATTGTGTCCCAAATTGGTGTTGCCGAAGCCTTCGATATCTTCGACAAGGAATTCGATGCGGTTGTGGCAACGATCAAATATTGGCCGGATGCAGCAACGGATGAATCCCATGTGTTTTCCAACCTCATCGACCTTCTGGAAACCATCTTCACTCTGGCTAAGAATCTCAATATTAAAAATGAGAAACTTTTCCTGAAAGTCGATGATATTTTTAAACGGACCAAAAACGCCGATTTACGGTTTTCATTGATTAAACTCATGGGGTTTATGGGCGATCGTTTCGATTTCTTCATGCACCTTTATGGGGAAATGTCCGATAAGGAACGGCGCGCGCTGTACTATGTCTACTCCTTTGTCAATGAACCGAAGCGCATGGAGCTTTATCAAAAATCGTTGAGCGACGAGCGTAATTTCGATTACCTGGTCAGTTGTTTGCTCAATTTTCCGGAAGGCCGGGCCCTGATTCATGAGGAATTACTCTCCTTCAGTAACTACAATAAACAGGTCGTATTAAAGCGGCTTCAGGATGATGGCGGTAAGCATCCTGATTTTATTGATATTCTGATCAAAATTCTAAGTGACCGAAACCGGACGCTCGGTGAGATGGCCACTGAGATTTTAAAGAATACGGTGACCGGCGAAGAGGCTCTGCGGCCATTTGTGACGATGATCGAAAGCGGGTATTCACCCGACGGCGTGGCCGGCGCCCTGGAAGTGGTTTCCCACTGTGTGAAGCGGCACCCCGAAGATATTTATCTACAGGGATTGGAGCTTCAATCTTCGGCGAAGAACAAGAATATCATCCTGGAATTCTTTATCGAACAGTTGAAAGGAAAAATCAGGTGTAACGATGAATTAATCGATAAAGTCTTTCCGGTGTTAATGCCTCTTTTTGATAATTATGCCAAGGATAAGGAAGAGCTGTTTTCGTCGGTGTTCCAGCTCGTGCCTATGTTAAAATACACCAATTCGAATTCCTTAAAGGCATTTAAGAAAAAAATACTTCAGTTTAAAAAGGATTTCGATAGTCGGTTGCCCGGTCCGTTTAAAAATGTGATTACGGAATTCGTGGTTAAGCTCAATCAATTGGTTTCCCGATTTGATGAAACGGAGGCCAAGTTAAAAACGATTTCCTTTTTATTCGATATCGATCCGCTTAAACTGGAAGCGTCCCGAATGCTGAAGTTAAAGGATCAGTTGGCGGAAATCGAAACGATGGACGATGCGATCAAAACCCGGTTGATCGACTTCCTGGTAAAGTTGATCGATGCGCCGCGCATCGATTGGAAAATAAAATCCACGGCTGTGGAGTTACTGGGCGAGTATGCGGGTCCGGTGTTGATCAACAAATTAAATGAGATCGCTCAAAACGATTCGAGTTTGGCGGTGAAGGTGAATGCGCAAAAGGCAGCCAAGCAAATTGAAGACCGAAGCGCCTCCCTTTTGCAAAATGTACTGATTATCGAACCGTTGTTCTACATTCAAAAGAAGCTAAGTGAGTTTTTCAAAGCCCAGGCATTCAAGGTATTTGTTCTCAATGAGATCGAGCGGTTTCAGGAACTGGCGCGGGCGCCGTTTCGATTTCTGGTCATTTCCGAAGCTGTTCTCACCAACGAAGAATTTCTTCAGCATGTCTTCGATTATCTTGACGATAACCTGGATGCGATGTTAATCATTGTCACCGTGAATCCCGATTTATTGGAGCAATTTCAAGAAATACCCAATGTCAAGTTCTTGAAAAAACCCTTTAATGATGAGATGCTGGTTGAAGCGATTAAAGTATAGTTAAATATAATTATCATCATGCCATTCATACTCGCATCATCGTCGCCCCGGCGTAAAGAATTACTGGGCCTGATCGGAATCACTCCTCAAATCATCATTCCGGAAGCGGATGAGACCAAATTACCCGATGAAACAATTGAGGGATTTCTTCAACGCGTGAGTATTGCCAAAGGAGAGGCGGTTTACAAACCCGAATTTTATGATATTCCCGTTATCAGTTCCGATACGATTGTGGTATGCGAAAATCGGGTGATTGGGAAACCATCGGGGCGGGATGAAGCGTATGAATTTTTAAAATTGCTTTCCAACAAAAAGCATGAGGTTCTGACCGGGGTTTGCATTCGTTATAGAGGTCAAACGACTTACGAGTATGAACGGACCGAAGTGGTATTTTCGGAAATTTCGGAAGAAGAGCTTGGCTATTATCTCGATCATGAGGATTACATGGACAAAGCCGGGGCTTATGCCATTCAGGGAAAAGCGTCGGTATTTATCAAACGCATCGATGGATGTTTTTTCAATGTTATGGGTTTTCCGCTCAATCGCTTCTACAACATGTTAAAAAAGATCGGGATCTCTCTTTTTCCACCTTTATACTAACTTTTAAGCAGAAGCAGAAGGCGACCACAGAAGCCTTCAAGATGGCCGAAGGCCTGAATCGGAAGTGGGCACCGCCCACCCAGAAACCTTTTTCAAAAGGTTTCTTGAAACTTATTTAACTCGCCAATCCATTCGTTTCGATAAAAACCTTAAAACGCCGTCGAGGATAAATCCAAGGATCCCGATGGCGATGACCAGGGCCATTAATCGGTCGTATTCCATGGTATCGCGGGCGTCGTTGATGAGGTAACCCAGTCCCTTATTGATTCCCAGGTATTCGGCTGGAACGAGGATGATCCAGGAGATTCCCAGGGCCAGTCTCAGGCCGTTGAGAATATAGGGAAGGGCAGACGGTAAGAGAACGCGGGTGAGGATCTGGAATTTGGAAGCGCCCTGGATGCGCGCCATATTGATCCAGGAAGGGTCGACGTCCTGGAGACCCTGGGCGGTGTTATGCATAATCGGCCAGACCGCGGCCATGAGGATCAAAAAATAAATAGCATGTTCGAATGTGGGGAGCAGCAGAATCGCGATCGGCATCCAGGAGAGTGGGCTGACCATCCGGATGAATTGGGTCGGAACAATCGTCAGTTCCCGGAGTTTATTCGATGCGGCCAGTGCAATGCCCCAGGTGAAACCGAAACCAAATGCCAGGGTTAATCCAACGGCCACGCGTCGGAGGCTGGCCAGGGAAGAGCTCCAGAAAACCGGATCGGAAAAGAGATGAAGCAGGGCTTTAAAAGCAGGAAGCGGGAGAAAGTCCTTGAATTGCTCAAACCTGGTTCCGCTATTAAGAATCGCCATTCCGATCAGTTGCCAGACCAGAACCAGACCAATCAGGCCGGTCAATCCGTACAGCGCTTGCGCCATCAATGATTTAAACGGGCGTTTCATATATCGATCACTTCTTCTCGATCCCACAACGCCTGTTTCGGATCGATCTTGATATCCGTAAATGTGCCCGCGCCTCCCAGTTGGAGAATCGCTTTTTTGGCAAATTCGTAAACCACCAGGTCTTTCACCACCGTATCGGGTGAGACGCGTTGAAGAAAATCATTTTCACCCTGGACCAGGGTTTGTTTCATCTGATTAAAAATAAACCGAGTTGCCGAAGGAAACGGATACGGCTGAAACCCGATGCGTTGAATTCCCCATTGAGGATGACGGATCGCTTGGGGTTTATTGGCGTTACCGTAAATTTTCGGATCGTATTGGGTGAACACCCGCTGTAAAATCGCTTTGGACATGGGCAGGTAATTCTTTCCTTCCTGACATAACACCCCGGCGGTTTGATCCGGATGGTGCAGGATCCATTGTTGCGCTCGGACCACCGCATTCACCACTTTTTGAGTAAACCGAGGGTTGGATTTAATCAAATCCTCTTTCATCACGATCACGCAGCAGGGATGGTTTTTCCACATATCACCGGTAAAACGCATAATTTTGGCATTGAGTCGTAATTCGCCGACCGCATTAAACGGTTCGGCCACCATATAACCGTGAATTTGCCTGGCGGCAAGAGCAGGCGGCATTTCCGGCGGAGGCAGAAGGGTCAGATTCACCTCATCTCGATTAATCTTATCAGACGCCGGTTTGATTACCGGTTTTAATCCCGCCTTTCGAATCCCCATTTGCAAAAGAACGTTGTGCATCGAATACCAATGAGGAACCGCAATGCGTTTCCCACCCAGATCCGAAAACCCATTCATATTCATCCCATTTCCGACGGTCAGCGCACTGCCGTTTAAATGGTCCCAGGCCACGATTTTCACATTCAACTTATTTTTGTACCGCATCCAAATCGGAATCGGCAGCAGCAGATGAACCACGTTGAATTTTCCGGCGAGAAACGATTCCGTCAGTGCCGACCAACTACGAATCAGCGCCGGGTGAGCGGCGTTCAATCCTTCATCCTCAAAGTACTTATTCGCGTGGGCAATCAGCAGCGGGGTGGCATCGGTAATGGGCAGATACCCGATACGGACCGTTTCCGGCGATCGGGCGTGGATCGAAAAACCGGTCGAAGCGGTCGCAATGGCAGCAGCTCCGGTCAGGATCGTTTGTTTAAGAAACTCGCGTCTATGCATGGAACGCCTCCAGAATCTCCTTTTTTCGGGCAAGGAGTTCAGGATCATGGATATCCCGTGGGTAAGGAAGGTTAATCTCGAACACATGCTTGATGCGTCCCGGACGATCCCCCATCAGGGCGATCCGTTGGCCCAGAAGCAGTGCTTCTTCAATATCGTGGGTGACGTGAACAATCGACAGTTCCAGTTTTTGCCACATTTCCAGAACGAGCGTGAGAAGTTTGGATCGGGTCAACACATCGATATCCGAGAAACTCTCGTCCAGGAGGAGAATTTCCGGTTCGCCGATCAGGGAACGGGCCAGGGCCACGCGCTGACGCATGCCATCCGAGAGACTGGCCGGGTAACTCTTCTCAAAACCCGACAGCCCCATCCATGCGATCAGGCGGAGAACCTTCTCATTCAAATTTTCCTTCTCGCCGCGAATACGACAACCGAACGCAATGTTTTCGTCGACCGTGAGCCAGGGTAAAAGACAGGGTTGCTGGAACATCATCACGCGGGAATAATGGGGACCCGTAACCGGTTGCCCGTTGATCCGAACCGAGCCGGATGTGGGTTGGAGTAAACCCGCAATAATGTTTAGAAGCGTGGTTTTACCGCATCCCGATTCGCCGATAATCACAACCATCTCGCCTTTTTCGACATGAAGATGAATTCCATCGATGGCAGTCCAGTTTTTTTTACCGGGCGCAGCAAAACGGTGCGTGATATCATGAAGCGTAATTTTTGACATTTTCTCTACAATTAAAACAAGAGTCTTAAAAAAATAAGCATAAATTGTAACGTATAGGGACTCGATTGTCAAAATAAATCAAAAGAATAAAATATGTTTTTAAAAAAAATTAAAAAAAAGCCCGGCTTGACTAATGAACCTAAACCCATTATAATCGATTAATAATTCAACGCTCCGGAGATTTTGACATGTACGGTTACGGTAAGAAAGCGCTTTTAATGACCAGTGATTCGGGTCTTACCAAAAAGATGGAGGAATATCTGTTTCAACGCTATAACCTTCGACTCGAATCGTCCGCCGACGTACTGGATGTGTTGGGCCGGGTCGTGAATTACGACAATTCCTATGAGTTGGCCATATTGGATGAAACCTTAACCGGCTTGCCAACCACCTTCCACGTCTTAAAAACCATCAAAGACCAAAACGTTGTTCCCAATGTCTTGTACCTTTCGTCGCTGCATGAAATCACCGATTCCGAGTTGAAAAACAAGATCGACATGTCGGCGCTCAATTTTAATCACATGTTGGGTGGCGATCCGTCGGAAACGGAATCCAAGCGGTTGTTTTCCATCTTCAGTTTAATCATGAAATCTCCGACCATTCGGGATATCTGTCAGCAAACCTGTCAGAGTCTGGTTGAGAGTATCAACGTGGACCATGCGGTGTGTGTGCTTCCCCGTTTTGAAGATTCGCCCATTGTCCGTGGGATCGTGGCATCCACGTATCCGGATCTTCTCGACGAACCGTATGAGATTTCGTTAAGGGGTTCCCGTTATTTTGATGAGCTCATCGACTATTTCAAACCCATCCATATCCCGGATTTATATGAAGACAAAGAATTTTGTCAGGAGCTGATGGACAAATTTTCCGCGATATTTCGTTCGGCCCTGATCGTTCCCATGACCATCAGCGGCAAATGTCTCGGATATTTTGGCGTGTTTACCCAGAACAGCATTCGGGTATTCAATCTGACCGACATCGATCATTGTACCCGGTTGGCGGATTTTGCTGCCGCCACATCCCTGAATTTATTCCTTTCCAGTTTACACAATCAGATATCGCCTCCGGTTGGATTTGATGCGGCCGACGACGAAGACATCGACGAATAATTTAATATTGGGGCGATTCGCGAATCGCCCCTACAAAATATATCCTAATCAAATTAAACGGATTATCTTTTCAAAAACGCGTCAACGTCCTGTCTGATTTGGTCGTATTTTTCCCCTTCTTTCCCCAGGAGTGCCCGTGCATATTCCTTACTTTCCTCGACTCCCGGTTGATTGAAGGCATTCACGTTGTACAGCTTTCCCAAAACCGGGATCACCTTCTCCAGCAACATAAACAGTTGCCCCATGTAAAATGGGGATAATTCCGGCACGTGAAACGTACAATTGGGGGCACCGTGTTTATAGAGCGAAATCGCCGTGCCGCTCTGTTCGGAGGCCATCAGTTCATTCATCGAATGGCCCCACAAATATTTGAAAGGGGTACAATTGGGAAATTCCGACGGAATTTCGATGTTCCGTTTAAATTTATCCAGAGCGAAGAATGTGATCAATTTATTTTTCGGACCTTCGTTGTACAGTTGCAATTGGGAGTGTTGATCGGTCACGCCCAGGGCTTTAACCGGCGTGATGCCCTTATGATCTTTGCCCAGACTTTCGGCCACCAATTGGGAGTACCAATCCCCGATTTGGCCGAGTTTTTGTGAATACGGGATCAGGATCAGCGAGTCGATATTCTTTTTCGTATTGGCGATAAAATGAATCGCGGCATAAAGCAGTGCCGGATTTTCCCATAAATTCGGTTTATCCGTCAGCTCATTCATCACCCGGGCGCCTTCCAGCAGTTCATCCATATCGATACCGGAAACTGCAGCCGTTAAAAGACCGCTCGGTGACAGCACCGAGAACCGGCCGTGGACCGAGTTGGGAATTGGGATTAGGGGAAACCCTTCCTCTTTACTGAGTTCCGAAAGCGCGCCGGCCAGAGGGTTGGTCATCACGATCACCTGTTTTTTTAACTTTTCTGCCGGGATTTTTTGTTTCAGGGCGTGATAAAAAACGAAAAAAGTGGATATTGTTTCCACCGTATCCCCGCTTTTGGAATTCACATTTAAAAAGGTTTTTTCCGGGTTAATCGTATCCAGGATGTCGCCCAGCCAGTCCGGGTCGATATTATCCGGCATGTGGATTCGGCATTTGTTTCCGTTTTCGGCCGTGATTTCCGGATGGCTCAGTGCGTGATTGAGCGCAATCGCGCCCAGAGCCGAGCCTCCGATTCCGATTTGAATATAATCGGAGCATTCTTCACGGGCCATTTTGGCTTTTTCCTCGATTTGGGTTTTGGCTTTTTGCAGAACATCGCCGAATGGCGTATTCCCGTATTTCGGATCATAGGCATTGGGGAGATAGAGAAAGCTTAATTTCTCATTCTTTTCCTTTTCATTTTTAATTTCTTCGAGAATGGACGTCAGTTGGTGTTCCATGGATTCGAAATCATTCATGGACAGAAAAGGTCCCCCTGTATTTGAATCTCCCATCACATTTTTAATATCAAGGTTAATGTTATCCATAATATCCTCCACTTTTCAAAATTTTTCATATGGTAGCATGTTTCACCAAACAGTTCAAGGATTTATGGGGTTATTTCTCGGAATTATAGTGATTATAGACGATGATTGAACCGATGGAAGAATTATTTTAACAAAATTATTTAATGAATTGAAGGATTTGGTTGATGGCGTAGAGAATTGCAGGAATACCCAATATAACGCCAATCATCCATTGGACCATGGTAAAACGCTTTTCGGATGCGCAGCCCATCCGAAAACCTGGCGGCACTCCCCCTACACCGGCTGCAACGATTGTTTCCCCCATTTTTCATTCAGGTAAACGTATGGTCTAACTCCATTCATGGTGATGGTTCCATTTGAAGGCATGGGATTTCCATTCAGAGAATACCAGGTTCATATAACCCGTCTTTAGAAACAAGGAGATAATTGGACCGCTAGTTACGCCATATAGTGGTTCTATTTATCTGGTCGATCATCTTACATAATTGAGATGCATTAATGCGCTTCTTTTTATCTTTCACCATCATCCTTTCGAAGAGTTTTTGACAATGACTCACTTCAGGTGGAAGAGGAGGCACCGGAATTGACTGGTCCATATGTTGTTTATATACTGCACGCCAATTCCCCTTGTAAGGAAGTTCCCCGCAGAGCATTTCAAATAACATAACCCCAAGGCTGTAAATATCTGCTAATTGATCCGCTCTCTCACCTCTGCATTGTTCCGGGCTCATGTAAGTGAAAGTACCGATAACGGTTCTTGGGTCTGTTATCGTCATATTCAAATCCCTGGCCAGGCCAAAATCGACAATTACAGGAGTTTCATTACCTCTGAAGAGAATATTACCGGGTTTTAAATCCCGGTGCACAATTTCTTTTGAATGGGCATGTTTCAAGGCTTCCGCAATTGCTTTCGTGACTCTCAGTGATTCTTCTACCGACAATTTGCCCACCCGCTGAATGCGATCTTTTAAGCTCTCACCAAGATATTCCATTATAATATAATAACAATTACCGATTTGACCGGCATCAATAACCGTCACTATACTGGCATGTTCATTCAACGCTATAATCTTTGCTTCCCTTTCAAAGCGTTCTAAAATCTTTTTGTCTTCTAGCATCTCCTGTTTCAGGATTTTTATAGCCACACGGCGATTTAAATTTTCCTGTGTCCCAAGATAAACAAGCGACGTAAGACCTTCACCGATTTCTCTAGAAATTTTATAACCTGGAATTTCAGGTATTATCTCCATGCTTTCTCCTTGCTAAATTCTTTGTATTTGTTTAGCCTTTCTCTGTATTTCATTTTAATTCCGCGGACGCTGTTAATGTATGTGCTCGGTCCATGATTATGGTTCCACTTGGACTGACCTGAGCCCCATCAATCTTTACGACTAAATTTTTATAATTACTTTTCAGACTATAGGTATAGACAACGGTTTGACCTTCACTACGGGTATATGTACCGAGTTCGGGTGTTCCGTCTACCCCTGCACCTTTTTTGACTGTTAATTCAAAGGTTCTGCTAACCGTTGCCGATGCGACCA
Organism: Candidatus Omnitrophota bacterium; assembly: GCA_050258455.1. Taxonomy (GTDB): domain Bacteria; phylum Acidobacteriota; class Aminicenantia; order UBA2199; family UBA2199; genus JAKAGC01. The sequence continues at coordinate 86,626 of JBLMYT010000044.1, read as the reverse complement.
ATATGTGCCCCTGATTCATGGTTATGGTTCCGGATGGGGTAATTTGAGTTTCATCCAGTTTAACGACTAAATCCCTATACCCATTTTGCAAATAATAGCTGTAATCCACGGTTTGACCTGACATACATTGAGTCGTACCGGAATCGGGATTCCCGGAAACCCCGCCTCCTTTTACCACAACTAATGAATAGGATACTGATGCATTTACGGTTAATGTCCGATTGGTGGTCATTAAAATAGTTCCATTAGCCGGGGATACAACACCATCGATTGTTACAACCAGATCCCGGTAACCGCTTTGCAAGGCATAGGAATAATTTATTGCTTCTCCATCATGGCAATAAAAAATACCGGTGTCCGGTGTGCCTGTAATGCCAGTCTCTTTTGTGACGGTCAGGGAATAAACTTTCGATGCCGTTGCCGTTAAGGTATGGTTTTTATTCATGATTATGGTTCCACTTGCTGCGACCGGGGTGTCATCCAATCTTACAACCAGGTTGCTGTAACCGCTTTTCAATGTGTAGCTATAATTCACGGTGGTTCCTCTTTTATGCGAGTGGGAACCCGCGACCGGCGTGCCTTCGATGCCTTCCCCGACGGTAATAACCAATGTATTTTCCCTGGTTTTTTGGGTGATTAAATAGATCAAGACGCCAACCACAACGGCACCTCCCAATACCACCAACCAGGGAAATTTCTTTTTCGCTTTTAAGCTTTCGCATTCAATTCGATTGTCATCTTTCTTTTCCTGCTTTAATTTTTTTTGTTGTATGGCGCGTGCCTGATTTAAAAAATCACCGTTTTCCTCATCTGGAAAATGATATTGAATGTTTAATTTAAATAAGTTTTCAAGATCATCTCCCATTTCTTTAAATTGTTCCCCGAGAAAACAGATTTTCGCCTTATAATAATAGGATTCAATTATTTTATTTTTTAATATTTTATTTTCTCTGTTTCTCTCTATAAATTGATTGAAAAGTTTGGTAGCCTCATCATAATATCTATTTTTATACAATTGTTTCGCTTTTTCAAAGTCATCGGTATTTGCAATTTTTCCTATGCCAAACGAGTAGTGGGGCGTGATGAGCATTGTTAAAAATGTTATCAACACAAGCATTGTGGTTCGTTTAATCAAAATGTATCTCATTTCTTCTCCTCTTTTAATCTAATAGGATTTTCCCACTAATAGACCTAATATTTTTAAAATTTTTTTCAATTTTAACATTCACCGGTTTACCATTGATGGTGGGCGGAAAAAATTGGATTTGTTTAATTCGTTTCCCTATACTTGATTTAAATTCATTCATTTTGTCTTTGGGGTCAATATCGATCCCGATTATATCAACAGATTGAACCATTCCGTTTGAATTTAGAGTAATGACAGCCCGACAATTTCCTGATGCACGAGCGATGCCTCCCATTTCTAAAGTAATTTTTCTCAAGTTATTTTCAATGTTTTCTCGTACGTCTTGATCCAATTGGTTCAGTTTTACGGTAGGAATTTCATAAATTGGGGTTTCAGGGTTTGGAAGTGAATTAATAGGTTGCTTGTTTTCAACTTTTGTCGTGGGTGAAGGCGAGTAATCATCCGTGTTTAAGTTAAGTTTTTGTGTTGCGGTTTTAGTTTTTTCCGGTTTTTCCAGCTCGTTGTTATTTTCATCCGGGGAGTTCTGTTTCAAAGGTTGATCGGTTGGGGGTTTAACTGTGTCGATATTCATTTTTTTATTTGGATCAAAAATATTAATATTCTTGATTCGGTCCTCTTTTATTTTGTTCTCATTTTGATGCAGTATAATGGGATTGGCGTTATTCGATTTAATGATAAATGAAATACTAAGCCCTAACAGACACCCCACAATCAAGGGAATCAATACCGCAGGTCGCAATATTTTCTGCAACCAACCTACCCCATTTAGTTTATCGATCATTCGAATAACTTTTTTTCCACTATCCAGACGTTTCTTTTTATCAATGGCCAACATTTTATCGATCAGCGGTTGATAGCGCTTATATTGAATAGGAAGCTGAGGATATAAATTTAGATGTTTATTAACTAATTCGCCAATACTTCCTACCTCGTAAAGTATTTTTCCGGTCAATAACTCATACATGACCGCACCCAGACTGAAAATATCGCTGGCGGGTTCGCATTTATGATCAGCGCAATGTTCCGGGCTCATATAGGGAAGAGTTCCCGTTATTTTTCCTTGCGTCTTTAAAATCATCGCTAAATCTGGGCTCACTGCCAGCCCGAAATCTGCCAAAACAGGGTTCCCATTCTTCCTGAAAAGAATATTACCGGGTTTAATATCCCGATGCACGATGCCTTTGGCGTGGGCATAATCCAATGCACCGGCGATTCGCTTGACAATCTCCAATGCTTCATTTTCCCTTAATCTCCGGGAACGATTTAATTTGTCTTTCAAGCTTTCTTCCAGGAGCTCCATGACGATGTAATGACCACTACGATCCATCCAAAACGTTTTAACGATACTCTTATGTTTGAGTTTTAGACCGATCGTGGATTCCCTCGCAAATCGTCGTAAATTATCCTCCTCTGTTAGAAAATCAGGGTCCATTACTTTTATCGCAACCGAGGCCTTCGATTTTTCGTGTACGGCACTGTAGACAGTCGAAGTTCCCCCTTCACCGATTTTTTTTAAAATTCTATAACCTGGGATATAGGGTTGCTTGTCCATTATATTTCCTTAATCCAATATTTCATCCTGTTTCTCGATACTAAATAAGGCATTCGGGAATCCGGGTTAATCAGAACATGCCCCCGGATCCCGGAAAGCTTTATTGTATTATTCTTTTTGCCGCGGTGATGTTGCTGACGCGGTCAGGGTATGGTTTTCATCCATTGTGACGGTTCCTGAAGCATCCACCTCGACTCCATCCAAGGTTACCACCAGTTCGGTATAACCGTTTTGCAATGTGTAGCTGTAAAAAACACTATCGCCATCAGCATGCGTATAGGTTCCACTAATAGGTTCACCATCGATTCCGGAGCCCCTGGTGACTGTCAATGTATATTCTTTAGACGCAGTAACTGTTAAGATATGATTGGCCGTCATGGTAAAGGTTCCTGATGCATCGACCCTATTTCCATCCAGAGTCACCACTAGGTCCCTGTAACCTGCGGCTACCGTGTAATTGTAAGAGACCGAATCTCCGTTTTTATAAACGGTGCTTCCACTTGCCGGTGTGCCGTCGACGCCTGTGCCTTTGTTGACGGTTAAGGTCCATTGCTTGGTTGCAGAAGCGACCAATGTATGGTTGGCGCTCATGGTAATGATGTTGCTTGTAGGAACCGACGTGCCATCGATAGTGACTACGAGGTCCGTATAGCCGGCTTGTAATGTGTAGCTATAAGAGGCAGTTGCTCCGTCTTTGTATGTATGGGCGCCGGTTGCCGGTGTTCCATCGATGCCTGCGCCTTTTGTAACGGTTAAGGTCCATTGTTTGGATGCGGTGGCATTCAATACATGGTTGGCACTCATGGTAATGGTTCCGGAAGCAGCAACGGTACTTCCGTCCAGGGTGACTACAAGATCGGTGTATCCCGATTGTAAGGCGTAACTGTAATTAACGGTATCTCCTTCCTCATAGATGGTCGTTCCACTGACCGGGGTACCATCCACTCCTGTTCCTTTTGAGACGGTTAGCGTGTATTCTTTCGACGCTGTAGCCGCTAAGGTATGATTACCGGTCATGGTTACGGAGCCAATGGCCGCAACAGGTGTCCCGTCAAAAGTAACAACGAGATTGGTATAACCGGTTTGTAGGGAGTAACTATAAGAAACCACATCGCCTTCTTTTTTCTCGTAAGATCCGGCAGCCGGAATTCCACTGACGCCCGAGCCTTTTGTAACAGTTAAGTTACATATTTTTTTCGCAGATGCGATTAACGTGTGATTTGCACCCATGGTAACGGTTCCACTTGCCCCCACTGAACTTCCATCCAACGTGACGGTTAGGTCGGTATAACCGGACTGGAGACTGTAACTATATGCCACGGATTGACCTTCATTGTATATGGTTGCTCCGGTAGAGGGTGAGCCTGAAACTCCGGTCCCTTTTGTGACGGTTAATGTATAGGTTTTACCGCATGAAGCCACAAGAACATGATCCTGAATCATGGTGATAGTTCCTCCGGCAGCTACATGACTCCCATCGAGTTGGACGACTAAATCCGTATAGCCGCTCTGTAAACTGTAACTGTAATTTGTGGTAGAGCCTTCGGTATAGGTATAGGTCCCGGATACAGGGTCTCCATTGATCCCTGTTCCACGCGTGACAGTCAATGTCCATTGTTTGGTGGCTGTGGCACTGAGGGTATGATTTCCGTTTATGGTGATGGTGCCGCTGGAAGGTACGGAAATTCCGTCAAAGGTGACAACCAGGTTCGTATAACCGGATTGTAAACTATAATTATAGGGAACGACATCGCCATCCGTATAAACAGTAGTTGTCGATGGTGTTCCATCGACACCGGTGCCTTTGATGACTGTTAAGGTATATTGTTTCGACGCGGTGGCCACCAACGAGTGATTGGCAGACATAGTAACGGATCCGCTGGCGGGTACCGTACTTCCGTCCAGAGTGACCTCCAGGTCGGTATAACCGCTTTGTAAGCTGTAATTATAAGGGATGGTTTGACCCCCCGTATAAATCTCGGTTCCACTTTCCGGAGTTCCATTAACCCCTGCCCCTTTCGATACGGTCAATGTATATTGATTCGCTGCAGTAGCAGTGATGGTATGATTTCCGGTTACGGTCAGGGTTCCGATTTGGTGAGCAGCAACCCCATCGATCATAACCGTTAAATTGGTATATCCGGTTTGTAAACTATAACCATAGGAAATAACCTCTCCTTCCTTGGTGGTATGAGTACCTGCGGCGGGACTTCCCGAAATGCCGGTTCCGATAGTAACGGTCAAGGTATATATTTTCTTTGCAGAAGCTGTTAACTTGTGGTTGGCGTTCATTGTGATGGAGCCACTCGATGCGACGGCTTCCCCATCTAAGGTAACCACCAGGTCCGTATACCCGCTTTTTAGCGTGTAACTATACGTGGCGGTCTGCCCTTCCGTGTATATAACAGCCCCTGTTTCGGGTGTTCCATCCACACCTGCCCCTTTAGTAGCAGTTAATGAATAGGTTTTTCCGGATGTGGCCACCAGGACGTGATCTTGATTCATGGTAATGGTGCCGCTTGCGGCAACCGGGTTTCCATCCAATAATACGACCAAATCGGTGTAACCGGTTTGTAAGGTATAGGAATAATCAACCTGTACTCCATCGGCATATCCCGTCTCTCCACTATCCGGAGATCCCTGGACACCTGTTCCTTTTGTAACTTTTAATTTAAAATTGTTAAGAGCAGTTGCAGAGGCAATGAGTGTATGATTGGCAGCCATAGTGATGGTGCCGCTTGCGGCAACCGGACTGCCATCCAGGGTAACAACCAAGTCTTTATACCCGGATTTTAAGGTAAAGTTATAATTGACGGTTTGGCCGACTGGATAATTAACCGTTCCACTGTCTAGAGTTCCGTCAATACCGGCGCCTTTGGATACGGTAAGGGCAAATGTTCTCCCGGAAGTTGCGCTTAACGTATGGTTCCTGTCCATGGTAATGGTTCCGCTGGCTGAGACTTGATTGCCATCGATGGTAACAACTAAATTATCATACCCGCTTTGCAGTGTGTAACTGTAATTGACGGTTTCACCATCCTGATAATTATATGTTCCGGTATCGGGCATTCCAATAACGCCGATTCCTTTGGAGATAGTTAATGTATATGTTTTTCCGGAAGTAGCGGTAAGGGTATGGTTCTGATTCATGACGAATGATCCACTGGCAGGGACCTCAAGTCCGTCGAGTTTGACGACAAGGTCCTTGTAGCCGCTCTGAAGTGTATAAGAATAATTAACGGTTGTGCCGTCGTTGTATTGGGGAGTCCCGGAATCGGGGGTTCCATCGACGCCTGTGCCTTTCGTCACGGCCAATGTGTAGGTTTTGGATGCGGATGCGGTTAAGGTATGATTTCCGTCCATAGTAATGGTGCCGGATGCGGCGACGTCCTGACCGTCTAGTTTGACGGTTAGGGCATTGTATCCGCTCTTGAGGGTATAACTGTAATTAACGACAGCACCGTTTCTATAAGTTGAGGTCCCGGAAATGGGTGTTCCGTCAACGCCTTCACTGACAGTAACCGTAAGCGTACGCTTGGGTTTTTTTGACAAGAGAAAAAAAGCAGCGGCGCCGGCAATAACAATTGCGCCAACAGCGAGCCAGGGGAATTTTTTTTGTTTCAGAGGTTGGCCTACTTTTTGAATGACTTTGGATTGATCGACCGGAGTTTTTATATTAAAGGTTTTCCGGTACAGATCCAGGGAGCTTAAATCCGGGTCTGTTAATTGATGTGAGCCTAATGCGCTTTTGGCTCGGGTATAGGTGTCGGTGACTATTTTTTTATCCTGGCTCAAAACCTCACGACAGGCGCCCAAGAGAGCGAGCGTTTCCCCGTATTTACGTTCCATTTCGTCCGTTCGTTTGGGTATTTTTTTATACAGGGCTTCCAATCGCATTAATCGCTTTAATGCGCTGTCAAACACACGGTTTGAGAAATCGTCTTTTGCCCTTTGAAATTGTAGATCCAAGTTTTCTCCCTGGGAAACTGCAAGCAATACATCTGCCTGGAATAAAAACAAACATACCAACATGATCGATACTATTTTAAAGTACATTTTTTTTCTAGACCGGTTCATTTTCCTGCCTCCATCACACATCGGAATCCGACGTACATCGTACTCGGGTCCATTGCTTTAGATGTTATTTTTAAATCTTTTTTTTCCGACATAAAATCTCCACCTTTTATATTTTTCCCTTTCACCCATTCGGCCACATTCCCGGCCATATTAATCACTCCATAAGGGGAAGGATATGGTTCAAAGCTGACGACCGGTGCCAATTCAATATAACCATCGTTCATGGATTCAAAATTTGCCCGGTTTAAACCATCTTCATCCACTTCTTTATTCCCCCAGCAATAGTCGAATTTTTTTGATCTTCCTGCGATATATTCCCATTCCTCTTCGGTGAGGAGTCTCAATTTTTCGTTTTTGCAATATTTTTCTGCTTCGTTGTATTCGACAATTGCGGGGTAGTCGGGGCAGTTATTCGGATAATCGGTGAGTTCTGGTGCTGAGAATGCGATCGGATTTACTTCTATTTGGGCTTGTTTGGCGCGGGCACACGAGACTTCATATTTGTCTACGAAAAGTTTTTTATCGGGTATGTAGATCATGACGCGATCATTTTTATCTTTGAAGGTGATTTCATAATATCCCTTCTCATTTTTATTTATGGGTATATTTTCATCCAGGTATTTTTCGGGTGGGATATTGCGATCATTCCAGTTTTTATATAATTTGTCTGCCAGTTGTTTTAGAATGATGTCATGGTTTTTTTTACTTTTGTAGCCGATGTAATCTTTAACGGAAATTTGATCGGCGATTAACAGAAGATAGCCGGTTTTTAATAATTCGAAATCGTCATCGGTTATTTTAAAGTTTTCCGTTTGTTGGAGGAGTTCTCCGGCCCTGCCATATTCTTTGTTTTTTATATAGTTAAGGATGATATCTTTGGGTGGAATTAATGTTTCGTCGAATTCAACGCAAGAAATAGTGCCTGGATCGGCATCGGGTTCCAGTTCGATCAGGATCAATAACGCGGTATTTTCATTAACCTCTTTTACGATAAATTTACCAAGGGTAAGGGTAATATCTTTGTCGGTGGCGGGGTCTTGTATGACGTGGCATACTTTTCCTTTTTTTCCGATGGCCACCCCTTGTTGAGTTCCCTTATCGATGGTGAGTTCTTTGCTGTTTACCGATTTTACTTTAGCCGGAGTTCCTCCGTGCAATGTGAGTGATACCACCACCATAATAATCGATATGAAGACGATACGATAGTTCATTCAGCATCCTCCTTATTTTTAACATTCGAAAAAATTCGATTTCTTATTTTTAATTTTATAGGCATATTTAGGTTTTATACTGGAGTTCTCCGGACCGATCGATGAACTCCTTCATGGCCTCGATGACTTCAGAGGCATCCGGTCGGTTTTTCGGTTTCTTTTCCAGCATTTTATAGATAAAATTTTTTAATTCTTCCGGAACGGGGACTTTGATCTCCGGGGCAGGGGACGACAAGCGTTTGGCAATTTCATAGGGGTTTTCCGAATTAAATGGTGGGGTTCCTTCCAGCATATGGAAAAATACCGCTCCCAGGGAATAGATATCCGATTTCCCGGTAATTTTCTTGCCCAGAATTTGTTCGGGTGACATATAACCGAGTTTTCCCATGATTACACCGGTAGTGGTATGGATTTTTGAAAATTTTTCCTTTGCGATACCAAAATCGATGACTGTGACTTTTTTTGATTTTTTGTCGATAATGATGTTTTCGGGGGTAATATCGCGGTGGTAAATATCCTGTTTATGAGAATCGCGTAATGCTTTGGCCACCTCTTTAACGATAAAGATTTTAAAGTATAGACTGAAATGGGCTTTCGTATCCAGCAGTTGTTTGAGATCTCCTCCCTTAAGGTATTCCATGGCGATATAATAGTGTCCGGTGTTTGTTTCACGTCCATATTCATGGATTTTAACTACCGGGGATTCGGGATAAAAGGTATTGATCTTTTCGATGTTTTTTCCCTCCGCCAGGAAGCGCTTAACGCTATCTTTATCTTTCTGTGTTTTTAATATTTTAACTGCCATGGGCTTTTTTTCATTCTTTTTTTTCGCCAAATAAATATTGGCCATGCCGCCGTTTCCTATTTGTTTAAAGAGTATATATGAACCGAAGCGTTTACTCTTTTGGGGAGTGGCGTTCTGTGTATTTTTTTGTTTCAATTTATCGACATGGATATAATAGATGAGAAGAAGGACGGTTAAGGACAGGGCAATAATGATTAATATTAGGGATAGGATGAGGATCTGGTCTTTCATGCGTTTCGTGTATTGATCTCAAACGTCATAATTAAAAACTCATTCTTTTTGGCGATTCGAAAGTGATCGTTTCTCATCAGGCTATTGGTCAGCTTATTTAAGCGGTTCTGCCGCCGCAGTTAATGTGTGATTCCCGTTCATGGTAATGGTGCCGAATACCGGAACCGTTGTACCGTCAACAGTAACAGTTAAGTTTTTATAGTTGCTTACAAGGCTGAAGTTATAAACCACGGTATCGCCCTCATTATAGGTATAGCTGCCGGTATTTGGGGAACCGTCCACGCCCGTGCCTTTGATGACGGTCAGGGTAAACGTTCTTCCTGCGGTTGCGATTAAGGAATGATTTTGATCCATTTTAATTGTGCCTGAGGGCACAACCTGGATACCATCGAGGAGAACGACCAGGTTGGAGTACCCGGTTTGGAGGGTGTAACCATAATTGACTATATATCCGTCTTTGTATGAGACATTACCGGAATCGGGTATTCCGATAATCCCTTCTCCTTTTGCGACCTGGAGGTTATAAGTTTTGTCCGCGGAAGCGGCCAATATGTGGTTTCGATCCATCATGATCGTACCATTGGCAGGGGCGGTCAGCCCGTCGATGGTAACGACAAGATCGGTATACCCATCTTGCAGCGTATAATTATATGTTACGGTTTGACCGTCGGTATACGTTGTCGTCCCGGTTTCGGGGGTCCCGTTTATTCCGGTTCCTCTGGTTACGGTTAAGGTAAACGTTTTGGAAGCGGTTACGCTCAATGTATGGCTGGCATCCATAGTGATCGTTCCTGAAGCCGGAACGTTTTGATCATCTAACTTAACACTAAGGCCGGTATACCCGGTTTTTAAGGTAAAGTTGTAACTCACAGTTAAACCCTTTTTATATGAATGGGTGCCTGCGACGGGGGTTCCATCGACGCCGTCTCCGACGGTAACGGTCAATGTGTTTTCTTTTGGTTTTTTGGTTAGTAAATAAACCAAAGCGCCGACCACAACCGCGCTCCCCAAAACCACCAGCCAGGGGAATTTCTTTTTATTTTTTAAGCGTTCTAGCTCAATTTGAGTGCTCTTGTTTTTCTCTTCCAGCTCCACCAATTTTTTTATATCATTTGCCTGTTTTAAAAAATCGGAATTTTTTTCCGCGGGAAAATCATATTGCGAATCTTGTTTAAACAATTTTCTGAGAGTTTCTTTCATATTATCAAGCTGTTCTCCGGTATAATATATTTTAGCTTTATAATAATAGGCTATGGTTAACTCGTTTTTTAATGTCTTGCTATTCTTGTTATTCTCGATAAAGCGGTCAAATGTTTCAATGGCTTTGTCATAATCTCCATTCTTATAGAATTCTTTCGCTTTATCAAAGTCGCTGCTGTTTGATGCGATTTCTTCACCCCAAAAATAGTGAGGCGAGATGACCATCGATAAAAATGTCATCAATAAAATCGTTGTGATTCGCTTAATCAAAAGGTATCCCATTCGTCCTCCTTATCTTTCCAAAATTATCGATTTTCCTAAAGTTGAGACTTTAAAATCTATTCCGATATTAACATTCACCGGTTTCCCATTGATGGTGGGCGAAAAAAATTGGATTTGTTTAATTTGCTGCCCCACCCTTGATTTGAATTCATTAATTTTGTCTTGGGAATCGATATTAATTCCAATTATATCAACGGACTGAACTAATCCACTTGAATTTATAGCAATAACAACTCGACAATTTCCTGATTTCGTTGCGCAAGTGATATTTCCCTTTGTTACAGTAATCTTTTTCAAGTTATTTTCAATATTTTCTCGTACATCTTGATCCAATTGAATCAGTTGTACGGTAGGAATTTCATAGGTTGGGGTCTCAGAGTTTGGAAGTGGATTAATAGGTTGCTTGTTTTCAATTTTTGGTGGGGCTGGAGTCGATGAACCAGCGGTATTTGCCTTAGATGAGTTTGGTGCAGTTTTGGATTGTTCCTGTTTTTCCGGTTGGTTGCTATTTTCATCCGGGGAATTTTGTTTTTTCAAAGATTGATTGGTTGGGGGTTTAACTGTATCCGTATTGGTTTTGATATTTGGATCAAAATTATTAATATTCTTGATTTGGTTCTCTTTTATTTTTTTCTCATTTTGATTCAGTATAGTGGAATTGTCGTTTAACAAATTGGGTATTATAAAATAATAAGCCCATATTACAGATAAAATTGTCGATACAAATACAATGATTTTCATCGAGTGGATTGCAGTTTCTTTGTTTTTTTTCTCCTCTGCAGAAATGGAACGCGGTTCACCCGACGATGTAGTGGATAACTTTGGTCGTTTATGTTTTGAAGTTACGCCTGTAAATTTCCCATGGCGATAAGCCACCATTGAAATGTTGTCTTTAGATCCATTTTTATACGCCAATTCGTAAAGGACATGAAGCGATCTATTGATGTCGCTTCTCCCCATAATTTCCCGGCGAATATGGTCATCCGCCACTTTTCCCCATAGACCGTCGGTACAGGAGAAAAGAACGTCCCCCTCTTTCAATTCTCCGAAACCACTTTTGGGGAAAATATCCACATCGACTTCCGGGTCTGTGCCAACGGTCCGCGTCAGGGCATTCGAATACGCGCCTTTACCCATTTGCTCTTTTGTAATAAGACCCGCATCGCATGCTTCCTGGTCCACTGAATGGTCTATTGATATTTGTTTGGCACCATCTTTTTTATTTATCAAATAAGTGCGAGAATCTCCGACATTAAAAACCAAATACTTATTCCCGATGACAACTGCTCCGGAAACCGTGGTCCCCATCTGAATGCCACCCTTTTTTTGGCTCAATTCATGGATATTAAAATTGGATATTTTGATACAATCTTTAATATTTTTGAGCGTTGAATTTAAATCGGTCGATAATCCATTGGCATATAATTGCTTTAATTTTTTGGAAACCCAATCAGATGCTACTTCCCCAGCTTCAAGTCCACCCATACCATCGGCAACGGCGATAAGGACCCGCCGGCTATCCGGGTCATTATCGCTTTCTATTGCCAGTACGATATCTTCGTTATTCTTTCGTCTACCGATTCCAGTCCCAGATACGGAATTAGCGTTCTTTTCTTTTATAATTAATCGTTCCACGAATCATACCTGTTTATTTGTCATGAAAAATAAACGCAACCTCCCCCATTTCAATTTTTGTTCCTTCACCGATGGGTAGAGACTGGTCCTTTTCCATTACAACATCATCAACTTTGGTGGGATTGGTGGTGGAATAGTTGAGAATCATGTATTTTTTATTGGTCCATATTAATTTGGCCTGCTTTGAAGATACTGTAGGGGATTTAAACTGAATATGAATATAATTGGGACCGGGACTCCTTCCAAAAGAAAATTCTGTTTCTTCCTGGGTCGGAAGTTTATAAAAGCGGATTTCTTTAACCTTATCATAACCGGCGATCATTTCCAACCTGCCGGGGAGCAACTTCAATGTTCCCGGTGGCGGTGCAGACATCTTAATGGTTAAATCCTCAATAAACGAGTCAGGTTCGGGGTATTCATTCGTGTCCGAATCCAGACTACCGGGAAAAAGGGATGATTCTTGGGAATCATGTATGTCACCTTTTTTTTTATTATTATTTATTTTAATATAAACAAACACTGCAATGAGCACAAATACAATTAATATAGCGATAAATAAAATAAGAAATTTAGAATTATTTTTTGGTTCCTTAAATTGAGTTTGCTGCTGACCATTATCCGCGGGTTGTTTAACCTCTGGAGAATTGGATAAAACATCTCGATGATGTTCGACAATATTAACCTCAGCTTTATCGGTATCGGTGATATTCACAACAACCATACCGGTTATTCGATAATGTTTATCAACTTCCGGGTAACCGTCAAGAGTGACAACTTTAATTTCATCTCCAAAGTCATCCTGAAAAAAATACCCTCTTGTGGTTGAAGATGGTTTTTCATCACTGCACAACCGAATCACTTTTCCTTCTACCTTAACCACTTCCCGGCTATAATGGTACGCATAGTTTTTAATATCCTTAACGCGATTATTTTCAGCAGCAAGCAGATGCCCAACAGAGCAAACGGCAACCCATAAAACAAAAATAACTGATGACTTCAACCTCAACATTTTCATTCATAACCTCCTATTCAGAATTTATCAACTGGATTTATCAATATAATTCTCTATATTTGTTCAAAGATAATATATTTATCGTATTTCGCAATTTTATTAAATTCGAGCCAGATTCTCACCTCCACCGGATTTAAATCGATGGTCGGTGGTGGGAATGTTATACCTTGAATCTTCTGGCAGAGACTGGATTTAATATCGGATAGTTTGTCCGCAGGTTCAACACTAATCCCTGAAATGTCGGACAGATTAGCATTCCCCATATCGGTAATGGTTAGACGCATTTTTACAACATCATCGGATTTCTTAATATTTAAAATCCCAGGGTTTTCGATAATAATTTTTTTGGTTTTATCATTAATTACTTCCTGCGAATCCGGGTCCAATCGATTCAGGTTTGTAACGACATTCGATGGTTGTGAGGTTGGGCTTTCTTGATTCGGCGGGTTAGTTGCCGGGGTATTGGCTGCAGGTTGCGGTTGAGCTTTGTCAGGCAACGATGCAACAGGTTGGAGAGGAGTGGGAGCTTTCTCCTCTTCAAGGCGAATGGTATAGGTACGGGAATAAACTTCTCCTTGGTATAAACCTACTTTAGAGATCAATCGAGCTTTTAGGGTAAATATTCCTTCCTTCGAAAAAAGGATGGATTGGCCGCGGGAACATTTTCTGCCATGGGTCCGTGTGGGTTCAGAGCCATCGAGGGTATAACAAATATCAGAGAGGATCACTTCACCCTTTAATGATTTAAGAGGGCTATAGGATAGTCTGATATATAAAGATTTTTTATATGTCCCTCCTTCGGGTTGAAATCGAATTTCCCCGCCTTGTGAGGGAGGAATAGGATTACCGACATTTTGGCCGGCAAGAGGAACCCTATATACCCCCAACAGTAAACTAGCCATTAATATAATCGATAAAGTAAACCGAAACCTATTTTTTATAAAAACTTGTTGTAACACGATAAGATAGGATGTAATGTTCATATTCAATTCTCCTATACCGGAATTATTAAATTAAGAAAAACATCAAAATAATTAGGATTAAAAAAACAGCAATAGTAGCAATCAGAAAATAAGTTAGCCATTTATTTTTCTGCTTCTTTTTGAATTCAATTTGCATTTCACCAGAAATATATTTTTCAATCAAAACCCGGGTTTCGGTGGCATTAATCCGGTGGCGTCTATCTTTGGCCATCATTTTATCGATCAAGGGTTGATAAGCCTTCAAATTATTGGGAAGCTTAGGCGTTGTGGGTTGGGTGTGCTGTATCATTAATTCAAGGAAAGTTTGGCCATTATAGGGGAGTTTGCCACTAAGTAATTCAAAAAGCAAAACTCCCAGACTGTAAATATCGGTTAATGTATTGTCTTTCTGATTTTTCCAAAGTTCGGGGCTCCTATAAGCGGGGGTTCCCAAACCAGAGTAAGTTGATGTTAAATCGGTTTTTAAATCGGAATTGGATTCAATGCTATTAACCAATCCGAAATCAGCCAATACGGGGGTTCCATTTTTTCTGAAAAGGATATTGGCGGGTTTGACATCGCGATGGATGATGCCGTTGGAGTGGGCATATTCCAAAGCTTTTGCTATTTTTTTAACAACCTTTAACGCATCGATTTTCGTGAATTTGATTTTCTTATCATAAAGCAAATCTTTCAAACTGTATTTAAGGTATTCCATCACAATATAAGGTCTTCCTTCTTCTTCAACCTTATCAATTTTGACAATATAAGGGTGAGACATCCTTGAGAGTATCTTGAGTTCACGGCGGAAGCGGTCGTTGATTTCTTTATCGTCCTGATTTGATGCTCTTAACATTTTAATGGCGACCTTTTCATTTGTTTTTTCATTTTTGCTCTTAATAACGACGCCATTTGATCCTTTACCGAGTACTTTAACAAAAAGATAACCCGGGATATTAGGTATCGGTTCTCTATTGGTATCTAAAATTTTATCGTTTTCCATCATTTCCTTGGTTTCATTCGAAAAAAATCCTCTCATGCTATCACCTTATTTGGCATCCAGGCAAACCCGGAACCCGATTTCTTTGGATTTGGATTTGGGGGATTTGGATTCTCTGGCATACGTTCGGCAGGCCAGGCTTTCGTTATTCCAACTTCCCCCCCGGAGAGAACGTTCGCTTCCCGCCGGTGAACCCTGAGGGTTTCGGTTAGGCGACTGGGTATAATAGTTTTCACTATACCAATCCATCATCCATTCCTTGACATTACCGGCCATATCCAACACGCCGAATGGCGAAGCCCCTTTGGGATACGAGCCCACCGGCGATGTATTGTTATACTTTTTATCCAACTCATTATTCATACTCTCATCAGTTGGCTGCGAATTTCCCCAGGGAAACATCCGGTCATCGGATCCCCTGGCTGCTTTTTCCCATTCGGCTTCATAAGGTAAGCGAAAGTTCAGTCCTGTTTTTTGAGACAACCATTTGGTATAATCCACGGCATCGAACCAGGTCAAATTGATAACAGGCAATTTACCCCTCCCCCATTCTTTGTCATCGGGTCTCACGCGTTTGGCATCCATACAAAAGGCATCGAATTGTTCAAAGCTGACTTCATATTTTCCGATCCAGACACCATCGGTAAACACTTTATGAACCGGCCCTACCCCGGAAATTTGGACTTCCGCACCCATGGAAAATTCACCTTCGGGAATATAGATCATTTGGGTCCCATTAAACAGCGTGGCTTCCCAATACCCGATCTGATTTTTTATAATATTCTCGGCTTTATCTTTGATCTTTGTAAGAAATGGGTAAAATTGGTTGATCAATAAAGGTTTTAAGATATCGAAGTTATCGATTTCGAATTTTTGCCATAAGGCTTTATCTTCATCGTATACTTTTTTGAAGCAATCGCTTACGGCTTTTTCCTGGGATGGTAATAATTGGTAGGCAATATAATAATAATTTAAGGCGCTGCTGAATTCCTTTTTACTGAGGAATTCGTTTCCCTGGTCAATATAGCGTTTTAAAGCTTCCAGATTTTCATCGGCAAATTTTGTCCATTTCTCGTTGTTATATTTCTTGATACCGAGCAGTGAGCCGGAGATTTCCAAGGCCCGCAAAGGAAAAAATTTATACCCATACAAATAAAACCTGAGGGCACTTTCAATATCCCCGGACGTATGAAAGTCTTTGGCATCCACGAGATATTGGGCTAATTCGGTTTGATATTTGGTTTTGTATTTTTCCCAGTTCTTGAATTGAGACTCGGCAATGGCGATTAATTGTTTGGCCACATCTTCTTTCTCTGCCGGGAGGAATCGATAGGCATAAAACAAGTAATCGATTGCCCATTCGACGTTGCCTTCTTTTAACGCTTTTTTGGAGTAATCGAAATAAACGTCCAATTCCTTTTGATAATCTTTTATAAATTCTTTCCAATTTCCTTTGAAGCGCGATGATAATTCCATCATTTTATCCGAATGCGTTTTTCTCTTATCGGCAAATATTTTATTGGCAATGATATAAAACGTTAACCGTTTGCCGGTATCTTCTTTTTCCATAAATTTTTCAGAATTGCTTAAACAGTCATCCAGCTCTTTCGGTTTGGCTTCTCTGAATCGTTCCCATTCGGCTTTATTTGAATCGGCGGCAGCAATCATTTTTTCCAGGGCTTCATTTCCATTGGCGGGCATGGATTTCCATGCTTCCAGGTAATATTCGAGGGCGGAATAAGCATCGGACCGAAGCAAGCAGGATTCGCCGCTTTTCATATAAGAATAATAAGAATCATTATCTTCGCATTCTTTGACTTTTCGTTTGGCAACGGGATCATTTGGGTTTATCTCGAGAATTTTATTATAGTATTCTTTGGCTTCTTTAAATTTTTTATCCATAAAATTATAATTGCCCTGTTCAAGGTACCACTCGACCGATTGCCCCTTGGGGACATCGATGATGGGTTTATTGATGGGGGGTACTTCCGGAGCAATTGGAGATTGATTGGGTTTTGGTTTTGAGATTTTGGGTGGGATAATCGTATTCTTGAATTCGACAACTTCTGCCTGTTCGGGTTTGAAGCCTGTCCCCATTTCCACAATATTCAATTCCGATCTATCATCCATGACGCGCTCGACTTTAAATACACCGATGATTAAAGCTTTTTTTTCGATGAAGGTTTTGACAACACCGGTAAAGCCGACTTCCACACCGTCTTTTTTTCCTTTATCGATGGTGATCCAATGCCCGGCTTTAGAGGTGACATTGGCTTCTTTCTCACACCAGAGAATAAACGGCACCATTATCGCTATTATTAAGGCGACAATTCGTTTCATAATTTAAAACCTCCTTTCTAACAACCGGGGTCAGTATAATTTTTCCACGGTAAACTCGATGGATCCGACATTGATGATTGCGCCGGGCGGGAGATACACCGGTTCTTCGCATTGAATCGGGGTAGAATTGATCCGCGTCGGGTTCACCGTCGAATGATTAACGATCACTAGCTTTTGATTCCGGTAAGCCACTGTTGCATGTAAACGTGAAACGGTAGGCTTATTCAGTAAGATATAATGATCTTTTTCTTGCGGGGAACGCCCCAATCTGACAAATCCGGCCGGGTTATCGGGCGGGTTGATATTACGGATCGAGTAACTTCTTCCCGCCCAATCCCCGCTTTTAAAAATCAGTTTTGCCAATGGGAATGCATTCACATGGGTTTGTTGCAATTTGGAGGCGGCAGTAGAAGCGATTGTTTTGAATAACGCAGTTATTCGTCCCGTACTTTTTCTAAAATTTTCCTTTGGTTGAGGAAATTTAGGAATATCGTCAGGTTTTAATTCCTGGGTATTGGGGGTTCGGGAGGTAATCTCGGCCGGAGAGGAGATGAAAGGCAGGCTTTGGCTTTCTTTACGGGTTCCACCGACTTGTTTGAGTAATTGTTGGTAATAGGCTGTTTTTATGGTCTGCATCGTCATTTAGTTCACGTCTCCCCGATCGAGAAAGTATTGAATTTGTTCGATGACCTGGCCGGCATTGGGGCGGCGTTCCGAGTCTTTATCCAACATTAGGGTAATAAAGTTTTTTAAATCTTTCGGGATGGGGGAGTTAATAGGAGGAATGGGGGCTTCCTGATGCATTTTGAGAATTGCCACGAGGTTTTTGTCGTCATACATGGGTCTTCCTTCCAGGAGATAAAATAAAACAGCGCCGAGAGAGTAAATATCGGTTTTATCATCGACTGTTTTTCCAGCGCTGTGTTCGGGAGACATATAAAATGGTTTCCCGACTATATCTTGATTCATGGTTCGATAATCGGAAAATTCTTGTTTGGCGATTCCGAAATCGATGAGGGTGACGTGATCACCGTCCACGATAATGTTATCGGGGGCAATATCCCGGTGGTAGATTCCCAGAGAATGAGCCGCCTGGAGTCCCCGGGCCACTTCTTTAATAATATGTAATTGTGATTTTACCGGGAGTCTTTTCCCGGTTTTTATTATCTGCAAGAGATTGGGGCCCTTCAAATATTCCATGGCAATAAAATAAGGGCCGGGGGATTGGCGGAGGCTGTATTCCAGGGCTTTGACAACAGGGCTATTGGGGAATTTATCGTTTATTTTTTCGAGGTTTTCGCCTTCTTTAAGAAACTTAGTAGCCAGATCTTTATCGTTCATCAAACTCTGATCCATCATCTTAATGGCCACGATGCATTTAAGGGTTTTATTTTTGGCGCGATATATGGTCGCCATTCCTCCTTTTCCAATGAATGTGAGATTGCTATAATCACCGAATTTTGGATAAGAAACGCCTCGCTGGGAGTTTTTTTTCTGATAAACCAAAAAAAACAGACCGCCAATCGAAAGTGCGATGACAAAAAAGGTGAGCGCAATAAAAGAATCAGGTGTCATTTTTCAACCGCCATTAAATCACTAAGTATATTCTCCAATTCCGATGAATCGGGGCGCTTTTGGGGATTTTTTTCCAAAAGCCGGTAAATTAAATTTTTAATATCTTCGGAGACTTGAACCCGGATTTCAGGCGCAGGGATTTCCTGGTGCATTCTCATAATATCGAGGGGATTTTGGGATTGGAAGGGTGGAACGCCACAGACCATGAAAAAGAGGATAACGCCCAAAGAATAAATATCGGATTTTTCATCGATGTCTTTACCGGCGCAGTGTTCCGGAGCCATATAAACCGGTTTTCCCGTAATGGTGGCATCCATGTTTTTATAGTTATCATGGGCCAGGAATGCCACGCCGAAATCGATTAAAACTACCCGGTCGCGATGGATGATAATATTATCTGGGGTAATATCGCCATGATAGATTTTCAGGCTATGGGAGGCTTTTAATGCCCGTGTGACTTCCCTGGCAATAAACAACTTTCGATTCACGGACATCGGCTCATTTTTTTTAATCATTTTCAAGAGGCTTTCGCCTTTGATCAATTCCATTGAAATATAAGGAATACCCAGGGATTTTTCTTTGTCCCGTCCGTAATCGAAGACTTTTACGACCGGGGCATCGGGAAATTCTTTATTGATTCTGCTAATCGCTTCGCCTTCGATAAAAAATTTATGGACCAGATCGGGATCCAGGATGGCGTTATCATCCATGACTTTTAGAGCCACAATTTTTTTTCGGGTTTTATCTTTCGCTTCATAAATGGTAGCGATTCCCCCTTTGCCGATTTTTTTACGTAACTCGAACTTTCCTATTATTCCTAACTTTTTCGAGGAATATAAAATATGGAAGAGTAAAAAAACAACACCGATCATAAGTAGGAATAAGACTATAAATAAGATAATCGGAGTATTGGGACCTTCAGGGACTCGATTCATCGGCTGGGTGAAAAAGAAATCCGCTGTTACAGCCAGGTCCCCATATATACTGACGATCTTACTAACCGGTTGCCAGCCGCTTTTTTCGACCCTTATCTCATGATTTCCCAGTGGCAGGGTCAGCAATGTCGTTCCTTTCTGGGTTTTTTCTTTTCTTAAAACTCCATCGATTAAAATACTGGCGTTAGGCTGATTGCAATTCAACACGAATTCCTTTCCCGCTATTCCGCCTATGGGGATGTTATTCTTTTGTGCCAGATTAAAACTGAGTGTATTTAACCCATCCCGGATGGTGATCGGTTCTGCAAAGGGAACGTATTCTGCTTTTGCGATCCGGAGTGAATGTTTTCCTTTATCGATCGGGGAAATTACAAATTTTCCCTGGGCATCGGTTTTACCCATTTCTTTTAAATTTAAGAATACAGAGGCATGTGGAACATTGCATGTTAATTCGAGTCGATTCTTTTTTTCTCCGATTTTTTTAAGTTTAAAATCGAAACTGACATTCAATAAAGTGACCAGGATTTTTTTATTGATGGTATTGTACCCCTCCTTTTCAATCCGGACCGTATGCCAGCATTGGGGAACGGATTCAATAATTTTCACACCGTTGGCATTGGAGGGGCCGACAAATGCATGATTAAAATATATGGAGGCACCGCCCGGTGATGTGATAATCCGGATATTAACTCCTTCGCTTGCCACCAAAAAATGAGTGATAAAAAAAAGAATAAAAAAGCAGGTTTTCTTCATCATTATTTCTCTTTTCTTTGGAAAAAAATTTTATTCCCAATTTTCTCTTTATAATAGATATCGAAGGAAAGATTGACGTTAACGGGCTGTTGTTCGCTAGTGGGGGGCAAATACGTCATGCTTTCTATTTTATTACCCAGTTTGGTTTTGACCGCCGGTAATTTACGTTCCGGGTTAACCCCAAGTTTGGCAATATGGGCGACTTTAGCTTTTCCACTGGCTGAAATCAAAAGTCTTATAATCACATATTTTCCTTTATTAAAAACGGTATCCACTCCCGGAACGTCTATTTCAATCATCCGGGTATTTTTGAAAATATTTCTCCTGGTTTCAAGATCAAGGAGTTTGCATTTGTCATTGTGAATGGTTTCAACTTTAACGTTGTTTGTTTGAATAACAGTTCGCGATGCGGCAGTTGTAGTTGTACCAGCGGATTTGCTATTCTCGACTTTAACTGATTTCACGTCCTTTTTTGGAACATAAGTTCGGGGTGAGGGCTTCGGAATAGTTTTTGTTATCGTTTCTGTAATCGTTTTTGTGTTTGAATGTTTTTTATAGGGAATCATCAAAACCACGGCGAGGAAACCCAGGATCGAAAAAATTAATAAGGTTATTAACATCTTTTTTTTCGGGGGGAATTTTGGTTTTAAATTGGTCAGTGGTACATATGGGCCCAGGTTGAGATCCTTTCGAGGTAATTGGCCATATTCAAAAGCAACGATGGAAATATTGTCATTCGAGTCATTGGCGTAAGCGAGAGACGCGAGCGCCTCAAGAGATTCATTCAGGGAACTTCTTCCGATTGTTTGTCGGTGGATTTCCATTAGATCCATATTATTCCATAACCCATCCGAACACGAGACAATGACATCCCCTTCGTTTAACTCATAAAAATTGTCTTGGGGAAAAATATCGATCTCCACATGTTCGTCGGTTCCAATGCTTCGGGTTAAAGTATTGGAATAAAATCCCTTACCGATTTCATCTTCTTTGATAATTCCATTGTCAAAGGCTTCCTGATCTGCGGAATGGTCCCGGGTAACCTGTCGAATTTCATTGGAATTTAGAATATAAGTTCTGGAATCGCCGACGTTAAAGAACAGGCATAAGTTTCCTATTATAAAAGCCCCGGAAACCGTGGTTCCCATTTGGTTGACATTTAATTTTTTGCTTACTTCGAATATATGATGGTTGGCTTCTTGAATATAAGCTCTGACGGTTTCAGCGACGCTCTTAAATTGGAGTGGAATATCATGATCACATAATTTTTTCAAATAATCGATCATCATCTTAGACGCGATTTCACCGTTTTCATACCCCCCCATTCCGTCGGCCACAGCTAAAACCGTTTGCTGTTTGTTTTTATTCGGGTTGGTATTGAATAGAGCACAGTCCTCGTTTTTTTCTCTCCTTCCCTGGAACGAGGCCACATAATAATCAAAATTGCGCTTATTCATTTACTATTCCGCTCAATCATTTGGCATGGAAAATAAACGTTACATTACCCATTTCAATTCTTGTTCCTTCTTCAAGATTAACCGAATTTTCCTTACCCAGGGATATATTCGAGACTACAGTCGGATTTACTGTCGAGTAATTGATCAAGGTATAGGTTCCGTTCATATACATTATTTTTGCTTGCTTTGCAGAAACGGAATCGGAATTGAGTTGAATGTGAGTATAGTCAGGTCCGGGCCCCCTACCAAACGTAATTTCAGTTTCTTCACGATTTTTAGCTTTATAAAACCGGATATTTTTGATGATATCATCACCGGCAACGACTTCAAGCCTACCGGGAAGTAGCTTTAACGTTCCTGCGGGTGGACTGGTCATTTTAATTGTTTGGCCTTCAATCATATTGGCCCTCGGATGCGGCCGTTGTTGCCTCGGATTATAAGTAGTGGGACCTGGAATTGGAATCGGATAATTTTTTTCCCTTTTCGTTAAAACGATCGTCAATACAATGATGCTTAATAACAGGGCACCGGCCCCTCCAATTAATAAATAAAACCCAGTTCCAGGGTCATCCTCCGGTAAAGCTAACTTTTTTATTTCATGCGGGATTAAGACCACTTCTCCCTTATCCGTGATGAGAACACTTCCCTTGATTTCATATCGCCCGTTTATATCAGGGATGGTAGAATTGGCAATAAATTTAATAATTCCTCCACCATCATCTTTTAAATAATAATATTGTGAATTTCTTGCCGATTCATCATCCGACTGCATAACCGTTCCCTTTACCATCACCACATTCTGCCGAAATCGATAAGGATTATTAAGAATAGTCTTAATATCAGGGGATTCGAAAGTCCACAGAATCCCAACCACTAGTATTAAAATGAATGCACAAAGAGCCCCCTGTCTCACCTTATTGTCTCCTTAATCGATTTAAAACGATATATTTCCATATTTTAAGCTTCCGCCTTAGCCGAACTCGGCAATACCAAACTTCTAAAATTATCACGAACTATGGTTCAACTGGCCTTAGTCTTTAAAAAAAATAGGCCGATTGTAAATAAAGGTTGTACCATAGGCTCCAATAGATTTCAATCCTAAAAGTTGTGCAATAAGGGATGAATTGGTTGAACATCCGATCTCAATCATCCGAACATACTTTCGAAGTACTCCTCCCAATATTTTGATGAGTAGAAAGACGCCATTTGACCATTATTTTTAAGTTTTAGCGGATTGAAATTTTCCAGATCTGATGAAGGTATTGGGGTTTATTGACCTTAAATCACTTCTTTTTCACAATTTTAATGTTTTGGCTTTGTTTTTGTTTTTAAACGATAAGGTTTATAGCGGCACTTAAGGCGTGGCTCTTCGTTTACTCTTCCCTTCCCCATGCGTTTCTTCTTTGGATGGCTGATGAGTTTTACAATCCCGATACTTTCCCGGACCAATCCCAAAATGCTGCCGAAATATCCGGATAAAATAATCGCTGGTACTAAACCCGATCCGCTCGGCAATCTCTTTCATGGAAAACTTTCGTTTGTCCACCAAGAGTAACGTCGCCCGGCTCATTTTTTCCTGCATGATGAAATACTTCAACGGCATGCCCATCTCCTGGAGAAACCGCCGGGACAACTTAAAACGATCAACACCCAATAACCGAGATAACTCGGTAATTGATACCACTGACAACTCACTGTCGGTCATTCCCACCACCCGCTGGGCAACGAGATTGGATAACTTTTTGTCATTCATGCCTTTTCCCAACTACTTTCCACTGATTATTAGCCTTACTTCATATTATACATACCATATTTCATTTTGTTTGTAAACAATAAATATTGTGAAGTATCCGCTGTTATCTTTCATCCCTCCAAACTGTCTCACAATCGTTATTTTAAGGTTCGCGAGATGTTTTTCCAGTGTTCGTTGATCGTCATTCACGGATACACGTCTCACTGAGAACTTTTTCATATTCTCGATTTCAAAGTTTTTTTCATTTTATACACGATTTTGCACAATTTTAAGGGTTTCGGTTCGCACTTCTTGAGGGCGGTTCGCGAACCGCCCCCCTTTTTCATGTGAGACCAAAATTGATAATAGGTGGTGGATTTTGGTCACCCCGCTCCTTTTGTTGGAAAATGATTTATGTTATAATGACAACTTAAGCGCACGGAGGATACATGCGGAGATTGATTTCCGAATATTATCGATATAAAAGAGCCTTGCGGAAAGTAAACCCAATGGCCCTGTTCATATGCTGCATGGCCCTGGCCATGACAATCGGTTGCAACACCAATAAACAGGATGCGTCGATCCTCGAATTCGCAGATAAATTCGCGTCAATCCAAAAGGATTATTCCCAAAAGGTCCACCAGGCCAGATCCGAAAAAGACCGGACCGCCATCCTCAAATCCCAATCCGCGGAACTGGAAAAGTTATTCAATCAATACGATAAGTTGATTACAACCGATGAAGCCGAACTTTTCAAAAGCAAACTGCTGGTCGAAGTATCCCGCTTCACCGACGCCAATCGAAAAATCGATTTCCTGATCCGTAAAAAATCGCCTTTTCTCAGGGAAGCCGAACTGGTCAAAGTCCAAATCCTCGCCGGATCAGGAGACATTGAAAAAGCATCGGAATTGCTTAAAACCATTGAACCGAGACTGAAAGATAAAACAAATGAAACAAATGATTTATATCATGCGTCCTTATTCCTGGCCACGCATTCCACGGATCCGAATATCATCAAAAAATACGGTCAAAAATGCATGAAACTGGCCGGCTTATCCAAAGAACTCTCCCAATTCAATTCATGTAACACGGAATTATTCCGAGACCTGGCTGAATTTGCCCGGGAAGACAACCGAATGGATGAAGCCAAAAACCTGTTGGGAAAAGCCATTTATTCTACCTCCCAAGACGAATTGAAACAAATTTTACAGGGCGAAACCTTACAAATGGAACTCCTGGGAAAACCAGCGCTTCCGATTACCGACGCGCAATGGATGAATTCCGATCCAATCGTCCTGGAAAATATCAAAGGCAATGTGGGCGTTCTTGTATTCTGGTCTTCCTGGTGCGACGCCTGCCACGAGATCCTTCCGATTCTGATGCAAGAATACAATGCCTATAAAGACAAAGGCCTGGTCATTATCGGATATACCAAATTGTACGGGAAAGCGAGAGACGAGAAAGACCTCAAACAATCACCGGTGAAAGACGATGAACTTGCTCTTATAAAAAAATACACGGACCAAAACGGGATCCTGTTCCCGGTTTGCGTTTCCACCGAAGGTTTCGGTTTCGATGATTATAAAGTAGCCGGCATTCCGGCGATTTTCTTTATCGATAAAAACGGGAATGTCTCCGATTTTAAAATCGGTTCCAGCCACCCGCAATCGATCCGGGACAAAATCCGACGACTCATGGAGGCTCCTTATGGAAAAGATCAAGCAGAATGAATTCGATGAGAAATTAAAAAGCGCGCAATTTGTAATGATGGATTTCGGTTCTCCGGGTTGTGCCCCGTGCAAAAAAATCCCGGCACTGTTGGAAGAGGTCATGTCCGAGTTGAAGGATCAGGACATTCGCGCTTATGAAGTCGATGTCACGGAAAATGTTGAAATCGCTCAACGGCTGATGGTCCTGGGTGTGCCAACAATTATTATCTTCAAAGAGGGTCAGGAAGTTCAACGCTTTAATTCAGTACCCAAGAAAGATAAAATAAAGAAGTTATTTATTTAAAAATAGGCAGCCATGCTGCCAATGCTTGTAAGGGCGGAGTTTTTGAAACTCCATGGAGGATGGGCATGATCAGGATGCACCATATTATATTGTCCTATTTACAGGACATTTCCAAAATGACGAATAGGAATCTAAATTGCAACAACGTTGCAGGAGGAAAATAAAATGAGAAAATTTTCGTTAATTTTATTCGTGTTTATTTTGGTCGGAATGAGCGGCACAGTGTTACATGCCGGGAGTTTTAACATTAAGGCGGGTTTCTTCTATCCCCGGTTGAATTCGGATCTTTGGGCCCAAAATCTTCGCGACCTGGTGTTCACTAAGAGCGATATGGACAGCGGGTATTTCGGACTTGAATATGATTTCTTTTTAGCCCGGAATTTCGCCGTCTCGATCGAAGGGGGCCATTATAAAAAGGAACGTTTATCCAGATATAAAGATGTCACTTACCCGGACAGTGCAATTATTCCTCTCAATCAATCGCTGGAAATCCTCAACCTTGAAGCCGATGTTAAAATCTTCCCGCTCGGGTACCGCTTAAGGGTTTATCCTTACGTCGGTGGAGGTGTGGGACTTTATTTTTGGAAATACATGATGTGGGGCGATTACGTCAATAACGACGGATCGATCTCCCAAAATATTGAGGCCAAAACATCGACCGCAACCCCCGGTTTTAATGCCAAGGGAGGCGTGGCCTTCCGGTTCGCCAAATACCTGGGCGCTGCCATCGAAGGCCGGTATCAAGTTGTCAAAGGTAAACTTTCTTCGGATTTCGAAGGATTTGAGAAACTGGATCTGAATGGTTTTAGCGTAACGCTCGGACTCAATATCTTTCTTTAAGCGGGGTTAAACCGATTAAACTGAGGCCAAAGACGCTGCCTCGATAGTCAGGATCCGTTGGCTTTCGTCTCCGGGTTTGAGGTGGAAGGTAATTGTAATCGAATCGGTTAATTGAAAATAAGCGGGGGGTAAGTACTGGGCCCACTCGATGATGATAATCGCTTCTCCCAAATAGTCATCGATTTCGGGAAGATGGGAAGACGTTGAGGGGCCCAGGCGGTACAAATCCACGTGGATGAGTCGCCATCCATTTCTCCCTTTAAATTCATTGACCAGAGTGAAACTGGGACTGACGACCTCATCCGGATCGATACCCAACGCGCGGGCAATCCCTTTGGTTAACAGGGTTTTACCGACCCCGAGTTCTCCGATCAAAAGGATGACCTCGTGCCCCTTTAATTGGCTGCCGATTGTTTCGCCGATGGCAAGGGTCTCATCGGGTGATTGGGAAAGGCGTTCGGTAATCATCGAGTGTTAAGATGGCATTGGGAATAAAGCGGAGAATGTCGGTTGCCGTGAGACTGATCTCTCCGACCGCTTCGACGGCCCGGTCTCCGGCGTATCCATGGATAAATACCGCGGCTTGAAGGATGGTTTCAATCGGGTAAACAGAGATGAATTGGGAAATCATACCGGTGATGATTCCACTCAGCACGTCGCCGCTTCCGGCAGTCGCCATTCCGGGGTTGCCGGTCGGGTTGACGTAAACGTTTCCATCCGGAGTGATCACCAGGGTATGATGCCCTTTTAAAATCAGATAGACGTGATAATCCATGGCAAATGAGCGGCCGATACCGAGACGATCCTTCCGAATCTCCCCGATGGTTTTTCCGGTTAAGCGCGAAAACTCCCCCGGATGCGGGGTGATCACAATGGGATAATGTCGCTTCTGTTTGAGGAGGTCCTTCCGGCTGTGAATGGCATTGAGCGCATCCGCATCCAACACAAGCGGGACGTTGGATTTCTCCATCATCAGGGATACCAGATCGGTCGTCCGATCGGTGCTCCCTAAACCGGGACCGATTAATATGGCATTAAATTCGTTCAGCCGAGCCAATAATTCGTCGGGTTCATGGTAAACGAGAATCATCAGTTCGGGATGAAGCAGAACGGGTAAGGTCCGATTGTCAGCCGATACCGCCGCCGTACACAGTCCGGCGCCGGATTTTAAAACCGCAAAAGAACTCAGGATACCGGCTCCGGGTTTATCAAACGAACCGCAAAGGGTTAAGCTGTGCCCGTAAGTTCCTTTGTGGGCATCGATGGCTCTTTTTTTAAAACATTCGGTGATGGATGACGGTTCAATGACGCGAATGTAATACGTGTCATTTTCCACCAGAGGCCAGGGAATACCGATATCGATGATTCGAATCGTTCCGCAGAATTTATTCCCATCCGGGTAGATGTGCGTGGTTTTCAGACACTGGAAGGTGGCGGTTGCATCTGCGGTGACATGAATGCCCTCCTCCGGGAGAAAGCGGTCGGATAACCCGGACGGGATATCGATGGATGCGACGTTAAAATGAGACTCATTGATCAGTCGAATGGCGTCGCTGTAAAGACCGTTTTGGATGGGTTGGTTGAGACCGGTCCCGAATAGGGCATCGATCACAAAGGTATCGGCAGAATGATAAGCGCGAAAGATATCCTGAATCCGAGAAACCTGGGTTTGGTCCGACACGACAGTCAACGGCAGATTCAGGTTTTTAAGAATATCGAGGTTGATTTTCGGATCCGGGTTTAAGTGATCGGGATTGGAGAGGAGAATGCATTCGACCCGATACCCTTTTTGATACAGGATTCGACCTGTGGCCAGGCCATCGCCGCCGTTATTTCCTTTACCGGCAACCACGATAACATGTTGGTAAACCGGGAGTGGAAATTGAGCGGCAAAAAAATCCGCAGCGCCTCTGGAGGCATTTTCCATCAAGACGATGGACGGGATGCCGATGCGGTGAATGGCTTCGGCATCCAGTGCCTGCATCCAGTGGGAGCATAATATCTTCATGATTTATTTTTTCTCAGTTTCGTTTTTATCGCTGTCTTGTTTGACGATTTTATCGAGTTTGGAGGCCAGGATACCGCCAAACCCACCGTCGTCTTTATACGCCACTTTTTTCTTCGAGTCATCGGTTTGTTTTTTGGCTTCTTTGCGTTCGCGCATGTTCTCTTTGAGTCTTTCCAACTCGATTTCGCGTTTGATTTCTTCTTCGGTGAGCTCTTCGTCCTGGGGTTTGCGTTCGGCTTTCTTAAATGGTTTGGCCACGGACTTTTCCTTTTCATCCGCCAGTTTCTTTTTTTCCCATTTTAATGCAATATCTTTTTTGCGGGCGGCTTCTTCGCTAAGCGGGGGTTCGGTTTGGGTGCGCGGGGCCTCAGGCCTTGGTTTGGGTTTGAAAGGGACTTCCTTTTGAGGAACTTCTTTTTGAACAAATTCTTTCTTAAACTCTTTTTTGTTGATTTCTTTTTGAGGCGGAGCAGGAACCGAAGCCGGAGACTCGGCCGGCTGAGGGGACGATTCGATCACGGGTTGGTCGGGGGCTTTTACGATCGGAGTCGGCGCCGGGGCCGGTGCAGCCGCAGTTGGCGCGGGCGTCGGGGCTGGTGCCGGTGGGGTCGGAGACGTTTTGCGTGGGGCTTCTTTGGGAATTTCCTTTTCTTTTTTCTTTCGCTGTTCCTGGACTTTCTTTTCTTCCAATTCGCGCCGCAGGCGTTCTTTTTCCCACATTTCCTGCTCTCGTTTCTTCCGTCGCTCTTCCCGTTTTCTGCGGATATCGTCTTTAATCAGGCGTTCCTGTTCCAATTTTTTTTTTTTGAGTTCTTCCCGTTTCTTTTTGTTTTCATCGATCTGGATTTCTTTGCGTTTGGATTCTTCCTCTTCGATTTCAATCACGGCATCGGAATCGAGATAAAAAACGCCGGGCATTTTTTCATCCGGAATAAATTCATCGTTACCCAGAATGACCTCTTCCAGCAATTTCATATCCGTTGGGTAAATCAGATCCAGGATGTGGTACAACCGGAGGATGTGAATTTCATAATTTCTTTCTTTGATTCCAAATTCAAGAAATACTTTGTGAACCAATTTATTAAAGGTATCCATTTTCCGGAATTCATCCAGTTTTTCATCCAGGGTTTTAAAGACCGCGGCTTCCAAAAACATGGATTTATTGACAAATGCAGTGGAAGACACTTTTTCGGCGGTCGCGATAAACGCTTTTTTCTCGGGGATATAGTCGATGCGATCGGCAATGGTGCCTTTTTTGGTCATTCGGATATTAAAATGCAATTTACCGCCGGTCGTTGTGGGTTGGCCGTCGTCATTGATCATCTCAAACGTCAGAATCGAGCCCTGAAGAACCTTATTGCGTTCAAAGATCTCTTTGAATCCCAACATGAGGTGATCATCTTTATAATAATAGACCAGATAGGTTTTTTTCTGTTTGGTGTCGGTGAGTTCGACTTCAATCGAGTCTCCGAGATCGAAAAATCCGGGTTTTAATCGAATGGCTCCGGCCGTTATTTCCCGCTGAGCCAGATAATAACGGGCACTGGCATTTCCTTCGGGAAATAAACTCTCTTCGAATTTTTTTCTCCGGTACACGAGGTTCTTCTTGTTGGCGATATTTGCTCTATCCGTCAGGGGATTGGTATCGCTAATGGGCGAATTTTTTTTCAAATAATAAATAACGGAGATCAGGTTCCACTTTCCCCATCCGATATTTTGCGTTTGCTGAAAATCGATTTTATAATCGATCTGCATTCGGTAATTCAGCGCGAAGCAGTAAGCATCGAAGGTTTCATCCTCCGGTCGGATTTTCACAAAATTTTCCACGAGGAATTCGGTGGTTTCCGATTTTTTGTTTTCTTTTAAAAATTCCTTGATCCGGTCGAACACTTCGGGTAGAATGGGTTTGAGGTTTTCTTTGAGTAATATTTTATTACTGATCAACGCGATTTGGGGGTCTTTATTTAACACGCCGGCTAATTTCCGGACCAGCGCCGAGAAATCTCTTTTTTCCAGGGGGTCCAGTTGGCGGCGTGGGTCAATGTCTTCGGGCAAGTATTCCGGTTTTTCGCCAGGACGGGATTGCTTGTGGGGAAGTAGAAGTTCTATTTTCTGTCGTTCCAGGTAAGAGATGTATTTCTTGAATTCCGATGTGCCCTCGTAACTCAGTTGGATTTCGTTGATTCCATAGCGGCTTCGTACGCCGATCACTTTTAAAACTACGCCTTCGGTAATTTCAATGAATTTTTTGCTTCCCACAGGAATCTTGCCGGGGTATTCCTTGTATAGCAGATCACCGACCTTGAATTCACAATTGGGATTGTAAATTTTCACCCGGTGGCTTCGGTTGTCCCTGGTCTTAAAAAGGGCTACCCGGTTTGCGATCTCGTGCAAATCGACAGGGTTGACTTTTCCTTTCAATTCGTCTTTTATATAGTCAAGCTCCTTTTCTTCTATGTTTAGATTTACGTCCACGTTATTCTCCTTCAACTTTCCTCTTTTCAGAGACTGTCGACCCACAAGTACTTCTCTCCGTAATACTTACATCGTCGACCCGCAACTCCAAATTAGTTTTTTGATTATAAAATATTAACCCGAAGGTTGAAAGCGTTGACATCGTTTTCAACCTCCAGGTCATATGCTGAAAATAATTTTAATTTATTTATTTTTTAAATTTTGCTTCTAAAATATCTTTCAGCGTTGGAGTACCGATCTCCTGTAATTCATAGGTCACCCGAACCGTGGGCTTATTGAATTTAACGATCCGGCCCAAATCAATGGGGGTGGCAATGATCACCAGGTCGGCATCGACTTGATTAATCGTGGCTTCGAGGTCTTTCATCTGCTGTTCGCCGTAGCCCATGGCGGGGAGTAAGATTCCGATATCCGGGTATTTTTGATACGTTTCAGCAATGGTTCCGACGGCAAATTCTCGGGGGTCCACCAATTCGGCGGCACCGTAACGGTAAGCGGCCATGACGCCGGCGCCGTATTCCATTTCGCCGTGGGTCAGGGTCGGACCATCTTCGATGACCAGGACGCGTTTGCCTCGAATCTGTTCGAAATTTTTCACAAATATGGGGGAAGCGGCATCCACAACGATCGCCTCTTTATTTTCATTCATGATGTTGTCCCTGACTTCGAGGATGTTTTCCAGATCAGCGGTATCGATTTTATTAATCACGATCACGTTGGCGCGTTTGAAGTTGACTTCGCCGGGGTAATACTGGACTTCATGGCCGGGGCGATGGGGATCGGCCACCACGATTTCGAGATCAGATTTGTAGAACGGAAAATCATTGTTTCCGCCGTCCCATAAGATGATGTCGGCGATTTTTTCGGCTTCTTCCAGGATCGCACCGTAATCCACGCCGGCAAACACCGTGATACCGTTCACGATGTGGGGTTCATACTCTTCCATTTCTTCGATGGTGCATTTATGTTTCTTTAAATCTTCAACGGTCTCGAATTTCTGTACCTTCTGAACAACGAGGTCACCATAAGGCATCGGATGGCGGATGGCAGCGACTTTGTATCCCATGTTTTTCAGGATCGAAGCCACCGTACGGGTGGTCTGGCTCTTTCCACATCCGGTTCGGACGGCACACACCGAAACCACGGGTTTATTACTCTTAATCATGGTTTCATTGGGTCCAAGCAGGATAAAGTTGGCGCCCGCTTTCATGACATCGGCGGATCGGTTCATCAAACGTTGATAAGGCACATCGCTGTAAGCAAAGTAAACGTCCTGAACATCAAATTTTTTTATTAAATCCATTAATTCGGATTCGGGATAGATGTCGATTCCATTCGGATAAAAATCTCCCGCCAATTCTTTCGGATACTTTCTTCCTTCGATATCAGGGATCTGTGTGGCCGTAAATGCCACCACCTGGATATCGCTCCTGGTTCTGAAAAACACATTAAAATTATGAAAATCACGTCCTGCGGCACCCATTATTATGGCCTTGCGCATTTGTACCTCCTTTTTTAATTGCAGTTCTAATTTAGATTTTTTCAATTGATAAGTATAATAAATAAACGTTTATAAGTCAATTCTTTTTTGAATTTACCCTAAAAAAGTTTAAAAATAATTGAAAAATTTTTGATTTTATTTTCATTTCATTTCTTTTCCCATCTTTTTTTCCGGGATCTTTTAATTTTTTGGGGACGCAATTGACAAAAAATTTCTTCTGTGCAAATATAAACGTCTATGGCAGTGCTTCGATAATAAAATATATATAAATATATATAATAAATATAAATATTATAAATGAGAGGTTATCGATGAAATATATCAAACACAGGTCCAAAACATTGTTTTTATTGATGTGGTTCTTGTTGCTCACGCAATGGCTGGTAGTCCCGGTATTTACCACCGGGCAAACCGATTCGTCAGCGCTTCTTCCCCCGAAGGCTGAAAAAATCAAAAAGGAATTAATCGTTCACAACCACACGCGCATTGATAATTATTATTGGTTAAATCAACGGGACAATCCCAAGGTGATCGCATACTTAAACGTGGAAAACGATTACCTGGAAAAGGTGATGAAACACACCGAAAAACTTCAGGACGCCCTCTATAATGAAATGGTCGGGCGGTTGAAACAAGACGATGCGTCGGTGCCGTTCAGGCTGAATGGTTACTATTATTATACGCGCTACGAGAAGGGAAAAGAGTATCCGTTGCACTGCCGCAAAAAAGGTTCCCTGAATGCCGAGGAACAGGTGATGGTAAATGGTAACGCCATTGCCGAGGGTCACTCGTACTGTCAAATCGTGGGCCCTGCCGTAAGCCCGGACAACCACTGGCTCTCTTATGGCGTGGATACGGTGAGCCGCCGGAAATATACCCTGAAATTTAAAAATCTGGATACCGGCCAAATCTTACCCGATGAAATTCCCAACACAAACGGCGCGGCCGCCTGGGCCAACGATAACCAAACGGTCTTTTATACCACCAAAGACGATTCGCTTCGCGAATTCAAAATATGGAAACATAAACTCGGCACCCCGACTACTTCGGATACGGAAATCTTTCATGAGGCTGACGAAACCTTTACGACCGAGGTCTACACTTCCAAATCCCGGAAGTACATCTTTATTGCTTCGCGCAGTACGCTTTCCACGGAATACCGTTACCTGGACGCCAATACCCCGGACGGTCGTTTTACGATCGTTCAACCCCGAGAACGGAATCTGGAATACCACGTGGAACACGACAACGATAGATTCATTATTCGCACCAACCTCGCTTCCCCCAATTTCAGGCTGATGGAAACAGCACTCGACAAAACGTCCAAGGAAAATTGGAAGGAAATTGTTCCGAACCGGGACGATACGCTTTTGGAAGGGTTTGCCGTATTTAAAAACTTTCTGGTTCTCCAGGAGCGAAAAAACGGGTTGACCTTTCTCCGGGTCAGGAATTGGAAAACCAAAACCGATGTCGCGATTGATTTCGGAGAAGAAGCCTACCTGGTCACTTTGGGCCAGAACCCCGAATTCGATACCGATTGGATGCGCTTTAATTATACCTCGCTGACCACCCCCCATTCGGTTTACGATTACCACATGGTGACCAGAGAGAAGAAGTTGATGAAAGAGGATGAAGTGGGCGGCGGTTTTAACAAGAATAATTATAAAATCGAACGGCTGTTTGCGACAGCCGCCGATGGAACCAAAATTCCGATTTCTCTGGTTTACAAAAAAGGGATCCGGCGAAATGGGGATAATCCCCTGCTTCTCTATGGGTATGGCTCCTATGGTATGAGCACCGACCCGACCTTTCATGCGAGCCGCTTAAGTATCCTGGATCGCGGGTTTATTTACGCGATTGCCCATATCCGCGGCGGACAGGAGATGGGACGCCAATGGTACGAAGACGGAAAACTCCTGAAAAAGAAAAATACGTTTACCGATTTTATCGATTGCGCCAAATACCTGATCGCCGAAAAATTTACCAATCCGTCGAAGCTGTTCGCCTCCGGGGGAAGTGCGGGCGGGTTACTCATGGGCGCGGTCGTCAACCTGCGTCCGGATCTCTTCAAGGCCGTGATTGCCGAAGTGCCTTTTGTCGATGTGGTGACCACGATGCTGGATAAAAGTATCCCGTTAACGACCGGCGAATTCGACGAATGGGGAAATCCCGAAAATAAAACCGATTACGATTACATGCTGTCCTATTCCCCGTACGATAACGTCCAAGCCAAGGCGTATCCGGCGCTACTGGTCACGACCGGCTTGCATGACTCCCAGGTCCAGTACTGGGAACCGGCCAAATGGGTGGCCAAACTCAGGGAACTGAAAACCGATCGCCACCTCCTGCTCCTCGCCACAAACATGGACGCCGGACACGGCGGCGCTTCCGG
Organism: Candidatus Omnitrophota bacterium; assembly: GCA_050258455.1. Classification (GTDB taxonomy): domain Bacteria; phylum Acidobacteriota; class Aminicenantia; order UBA2199; family UBA2199; genus JAKAGC01. Next base: position 51,491 of record JBLMYT010000044.1, on the reverse strand, counting down.
ACGCTTTCAACGGTTGAAAAAAATCGCGCTCAACTATGCGTTTATTTTGGACCAACTGGGAATCGACCAATAACCGACCCACAATCTGACGTTGGTTTTAACATTAAAAAAAATTAACAATCCTTGAAATAAACATGTATTCGAGGATTCCGACGCCTTACGGACGAGGCTTTTGCGTGTCGATTGAATTTTCATTTTACCTGAGATAAAATACCTTAAAGCGCATTAAAACCAAATATAAGCGCTTTAAAGGAAAATAAAAATGGAAACTATTCTTATTTCAATCTACACGTTAGCGTTAATCCTCATTTTCTGCTATAGTCTCGTCCAATTACATTTGGTCATTAAATATGTCAAATTTCATAAAAATAAAAAGGCTGGCCTCAAGCCATCCATCCATTCCATCATGGAAAAGGATTTACCCTTTGTGACGGTTCAGCTTCCGATTTTCAACGAACTGTATGTCGTGGAACGCCTGATCGATAACATTGCGGTGTTCGATTACCCCCGTGAAAAATTCGAAATCCAGGTGCTGGATGATTCCACCGATGAAACCGTGGATATCTCGCGTCGGAAAGTCAACGAATGGAAAGAAAAGGGCATCAATATCGAGCTCATTACCCGTAAAGAACGAAAGGGATTCAAAGCCGGTGCCCTGAGCGAAGGATTGAAAACCGCTAAAGGCGAATTCATCGCCATATTCGATGCGGATTTTGTCCCGGAACGCGATTTCTTAAAGCGGACCATCCCCTATTTATACAACGATCCTCAACTGGGCGTCGTTCAGACCCGATGGGAACATTTAAACAAGAATTATTCGATTCTAACCAAGATCCAGGCGTTTGCCCTGGATGCCCACTTTACCGTGGAACAGCAGGGCCGAAACGCGGGCGGGTACTTTATTAACTTCAACGGAACCGCCGGGGTATGGCGCCGCCAATGCATCGATGATGCCGGCGGCTGGGACTCGGATACCCTGACCGAAGACCTGGACCTCTCCTACCGCGCCCAGATTAAGGGATGGAAATTCCGGTATCTGGAAGATATCGGTTCTCCGGCCGAGTTACCCGTGGCCATGAATGCCATTAAATCCCAACAATTCCGCTGGACCAAAGGCGGCGCCGAAACGGCCAAGAAAAATATTTCCCGCATCTGGCACTCCAAAGCCAAATTGGGACAGAAACTCCATGGTACCGCTCACCTGCTCAACTCCCAGGTGTTTCTGTTTACCCTGATTTGTTCGGTTCTGAGCGTTCCCCTTCTCCTGATCAAGAACGTGATGCCGTCGTTTTCCACCTGGTTTGCGCTCCTTTCGGTGTTTATTTGCTGTTTTATCATTCTGGGCGCCTTCTACTACTGTTCGATCTACCGACGCTTCGAAAGCCGGATGCGAGCCGTCGGATACCTGGTCTCCATCTTTCCTCTATTCTTATCGATGTCCATGGGAATCTCCCTCCACAACACGATTGCCGTTCTGGAAGGGTTGCTGGGATTCAAGAGCCCGTTTATCCGTACGCCCAAATTCAATGTCTCCAAAGATAATAAGAAGTGGCAAGAAAATAAATACCTGGATAAAAAAGTAAGCTCCCGCACGATGCTCGAAGTCATTCTCTCGCTTTACTTTTTATTCGGTGCCATCATTGCGTTTCTCATCAAGGACTTCGGTCTGTTTCCGTTTCATACCATGCTCTTTGCCGGCTTTGGAATGGTCGCCTACTATACCGTGAAACATTCCCGCGCCAAAGAAGAGGCACCCGCCAATTAAAAAAATCATTCAAAGAGCTTGAAATTCCATCGCGTTTTACATACAATACAGGCATGGAAAGAAATGAGACGACCAATAAGATGTCCGATAAAATGATGACGGCAACCGGCGACGAACAGGAAAAGAAAGATCGAATTGCGCAATGGGCGTTTGATACCCGACCGATTCTGGGACGGTTCCATCTCTGGTTGGAAAATGTGGAAATCGAATGGATCCGAGGCATCGCCGCCAAAGAATTCACCAGCGATATTTCGTTTCTCGACGGAAACCTGGAACGCCTGTTTGCCATGACCGGCGCGGTTACGGCGCTGGGAACACACCTCTTCGGCAGATACGGGGAAGGCGCCGGCCTGGATAAGCATGGCCTCAACCAAGTGAAAAAAGATGCCGATGCCATCTCCGCGTATGCCATGAGCGAGTCCCTCTGGTACCTCTCGCGCCAACTCCCGGAAAATCATGCGATCATGGTGTGTATGGGCGAAGGCTTGATGCCCAAGGCGGGGGAAACCCCTGAAATGGGTTCCAACCCGCAATTGGGGTTTGGTCGCGTTTACGCCCGCCCCGAGGTTGCCCGATGGCTGGATCAACAGGTCGTTCACCTGCTCAACGATCCCCACAACGGCTGGCCCAAATTCTACGATGCCATCAAACACAAAGGCATCACCGTATGGGGCGCGGCCGTCGATACGCTGGAAAACACCTCCCGGTTTGCCAAGGGCGATGATACCGGCCCCATGACCGTGCTCCATATCTTTAACCAACCGCTCAACATCATTAAACCGTACGAAGGGTATGTCGGCAACCTCCTCCTTCCCGATAAGGTCGTTGAAATGGCGGAGAAACGCTCCATCTTACTCAATTTCCATACGCCGCGGGTCAAAGTCCTCGAAGCGATGATGGATGCCTACCCCGGCATTCAACCCGCCCACATCCATGTGTGGACATTGGGCGGAAAAAGCCGCGCCGAACGCATCAGCGGTTTATGGGACGAATGGAAACAATTCGGCGTTCACCTCGTGGAAGACGGATGGAAACTCCCTACGGGCCTGGCGGCGTTCACCGATTCGGGAACCTATGCCCCCACCTACCGGGTGGGAACCTGGGAAGACCACGGCCAAACCCATCTGTTTATCTGTGACGGGTATGCGGCTTCAGCCGAAGCCATGCAATCGGCAAGCCTTGCCCCGTTTCTTCATATTCGCGCTTTCTTATCCATATTTACATCGGTGTTTCATCTTCCCTACGACAAAGAACGAAATGTCATGGCCCTGGCCCCGGAAGCCCCCGACTTCAAAGCCCGACTGGAACAATTGGTCGGTAAAGAACTGGATATCGATACGATCGAAGATTACCGAAGCATGATCCAGGCCGCCATCGACGCCGGAATCCCGGTCAACAAACACACGATCGAAGCGGATGATTTCTTCCCGGAAAAACACTGGGAAGCACTCGCCATCTCCGGTTACATGCGACCCGACCCCTACTCGGGAGCTCCGGGTGTCGTGGAAGTCGACTCGGACCCCGAACACAAAACTTACCGAGTAACGGTCCGACTGGTCGGAAAAAACGGTGATAAACACATCACCTTTACCCTTCGCCTGAGTGAATCCCTGGAACAGAGCCACCTGATCTTTAACCCCCTGCTCAACCGCTTCATGGCCGGCGAGACATACGCCACCCGGGCCGTTCGCATCTCGGACTCGGGACGCATCCGAAACGAATTGCAAACCCTTTGCTCCGAAGCCCTGGAGTTTTTGGGCGATAAACGCATTCGCGTCCATTTCGACCGCATTTCTCCGGACGTCATCTCGCCTAAAAATCAGGACAAACTCTTCGATATCTTAAAATGGTATAAGACGCACCATCCGTCATGGTTTTCCTGGCTGGATATATTATAATAATATAATAATAATAATATAAATAATACGATAATAATTGAGACCTTTAAATACAATGAATACGATCCGATTCGATAATTTCAACGTTCAATATCAATCCGTCAAAGACGAAATCGATGCGGCCATCCACCGCGTCCTGGACAGCGGCTGGTTTATTCTGGGAAAGGAACTGGCCGCCTTTGAAAAGGAATTCGCCGATTATATCGGAACGAAATATTGCGTGGGTGTTGCTTCCGGAACCGACGCCATTACCCTCTCGCTCATGGCCCTGGGAATCGGCGAAGGCGATGAAGTGATCACCTCCGACATGACCGCATTCCCCACCATTGCCGGAATCATCCATTCCGGCGCCGCACCGGTTCTGGCAGATATCTCCCCCTCCGACGGACTGATCGACCCCGAGGAAATCGAAAAAAAGATTACCCGCCATTCCCGCGCCATTCTCCCGGTTCACCTTTACGGCCAAAGCTGCGACCTGAACGCCATCCGGGCCATTGCCCAAAAATACGATCTCCACGTGGTCGAAGACTGCGCCCAATCGGTCGGTGCCACCTATAACGAAAAGAAAACCGGAACGTTCGGCGAGGTGAACGCCTTCTCGTTTTATCCGACGAAAAACCTCGGCGCTTACGGCGACGGCGGCGCGATCACCACCGACAGCGACACGCTGTACGAGACGCTCCTCCAACTTCGAAACTACGGCCAACGGGTTCGCTACTACCACGATCATTTCGGGATCAACAGCCGTCTGGATGAAATCCAGGCCGCGATTCTCCGGGTCAAACTCAAATACCTGGACGATTGGAACGGCCGCCGCCGGGCTCACGCTCACTATTATCGGAGCCATGTCAACGCCGTGACCTGCCTGAACGAGAATGCCTACGGCACGCCGGTCTATCACCTCTTCGTGGTGAAAACACCCGCCCGCGACCGCCTCATGGAATGCCTGAAAACCAACGCTATTCAATCCCTCATTCACTACCCGGTTCCCATCCATCGCCAAAAGGCATTGGCGCTCCTTCCGGAGGCGTCCTTCCCCCATACCGACGCCTTTGCCAACGAAATTCTCAGTATTCCCCTTTACCCGGAACTCACCGAAGAGGCTCGGGAAACCATTGTCAGAGCGATTAATAATTTTTAATAAAACTATTTTGACATTTTAACGTTGATTTTATAAAATAGGGTTTTTGACCTGAAACGGTCAAATTTAATTTATAGAGAGAGGGAAAACATGAGCGTGAAAGGGAACTATAAAAAAATATTCGGTTCATTATTGATTATAACCGCTATTTCTATTGCCGCCACGATCAATGTGTCCATGAAAAGCCATGAAAACCGGATGACGATAAATACTCTCAATGAGAAAATCAACCACTTGAAGCATCAACCGCGGACCATCAAACCCGTCACAAGGAAGGAGAAAACCGATTTCGACACCTATAAGGATACGGTCTTTGAAAAAAAATACCCGGAATTTTCAAAGATCGCCACCATTGTCTATCATAAAAGCAAGAAGTACGGTTTCGATCCCTATATGATCATGGGACTCATCCAATTCGAGAGTAATTTTAATCCGTATGCGGTCTCGCAACAGGGCGCTTACGGTTTGATGCAGGTTCATTACGCCACCTGGAAAGATCGACTGGCAATTGATTTCAGTCGAATATTCGACGCCGAATACAATATCGATCTGGGACTGAAGGTCCTGGATTTCTATTATAAAAAATGCTCCAATAAACTGCTCGCCGCGCTGTGCTTTTATAATGGCTATAAATTAAGAAGAACGTCTAATGTAAAGACCATCCAATCCAAACTGTGTGCCTTCCGGTAGGCCGCCTCGGGTGTAAAAACAGGATCGACACTATCGGGTTCCAAACAAACGGTCACCGGCATCCCCGAGTCCGGGAACGATATACTTGTTTTCGTCCAGGCATTCGTCGATACTTCCGGTAAAAATAGGGACATCCGGATGAAATTCTTCGACCAGTTGAATGCCTTCCGGAGCGGCGATAATGGAGATGACGGTAATGACCTTGAAATCCTTCTTCTTTAATTCATCGATCGTGGCGACAATGGAACCGCCGGTGGCCAACATGGGATCGATGATGAAACAATGCGGATTGATTAACCCCTGAGGCATCTTCTCGTAATAGACGACCGGTTTTTTGGTGTCATGATCCCGAAAGATTCCCATGAACCCGACGTGGGCATTGGGAACCAGGTTTAAGATGCCGTCCAGCATGCCGATCCCCGCCCGAAGAATGGGAACGATCACGATCTCATTTTTAATCTTGCTGCCAACGGTTTCGACCAACGGGGTTTGGACCGCAACAGGTTCGGTCTCGAGGTTTTTCATGGCATCGTAGGCAATCAGGGCCGTGAGTTCACTGGTCAGCTCCCGGAATTGTTTATGGTGCGTGCCCAAATTTCGTAACACGGTTAATTTATGTTTAACCAACGGATGGCTAATTTCATCATGCATTCGAATATTCTCCTTTTGCGTTTCTGGTTTTCTGGTTTCTGGGTTAAGAGGCGGATTCTTCGATGGGAAATAACCGCCGTTCGCCCATGGGGGGACCTTTGGGTTTCGGGTCCTCCCCGATGGATTTCGGATCTTCCGCGCCGGTCGGTTCAGTCGGTTCGGTCGATTCATTGACTTCATCGCTGCGATCCATGGGTTCCGGGGACTCGGAAATAACTTGAGGCGGTTGTGGCTCCGGGTCCATGACCGGTGGCTGCGGTTCTTCGTCTTTTTCGACGTTCAGGGGTTCGAGCGGCGTAATAGTGGTGACCACTGCGGTGGTGAGTCGCTTGCCGTGCGCTTTGGCACTCTTGACCCCGATGAACGGTTCCAAATCCACGATTTCTTCGACGTCTTTTTTGCGACCGCCAAAGAGGATGTTGATCCGGGGATGCGGATCGGCCGAAACCATGACCAGTCGCGATTCGGGATGATCCGGGATGAAGCGGTTCATCCGGTCGGTTTTCTCCGTGGGCTCCACCTGAAACCGTTTGACATAATAAAATTGATCTTCCCCATCGTAGTAAACGGCCGCGTAGATCCGGTTTTCATCGTACTTTTCAATGATCGACACATCGGACTCGTAATGATTGGTTAAATCAAAATTGGTCAGGACGTAAGAGCCGGACTGATAAATGACCACAATCCGATCGTCGCCGGAAAAGGTGCCGAGATAAAGGCCGCGCTTATCGACGTTGAGACGCATGACATCCCGATCAAACCAGATATGGCGATCCCCGAGCGTCGAGACGCCGCTTTCTTTCAGTACCACCCGGAATATCGGGTTTTTGGAAACGAGATTTCCCATGGAATTTCGTCCTTTAATGGCAATGGTACTGAAGTCCACGTCAAACTGGGCTTTGCGGAGTCGGGGCTGGGGTTTGAGGGTTACGGCCACGATCTCCGCTTCCCCATTGGGGTTGGCGCTGAAGTATAACACTCGGGATCCGGTGGTCCCTTGCGAGACATCGTACTCTTTGTCCCGGGTCACACCCGTGACGGCAAAGCGCTTGATAAAGGACGGGCCGTTTTTGCCATCCTGATAGATGGCATTATAGATGGTTCGGTCGTCGTTTTTCTGAAAGATTCCGACGTGAATGATATCCGGTCCGATAAAGGCTTTTTCCGAGACTCGGGTGATGATGTAACGACCATCGCGTAAAAACACGATGATATCATCGATATCGGAGCATTCGCCGACAAACTCGTCTTTTTTGAGTCCGGTTCCGACAAAGCCTTCTTTTCGGTTGACATAGAGTTTCTCATTGGCCACCACGACGCGCGTGGCTTCGATGACATCAAAGGAGCGGAGTTCGGTTTTGCGTTCGCGGCCGGCCCCGTATTTCTCTTTGATGGTTTGATAATAATGAATGGTGTATGCGATGATGTGAGCCAGGTCGTATTCGACCCGGGTCATCTCTTTTTCGATTCCTTTGATGTGCTCATCGGCTTTAAAGGCATCGTATCGGGAAATGCGCTTGATTTTGATTTCGGTGAGTTTGGCAATGTCCTCATCGGTCACTTCTCGGCGAAACAATTTTTTATAGGGCATGAGTCCCTTGTCGATGGTTCGGATGATCGACTCCCAGGTTTCGCATGTTTCGATGTGGTTATAGATGCGCTTTTCGATGAAGATCTTTTCGAGGGATGACATATGCCAGTCTTCTTCGAGTTCGTTTTTGCGAATTTCGAGTTCCTGAGTGAGGAGGCGAACGGTGTTTTCAACCGAAATCTTTAAGACCTCCGAAACGCCGAGAAACCGGGGTTTGTCGTCATGAATGACGCAGCAGTTGGTGGAAATCGAGACTTCGCAATCGGTAAACGCGTACAGTCCGTCGATTGTCTGGTCCGGGGAAATTCCGGGTGCAAGTTGAATGAGGATCTCGACGTTTTGGGCCGTGTTGTCGTCGATTTTTTTGATCTTGATCTTTCCTTTGTCGCTGGCACTGATGATGGAGTCGATCAGTGATGAGGTGGTTTTTCCGAACGGGACCTCGGTAATCACGAGCGTCTTTTTATCCAGTCGGGAAATTTTGGCGCGGGAGCGAATGCGGCCGCCCTGCATGCCGTCGTTGTATTTGGAACAATCGGCCGAGCCGCCCGTGGGAAAATCCGGGAACAGTTCAAACGATTCTCCGTTCAGGTGCGCGATGCACGCGTCGATGAGTTCATTGAAATTATGGGGAAGGATCTTGGAAGCCAGTCCCACGGCAATGCCTTCGGCGCCCTGAGCGAGTAACAACGGAAATTTCACCGGCAGCAGTACCGGCTCTTTATTGCGTCCGTCGTAGGAGAGTTTCCAGTCCGTGGTTTTGGGATTAAACACCACGTCCAGGGCAAATTTCGAGAGGCGGGCTTCGATGTATCGGGGGGCGGCGGCGCTGTCGCCCGTGAGAATGTTTCCCCAGTTTCCCTGGCAATCGACCAGCAGTTCCTTTTGGCCCAGGGACACCAGGGCATCGCCGATCGACGCGTCGCCATGGGGATGGTATTGCATGGTGTAACCGATGATATTGGCGACTTTGTTGTAGCGTCCGTCGTCGAGTCGTTTCATCGCGTGGAGGATGCGCCGTTGAACGGGTTTGAGGCCGTCGGTGAGATGGGGCACGGCGCGTTCCAGGATGACGTACGAGGCATAGTCGAGAAACCATCCCTCGTAGAGATGGGAGATGGGTTTGACATGGTGCAGTTCGTCGGCCGGTACGCCCGGTTCGGCGGGTTCGGTCGCAAGCAGATGATTATCGTCGTTGTTTTTTTTATTGTTTTCTGTGTTCATGTGATTGGCGTCAGGATGAAGGTTAATTGGCGAGTTTCCCCATTTCCGCTTCCGGTAGTGCCAGGATGTCTTCTTCGATGCGATCGAGTTCGACCTTCAAATTGTCGATGATAAAGATCTGGCGGTCCGGGGTATTTTTTCCCATGTAAAAGGTCAGCATGTCATGGAGGGTATCTTCTTTTCGCAGGACCACGGGTTCGAGTCGCATGTCCTGGCCGATGAAGTGTTTGAATTCATCGGGTGAAATTTCGCCGAGACCTTTGAAGCGGGTGATTTCGGCATTTTTGCCGCAGGCCTGAATGGCTCTGATTTTCTCTTCATCCGAGTAACAGTAGTATGTTTCTTTTTTATTTCGAACCCGAAACAGCGGGGTTTGAAGGATATGAAGGTGTCGTTTTTTGACCAGTTCCGGAAAAAAGTTTAAGAAAAAGGTAATCAGGAGTAACCGAATGTGCATGCCATCGACATCGGCGTCCGTGGCGATGACGATGTTGTTGTATCGCAGGTCGTCGAGGGTTTCCTCGATATTGAGTGCGGCCTGGAGGAGGTTGAATTCTTCGTTTTGGTAGACGATTTTTCGGTCCATGCCGTAGGTGTTGAGCGGTTTTCCTTTGAGTGAAAACACGGCCTGGATGTTGACGTCTCGGGCTTTGGTAATCGAGCCGCTGGCCGAATCGCCTTCGGTGATAAAGAGGGTGGATTCCATACGGCGTTCGTGGTTGGTATTGAAGTGGATCTTGCAATCGCGGAGTTTGCGGTTGTGCAGGCTCACCTGTTTGGCGCGTTCTTTGGCGAGTTTATGGATTCCGGCCATGCTTTTGCGTTCCCGTTCGGATTCCTGGATCTTTTCCAGGAGTAGTTCCGCGGTATCTGCGTGACGGTGCAGGAAGTTATCCAGTTCGGTTTTGAGAAAGTCGCCCACGAAGTTGCGTACTGAGGGACCGGTGGGTCCCATGTCTTTGGAGCCGAGTTTGGTTTTGGTTTGCGATTCGAAGATCGGTTCTTCGATTTTGATGCTGATGGCGGCAATGATGCCGGTTCGGATATCGGAGATATCGAAATCTTTTTTATAGAATTCCCGGATCGTTTTGACGATGCCTTCGCGAAATGCCTGAAGGTGGGTGCCGCCCTGGGTGGTGAATTGACCGTTCACGAATGAATAATACTCTTCGCCGTATTGATCGCCGTGGGTCAGGGCGATTTCAATATCTTCCCCTTTGAGGTAGATGATCGGGTATATCCCCGGTGCGGTCATGTTGGCTTCCAGCAGGTCTTGCAAGCCGTTTTTCGAGTAGAACCGTTCGCCGTTGAGGTGGATGACCAGGCCGGCGTTGAGGTACACGTAGTTTTGAACCTGGGCCTGGATGTATTCGGCCAGGAAGTGAAATTTGCCGAAGACTTCCGGGTCCGGTTCGAATTGGATTTCGGTTCCGGACGGTTCCTCGGTGTTTTGGGGAGGGAATTCCTGGACGAGGTATCCCCGGGCAAATTTGGCGGCTTTGACTTTTCCGTCGCGGAATGCTCGGATTGTGAAATCCGTGGAAAGGGCATTGACGGCTTTGATCCCCACGCCGTTTAGGCCCACGCATTTTTTGAAGACTTTGGAATCGTATTTGGCGCCCGTATTCATCTTGGATGCCACTTCCACGACTTTTCCCAGCGGGATACCGCGGCCGTAGTCGCGGACCCGGACCTTTTGGTCGGAGATTGTGATATCGATTTTCTTACCAAAGTTCATCATGTATTCGTCCACGGCGTTATCCACCACTTCTTTCATCAGGACGTAGATGCCGTCGTCCTGGGACGATCCGTCTCCCAGCTTTCCGATATACATACCGGGGCGGCGGCGGATGTGTTCCCGCCATTCGAGCGTGATAATACTATCTTCTGTATATTGTTCGATCATTTTTTTCTTTCGTATCTTTTATTCTTAATATTTTATATTTTAGACCAAAAATGACTACAATGCAACCACTGTTCTTTTATTTCGGAGCGGATCTGGGCAGACCCGCGGGTCTGCCCGTCCAACAATTTTCCGAACGCCCCCACATTTAAAGGAGACAGTTGCACGTTTGAACGCACCGAGCAGGATGCACTCTTGCAAGGCTTGGTTTGTCTCCTTTGACTGAAAATGGGTCTCTTTGTTGCAAAAGTAAGTCTCTTTTGACTGAAAGTAAGTCTCCTTTGACTAAAAGTTAGTCTCTTTGTTGCAAAAGCAAGTCTCCTTTGACTAAAAGTTGGTCTCTTTGTTGCAAAAGTAAGTCTCCTTTGACTAAAAGTTGGTCTCCTTGTTGCAAAAATTCGTCTATTTTGACTAAAGTTGGTCCTCCTTGTGCGCGAGGTTTGGCTCCTTCCGCGTCAAGATCGTCTCCTTCTGCCCGAAGTTTGGCTCTTTGTGCGCGAGGTTTGGCTCCCTCCGCGTCAAGATCGGCTCCTTCTGCCCGAGGTTTGGCTCCTTCCGTGTCAAGATCGGCTCCTTGTGCTCGAAGGTTGACTCCTTCTGCATCCAGGTTCGTCTCTTGTGACCGAGATTCGTCTCCTTGTGCCAAAGTTTGGCTCCTTTTTGGGAGTGTCAGGGAGTGTCAAGAATTTTCCAACTGGGGACCGCTTCAGGGCGATTCGCGAACCGCCCTACCGGATGGGGCAGGTTACACGTTTGAACGCACCGAGCACGATGTTCGATGTTCTCGATGTTCTTGAACTAAAAAATAAAAAATATTATAATAGGTTATGAATAGGAGTATAAAATGAAATTCGTTGACCCCCGAAACGACATTGCCTTCAAAAAAATATTCGGCAATGAGAATAAAAAGGAAATTCTGATCAGCTTTTTAAACAACATCCTTAATTTCTCCGGGACAACCAAGGAAATTATCGATATTACAATAAAGAACCCTTATCAGGTTCCACGCCTTGATTGTCTCAAAGAAAGCATCCTGGACATTATGGCCATCGATAAACGAGGGATCCATTACATTGTGGAAATGCAGGTCATCCATACACACGCCCTGGATAAACGGATCATGTATTATACGAGTAAGGCGTATTGTCAGCAACTCGAAAAAGCGGAGGATTATCCAAAATTAAATCAGGTTATCTTTTTGGGGTTCCTGGATTTTACTTTCTTTGAAAAAAATCCCAGTTATGCGTCTCGACATTTGATCCTGGATGTCGAAACCAAAGAAAATCATTTCCAAGATTTTGAATTATACTTTGTCGAATTACCGAAATTCACCAAAAATTTGGATCAATTAGAGAATGTCAAAGAGAAATGGATATATTTCGTAAAGAATGCTTCAAGCATGAAAATGGTCCCCAAGGAAATGAAAGAGCCCAAAGAAATTCGACAAGCGTTTGAAGTAGCCAACCGGTTTGGTTGGAGCAAGGATGAGTTGGATATTTATGATTATATCGGCATGCAGATCCAGGATGAGCGGGGTAGAATCGAGCAGGCAAAAATAGAGGGAATTGCAGAAGGGAAGACAATTGGACTCGAAGAAGGGAAGAGAATAGGAAAGGATGAAGGAAAAGTTGAAAAATCATTAGAAGTCGCCAAAGCGATGTTAACGAAAGGGATGCCCCTCGATGTCATTTCCGAAATTTCAGGGTTGGAAGTTAAAGAAGTTGAGACGTTAAAACAAGAGATTACCTAAAGCTTCTTATATACCGTTAAGGGGCGAACCCCATGTATGCGCCCGATTATTGACTGGATTTGGGCAGACACGCGATTGAGGGGGTCAAGTCCGAATGGAGTATGGATCGGGCGGTTTGCGAACCGCCCTACCGGATGGGGCAGTTTCCACGTTTGAACGCACCGAGCACGGTGATTCCCCGGTGACCTGATGGTTAAAAAAATTACGCTGCTACCAATGGACGCACACTAATTACCTCAGTCTCGTTTAAGGGTTCAATCGCCGACTCAGGTACAGTGATCACAGCGATCGTGTCACCGACTGCATTAAATATTTCCAACGAATAACCGTCCTCACCGTCAGTTACAGGGTGATAATCCACAATAGTCGCAATATCACCTTTTCTGAAATTTTTCCCGGGTATATCTTCACTTAATACAATTTCTGCAAATAATTTGTATTTCATTTTATCCTTCCAATTTGTTTATAAGGATACATCGTGATAAATTTTGTTTTTTTTGTTGCACCCTCTATCATCCAGATAGTATCAACGGATAATACTTTTCCTGCCGGACCTAGTAAATTTCCTATTATTTTATACATTTTACCGTAAACTGTTTCTTCTATAAACGTTGCATCGGACGAGACAAGAAGAACTCTTAAATCATTTTCCAATACTTGCCAGTTACCAATTGTATATCCGGCTTGAGCCAACCATTTTGATTTATCATTCCGTTTTTTTGGGACTAAAAGGTATTGAGTTAATTTTTCCCTTTCAATTATTGCATTTTTTGGGAGTTTCATTTTCCAAAGAAAGTCCACCAATTAAATGAACGCATAAACTCGATTTTCCTTTGTCTGCTCATTACCATTTCCCTAAAAAGATATTTTACATATCTTTAAAGAGAAAGTCAAATCCGGTCCTCCCCCATCACGAAAGAATGACGGAGGTCAAGTCCTGCATTTCAACATTGTTATAATGCAAGACTTGACCCCCAAGTCGTTTGGTAAACCCCACCATTTCATTCACATCCGAATCCAATGAAATGTTTGTGGCAATGTTAAAGCCGGAGGTGACATCGTTCAGAGTGATGGGAGAAACGCCGGTCATGAAGAAGAACGAAAATGCCATACTTTCTCCCAAACTATTGAAAAAAAAATCAAACCGGATTATAATGCATATCCCGATCGTAATACAAAAGGAATACGACCCATCAACAATGCGTTGTGGTTGAAAATTTTAAACGGAGGCAAAAAAATGGTTAAAGTGTTTCGTTTGATCGTGTTGGCAGTCATGATTATCAGTTTCATGTTTACCGGATGTTCAGGAAAACAGGAAGGGTCCAAAGATACAACGAGCGTCACCATCACCCTGGGCGCTTACACGGTCCCCAAGGAAGCGTATCAGAAAGAAATTATTCCCGCATTTCAAAAGATGTGGAAACAGAAAACCGGTCAGGACGTTAAATTCCAGGAATCGTACGTGGCGTCCGGTGCGCAGTCGCGAGCAATCGCCGGCGGATTCGAAGCCGATGTTGCCGCTCTTTCTCTGGAAGACGACATTACCCGGCTGGTCAAAGCCAAACTCGTGACCAATAACTGGAAAGGTCAAAAACACAATGGATTTATTACCCGTTCCGTGGTTGCCATGGCTTACCGACCCGGAAATCCCAAAAACATCAAGAATTGGGAGGATTTGACGTCGAATCAGATCGATGTCATTTATCCCAGTCCCAAAACATCCGGCGGCGCTATGTGGATCGTGAACGCCATCTACGGTGCCGGCCTCAAAATAAGTGAACAAAAGGGAAAACAGGATCCGGAGTACGCCAAAACATTGTTGGAAAAAATTCAAAAGCGCGTGAAAGTGATGGACGAATCCGGCCGCGCCTCCGTGACCACTTTTGAAAACGGTATCGGCGACGTTCTGCTCACCTACGAAAACGAAGCCATTTTACGCCAGGTTCAAGGAAAAGATTTTCCCTTCATCGTACCGGATGCCACCATCTTAATCGAAAACCCTGTGGCCATTGTCGATAAATACGTGGAAAAACACGGAAACCGGACGGTCGTCGAAGCGTTTGTCGAATTCTTATTCTCCCAGGACGCGCAGCGCAGTTTTGCCAAATACGGCTTTCGCCCTGTAGACGAAACGATCTTAACGGAATTTCAAGCCAAATACCCAACCCCGCGTCTTCTGTTCGATATCGCCTATCTCGGCGGATGGGAAAAGGTCCGAACCGGCCTCTATGGCACGGATGGTATCTGGACGAGAATCGTCGATTCGATCGCGAAATAACTTGAGACACCATTCCCGGTCCCACCTCACCCTCCGCGGCATTACGTTTCTTTATATCGGACTGCTGGCACTTCTGCCGCTGGTTACCATTATTATTGAAGCCGCCAGGGGTGGCCTGCCCGATTTGTGGAAACAAATTTCCCTGCCTCAGGCCGTGTATTCACTGAGGTTGACCTTTCTGCTCGCCTTTATCATGCTGCTGATCAATATCGTGACCGGTACGGCCACCGCCTGGGTATTGGTCAGGTATAAATTCCCATTGAAGGACACGATCAACGCCATTGTGGATATTCCGTTTGCCATCCCGACGGTGGTAACCGGAATCATGCTCGTGGCTCTGTATGGCCCCCGCAGTACCGTGGGAACGGTTCTTGGAAAATACGGGATTGAGATCATTTTTGCCAAACCCGGGATCATCCTGGCCCTGCTCTTTGTCACGTTTCCCTTTGTGGTACGGGCGGTTCAACCGGTCCTGATGGAAATGGACCGAGACATGGAAGAAGCAGCCGAAACCCTCGGCGCCTCCAAATTTCGAATCTTTTTCAAAGTGGTTCTTCCCACGCTGATCCCCGCGATTCTCACCGGCGCGGCCCTTTCGTTTAGCCGCGCCTTAGGCGAATTCGGCTCCATTGTGATTGTTGCCGGAAATATTCCCTTCAAAACTCAGGTCAGTTCCGTATTTATCTACGGTGAACTCGAAAGCGCCAACATTCAGGGCGCTCTGGGATCCGCGGTGGTCCTGTTGCTCAGTTCGCTGGCCATTTTAATCCTGCTGAATTTCATCCAACGCTGGAGCACAAAATATGAATCCCCCAAGTAACAGCGATGCTTACTCCCCTGCGGTAACAGAAATTATCGCCATTCGAGCCCAAAAATCCGCCAGAGAAAAAATCCTCCGCGGTCTTCTCGTCGGCGGCGTTCTGACCTGGTTCGGCGTGCTCATTCTTTTTCCCATTTACGGGATTGTCACCGAAGCGCTTAAAAACGGTCTGTCCGTATTTTTCTCGTCATTAACGACTCCCGAAGCCTTGCACGCGTTTTGGTTAACGGCGCTGACCACCATCGTGGCCGTGGTGATCAATACCTTTCTGGGCGTCATTATGGCGATCGTGTTTTCCCGCCAGGATTTCAAGGGCAAATTGTTCATGGAGAGTTTATTGGATTTGCCGTTTGCGATTTCCCCGGTTGTGGCAGGATTCATGTTTGTGGTGTTATTCGGCCCCAATGGTTGGATTGGGAAACTGTTCGAATCGGCCAATATCAAAATCGTGTATGCGCTTCCCGGAATGATGATTGCCACGGTTTTTGTAACGCTCCCGTTTACGGCAAGAGAAATCATTCCGATTCTGCGGGAGTTCGGACGAGACGAAGAAGAAGCAGCCGCCACCCTGGGCGCATCGCCGTGGAAAACCTTTCGCAGTGTCACGTTACCCTCGATCAAATGGGGGCTTGCCTACGGGATTACCTTAACCATTGCCCGTTCCATCGGTGAATTCGGTGCCGTGATGGTGGTAAGCGGCAGCATCATCAATCACACCCAGACAGCCACGCTCTTTATTCATGCCCAATACACGGATTTCAATTATGCCGGCGCGTTTGCTGCGGCGCTGGTCCTGGCCATTCTGTCGTTTGTGATTCTGATCTTTATCCAGTTGTTTTATAAGAAAAAGGAAGCGGAGCGAGCGAACGCCCAAACCGGTACGGATACCATCGAAGACATAGGAGAACTGTCATGAGCGGAATACGTGTGGAACATCTGAGAAAATCATTCGGTGACTTCAAGGCCGTGGATGATGTGAGTTTTGAAGTGAAGGAAGGCGAACTGGCGGCGCTCCTGGGTCCCAGCGGCTCGGGTAAAAGCACGATTTTGCGAATTATTGCGGGCCTGGAAAAACCCGACACAGGCCAGATCTTTCTGACCGGTCGCGACGTGACCCATCAGGGAGCCAGCAAACGAAACATTGGGTTCGTGTTTCAACACTATGCGCTGTTCAAACATTTGACGGTTGAGAAAAACATCGCGTTCGGTCTCGAAGTTCAGAAAAAAGATGCCAAATTCATTAAAGAAAAGGTGAAGGAACTGATTCACCTGGTGAAAATGGAAGGGTATCATCACCATTATCCGTCGCAGTTATCCGGCGGACAGCGGCAGCGGGTGGCTCTGGCGCGGGCGCTTGCCCCGGAACCGCGGGTTCTCCTTCTCGATGAACCGTTCGGCTCCCTCGACGCCAAAGTGAGGAAAAACCTGGCCCATTGGATTCGGGAATTGCATAAACGCATCGAGGTCACGGGAATCTTTGTGACCCACGACCAAAACGAAGCCATGGAAATTTCCGATAAAATCATCCTCATTAACCGCGGCAAAGTCGAACAGGTCGGTACGCCCCACGATGTGTATGAAAAACCCCAAACCAAGTTTGTGGCCAGTTTTGTGGGAAACGTCAACGTGATCGAAGCCTTTGCCGAATACGACGCCATCACGATTAACGGGGCGTCCGGAGCCATCACCTATAAGCATGTTGAAAATAACAATTTGACCGGCGATATCGTTCTTTTGGTGCGTCCGGAAGAGATTTCGATTTCCAAGGATAAGGGATTGGTCAACAGCATTCCCGGAACGATCAACGCGATTCATTATCGCGGCAGTTTTTATGAGCTCGATCTGTCGGTGGGTAAAAATATCGTGAAATCGTTTATCAATAAAGATCAGTTTCTGATTTCCCAACAAAAAGAAGGCGAAGAGATTTTTGTTTACTTCGGTCGATACCAGGTATTTGAAGCTTCGGAAGGCTACCAGAAGGTCCATGCCATGCTTCGCCAATACGGATATATTGAATGAATAAATTTTTTCCACCTTTTTGAAAAAAGGGGATTGCATCCCCGAGGTGGAGTCAAAAACTTTTTGCTTTATATAATCTTAGATTATTATATAATTTGTAAAAAAACTGGCAAACATTGCGTTAGCTCATTTACCCCAAATGTCAAATGTTGAGACGCCCCCCCATTCTTCCAATTGTATTGAAAAATGATTTCGCTTTGATTATAATGGATGGTCATTAAAATGAGGTCATCCGATGCCTTTAAAAAAAACCGTTAAACTCTTTGTTGCTTCCGGCAGCGAATTAAAAGCCGAACGAACCGAAACCATCCTTATTCTTAATAAACTGAATAAGACTCATCCCCACCTTCATCTGGAAGCCTTTGAATGGGAAACCGATCTTCCTTCCGGAAGTTACAATGGAAAAGTAATCCAGGCTGAAATCAACCCACATCTTGAAGCATGTGATATTGTTTTAGTTCTATTTTTTTCTAAGGCCGGAAAATTCACCGTCGAAGAATACCACCTGGCCATTGAAAAACACAAAAAAGTATTCCTCTATTTTAAAAAGGGGTTTTCACCTGAAGACGAAAACTCCCTTGAAGAGTATGGCAAAGTAATCGCATTGAAGAAAAATGTTAAAAAGGATGTCTTATTTAAAGATTACCTTACTTTTGAAGCGTTTCAACAGAATTTATACGAGGATTTAAATCTTTATTTATCACAGTTGTATCCAATAATCGCACCGCCAACACCTTTACCTCACGATGAAAACGTGAGGGAGATATTATTGAAGGGTTCCAGGACGTATCATGAGGCATTGATCGGGCCGAATGGGAGATTTCGGCATTTGAATATTTCCGAAATCCTGCTGACCGGTACCAAACAGGATTGGATTGAAACTCACGTTGAATTAACTAAAAGCTTTTTTGGGGGTCAAGGGGGCGATTTTCTCGAAAAGGGGATTGCATCCCCCGCCCCCGCTGGTATTAAAGTTCCCCATGAAAAAGAAAACAATCCTGTATTTTTAGTGCGGGAAGCGTTGGAAGAATTGCATCGCGATCAATGCCGGCATGCCATGGTGGTTGGCGATGGCGGAATGGGAAAAACGGTTTCTCTTCTCCATTGGTGGGAAACGCTTTTATCAGATGAAAGATCGGGTCCTATACCCATTTTTATTGCGTTAAATGAAATCAACAGCAGACCCGAAAATCAACGCCATGATTTTATCCTGGATATGATCCGAAAAGATTATGCAATCCCCGGTGTCACGATTGAGCAGATCATCGAAGTCATGAAAACTCCGCTTCAAGATGGGGAAGATTTTATTCCCTCGATGGTGTTGCTGCTGGATGGGTACAATGAGGTGACCGTAGAACATCAATTGGTGTTGGAAATCAAGACCATTGCCGAAAAATATTCGGGAGTGCAGATGGTGATTACCGGGCGATCGGACATCCGGAAAGAATGGGGATTGATTCATTGGGCCGGATTGACATTGAAACCGCTGGAAGATTCTCAAATCGCCGAATACCTGGAAAAAATAGGAAAGACTTTACCGGAAGGAGCGGAATTAAAGGATTTAATCCGCAACCCCATGATGTTAACGTTGTATACCGCGTCATGCGAAATCCAGGAGAAACATCGACACACGCCCGGATGTGATTTCAAACCTGATGTCGAAACTCCCGGAGAATTGTTATGGAATTTCATCCAGGCGCAGGTGGCTTTATGGCGGGACAAGTTGCGTGAAAATGAAAAACAAACCGTGTATTACAAATTTCTGCTAATGTTTGTACTGCCCGGATTGGGATATGAAATGGAGAAAGCGGGTTTGTTCGGGTTTACTAAAGACCAACTCGACCAGCATATCGATGCGCTTTGCCGTCGATTTTCTAATCATGATTTTTTCGATACATTTACCGAATATGAGGATTTTATCGACGTGCTTTCTGTAGAAGAATTGAAGGAATTTAAGCAAATAAAAAAAAGAAATACAATGATTCGCGGTATTCTCATTCGGGAGATGTCGATGTTGGTGGAGGAAGGGGGCATGTACCGGTTTTTGCATCAGAATTTCCGTGATTTTTTTGCGGCGGTGCATGTGTTGAATGAAGTCGAGATGCGTGTAAAGAAAAAGGAGATTCCCGAAGTATTGAAAGAGCGGGTATTGGACTTTTTTGTACGGCGGTTTATCGGTGAGTTAGAGGGCGAGCACCGGGTCAAGCCGCATCTCGTTGAGGGAGAGGGGTGGAAGATCAATATTAAAAAAGAAAGTCGGTTGCATCGGGCTCTGGACTTATGCCGAGGGCAATGTAATCATCCTGAAAAAAACTTATCAAAAGTTTTTGGGAGTGCAGAACCCTTTTTTCGAAAAAAGTTTTGCATTGGTTATGCCGTATGGAATATTGTGGAAGTATGGAAGCAGGTTCGAGGGGAGTTGAGTGAAGCAGATTTAACATGTCTTGATCTATCACAAGTATCGTTGAATGGGGTACGATGTAGTCATTATTATTATAATGGCCGCTATTTAGCGGCGAATTTTGAAGGGGCACGGGTGCATGAGACGAACGTCTTGCCCCAAGGGCATACGCATTGGGTAACCAGCGCGGTGTACCGTTCGGATGGAAAACGCATTCTTTCGGCTTCGCATGATCAAACCATCAAAGAGTGGGATGCGCAAACCGGACAATGCCTCCGGACCCTTTCCGGGCATCGTTCAATTGTAAGCAGCGCGGTGTACCGTTCGGATGGGAAATGCATCCTTTCGGCTTCCTGGGATGACAGGATCAAAGAGTGGGACGCGCAAACCGGCCAATGCCTCAAAACTTATAAGGAAGGCGATGTCCTCAACCTTCCCGGATACGAATCCAATGAAATAAATAGCCGGTTAAAATGGGATGGAAATAAAATCATTGTCCCATCCCGATCGGGCAAGCGTCCGAAATTAGAAATAATTAATATGCCCGGCTTATGGATCCAGGGATGTTCCTTTGAATATCTGGAACACGAAAGCCTATGGACCGACGAAGGCTTGAAAATCATGAAACAATACTGCAGCAATATATCGATTACTGAGAAAACGTCCTGAATTTATGGCCGCTGAAATAGGTAGGGCGTCTTTTGTTATAAAAATAACTTGACAAGATACACATTTTATTTTATATAAATAAGAGAAGGAGTTTTTATGCCTGAACTTAGCCGATTTTTGGGAATAATTATTTTTATGAACTTTAACGACCATGCCCCACCTCATTTTCACGCAAAGTATGGCGACTATCAGATAACCATCGAAATAAGGACAGGTATAATCGAAGGAAAATTCCCACCAAGAGCGCTAAAACTTGTCCTGGAATGGTATGAAATTCATAAAGATGAACTAATGAAAGATTGGGAATCTATTATGGAAACGGGTGATTTCTCAAAAATCGCTCCGCTGGAGTAAACCATGTTACTTGAAGTATTATTCGCAAAATATATCCGGGATTATAAAGTGTTTTTAAAATTCAATGACGGTTACGAATTGATCATCGACTTGGAAAATACCCTCCTAAACGAAAAAAGGAAAATTTTTAAACCTCTCCTGGATAAAGAGTATTTTAGGAATTTCTCCGTCCGCTTAAATACCATTTGCTGGGAAAATGAAGCCGACTTTGCTCCTGAATTTTTACATGATCTTCCGAATCACCCGGAATTAAAAAACCAATTCGTCAGTCAGTGACTGACAAATAACTTCTAATGGGCGTCTCTATTCTTCCGAAGTAAGGTCCTGAGTTTTAATAGAAGCCTAATGCCAGTTTCAGATTTTCTGTTACTTGGAGCGAATCATCGTTCGCAAGGATGCCTAATTTTCTATCGACCATATCCTTTTTGATTGTCTGAAAGATCCCTGTAACAACGGAGGGAGATAGCAGTCCTGCGTTCTCCCAATGAATTATTGGGGTATCTCCGGTAAGAGATCTATTTATATTACTGGTAATAGCGGCAATGATGATTTCTTGTCTATTTTTGTTATATTTATTGCTGCTTACAATGAGGGCGGACGTTTTTTGAAACCCTCTCCTTCTGAGAAAACAACCTTTGCGAGAATAATATCGCCATATTTATAATTGGTCATATGCGGCATCGTTATCATTATCCCAGAGTTCCTTCAAAACCGGGCTAATTGAAGTTGTAAGGTTCAGTAAATTTTTTTCTTCGTTTTCGTGGCGAATACGGTAATAGATGGATTCAAGGATATACTGCCTGATGGTGTTTCCGTGAAGGGCGGCCAGGGCTTTGATTTTTTGATAATCTTCCGGGGATATATTGAAACTTACACGTTCATGTTTGTTCATTTCATAAAACCTCTTTAAATAAGAATAGAATATATTCGTGAATATGTCAATAAACCGGTATTCGTTTACTTAAACTACCTGCGTCTGTATTTTTAACCTTTTTCAAAAACATATTGAAGCAAAATATATTGTTTTTTGGTATAATTATTCCCGTAATCCCATAAATGGAGGAAAAGTAATGAGGCGCTTTGTTAGGTATATACCTTATGTCTTGGTTGTTGTTCTTGCAATTATTATCGTTCAGTGTGCCGTTAACCCGGTCACTGGAAAAAAAGAAATCATGCTGGTTTCCGAAAACCAGGAAATCAACATGGGGGCCGAAATCGACCGCGGCCTGCGCATGGAGTACGGGATGTACGATGACCCCAAACTCCGCGATTACATCACGGAAATCGGGGAACAAATGGCCCCCCTTACCCATCGTCCCAATCTCAAGTACCATTTCGCGGTTCTGGATACACCGGTTGAAAACGCATTCGCTGCTCCCGGCGGTTATATCTATATTACCCGAGGCTTGCTGGCATTGATGAACAGTGAAGCCGAAATGGCAACGGTTATCGGTCACGAATTGGGCCACGTCAACGCCCGCCATTCGGCTCAGCAGATGACCCGCTCCATTCTCTTTACCATTGGGATCGCCGTGGTTTCGGAATTGAGTAAAGACTTCCGAAAAATCGCCCCCTTAACCCTGATTGCCACCCAGCTTCTCTTCCTCAAATACAGTCGAGACAACGAATACCAGGCCGATGAATTGGGTTTTAACTATTCGTTAAAATCGGGTTTTAATTCCGGAGAAATGGTGACCTTCTTCTCGACCCTGGACCGCATGGTTGCCAACGAAGGCGGCAGCAGCCTTCCCAATTTTCTTTCTACCCATCCCATGACCCCCAAACGCATCGAGAAAGTCAAGGGATACATTCAGGCCCAGGAACTCGCCAACCCCGGCCAACTGGCCAAATTAAAAATCGACCGAAAACGGTACTGCAAGATGATCGACGGCCTGGTTTACGGCGACGACCCGAGGCAAGGTTTCGTCGAAGGAAATGCTTTCTATCATCCGGCAATGGGAATTTCCTTTAAAATCCCTTCGGGCTGGAAAGTTCAAAATACCCCGCTCCAGGTCACCATGGCCTCCGATCAAGGCAATGTCCTGGTTCTCATGAAAGCCGAAGAATCGAACGATGAGCTTGAAGATTATTCGCAAAAATTGATGAAAAATTTGAGCGAACCGAAAGTATTGAATCAGGGTCATCAAGCGGTCAACGGCATGAATGCCTTTCATTCCGCCTTGCAAATCACGTCCCAACCGAGTGAAAGCGATGCCGCCAAAGGAGCCAAACCGCAAAAAACCAATGTCAATATCTCCTGCATTCGAAAAGACGAAATGATTTACTCCTTCTTTTCCGTGGCTGCCGAGAAAGATTGGCGCCATTGCCGCGATGAGGTCCGTGAAGTCATTGGTTCCTTTAAGCCATTGAAAAATACCAAGTACCTCAACCGTCAACCCCAACGGGTGTACGTCAAAGAGGTTCAGGGAAACTCGACCCTCCAGGAATACCTGGTCGATCAACATATCCCGAGACAGGACTGGGACCGGATCGCGTTGATGAATTGCCTGCAACTCAACGACCGGCTTTCCTCTCATCGATTATTGAAAGTGATCCAATAATTTTTATTTTATAATTTGTTAATACTTTTTGTTATTATTTTATAATATGAAGTATAATATGAAATGAAATTAAAGCGTGACGTTTTTATCGGAAACGTGGGGATCGGCGGCGCCCATCCGGTGTCGATTCAATCGATGACTGCCACCGATACCCATGATGTGGCAGCAACCTTAAATCAAATCCATGGGCTGAAACACGCGGGCTGCGAGATCGTTCGCATTTCCATCCCCGACGCCGACGCCGTAACGGCATTGGCGAAAATGATTCCCCAATCGCCCCTTCCGATCGTGGCAGATATTCATTTCGATGCCGCTCTGGCCATTCGGTCCATTGACGCCGGCGCTCACGGTATTCGCATCAACCCGGGAAACATCGGGTCCACAGAAAAAGTGAAAGAGATCTTGAAGGCAGCCGCGGAACGACAGATTCCGATTCGCATCGGCGTCAACGCCGGCTCCCTCGAAAAAAAATATTTGAATGCACCGGGCTCGATTGCCGAGAAAATGGTGGCTTCGGTTCTGGATAAAATTAAATTCTTCGAAGACCATGATTTTTTTAACATTAAGATTTCCCTCAAATCCTCCGATGTCCAAACAACGGTCGACGCTTACCGGCAAATCGATCGATTGTGCGATTACCCGCTGCATCTGGGCGTTACCGAAGCCGGAACCTTTTTCAGCGGAACGGTCAAATCCGCGATCGGCATCGGAAGTTTGCTCCTCGACGGCATCGGCAACACCATCCGGGTTTCGCTGACCGATAACCCCATCGAAGAAATCAAAGTCGCCAAAGAAATCCTCAAGGTTACCGGGTTGCGTCCCAAAGGGATCGAGCTCATCTCCTGCCCCACTTGCTCCCGAACAACCGTGGACCTGATCGCTCTGGTCCACGAGGCGGAACGCGCCCTGGAAGGGATCGAAACCGACCGAAAAATCGTAGTAGCCATCATGGGGTGCGAAGTCAACGGCCCCGGCGAAGCCAGGGGAGCCGATATCGGCCTTGCCTTTTCTCAAAAACACGGATTTATCTTCAATAAAGGGCAGATGATTGAAACGGTCGAGCCCCAACACGCGGTTCAACGGTTAATTGAACTGATCAAGGAGCAATACCTATCCGACTAAGAGTGGGTCCGGGGAATCTTCTGTAGGGGCGACTCGCGAGTCGCCCTTAATTAAATTTAAAATTGGGGGCGATTCTCGAATCGCCCCTACAAAATCGATCCTATAATTTGCAAATTACCAACATTCATCAAACTTTGTATTTTATCCAAAAACATGGTAAACTATTGTATTATTATAACATACGGATGAACGCGAACCATAACATCAACAGGAGTGAATTTGGGATTCGATGAACTCTTCGGAAACCGTCAGGCGCAACATACGCTGAAAGGTTATCTCAAAAACAACATTATCCCCTTCAGCATGATTTTCCTTGGCCCCGGCTCGGCCAATATGCTCAGCTTTGCCATTGCCTTTGCCAAAGGCATCAATTGCCTGAATATGCAGGGGGATTTTTGCGGTAAGTGCAACAATTGTGTGGAAATCGATAAAGAAATCTTTATGGATCTTAAAATTTTAGAACCCGACGGGCAGTTCTATAAAAAAGAACAGATCTCGTTTCTGATCGAGGACAATTACAAAAAACCCCTCAAGGGCAAACGCAAAATCAATATCCTCAAGCAGGCCCATAAGATGAATGAAACCGCGGCCAATGCCTTCTTAAAAGTCCTCGAAGAACCGGCCCCGCTCAATGTGTTTATCCTCCTCACCGATAACCAGCGCGCCCTGCTTCCGACCATCAATTCCCGGTGCCTGACCCTGAAATTCTCTCCCCTCTCGAGTCAGGAGATCGAAACCCATCTGATCGAAAACGGATGGGAGGCCCCCAAAGCCCATCTGATCTCTTACCTGGGCAGCAACATGGAAAACGCATTGAACACCGATTACAACGAGTTGATGGAAAAACGAGAGAAAACCCTTTCCACCCTGAGCAGCCTGATCACCCAACACGGAATGGAATCCGTTGTACTCGACCTGTTTCATCTGAGCAAAAGCCGTGAAAAATTTCTCAAGTCCTTCACCGAATCGGTCAACCTGATCGAACTCATGCTTCGCGATATCATGATTCTTAAAATCGACCCCGGCAGTAACTGCGTCATCAATATCGACTTCCAAGAGAAATTAACAAATTTATGCCGTTTTATTACCATTGAAAAAATCTTGTTCCTGATCCAGAAAATGGAATACCTTCTGCGGGATATCCACCGCAATTTAAATATCAAAGTGTTGATCATGGAATTCATTTCCAGTTACAACGAAAACGAGGTACCCCATGTTTAGAGTGATTACCGTAAAAATAGACGGCCGCAATGACGTGCTCCATTTTAAAACCGACGAAACCGAGCTAAGACCCGATGACCGAGTCATTATCAAATCGTTCCTGGGCGAAGAACTGGGCGTGGTCGTCAAATCCTTCGGGGACGTGTTCAACGAAATTAAAAACATTTGCTGTATACCGAGTATTTTGAGAAAAGCCTCGGAAAAAGACCTGGAGAACTTCAGCAAGAAAACGCTGGATGAAAAGAAAGCCTATGATTTCTGCCTCAAACGCATCAAAGATCGAGAAATTCCCATCAAGTTAATCAAGGTTTCTTTCTTTACCTCCGAAAGAAAAGCCATTTTTTATTTTACGTCCGAAGGGCGAATCGATTTCCGAGACCTGGTCAAAGACCTGGCCAAACGGTTCAAGATGCGAATCGAAATGCGACAGATCGGCATTCGCGACGAAGCCAAAATGGTCGGAGGCCTGGGCGTCTGCGGCCGGCAACTCTGCTGCAAAACCTTTCTCAATAGCATCGAACCCATCACGCTTCAAATGGCCAAACGGCAAAACCTCAATATGAACCCGGTGAAAATCTCCGGACAGTGCGGCCGACTCATGTGCTGTCTCTCCTATGAAGAAGATATGGGCGGCAGAATCTACATCGAAGACCAGGATGAACTGATCGGATACGATGAAGAAGAAGACCTCGCCGAAGATGTGGTCCACGAATGGAAAGAAATTCCGGTTAAATTACCGGGAAACGAGGATCAATGAGCCGATCGATACTGTTTATTTCTATTCTTGTTTTTTTATCGTCCATTCCCCAATTCGGCAAAGTCAAACCCTTGTATCTCTATTATAATCAATCCTACGGCGCGCGCGCCCTTTCGATGGGCAATGCATTTACCGCTGTGGCCGATGATTTATCCGCTGTTTATAAAAACCCTGCCGGCATTGCCGAATTCGATCATCCGCAATTGTATCTGGATTACCGCTCCGACCGCCTCTCCTACGCCCACGATACCGAAACCGATACCTCCGGAACCACGCCGCGTTCCTATGCCTACCAGTTGACGTCTACCTTAAAAAACGCGGATTTTTTGTCTATTTCCGCACCCGTGACCTTCTGGGGCATGAAATGGAATTTCGCCCTCAGTTATTACCGCTTCATTCCCTATAATGTTTCAGCCGAGGAAAACGGGCAATTAACGACAGCCGGAATCACGGACACCGCTTCGCTTGTAATCAATGGACGAAACGGCATCGATGTGCTGGGGTTTACCGGCGCATTTTATCTCTTTAATAATTTTTCAGCGGGCATTACTGTCCAACGCTTTTTTAATTCCGGAAGCATCAACTATTCCTATACTTTACCCGGCAGCGTCTCATACACCAACGATTATTCGGAAAAAATCAACGGCTGGAACATGATCCTCGGCCTGTTATTCAAACTCGACCGAGACATTGCACTGGGTTTTAGTTACCAGAGCCGGTTGCGAGGACCACTGGATTCGGATCTCACGTATCAGGACACCGGAACCGCTTCAAACCCGGTCACCTCGTCCTCCCTGGCCGATGTGAATCTCCCGCCCCAATTTTCCATGGGCGTCATGGTTCGGCCATTCGCCCTGTGGACACTCTCGGCCGACTACTCGATTCTCTATTGGAGCAAAGCGGATGTATCCAATTATTTCAGCTCGACCGCAACACTGCCCTTCCCCGTTCGAGACGATTTTACCTTCTCCCAACAAGACAACATTAACCTCCGCACCGGAACCGAAATTAAAATCCCCTTCAAGCGATTTACCGTCTTTATTCGCGGCGGAATATTTAAAGAGCGACAGCTATTTACGGATGCCTCGGATGGGTACGTCAATGTGACCGGCTATTCGCTCGGACTCGGTCTCGATGTTTCCTCTCGCATTCGACTGGACCTGGGTTACATGAGACAAAATTCCTCATGGAAGGAAACCGGTTATTTCGACAGTGCGAGCACCGTCAACTCGAATTTAAAAAATAATACGCTCTGTCTGGCCGCAACCGTTTACTTCGGCCCACCTTTTTGAAAAAAGGTGGGGCCAAAAACTTTTATTTTTTAACCAAAAACTTTTATTTTTTTATTTTTTATTTTTATTTTTTTTATTTATTTATTTATTCTTGCTTTATTCTTTATTTTTTTATTTTTGGGAATCCGTAACGGGTGTTAACACTTCGATATTTTTGAGTTCATCCTCCAGATTATCGGGTTTGACCACGATCAACCATCCCGTTTTATAGGGGTCATAGAGTAACTTCGAATAATCTTTTTTTACCTTTTCATTCACACCGATGATTTCGCCGGATAACGGCGCCCATAACCGATACGTATGCCCTTGCGCGTCAATGATTTTTAGGCACACTTCTCCCTGCATCACATGATCGTGTTTTTTCGGAAATTCGATCGAGGCAATCGATTGGATCGTTCGCGCCAGGGCATGATGAATACCGAATTGTACATTGCCATCCGCATGAATTTGCGCCCACGCATGCTCGTTGATGCCATACAGCCCGGGCGGAATCGAGATTTCAACCAGCCGTTCTTCGTTCAGTTGCATCTTGATGGCGACTTCTTCATAGATATAACGCCTCTCCAATGCCCGGGCCACCAGCGTCCGCAATTCGGACAGCGTAAACGGCTTGGGCATGTAATCGAACGCCCCTAACTTGATCGACTGAATCGCGGTTTTGATCGATGGATAACCCGTGGTCACAATGACGGTGACATCCGGATACCTTGCTTTTATTTTTTCCAATAAATCCAATCCTCTGATATCGGGAAGCATGACGTCCAATATAATCAACGCAAATTTATTTATCTCCAAAATTTTTAATGCTTCCTCGCCATTGTACGCCATCTCGACCACGTAACCTTCGGTTTCGAGCACATCCGCGATGCTTTTGCATACAGGGACGTCGTCATCGACCACCAATATATTTGCCTTATAAATCATTTATTTTTCCTTAAATATTTTTCTTAAAAAAGATATTCCTTAAAAAAGACAGTTCGTCCTCTTTCTCTCTCCATCGTTCCTGTCACATTATATATTATATATCGATTTGGATAGTTTTCAACTTCACCGGATCCGGATCTAGTTATGTTTGATTTTTAGAAATTGTCTGACTGAAAAATAAGAGGAGCACAGGCCGATCAACGTTCCCAGAATAATCAGCCGAATGAAGAGCGCCGCCGGTATATTTTCAAAATCCATCATGCCTTTAAGCAAATTGAACATATAGGAGGCATAAACCGGAAATAACTTGAGCGTGCCGAACAGCAACCCTCCCGCCAATAAACTCCCGCAAAGCCCCAAAAGCCCGCCCTCAATGATGAACGGAAACTTGATATACCAATCCGTGGCACCCACGATACGCAGGACATCGATTTCATCTTTCCGGTAAAAGATATTGATTTTAATGACATTAAAGATAATGAAAATCGACACAAAGATGAGGATTAAACTCAAAAACAACCCCACCACGGAAATAAAACTTTTAAAAACAGCCACTTTCTTCACCCAATCGGTATTCACCTGTTTGCTCTCGACGATATTTTGCTTTTCAATCTCTTCGATAAAGGACACCAGTCGGGTATCCAGGGTGTATTCCGGTTTGAATTCGACTTCGATGGAAGCGGGAAACGGGGACTCCTTAAACTCGGAGAGAATATATTTCAATTCGGGAAATTGCCTCGAAAATCCGATTTCCGCCTGACTTTTGGACGTATACTCCAGACTCCTCACCAGAAGATTTTGCTTGATCCGGTTGATCAGCAGGTCGATATCGCCACGCGGCGTTCCCTCATGGAAATAGAAGATCGCCTTGATGCTCTTGGTAAAATTTTTGGAATAGGAATCCAGGCTGAACGTGATGTAATTGAAGATGCCGAATATAAAAAGGGTAAAGGCAATGATTCCCAGACTCAGGAAGGCGATCAGTTTATTACGAACGATATTGATGAAGGCATTATTAATGGATTTGGATAATAGATTCACATGTCCCTCGCGCCGATCATCGTTGTCCCATCGGCGATCAATGCGCCCTTTTCCAATCTCAGGACCCGCCGGGGAAATAACTCCATCATATGCGTATTATGCGTGGCAATGATCACGGTAATTCCGGTGGCATGAATGCGCTCGAACATCCGAAAGACGTCGATGGACAGTTCGGTATCCAGGTTTCCGGTGGGTTCGTCGGCGATGAGGATACGCGGATTTCCGACAATCGCTCGGGCAATTGCCACGCGCTGCTGCTCCCCGCCGGAGATATGCATGGGAATGTAATTTTTCCGATGAGTCAGGCCGACCAGGGTTAACGCAGCCATGACCATGCGATCGATCGCACTCTTTTTTTCGCCCCGAACAATGAGCGGAAGGGCAATATTTTCATAAATCGTCCGATTTTGAAGCAGCCGGAAATCCTGAAAGACAATTCCGAGATTCCGCCGTAATTGGTACAACTGATTGGCCGGGATCAGGTTGGTGTTGACCGAATCGATTAAGATCTGTCCCCGGGAAGGGAATTCTTCTTTGAAGATCAATTTTAAAAGCGTGGTTTTTCCTGCCCCTGACGCCCCGGTTAAAAAAACAAATTCCCCCTTTTGAATGGTAAAACTGACATCGGTCAATGCCAATTGATCATCGACATACTGCTTATATACGTGATAGAATTCAACCACTGCAACAAGCCCCGACGCGGCTTACAGGTCTTCCGCGTTCTTCCGTCTATTCATCTTTTCGACATCTTCTTCTTTGAGCACTTCCGTTTTCTTATATAAAATGCGGCCGCAACTTTCGCACGTCAATAAATTTTGAGACGATAACAGCTCGTTGAGTCGTTGGGGGCGTAATTTGACGTTGCAAATACCGCAAAACTCCGTTTCGACCAGCGAAACTGCCTTTCCGAACCGTTTGACGTAATTGTTATCGTAAATGGCCAGAAGTTTGGCCGGGATCTCGTTTCGTAAACTCACCCGGTCTTTCTTGGTTTCCGCGATTTTGAGCTTGTTGTATTCCGTCGTATTTTTAAGGTCGACAATTTTTTTGTTGTATTCCTCGGCAACTTTCTTGAATTCCGTCTCGCTCTGCCTGACCTCATTCATAATTTCATCGGCTTCCACCATCTTCTCGATGATCTTTTCTTCAATGCCCGTGATATTATCTTCTTCAAACTTGATTTCGGCAGTAAAGCCCTGATATTCCTTATTCGTGGTCGCTTTGGTCATCTGCTCTTTGTATTTCTTGATCTTTTCCTTGACCAGCAGAATGTCCTTTTCGAATTTCTCTCTCTCTTTGACGTTTTCTTTCAATTTGACTTTGGTGTTTTCAATCATCGTGATTTTCCCATCCCGTTCGTCTTCTAATTTCTTGATGTTATCAGGGATGGTTTTCAACGAATTATCGAGTTCTTTTAATTTATCGTCAAGCTGTTGAAGTGTATATAGTTTTTCTAGACCTTCTTTCAACGCAACTCCTTATTAAAAAAGATTTTGTTAGTACAATGGGCCTACCAGGATTCGAACCTGGAACCAACCGGTTATGAGCCGGTAGCTCTAGCCGTTGAGCTATAGACCCAGTATAATCTTTGTTAGTATTTAGAGTATCAAAAATCGCTCATCATGTCAAGTATAAACAAGGATAAAAGCGTTCTTTCGCCGACGAATTAATTTAAAAAAAACCTGTTGACAAGTGATTAAAAACATATTATAGTAAAAGCGAACAGAATGCGAACAAAAAGAAGTAAGTGTGTGAGGTTCACATGATAACATATGTGCCTTTAAGAGTCTATTCGGTCTTCTCCCAAGGAAAGGGCGCTGTCGATCCCCGGGCGTTGGCCCGATATCTGGTCGCCCAGGGAATATCCGATATGGCAGTGACCGACCCATTTACGGTTATCGGTTGGGAGGCCTTTCGCCGGGAAGCGACCCATGCCAATATACGGTTTTTACCGGGTATGGAGATTAAAGTCAGTCATCTCGGTTCCATTGTCCTGTACCCGTTGACCGTGAAGGGGTACGATTCGATGATTGCGTCGTTAAATAATAAAACGTTTTCAGCAATGAAAGACGTCATCGTCATTTGTATTCCCCGGCGAACGGCCATGAACAGTGCGCCGGTGGTTCTGGGGATTCACAAGCAATTTCCTCCGGAAAATGTGTATCTGGGGTTGGAATGGACCAGCAGTCGCTGGGTCGTGGACCTGGCGCGGGAGCATCATATTCCGCTGGTCTGGGCGCAACCCATAAAATGGGTCGACAGTCCGGAGAAATATGCCGTCGCAGTTTCTGTGTTTAATCATCAGCCTGTATCGGAGATCCTCCGGGGAATTTCGTCAGGTGAGTTGCCGTTTTATGGTCCGATGAACGGTTCGGCCATTATCAAGCGGTGGGGAGAAACCGGTGAGACGGCCATGAAAAATACCTTCAAATTGGCGGCGCGTATCGGTTTTGATTTCTCGGATATTACGCCTCCGCCCGATTCGTCCGATCCGACGGATAAACCTTCGGGTAGCACAGGTGGGGGTAGAGGAATGGCACTTTCCTCGCTGATTCTCAGTTCCACGCCCTCTTATGCGCGGTCTCAGAGTGTGGATGCGATCTTTGAAGAGGTGGTGAACCGCGAGATGCGGCGTCATCGGTTGACGCTGGCCGAACGCGAACGCACGCTTCGGGAGATCGACATTATCAAACGATTGGGGTTTTCGTCTTATTTTCTCATTGCTTCGGAAATCGGATCCTACTGTCGGAAGAAGAAGATCTATTTCAATTTACGCGGATCAGGGGTTTCGTCGTTTATCCTTTATTTGCTCGGGCTTTCCCGCATCAATCCCCTGCATTACGATCTGCTATTCGAGCGGTTTGTCAACAGTCTGCGGGATGATTTGCCGGATATCGATATCGATATCGATTCTTCGCGCCGCGCCGAGGTGCTCAAGTGGGTATTTGATACCTACAAACGGCGGGTGGTTTTTGTGTCCACGCATAAGTTTTTTCGGGCGCGGTCGGCGCTTTACGAGGTCGCGCGCTCTTACGGGATCAATGTGGATGACGCCCATAAGATGACCAAGGATATCCCGATGTTTGAGTCGCCCATTGAGCTGTTAAACCAGGCAGACGGCAAGGGACAACTGGCGGAAATCTATCGCATGGCGTCCCTGCTCGAAGGGGTTTACAAAGAGCTCTCGCTTCATGTGGGCGGCGTTCTCTTCTCAGAGGACGATATCAGTCGCGTGTTTCCGCTGGAGCGTTCCCCCCAGGGTTTCGATCAGACGATCTGGGATAAGGAGGCGGTCGAGCGGCTCCGCATCTTCAAATTGGATCTCTTGGGGGTTCGGGGATTCGATGTAATTGCGCCCGTGGCACTCGAAGGAAACGTGGACTATGCAGCCCCGGATGTCTGGGAAAATATTCAGAAGGCGAGAACCATCGGCTGCTTTCAATTGGAAAGTCCGTTAATCCGAAAACATCTGGTCCAGATCAAGCCGAAGAATCTTCAGGAGATTGCCATTTCGATTGCTGTTATTCGTCCCGGTCCATCGAAATCGGGGATGAAAGATGCCTATATCGATGGGGCAGAGCCCATGCACCCGGTGTTGATGCGGATATTTCCGTATACCCGGGGAACGGTGATCTTCGAGGAACAAATCTCGGTGTTGCTTCATGCCATTACAGGGTGGAACCTGGAATATTCGGAGAAAATTCGCCGGGCATTGAAGAAACGAAAAGGGGAACCGTATCGGGATGATTTTTTTGCCCGCGGCCGGGCGAACGGATGGTCTTGGTCCGACCTGGAAAAGATCTGGAAACTCGCGGATGATTTTTCCCAGTATGCCTTTAACCACGGCCATAGTATTTCGTATGCGTTTTCGGCGTATTTATCCGCCTGGTTTAAGACCCGATACCCATCGTCGTTCTTCTGCCGGTTGTTGAATTCGGGCGGGGGGTTTTACCCGTTACCGGTTTACATCGAAGAAGCGAAGCGATGGGGCATTTCCATTTTTCCACCGGATATCAACAAGAGCGTCATGGGGTTTTCGGAAGAAAACGGGGCGATTCGGACCGGTTTTGTTTTCGTCAAAGGCATTGGCGTCAAAATGGCCGAGCAGATCCTGGATCAGCGGGGAATGGGGTACACGTCCCTGGAAGACTTTATCGGCCGAACCCGAATCGGCGAAAGAGAACTGGCGACATTGATGGCCGTATCCGGATTCCAATCCATCGGGATTAACGGGTTCAGTCCGGAAGAGCGACAGAAAAACTGGAAGAGTTATCTGGGGTTTGTGCCCGATGAGCCGTCTACTAAAGAATGAAACGGGTGGTATTTGATTGTTGATAAGAATTGGGGCGATTCGCGAATCGCCCCTACAAAAGAAAATTCCCTAATTCACTGCGTTTACGACCGCAGGTAGTCCCTCAAGCCGTCTTTCCAGTGGCGCATGACATGGATCCCCTGGTCTTTCAAAAATTGATTTTCCAGGACCGAGTAGCGCGGCCGGTTGACTTTAACGGCAAATTCGCCGGGAGCGGCTTTATTGAATTTCACATTCGGTTTGGTAATTTCAAAGATCTCTTTGGCAAACTCATACCAGGAGCAACTGCCTTCGGCCGTAGCGTGGTATAATCCATACTGACCGCCGGAATTGAGTAACTTGACGATCTGGTTGGACACTTCCACGGTAGAGGTGGGTGTGAGGATTTCATCGTCCACGACGCGGACTTCGTCGCGTTCGCGCGATAATTTGATCATCAACTCCACGAAGTTCAATCCCCCTTTCCCCATGCACGGGCTTTTGCCATAAATTCCGCATACCCGTAAGATGTAATATTTCCGGGCAATGGATTCCACGAAGTATTCGCCGGCCAGTTTACTGTTGGCGTAGACATTCAGGGGCATGGGACAATCGGTTTCCACGTAGGGGGATCCTTTTTTCCCGTCAAAAACGTAATCGGTGCTGATGTGCAGGAGTGCGGCATCGACCGTGTTGCATATTTTGGCCAGGTTGCGGGGGCCCAGGGCATTGACGCGAAACGCCAGTTCGGTTTCTTCTTCGCATTTTTCCACATGATGGTAGGCTGCGGTATTGATGACCAGTTCGGGACGCACGTCATCGAGTACCTTGGAGACCGAATCGATGACCGTGACATCGATGTCTTCGATAGTGAGCGGGATCACCCGGTCGTTGTTTCGGTTCAGGGCGTTACAAATGTCGGTCCCCAGTTGACCGTTGGCTCCGATGACGGCGATTTTCATCGGAAGGTCTCCGGCCGGTTTTTGTTCTGGGCGAGCATTTTAAAGATTTGAATATTGTAAAAATTGGGGTTTTCGATTTCACTGAATTTATTCCTGTTTTCGACCAGGTCTTCGATGATGGATTCCACGTCGTGTTTGGGGTGAAAACTCAGCACTTTTTTGGCTTTTTCGATACTGACTTTGTAGTTCCGGTAATCCTGAATATGCTTGATATTCAAGCGCACATCGAGGTTGAGGTATTTTTTGACGCCGCTTTTCACCAGGTCGCCGATTTCACCCACGGTGTAGTTTCCGGAGGCGATGTTAAACACGCCGGAGATATCGCCGTTGGATTCGATAGCCCGGATGTAGGCGGTGGCCGCGTCTTTGATCGCTAAAATGGGGCGCCAGATCGCGGGGTTATTCACGGTAATCACGCTGTCTTTAATGGCAAATTTAAACATGGTGTTGACCACCAGATCCAGTCGCATTCTCGGTGAGTAACCGGATACGGTTCCCTGGCGAAAGGCAATCACGGAGAAATTCTTATCTTGCATCTGGACAACCGCGTTTTCGCCCTGCAATTTGGAGATGCCGTAGGGGTAATTGGACACGGCCGGGGAGGTTTCATCGTATAACTCGTTGACCGTATACCCGTAGACCGAGCAGGAGCCCGCGTAAATAAAACGTTTAACGCCCGCTTTTTTGGCTGTGTAAGCCAGGAATGCCGGGGCCGAGGCATTGGAAATAAAATTGTCCGCGGGTGAAAACTCCGCCATGGGGTCATTGGAGAGGCCGGCCAGAAAGATGACCTGGTCATAGCCGCTGACGTCTTTCTCTTCCAGATGGAAGATATCTTTATTAATAACGCCCACTTCTTTGGGAAGGTGATTGCCGAACCAGAATAAATCGATGACATCGACGTCGTATCCGCGCTCCAGGAGCTGAGGGATCAGCACTGAACCGATGTATCCGGCGCCGCCTGCAATTAATATTTTCATTTGATTCTCCTCGTTGACTGTGTGATGTGTGAATTGACTTATTTATATGTAAAATGATTCGATTCAGGTCTTTCGAGCCATTGGGCCAGGGTTTGGGCCACTTCGTCTTTCCTGGAAAGAATGGGGGTTTGATCCGGCCACGCGATACCGATGGCAGGGTCGTTCCATAAAATACCCGATTCGCCCTGGTTGTTGTAGATCCCTGTGCATTTGTATTGGAGTTCGGCATAGTCCGAGAGGGTATAAAACCCGCGGGCAAATCCGGCCGGAGCCCATACCTGCTTTTTATTTTCAGCGGACACTTCCAGTCCGAACCATTGCCCCAGGGTGGGAGATCCTTTACGAATATCCACGGCCACGAGGAACGCGCGGCCGTAGGTCACCCGCATTAATTTTCCCATTGCCGGTTCCCATTGGAAATGAAGTCCCCGCAATACGCCTTTTTGAGAACGGGAATGATTATCTTGAAGGAATTCATGGGGCAAACCCAATTCTTTGAATTGGTCGGCCCGGAAAGCTTCCATAAAAAAGCCCCGTTCGTCTTCAAAAACACCGGGGGCCAAGACGACGATTCCATTTAAATGTTCAGATTCGATTTTAATTTGCATCGATACTCCTTAAATCATAAGCTATGTTATCTGTATATCTGTATCTATCTATATCATATTCTATATCATATAACGTCCGGGTGATCATGGGCGGAATTAATTGCCGGCGTGTTCGATCATGCCGAAACCGTATTTGGTTTTTTCGCCGATTCCGGCGCGATACGCAAACCGGATCAATTCGATTTCGCCCTCCAGCCGAAACGGGCAGAATATGGCCTTATAATTGATATTCCGCATGGTAATCAGGCGCGTCGGCATTTTTTTTCGTTCCAGGTAATGCTGGTTCAGGGTCAATTTGAT
Organism: Candidatus Omnitrophota bacterium; assembly: GCA_050258455.1. Taxonomy (GTDB): domain Bacteria; phylum Acidobacteriota; class Aminicenantia; order UBA2199; family UBA2199; genus JAKAGC01. The sequence goes on along the minus strand of JBLMYT010000044.1, from coordinate 14,278 downwards.
CTGGGACGGTTGGAACTCGGCGTTGAAAGTGGTATTGTATTTTTTGACCAATTGGTCGGCGAAGATATCGCTCAAGTTCGGGTCACCGGGGCGCACAAAGTACGGTTTTTCATTCTTGACGGTAATCAGCAACAAGGGAGAAAGCATCCGGAATCCCATACCGGGGGTAAACCCAGGTTCTTCGATGACGTCGATTTTTTTTAAATCAAACGTGGAATCAAAGATCCGAAATTTCTTTTCCTGGTTAATGGCTTTGGCCAGGTATTCCATGAAGAGGTCATCGGTGGAGGAAACGGAGAAGGAGAGAAAGTTTCCATAAATTTTTATAAAGCCGGTTTCAACCTTTCGTTCCGGGATCATCAATTGGGAAAACGTAAATGACGGAAACGTTTTCTTATATTTGGTGAAGAGTTTTGGTTTGGCGGTTTGAAGAGAATCGAAGAGGGTTTTTCGGATATTGAGGTAAATATTGTAATTATACTCGATGGGTATCGATACCTCATTTTCGGCGCATAAGTTAACTTTTATTCTCATCAGGGGGTATTATACACCAAATCCGAAAATATTAAAAGCTTACGGTTAACCTTTGGTGAATGTAAAAAATAAATTCATTGGGCTATTGACTTATATATCTTAATCGGATACAATGAAATATTCATAAAAGCATAAGAGGGATGATAATGTTGAATAAAGAAGAAATTCTTGAAAAGGCAAAAAAAGTATTCAGTACTTCTGAGGGGCAAGAGGCGTTCAAAGAATCCATTAAGCAAGCATTGAAGGAAAGCGAAAAATACAAAATGTGCCGTGAAATAAACCCCGAAATTTTAAGAAAACCTTTTACAATTTAAGGAAATTTATTTCTGTCTCGATGGAAAATTCAATTGAAATATATGAATACAATTACGGAATACTATTAAAATTATTTGAAACAAAAACCCGTACTTCAGTAAATCGGATTAAGGGGAAAACGCATTCGGAATATTTTGACAAATATCTCAATCATATTAAAGCGAATACCATTGTCGTGGAAAATGATTACATAGACAGGGATTTCCTGGAAGATTTTTCTGCCTATTATGTGAGATGTTTTACTGATTATAAGAGAAAATGTACCCGTTTGCATTTTTTTCATCACTGCTTTGGGATTGATGAATTTGAATCCTTTTTAGAAAATTTTAACTCAAATTTCAAAAAGGATTTACAAGACAATTATCTCGGGTTTATCGTAATTAAACCTCTGCCGGAAACTATCATCGGAAGGACATGCCTAAAAACCTATTTAGAAAAATCAGAATCGGGGGACAAAAGAGGTTTTCCCATTGTAAGAAATTATGAAGTCAATCTTTGCGGTGTTAGATTAAATATTAAATCATTAGCCTTTCAAGAGCAAGATTCAGTCGTATCCGCCTGTGCTACGAGTGCTTTATGGTCTGCTTTCCAAGGGACAGGCATTTTATTTCATCACAAAATCCTCTCTCCTGTCGAAATTACAAAGGCCGCTACCAAAAATGCCCAAATAGTGGAACGTACTTTCCCAAACAAGGGACTAAACGTAGAACAGATGATGCATGCGGTTCAAGAATTGGAAATGGAACCGTTAGTGGTTGAAATAAACAACGATTTGAGTATTTTAAAAGATTTTGTTTATTCTTACCTCACATTTGGTATACCTATCATACTTGGGGTCGACGTTTTCAATACTGATCCCGAAGCTTCTAAAGAATATTTAGGTAGACATGCTGTCGCTATTACAGGGTATCGATTGGAAAAAAAGGAAAAGGATTCAAAAGATCTCGGTACGTTTAACTTAACCTCTTCCTCCATGACAAGAATTTATGTTCATGATGATCAAACCGGGCCATTTGCCAAAATGATGATCGATGGAAAAAAGACGCTCAAAATTAAAGATATTAAATTTGCATCATTGTCAACCGAATGGAAGCACGATAAAACACCTATTGGCTTTATCCGAGCTGTTCCCTCAATACTTTTAATTCCGCTGTATCATAAAATCCGGATATCATTGGAGAAAGTTCTTGAGTTAGTCCGAATGTTCCATAGGATACTGGACTTTTTGGCATTATACGGGATATTGCCGATCGGTGTATTTGAATGGGATATTTTCTTGACCAACGTTAATAAATTCAAAGAGGAACTCCTTTCCCTATCGCAAAGCGAATGGAATTTTAAACGTGTTTTGAAAAAGAATATGCCTCGATTTATTTGGAGGGCAAAGGCATTATGCGATGGTCATCCAATTATTGATCTTCTCTTTGATGCAACCGACATCGAACAGGGGCATATCCTTCTTTGTGAAGTCATCTATGATCGAGATTTAATTTCTACAATCCAGATGATTATCCAAAATATCGAATTTATTCCTAATGAATTAAAAGAGCACGTTGAGGGAAAATCACTCGTTAAATGGATCAATAAATGGGCGGATGAAAATCCCGCTAATTAAAAACCCCTCTTTTTGAGTTTCTGTTGAAGTTGGGAAAGGAAAGGCACCTGACCTTTAATCATCTTACGACCGGCCTCTTCGATCGTAAACCAGGCGGCACGGTCAACTTCCGGAAACTCCTGAAATTTACCGGACCTTGGGGGCCATTCCATGGAAAACGGATTACTCTTGATTGCAGCCGGATCCAGATCGCCACGCATCGCCCAGGCATAAACGATCTTTGCGCTCGATTGGCGCAGAGGATCCAATGGGATCAATTCACCATCCGGGGGAAAACCGATTTCTTCGGTAAATTCACGGATTGCGGCTGATCGCGCGTCTTCTGTTTCATCGCATTCGCCTTTGGGAATCGACCAGGCCCCCTCGTCTTTTTTGGCCCAAAAAGGACCTCCGGGGTGAACCAACAAGACCTCGAGATACCCGGAGACTTCACGAAAGGTCAGGATCCCTGCACTTTTTTTACTCATGATTTTATTTTTGTTTCCCCTTTGATTTTAATGGGAAATTATTCGTTTCGCCACGACAAAAAAAATTCAGTATACGGATCCGATTCGGTTGAGGATTGGCGAATGTCAATGGTAATGTGCTTACAACCGCTAATTTCCAGGGCTCGCTCCAACCATCCGGCCATCCGATATTCGATAACCTTTTCGATTCCCAGAAAATCTCTGAGACGAGCGATGTAAGTGTTTTTCGAAATTTCCTCGAGTTCGACGACCCCCGAATTATAATACGAAGTTAAAACCTCTTTTGACTTTTTTATCAAATACTTCGCCGGTCCCATCTTGACCACAAGCTTGACGAGATTCCCCAATCCGTAATCCGCACTGAAACGGCCCATCTCCCACGCCGCTTTTTTAATATTTCCATCATAAAATAACCGAGAAATGACAATCGACGGTTCAATGAGCAGCTCTTTCAACGGATACCATTCATCGTTGGCAATCGGAAACAAATACGTCTGGTCCGCTTCCGAAGATATCGCGTCAAACCATTGTTCAAACCCTTCACTCCCAAATTTTTTGGTAACAAATTTAGGGATCGAAGCGATTGCTTTACCCCTCACTTTCGCCGTATCATTTGTTGATAACATTGCTGACCCTTAAAACTCCCGTTTATTGGAACCCAAACCGATATTGCACGAATGAAAAATTGGAGCGGGCAACGGGGATCGAACCCGCAACATCCAGCTTGGGAAGCTGATACTCTACCATTGAGTTATGCCCGCTTGTTGAAAAATAGTATTTTAAACAAAATTTGGCTGTAATTCAAGTACTTTCTATTTTTTTTTATAGATTTTTTGATTTTTCGATTATTGGTTTTTTGGGATTTAAAAAAGTGAAGGCAGGTGGAGCACTTGACTATCCCACCGGGATCTTCACGAAATCCACCTGCCTAACCGGAGTCATTCCTCGTTGGTGTCTTTCACCACGGTGTTACACAAACACCACTATATAATATATATAGATTTCTGAAATTTTCAATTTTTTTTTTAAATTAAAAAATGAACGATTGAAAGACGATTGAAAAATATCTCATATCTGAATGCTTGCTTATCATTAAATAAATTTCTTCTCTTTCAAGTAAGCGATGACCGTGTGGACCTCATCCTCGATCGCCATCGTATCCGCATCGAGAATAATTTCCGGATTTAACGGCTCTTCATAAGGCGCGGAAATTCCGGTAAACTCCTTGATTTCTCCGGCTTTGGCTTTCTTATAGAGTCCCTTGGGATCTCGGGCCTCGCACGTATCGATCGACGCTTTAACATAAATTTCAATAAATCGACCGTCGTCCAGCAATCCTCGACCAAAATCCCTGTCCTTACGGTAAGGAGAAATAAACGCAGTGGTGGTAATCAATCCCGCATCGGCAAAAAGTTTGCCGACTTCGGAAATCCGCCGAATATTCTCTTCCCTGTCCTGAGGCGAAAAACCGAGGTTTTTATTCAGCCCGTGGCGAATGTTATCGCCATCCAGCACATAGGTAAGTTTTCCCATTTGATGCAGTTGACAGGTCACTTCGTTGGCCACCGTAGACTTTCCACTGGCCGAGAGGCCGGTAAACCAGAGCAGGACACCTTTCTGGTTGAGTAACTGTTCCCGGTCTTCGCGCGAGACCTGATGTTCATGCCATGTAATGTTCGTTGCTTTTTGTATTGTCATTATATATTCACCTCCAGAATCTTGATTAAACGATCGATTTCCTCGATTGTATTGTAATGGACCATGCTGACCCGGATGACCCCGTCTTGCGGGGCAAGCCCCAAATCGTCGATGAGTCTGCGAGCATAAAAATCCCCGTAACGGATTCCAATGTTGTATTTATCGACTTCCGGGGGAAATTCGCTGCTCTTCCGTCCGTTTACCACAAACGAAACGGTCGGCACGCGCGCCTCACGGTCAGGGATGGCCTTCCCGATGATTCGAACATTGGGCCGACCGGTTAAAAAATCCAAAAGCCGGGCCGAGAGTGCCTCTTCATGGTTGGCGATTGCAGCAAACGCAACGGCCACAGCGTCCCCGATACCGTTAACCGGCGCTAGATCTTCGCCATCGGCGTGAAGGGCTGCCAATTCCGTGAAATAATCCGTAATTCCCGTTAAGCCATAGGTCAGTTCCATATTCACTCCGCCCGGTTGAAGTTTGTAAGGCACGGTATCTTCAAGAAAGAAATGATTGATGCCGGGTATTTTCTCCAAAATTTCTTTTTTCCCATACAACAATGCACAATGCGGGCCGTAAACTTTGTAAAGACTGAACACATAAAAATCCACGTCCAGTTCCCGAACGTCCACCCGGCGATGCGGCGCATATGCCACGCCATCCACACAGATCAGGGCACCCCGTTCATGAACAAACGACGCCATCCTTCGAATCGGGTTGATGGTTCCCAAAATATTCGAGGTATGGGTGACGGCCACCAGGCGGGTTTTCGCCGTCATCAGCGGTTCCAGATCTTCCAGGTGAAACGCGAGCGTATCCGGATTGAGCCGCCATTCCTTGATCCGCATGCCCCGCTTTTCCAGACTTCGCCACGGACCGATATTGGCCTCGTGATCACAATTGGTGACAATGATCTCATCGCCGGGTTTAAAATAATTGCCCAGGGAAACGGAAAGATTTCTCAAAAGTAACGACGTGGAAGCCCCTAAAATAATTTCATTTCGATCCGGGGCATTGATCATGGCTGTCATGGCATCGATGCCTTCATTGACCCGCGCCACCGATTGTTGGGAGACATCGTAGGATGCCCCCAATTGCACATTGGTGGTCAAGAGATAATCCCGGATCTTGTCCGCTACCCGACCCAGGGTTTGCGTGCCTCCCGCATTGTCGAAGAATACCCAATCGCCACGCAAAGCGGGAAACTGCTTCCGTACAAAATCACTGTTTATATTATATATATTCACATTGCCTCCTGTTTTTCATTGAGTCATGAAGAGAAAATGGAAAACCGTTTTGCTTTTTTGCTTTTAGTTGTTATTCTATAAAAAAATCATGGTTTTTTCAATAGGCGATACGCCTCCGGCGGGTCCGAACCTTTTTGAAAAAAGGTTCCGACACCTCCCAAAACGTTTGGTTTTACTTCCCAAAACGTTTGTTTTTTGGGGATTATTTTTGGTTTACTTTGGTTATTTTTTCCCTTGACCAAAACCTGCGTCGGTACTATAATAGGATCTTATCATTCACAGGAGGTTCTATACTATGAATATTTCACGACGGGCAATCGAAACCCAGGAATCACCCATAAGAAAATTGGCCGGCGTCGCCAATGAAACCAAAAAACGCGGCATTCAAGTGTACCATCTCAATATCGGTCAACCCGATATTGCCACCCCCGAGGTTTTCTATCAAAGCGTCCGGGATTTCTCCGATAAAGTCCTGGCCTACGGTCCATCCGACGGCCTTCCGGAATTAAAAGAATCGATGTGCAGTTATTTTTCCCGCTTCGACATCCAACTGGAACCCGCCAACATCATTATTACCTGCGGCGGAAGCGAAGCTATTTCATTTGCCTTCAACGTGATCTGTGATATCGACGATGAAGTGATTATCCCTGAACCTTTTTATACCAATTACAACGGTTATTCTTCCGTCTCCAATATTAAAGTGGTCCCGGTTGAAACCAAAGCCGAAGAAGGCTTTCACTTACCGCCCATGTCGGAAATCGAAGCCAAAATTACGCCCAGAACCAAAGCGATCCTGATTTGTTCTCCCAATAATCCCACGGGAACCGTTTTTCGTAAAGACGAAATCGTCGCTCTGGGTGAAGTCGCCCGCAAACACGGTTTGTTTCTGATTGCCGACGAAGTGTACAAAGAGTTTACCTATGATGGTGAAAAACATTTCAGCATTTTGGAATTAAAAGGACTGGAAGAGCAGGTTATTGTCGTGGATTCCATTTCCAAACGCTATTCCGCCTGCGGCGCCCGAATCGGCGCTGTGATTTCCAAAAACAAACAGGTCATGCAGGCCATTCTAAAGTTTGCCCAGGCCCGGCTTTGTCCGCCGACCCTGGAACAAATCGGTGCCATCGCCTCGTATAAACTTCCTGCCAATTATTTTGAGGATATATTGACGGAGTACTGCTGTCGTCGCGATACGCTTTTCGAGGTCTTAACCTCCAATAAAAACATCGTCCTTCAAAAACCCAAAGGCGCGTTCTATATCATGGCCAAGTTACCCATTGACGACGCCGATGAATTTGCCAAATGGATGCTCGGCGAATACCAGGTCAATGGCGAAACCGTGATGGTTGCCCCGGGTGCCGGTTTTTATTCCACGCCCGGAAAGGGAAAACAGGAAATCCGAATCGCGTATGTCCTCGAAACTCAAAAACTCAAAAAAGCCGGCGAAATCCTGCTCAGCGCCATCGAAGCTTATAATAAAAGATAAACGCTAAAGACTTTTCGAATTACAAAAATTCTGATATAATATGCCTATGAAAAAAGAGAAGGGTTTTACACTGGTCGAAATCATTACGGTTCTGGTATTGATTGGAATCCTGGTGGCGATTGCCATGCCCATATACAGAAATGCCGTAATCAAGGCACGAGAAGCGGTTCTCAAAGAAAACTTATTCCAGATCAGAGACGCCATTTCCAAGTTCTACCAGGATAAACAAAAGTATCCGTCTTCGCTCGAAGAATTGGTGGAGAAAAAATATTTGAGAAAAATCCCCATAGATCCTATTACGAATAACTCCGATTGGGAATTGATTCGTTTTGAACCGGAGGAACAGGAGGATTTTGACTCTGAGATTATCCAGAGTATTACGGATGTCAAAAGTTTATCCCAGGATGTGGCGCTCGACGGCACCAAGTACAGCGAATGGTAAGGAATCATTCGAAAATAAGATGAAAATGCAGGGGAAAATGCAGAGATTTACGTTTTCCAAAAAAGGGTATGCGTTACTCTGCGCGATTCTTACCTTAAATATCTTTGCAATACTTGTGTTGAAGTCTCGGACCATGTGGGAAACCGAAATTCAGCGGGATCTGGAAGAGGAATTGTTATTCCGGGCCAAACAGTATGTCACCGCGATTGATGCCTACAATAAGAAAAACCCCAATGCGCCGCTTGAGAAATTTGATGTCTTGGTTGAGAAGAAATTCTTACGGCAATTGTACAAAGATCCGATGACCAATTCGGATAAATGGAATGTGGTCATGCGGGAAGGGACGACCGAAAAGGGAAAATTATTGATTGTGCCCATGGATCAGATGAATCAATATACCGGACAAGCCATGTTGATCGGTGTGTCGTCAACCTCTTGTGCGTTATCGTTCAAAGAATACAGGACCAAAAAGAGATATTGTGAATGGGCGGTCTACATTGGCGGTCAGGACAATCAGGCCATGCCGACCCTCAAGTTTGTCGGGAATGCCAAGAGGCCGCCGGATTATAAAGATGAGGGAAAAGGGGATGAAAACGGGGATAATTCATCGGATGATTCGAATGGACGGAATAGGGGAAATTCCATCGATGAACCTGATAACAACAATAATAACAACCAGGGCGAAAATGCGCCTCCGAATAATCAGGAGGAAGCCGATAGAGAAGCCCATCCTGCACCGTCTCGATCCGATCCAAACCGTGGTCCCTTTTAACAATAAAAATATCCTCATTATTGCGGCTGAAAATTCAGCAGAAAATTATGCCGCTCAAGTGGTCGATGAATTCCAAAGGAACAATCCCGCTGTAAAATTCTTTGGTGTCGGAGGGGATAAACTCGCGCAACGGGGCGTGGATATTATTATCTCCAACAACGACCTGGCTGTGGTTGGGATCATTGAAGTGGTTTCCAGTCTTTTTAAACTCAGCCGGTACATGAACCGGTTGTTTCGGGAGGCATTGGCGCGAAAAGCCGATGCGGTGTTACTCATCGATTACCCGGATTTCAACTTACGGATGGCCAAAAAATTAAAAAAAGCAGGCATCCGGGTATATTATTACATCAGTCCGACGGTTTGGGCCTGGCGATATTCGCGTGTCAATATCATTAAAAAGTATGTCGATCATCTCTTTATCATTTTCCCATTTGAGATTCCCATTTATCAAAAGGAGAATATTCCGTTTACTTACATCGGGCATCCGCTCGTACCCGCGATTCAAATCAAGCGTTCCAAAGAGACCGTGAGGAAAGATCTAAACGTCTCTTCCAATGAGTTATTGCTCACGCTTTTGCCCGGCAGTCGAACCTCCGAGGTTAATTTTCTTCTCCCCAACATGTTGGCCGCGGTTGATGGCTTGCGAAAGGAATTTCCGATCCGGATTGCGCTGTTGAAAGCAGACAATATCGATCCGGAGTTATTGGCGTCGTACCTAAAGACGGTTTCATTTGATATTCGGGTGATCAATCAGGCAGAGGGATATGATTTGATTCATGCTTCGGATGTGATTATTACCACGTGCGGAACCTCGAACCTTGAAATCGCCATGTTGGGGGTGCCGTTTACCGCTGTTTACCGGGTGAATAAATTGTCGTATTTTCTGGGTAAACGGTTTGTGAAGATCGATCTGTATTCCATTATTAATATATTAGCGGGAAAGGAAGTCATCAAGGAGTTGATTCAGCGGAATTATACGGTTGAGAATATTGTTGATGAAGTGCGCCGGATACTGAATAACCCCGATGTGCAATCGCAGATGAAGAATGATTTTTTGGCGATCAAACAGATGTTAACGCAGGACATGGATCCGCCCGGGCTCATCTATAAGGAAATATCCACCTACTTTTTTGAAAAAAAGTAGGCAAAAAACTTTTTATTTTTGAGTAACCGATGAATGGGGTTTCATAAGAGTTACTAATCTTTATGGAAATTTGTAGGGGCGGTTCGCGAACCGCCCTTGTTTTTTTAAAATTATACAATCATGCGGGGCGATTCACGAATCGCCCCTATAGCAATTAAACCCATGCAGCGACGATTGTTTTTCCTTCCGTTTCAATGGATTCGAGTTTCCCGATTTGACCACTTTCCTTTCTTAGATCATAGACAAGCAGATAACCGGTATTCTGATTTTGCCGGTCCAGATAGTTGCACAATTGTCGAATACCTTCTTGATGATATGTTTCCCCGCGCCAAACCTTCAACTCGATAATGTATTTCTTGTTATCAAAGCATGTAGATTGATGTGGTTTTTCCGTACTGGCGGGGGCGGTTGATGACAAAATAGTCGCCGCGTTCGACCATTTTCATGATCTCGGCAATTTTATCCGAGATATCTACCATATAGTGTTTTTCCGGTACACAGACGCCCGTGGTATTGAATCGTTTGCTCATCGTTCACCTTCGTTCTTATAAGTATATCAGAAAAGCGTGAACAGTACAAGAAAAACAAGGCATTCTATGGCATCGATACCGCAGCCGACAATTGGGTCCACTTTTCTCTCGTTATTGCTGATTGGTGAAATTTTTTTGTTTTTGCCATTGGCATTTAATTCTTTTTTGAAGTTTGCGGTATTGGTTTAAATCTGGTAACTTGAGTAACTCCGTCAAAAAATTCTTGATCCATATCAGGCCATACGTAAATTCCACGATCAACATCGATATAAGAGTGTTTTCGAGGGTAATCGATCTACCCAGAAGGAAATACAATTGATTATCATAAGAATAAAAATCGATAAAAATCCTTTTCGAATAACACATATCCGTGTAAAGGTATTTGAATTCACCGTTATATACCAGGATTTTATTGATATGGTCGTATACAAAATATTTCCCATCCAGGTACTGAATGTAAGAGGGATCATTGAATAATACCGGGGATTGTTCATCTCCCAAAGGAAAAGCAATTTCTCGTTTCTCAATACCGGATTGCGGATCGATAATTTTAACTATTGTATTATTATCTTTTTTAATCAGCGAATTAACATATATTTCATTCCTTTCCAGGCATGCCCCTGTCAAATAACCTTCGGAAGAATTACTCCCGATGATTTCTTCAATATTGTCTGCATCTTAGCTCCTTTTATGAACCGAATTACCATTTAAAATTTTATAATAGCATGGAAATAATTAAATTTAAAGGATTCAAGCGTTCGCGTCAGGGGTTCTCGTTTTAGAACCCCTGAGAGGGCAGGGCATGTTCATGCCCATCCCCTTTTTTCAGATTTTGATTTACTCGCCGGATTCTGTCATTTCGGGGTGATACCCTCCAACTTTTGGTTCGTATCCTCCAACTTTCGATCGCTAACCTCCAACTTTTGGTTGCTACCCTCCAACTTTTTGTTCGTACCAAAAGAATGACAGGGCGGTTCAAAGAACCGCCCTCCCATATTTTAAAATGCCCAAAGTTGAGTCAATATCGCACATACTCCGGTAATCGCCAATGAAATCACAAACACAATCCGAATGACCTGACTCTCTTCTCCGATCCGGTCAATCGACGCCGCAGCGTTCTGAAGCCTTAGGACATTAAACTCCTGCACATAATATATCCTCATCTTTTTAAAAATGCGAGGGAAGATTTAAAAAGAATTATCGGTCAATTAATGTCGCCGAAAAACCACTTATTCAATCCTATAAAAATAACCTATGATCCCTTGGAAAAACTGAATAAATACGCAAATTTTTCTTGACTATCCCATCATCTTTTTCTATAATCGCTTCATGGATGTAAAGGGATTTCCTTGTCCAGATGATATACAAAAGGGAGGAAAAATATAAACATGCATAGAACGGGAAGTATATTCGGCAACATACCGTGTATGAAAATTTTGTTTTCCCATGAGGTGGCCCAAAAGAAACTGGGGGTTGTTCGACCGCTTCTTCTTTTTCCCATGTCGGTGGCAACCCGGATGTTTGGATTTCCGCCTACTTTAAAAAAACAAAAACTCAAGATTGAGCAATTTATGTTCGACAAGCTGCTTGAAGTCCGGGCCGGATCGTTTTTAGACTTTGGCTGCGGCTATGGAAGAACCGCTTTATCTATTTGTAAAGAAACCGGCGCCAAGGGGGTGGGTGTGGATGCGGATGGAAGGGATATCAAAACGCTAAATCAACTGGCTCAAGAGTTGTCTTTGAACTGTAACGGCCTTACCGGGGATATTCTTCAATTACAATTCGACAAAGAATGTTTCGATTTGATTTACAGTATTGAGGTAATGGAACACATTAAAGAAGATAGAAAACTTCTGGAATTAATCTATAATTGGTTAAAACCAGATGGTAAATTTATTTTTCAAACCCCTTATCATTTTAAACAAATGCCAGACCGGACGGATCATGAATTCGGACATATAAGAAACGGTTACTCGGAACAAACATTTGAAAGCCTTAATCGTGGTTTGTTTGATTTCAAATTTTATACTTCCGGCAAAAGAAAAAAATGTGAATGGTGTTTAGATCATGGGGATAGCGTTCATCCTTTAAAGCTTATCGGGGTTGGCAGAAAACCAACTTTAACTCGATGACCACGTGTTGCGTTCCACCTGAATAGGGCCAGACCACCATCAAATCGGTGCGCTGGCGGCCAAGACCGTAAACGCTCAATCATCGATTCTTTTTAGCCGCCGTCAAGGAAAAAAAGAGAGGGTCAGGAATATTGCGTGGATCGTAGAGACGTAGCGCGCTACGTCTCTACAATATGGCTATCTACACAAGAGCCCTGACACTCTGCAAAAAACGTTTTGTTATGAGTCATTTCAAAAAGGTTTCCGGTCGCCGAACGCTTTGTATTTTCGCCATACATAATATACGGGAATTCCAAGCAACACAATGAATAAACCCGGCCAGGTGTATTTGGGTTTGTAAACCAAAAGCGTGAACATGATAAACCCACACGCCAATACATATAACGCCGGTATCACGGGATAACCAAACGCCTTATACGGACGATCCGCATCGGGCCGCTTCTTTCGCAATATAAAAATACTCGATACCGTCGCCGCAAAAAAGATCAATGCCGCAAAGATGACATAATCCAACAGATTGCTGTATGTTCCGGTCAGACACAACACGCCTGCCCAAATGCCTTGAACAATCAAACCGGACGCCGGAACCTGCCGCTTATTCAATACCCCGACTTTCTTAAAAAACAATCCGTCATTGGCCATGGCATAGTAAACCCTCGCTCCGGCAAGCACCAACCCATTGACACACCCAAAGGTGGAAACCATGACCAAAACGGCCATAATCAGCGCAGCCGAATTTCCGAAAATTCCCGTCATGGCCGCTGTACCCAACCGGTCATTGGTGGCAAATTGGATTCCCTGCGCCATCACGGTCGCCCCATCCGGCGTTCCCCGCAACGGCAGAATCATTAAATAAACCACATTGACCAGAAGGTAAATCGTAATTACGATCGTTACCCCCAACACCATGCTCATCGGAATCGTGCGTTTGGGATTTTTCACTTCCCCGGAAGCAAACGTAATATCATACCAGGCATCCGAAGAGAAGAACGCTCCGACCAACGAGGTTCCCAGCGCAGCAATGAGCGCAAAACCCGCCAACGGAACCACGGATCCGTTTCCCTGAATCTGAACCGCATCCCAAAAAATCTTCGAATTGAATTGAACGGCCCCGGTGTTTTTTGCAACAATCAATCCGATCGCAATAAAGATGGCCAATGTGCCGATTTTGGTATAACTAAACACATTTTGAACGTATTTCCCGGCTGAAATCCCCCGCGTATTCACCCAGGTGAGAAAAGCAATCACCCCAATTGCGCCCAGATGAACTGTACTCAATTTCACAAATCCCAGGTTCAGCCAGATATGTTGTTCGGAAAACCAGGGAACCAAAACCCCGAGGAATTTAGCGAACGCCATGGCGACAGCGGCAATGGTTCCGGTTTGAATGACAAGAAAAAGCGTCCAACCGTATAAGAAACCCGCGAGCGGATTATAGGCCTCACGCAAATACACGTATTTGCCGCCGGCATGGGGCATCATCACGGCCAGTTCCCCATAACTCAGGGCACCGATGATCGTCAACAGACCGGTAATGATCCAGGCCATCATCAGCCAGCCCGGCGAACCCAGGGTTCGGGACATATCGGCACTCACGATAAAGATACCGGAACCGATCATCGAACCGGCAACAATGGCAGTCGAATCGAAAAGGTTTAAACTTTGTTTGAATGTATGAACGGAAGATGACGCATTGGTAGGGATTTCGCTTTTTTTCATGCGATAATTATAAATGAATTCAAACGCAATTTCAACCGACAGATAAGTAAAAAAATGAGGAGGGCGCGTCGCGAAGCGCCCCGACAAACTATTGAATATAAAAAAAGAAATAAAATCTTTGTTGTAATCACGGAAGAAGGTAAATGTCTCTACACTGTAGAGACAATTTATTTATTC
>JBLMYT010000043.1:0-128667 GCA_050258455.1 Candidatus Omnitrophota bacterium | reverse complement strand
TTCCTTATTGAAAAATTTTTTTTTTGTTTACTGTTGACTGCTCGGAGGAGGCGAAATAAAATTCGCAGGCCCCAATTGGTGGAATTTCTAAAAATTACCCACTGATTTTTTTATAGACCCAGAAATATTTACCGCTCAGTAAATCTACCTTTTCAAAATATATCGAAGACAATTGCATATATGTGGATAAAACCCAATACATTTATCCTCTGATCCAGGCGGGTGGCGCTTATTTTTTATCCCGTCCCAGGCGCTTCGGGAAATCCCTGATGGTTTCCGTCCTGAAGGAAATCTTTCAGGGGAACCGGAAACTTTTTAAAGATTATTGGATTTATGACCAAATCAACTGGGAACCATATCCGGTTATCCATCTGGATTTTCTGAAAATCGATTTCAGGGCTTTGGGAATTGCGAAGGCAATAACCAATGAACTGGAACGCATTTCGCAACATTACGGCATCCCATGCATCGGAGACAGTGTCTCTGAAAAGTTTAATTATTTAATCGATAAATTATCGCAAAATCGCCGGATCGTTATCCTCATCGACGAATACGATAAACCCATCACGGATTATCTCGAAGAGACAAATACCGCTTTATACAACAGGGATTTTCTCAGAAATTTCTACTCCGTTCTTAAAAGCCAGGAAGGAAATATCAAATTTCTCTTTATGACCGGAATATCCCGTTTTACTCGCCTTTCTATTTTCAGCGATCTGAATCATCTTATCGATATCTCTTTCCATAAAGATTACTCAAAATTACTCGGTTATACCGGCGATGAGATTGAAAAATATTTTGATGATTATATCCGTGAATGGCTCCAGTTGCACAATGAAAGCGGAAGCACAAAAGCCGAATTAATGGAAAAATTGAAAAATTATTATAACGGCTATTCCTGGAATGGGAAGGATTTTGTTTATAATCCTTATTCCATCAATAACTTTTTCTACAATATGGAATTTAAAAATTATTGGTTCGCCAGCGGAACCCCAACGTCTCTGATGAAATTGGTTAAGGACAAAAATATTGCGGTTGAACACTGGGAACATCTGGAGGTTCAGGAGCAATTTTTCGATAAATTTGATATTACCAACATTAATATCAATTTAATGCTTTTCCAGACAGGCTATTTAACAGTAAAGAGCCATTCGGAAGGTACGTATGTGTTATCGTATCCCAATCGGGAAGTCGAGTATGCGTTATTAAATAATTTAATGGAAGCGTACTCAGGGCACAATTTGGAGGATACGGAAGGGTTAAAAGCAATTGCGGCCATCGATGCATTGGATTGCAGCGCAGAAGTGAAAAAAGTTTTAAAAGCAGCTTTGGAAGAAATTAGAACAAAATAATTTTATTGGGCTGTTTACCTGAAACATTCATCGGTATTGATAATGAGTCAGATAATGGACACGATGAATAGGGCGATTCTCGAATCGCCCCTACAAATTTTACCGCCTCCTCAAAAAAATGTATGGATTGCTTTCACCTTGAGTGCTTCATCGTTCACCGGAATCCGATCTGTTCCTTTGGCGATGCATTCATCAGCCACCGCAATCGGTTCCGCCCTCACCGGAACGGAAACTTTTCGTTCCGGAACCCAATTTTTTGGTTCCGCTAGGCGTTCGTCTGGCACTGCTAGCAAATTTTTTGATTCTGCTAGGCGTTCACCTGACACTGCTAGCAAAACTTTTGGCTCTGCTAGGCGTTCGTCTGGCACTGCTAGCAAAACTTTTGGCTCTGCTAGGCGTTCACCTGACCCTGCTAGCAAATTTTTTGGCTCCGCTAGAGGTTCGTCTGGTACTGCTAGCAAATTTTTTGACTCTGCTAGGCGTTCGTCTGGTACTGCTAGGCGTTCGTCTGATTCGGGAAGCAAATTTTTTGGCTCCTCCAGAGGTTCGGCTGATTCAGGAAGCAAATTTTTTGGCTCCTCCGGAGGTTCGCCTGAGTCAGGAAGCAAATTTTTTCAGCCGACTCCCTGGGAAGGGAGGAGAGGAAAAAGTTCACAGGACCAATTGGTGGGAATTCTAAAAATTACCCATTGATTTTTTTATAGACCCTTTTTTATTAGCCATTGCCTGACCATTTCCACAGTAAAACGGATTTGCCCATCTTTTTCATCGACCATGTCACGAAGTTTCAATGTCTCTAAAGCCGTGGATTTTTCGTCTATCGATAAATCCCGGCCCACATCATCGGCAGAGATATATTGATCCGGTTCGGTTTGGATTTTGGCCAGCGATTTAAGAAGAAGTTGTGCGTTGGAAGGAAGGGCATTGAATACAGCGGGGAAATATTCACTATTTTCCACTGTTTTTTCGATTTCCGTTTGGGCGTCCGTAACCGTGACCACCGGGGAAATCTCAATGCCCTCGCGGCCGAGGCGCTCATTGACCCGTTCCAATATCCGGGAACAGATGGTCTGGATTAAAAGGGGCTGGCCACCGGTATCCTGAATAATTTTTTCGACCGCTTCCGGTTGGTATTCAATAGGAAAATCGTCCCATGGGTTGGTGATTAATTGGGTAGCCGCGCTTCGGGATAAATATCCTATTTTAATTACCCGTGCAATTTGCATAAGGGGATTCCAATAATCTCTTCGCATTTCATCGAGCCGATGCGAGCCGGCCATCACCATGGCAAACCGTGGGTGATGCTGCATGATATTTCGAAATTGGAACATGAGGTCTTTCGGAAAAATTTCTTTATTGAGTTTTTCCTCGACCAGTTCAAATTCATCGAACATAAGAACCACCCATTTATCGGGTGAGATTTTTGTTTCGGCAATTTGAATAAATTTCCGGAATGCGATAAACGGTTCCTCTTTGTAATCAGGGAAATTGGGAACAGGAATGGACAGGCCCATCTTATTCAATTCGGACGCCGTATAGTCTGCCAGGTTGTAAAGGAAGGCGGGGTGGCTATCGACAGTCGCCAGGGTTTGCATATCGAGAAACACCGGGAGATATTGGGGACCGAGTTGGCTTTCCATGTGGAGAAGTATGGAGGTTTTTCCCATACGTCGCTGGCCAAAAAACAACAATGGCTGCTTAATTTGTTCATTACTCCATAGGCGAAGAGCGTTGCGATAAATATCGTCTCGGCCAACAAAAAGACGTCCCTGTTGATTTCGGAGTGCCGGGCCCAGGATATAATTATTTGGAATTTTATTTATCGGTAATGCACTGCGCCCGACTTCACCACCTGCTTTGGTAACAATTTCTTTCCAATTTTCGATAATCAATTGAAGCAGTGTTTTTTCCGGATCGAAGCATTCCCGGGCAGCCTCATCGGCCAGCATGCGGAGTGTATCCGAGGCCCGGGCAGAAGCAGCCAATCGGCCCGCACGCGAAGTGAGTTGGGTTAACGATTCCACTTCTCGGGCAATACTTCGAAGTTTACGGAGGGCGCCCAGCAATTCGGGGCGAAGCTCCTCTTCGGTAAGATTATCCAACCAGACAAAGGTCCCGGAACCCGCTTTTATTTCACTAATAGGAATAGATGGTTTATTGACTATCAATGCAATTTCACCCGGTGTTTTACATATCAGGCAATCGCGCAACAGGGAATAGGATTGAATCACTTCAAACGCGTGCAAAACATGGGTGGCGTACTTGAAATAGCCGATTCCTTTATCGAGGCTTTCTGTTATTTCTTCTTTCGAGTCTTTTTTCCTTAAGATTGGAAAAACAATAGAAATATAGCCTGCACATACGCCGTAATTTGGAGAATTGATGCGGGGAAATCTAGGAAACCATTTATCGCGTTTACGGCGGGGAATGATAATTACAAAAAAATTATTCCAGAATATATTACGAAGCGAGGCCGCCCCGTATTTGATAAGATCATTGAGGTCAAACTTTAAAAATAAGCGGCACCAGGAGTGACTGTGAGTGCTGTCTTCAGCTAAAATAGTGTTAACGCTGCATATTACCGGTATATATTGAAGGGAATAATCCAGATATTGGCCGCATAGGGCCACACCGGATATAGGATTCGCACGCATTCTCTCGATGATTTCTTTCCGAATACCTGGAAACGGAAGCCAAATAGTCCCATCCAGTTTTGCCCCATAAGGAGGATCGCTTTTACGTCTAAATTCGGTCAATAGGACAAAAAAATAGAGAGGAAGACGAAAATAAATTATAGCTAATATTAAAAAGAAAAACGACAGAAAAATTAGGGCAGTTTTAGGGTTCGCTATCAGAATCGGCGTAAAAAGCATTATTGTAATATAAAGAATTATCAACAATGGGAACAATCGATCTGAATTTTTTATAATCTCCCTTCCTCGTACAGCGGTTGATATGTTTAACTCCATTACTAAACTAATAAAGATCGCAATAGGAACTTTAGAATCAACTTCCCAATGAATGAATACCGATATTTCAAGAATAACAATATACGTTACCAAGAATGTCACAATGATCGCAATGAATGCCGCAATACCTCTTCGAAAACCCCACAACATTCCGAATATAGCGTAGATGATTACGCCGGGGAGTAAATGATGTATTCCATCTATATTCATAACATAACCAAACGCAAAGGGTATGATTATAATTAACATTGCCTGTAAAATTAATGTTTGAATGTGGGAATTCTTACTGATAAATTTCAATGTTTCAGAAAATTTCGGTATTCTCGGATACCCTGGCTCAATCCAATTCACGTATTCCATTAACCTCTGGGGATGACAAAAGGACCAATAAAGGAGACGCATATAGTCCAAAAGATTGAGAGGCGATAAGGGACGAGTAAAGGTTGGCTTTAATTTTAAAAACGCAGGCGGATTTTTTTCATCCATGTTTGCAAACCCCTTCCCATTTTTTTTCCATTAAACTGGGATTGATATTTCTCTATCGCTTTAGCAATATCAAACGTTGAGTCAAACCAACACCAGCCGATAAGCTGCACCTTCCAGGGATCGTATCCATGTATGGCAGCAAGAGCCGATTCAATATCTTTCGGCTTAAGCTCTTTCCCTCTAATTTTGGCTATACCGGTCAGTAATTCGCGGGCTTCATTCTCTTTTAATGGCCCGAGTGTGAGGGGAAACGGCTGAAAGATATTATAAAACGGAGAAGTCATCATATCATTGAAATTCGAAAAGTCGATCAGAGGTATTTTGGTAGCAACGACAAGGATCAGATGTTGGGCCTGAGAAAGCCCACGCAATGTAGAAAAAAAATCCGGAGGGAAAGCTTCATTACCTTCGGTACGATCGAACTCATCGAGACACAAAATTATCCTTCGTTTTTCCAAATCTCGCTGTAACCCTCGGATGGTACAATCGGCTGTCTTTAATTCGTCTCCCAGTTTTTCAAAAAAATCTTTAGACGTGGAAATTAACTCCATATCGATATAAACGGTTTCGATTATTTTACCCCGGTCATCGTTCAGTACCCGGGCTGCTTTTTCCTTAATATGCCACAAGAGGGATGATTTCCCCGATTGTCTTGGCCCTACAATCGAAACACTGCACCCTTTCCTCAATTCTCCCCAAATGGTTCCCAATTCGGAATACCGTCCGAAAAATAATTTTTCATCACGGATGATTCCACTGATATGAAATGGATTGGTCGCATCGATGATACGATATGTGCAATTCTCAGCGGGTTTATTTTTTTCTGGTAGCTCGTTCTCACTCCGTTTAAACTGTCCCCGCACTTTGAGCACCAATTCGGAGACATGATCCGCAATCGGTAAAGTAAATGCATCCATCCATTGATACCGGTATTGAATCGTATCCAAACGATCTTCTGCAGGGACATCCTCAATACGAAACGGAATAATCGGTATGTTTTTTGATAGCGCATGCGTGATCTCATCCATGACAAACTGCGATTGATTGGCATTTGAGGAGAAAACCAAGATGACCAGTTTCGAATTCTCAACTGCCCGATGCATTTCAACCAGCCACTTACCCCCCGTTGGGATATCCCTATGGCAAATCCAACAGGTAAAATTCTCTGCTTCAAACGCCGAACAAATCATGTCTGCGATTTGCCGGTCATTTGTGTAAGAGTCGCTTTTAGGTGATGCATAAGAAATGAATATATCTCTCATATACATCCTCTGATAAATTCATATACATCCTCTGATAAATGGGTTTATTGAAATGATATTTTAAACGATACGGTAAAGTATTGCAATGTTTTTTTAAATTATTTTATTGCCTATACAGAAGACTTAATTTTTTTATAAGCGATCAGATTCCTTATAAGGGCGGATCCATGGATCCCCCTGGATGTCATTGGATGGCGGAGACGTTGCGGGCAACGTCTCCAAATGGAACGATCCGCGAATCGCCCTTACAAAACGTTATTGAAATATCTTTGAAAACAAGTTAATATTATGTATTGAGGAAATTAAATGAAGAGCAAGAAGATGATCGGACGCGGTATTGCAATCGGGTTAATTGTAGCGGTTCTTTTTATTTCAATTACCTATTTCCGAGATATGAATCGAGCATATAAACGGGTTGATGGTAAAAGTACAATCATCCCTTCGCCTTACGGAGATATCGAATATACCGAAGGTGGATCCGGAAACGCGGTTCTGGTGATCCATGGAAGCGGCGGCGGCTTTGATCAGGGCGAACTCCTGGCGCAGACGTTACTGGGAAACCAATTCCACTGGATTACACCTTCGAGATTCGGATATTTGCGTTCAACCTTTCACGGC
The DNA here is from genome assembly GCA_050258455.1 of Candidatus Omnitrophota bacterium. Classification (GTDB taxonomy): domain Bacteria; phylum Acidobacteriota; class Aminicenantia; order UBA2199; family UBA2199; genus JAKAGC01. The sequence continues at coordinate 121,980 of JBLMYT010000043.1, read as the reverse complement.
AATGCCACATTTGACGATCAGGCCCACGCTTACGCCTATTTACTGGACCGACTGGGTATCTCAAAAGTTGCAGTCGTGGCATTATCCCATGGAGGCCCTTCAGCTTTACTTTTTGCCGTATTGCACCCGGAACGGGTTTCCTCTTTGACGCTGATCTCCTGTGGCGTTACGCCGTCATCGGATCAAGATCAAGCGCAGGCAAATAAGAAAGGTGAAATGTTGAAAACTATTTTTAAGTATGACGTCATTTACTGGGCCATCAGTAAGATATTTAAGAAGCAACTCATGGGATTGATGGGCGTCACCGATGCCGTTATTGCGGGTCTTAATGCTCAGCAACGCGAATTGATAAACCGCTTTATCGATGAAATGAACCCGGTTTCGCTGCGAGCCTCTGGCGCTTCTTTCGATAACAAAGCCGTGCTTCCGGGTGCTCGAATTGCCGCCATCCGGGCACCGACCCTGATCTTTCATGCCATAGACGACAAACTTCAGCTTTATCATAACGCAGCCTTTGCTGCGTCCACGATTCCGGGGGCAAAACTGTGCAGGTTTGAGAAGGGAGGGCACTTCCTTATGGGTGTCGAACTCCCAACCATCCGAAAAATGGTGCAAAAAAACATCCTTGAACATCAGTGAATCGAACGAGTCAAGGTGACCGGTGACCGGTTACAGGTTCAACGATAGCTTAAAAGATCGCTGATTGGTGCCACTCACTGGGCGGATCCATGTATCCGCCCTTTCAACTTCATTACCTCTATGCCTTTCTTCAACCGCTTATCATATTTTCTTCAATCGCAAAAGAACCGCATTCACCGCGACAATAATCGTACTGGCCGACATGAAGACCGCTGCCAACGCCGGTTGAAGGATAATCCCCTTAAACGCCAAAACTCCCGCAGCCAACGGCATCGCCACCACGTTATACCCGGTCGCCCAAAAAAGATTCTGAATCATCTTGGAATACACCATTTTCGATAGCCGAATGATTTTGACAATATCTCGGGGATCATTCCTTACCAAAATGATATCCGCCGACTCAATCGCCACATTGGTGCCCGCACCAATGGCTATCCCCAGATCCGCTTGCGCCAAAGCCGGCGCATCATTGATCCCATCCCCCACCATGGCGACTTTCTGTCCTCCGGATTGAAGCGCTTTGACTTTCTCCGCTTTTTTCTGAGGCAACACACCGGCAAAGTATTCCTCAATTCCCAGTTCCCGACTCACCCATCCGGCCACGTCTTCGGAGTCTCCGGTAATCATCGCCGGTTTAATGCCCGCTGCTTTCAACCCATCGATCGCTTCCCGGGATTCGTCCCGTATCATATCCGCCAACGCAATCGCACCCAAAAGGGTTCGCCCTTTGATTGCAAATATAATGGTCTGCCCTTTTTGACTCGCGTCCTGAACCTGCGAAGAAAGTTCTTTCGGGATATCCATCTCCATACTTTCCAACAGTGCCGGTCCACCGACCATGACTTCCTGATCGTCAATCATCGCTTTAACGCCCTTGCCTTTAATGGCTTCAAATTTTTTCGGTTCCTTGAGTGAGAGCCCGTTTTCCCTGGCTTTGGAAACCACGGCTTTGGCGATCGGATGCTCGGACAACGCATCCAGGGAAGCGGCCAGGGTTAGAACGTCATCCTGGCTGTAATGATTCGCCCCCCAAATCGCCTGAACCCCGAATTGACCTTTGGTCAAGGTGCCGGTCTTATCAAAAAGAACGACGTTGACTTTCTTTGCGGCTTCGAGGGCCAGTCGTTTCCGAACGAGAAAGCCGTTATGCGCGGCTAAGGTGATTGAAATGGAAGCCACCAGCGGCACGGCCAAACCCAACGCATGCGGGCAGGCGATCACGAGCACCGACACCAGACGCGCCACGGAGAAATCCATTCTGGCACCGGATGCCAGCCACGCGATCAAGGTGATCATGCCTGCGGTTAGGGCCACAATGGTTAAATAAAACGCGGCCCGATCCGAGAGCAGTTGAAGCCGCGATTTGGACTCTTGCGCTTCGGAAACCAGCCGCATCACGCCGGCAAGAAAGGTATGTTCACCAATCCTGGTGACGTTAATCCTCAATACGCCATCGCCATTAATCGTTCCGGCAATTACCGAATCGTTCTCCTTTTTGGAGACCGGTTTGGATTCGCCGGTAATCATGGACTCATTGACGTCGGATTCGCCGTCGGTGATGGTGCCGTCTGCGGGAATTTTGGCACCGGGCCGAACAAGCACCGTATCGTTTTCTCGAAGCTCGGAAAGCGGAATGGTTTCCGTATTTCCGTTGCGAATGACTTCGGCTGTATCCGGAAGTAATTTGGAGAGTTCCTTGAGGGCGTCTTGCGCGCCCGAAATCGCGCGCATCTCCAGCCAGTGACCGAGAAGCATGATGGTAATCAGGGTGGTTAGTTCCCAAAACAGCGGTTCCCTTCCGGCAAAGACTGCGTAGACGCTCCAGATGTAGGCGGCAGAAATGGCAATGCCAATGAGTGTCATCATGCCGGGTTGTTTGCCCCGGAGTTCGCGCCATGCGCCGGTCAGAAACACAAAGCCGCCGTAGAAAAAAACAATGGTGCCAAGGATCAAAGGCATATATGTTGAGCCTGGAAAATCCGGCGGCGACCATTTAAAAATATTTCTAACGATATCCGCGTACAGAACCACCGGAACGGTGAGAATGAGGCTCACCCAGAACTTTCGCATAAACATTTCCGTGCTGTGCCCGGCGTGTTTATCGTGGGTCTGATGCTCGGTTCCCGGTTTATCTTTTGATGCGGGAACAAGATTCATGCCGCATTTGGGGCAGGAACCCGGTTTATCGCGTTTTATTTCCGGATGCATGGGGCACGTATACGTCGTTTCCCCACGCTCTTTTTGCTGATGATGGTCGTGATTATTCATGGTCATATTTTTAAATGAATGTATTCCCATTTCTCAACGTCTTGGAAATACCATCCATCTTCCTCCTGCGAGGATTATAGAATAATGAAAAAATTAAATCAAGGTTGTCGGAAGGGAATTTAGCAATTCGCATTTTGGAAAAGGTAGAGGCACATGAACAGAATGCGGGCGCACACATGGGTGCGCCCCTACGGAAAAGTTCCGAACGATCCCTCGCGATATAACGCCAATAATTGAGTTTAATTTCTGTAGGGGCAGACCTGTGTGTCTGCCCGTGTGTTCGATGTGGAGTTCGTGTTGGGGGACAGAATGCGAATTGCTGTTTATCAGAGCCCCCTCTTGTTTTATCATCTTAATTTCTGTATAATTTTTTTATGGGTACCATTCAGAATATAAAGATAATTCAACCGCTTTTCGTTTTGGGTCAGGAATCCCCGGTGCAATCCATATGAACGTTCAATTGAAACACTTGCACCCTGAACCGAATGTCAGCCTGGAACCATTAGAGAAAATATTTTGGGATTATCGCTATTCTCTTACCGGGCAGGATCTTTACGATTTTGTGCTGGATAAGAAAGATATTTCGTACCTGGATCGGGATCAGGTTAAAGCCCGGGTATTGATGACTGTAGGATGGTACCGGTTGATTGACATCTTCGGATTGATTAACCTGGAATCGTTAATCACCGACGATTCCTTGCAATGGGTATGGGTGGATGAACTCAGGGCGCAATATGCACTTGCCGGAAAAATCATTAAGCGACTATTAACATAAGTCACATTTGGAAATAGAGGTACATGAACAGAATCGGGCGCACACATGGGTGCGCCCCTACGGAAAATCCGAGCGGTCCATCGATATATCACCAAAAATTCTGCCTATTTCTGTAGGGGCAGACCTGCGTGTCTGCCCGTGTGTTCGATGTGGTTTTCGTGTTGGCGAATTGCTGTAATTCCACTTCTGCCATTGTTTTATCACCTTAAATTCTGTATAATTCTTTTATGGATATGACGCAGAAGTTATATGAAAACGTCCTGAATATCATACGTGAAAACCCTGATATTCACGATCAATTTATGCTTTCTTTAACTTATAACACAAACCGTATCGAAGGAAGCACCTTAACCGAACCGGAAACCGCTGCCATCTTGTTCCAAAACATTGTACTGCCGGACAAAAGTCTAGTCGAACACCTGGAAGCCAAAAACCATCAAACTGCATTAAATTATCTTTTCGATTACATGGCTTCCGGTTCGATGATCGATGAAGACCTGATATTGGCACTGCATCGCATATTAATGAATAGCATTATGCCGGATGCCGGTCATTACCGCACGCACAGCGTTCGAATCGTTGGCGCAGATCTTCCTACTGCAAATTATGTCAAAATCCCATTATTAATGACGGAATTAATCGATTATATCAATAGCGATATCAACGATACGGTTTCGCACATTGCCAAGGTTCACAGTCGATTCGAGCAGATTCACCCATTTTCCGATGGAAATGGAAGAGTCGGACGTTTGTTGATCCATGCCATGGCACTTCGAAAAAATTTGCCGCCTGCTGTGGTTCGCCAGGAGAATAAACGATTCTATCATACCTATTTGAATAAAGCCCAACAAACCCAGAATCAAGATACGAGTTTATTGGAAGATTTTATCTGTGATGCGCTGTCGGAAGGATACCGATTGTTGGAGCGATTATAATTAAGACACACTCTCCCCCACCAACTCCGGAGGTGGCAGCACCAACCAGTCACCTGGCAGCACTAACTTTTGAGCTTGCATCATCAACCAGTCATCCGGCATCACCAACTTTTGAGCTTGCATCATCAACCAGTCATCCGGCATCACCAACTTTTGAGGTGGCAGCATCAACCATGTAACATGGCAGCTCAAACTTTTGAGGTGGCAGCACCAACCATGTCACATGGCAGCTCAAACTTTTGAGGTGGCAACACCAACTTTTGAGGTGGCGGCACCAACCATGTCACCTGGCAGCATCAACTTTTGAGGTGGCAGCACCAACTTTTGAGGTGGCGGCACCAATCATGTCACCTGGCAGCTCAAACTTTTGAGGTGGCAACACCAACTTTTGAGGTGGCAGCACCAACCATGTCACCTGGCAGCTCAAACTTTTGGGGTGACATCACCAACCAGTCACCTGGCAGCATCAACTTTTAAGGTGGCAGCACCAACCAGTGGCCGGGATTCATCAACCACACGCGCGGCGGCTCAAACTTGTCATATGGCAGCACCAATTTTTAAAGAGGGAACGCCCAACCGGTGGCAGGGAGAGACCAACTGTCCGAATGAAAACACAACCTTGTCACACGGAATCACCAACCACCGGGAGAGCAAGCGCCGCCGCTGTCAGTGAACTAAAATTTATTGTTGACTTTCGTCATTCATTTCATTAGAATGAAATCAGATTTAAAAGGGAGGTGGAGTATGTTTATGACAAACATGGAAATTATCATTTTAATCTCAGGAATACTTGCCTTGATTTCATTGTATTCCTCAAAGTATCGGTGCCATACGACCAGTCCGGTTTTGGGTTTCGATGTTAATAAATATCTGGGGAAATGGTACGAAATCGCCCGGATGCCGAACCGATTTGAAAACGAACTGGTAAATGTAACCGCAACCTATTCGCTGCGTAAGGATGGAAAAATAAAAGTGGTCAATGAGGGTTATAAAGTAAACCCAAACGGTAAACACAAAATCGCAGAAGGAAAAGCGAAATTTGCAGGCGATCCGACGATCGGTTATTTGCGCGTGTCCTTTTTCTGGTTCTTTTACAGCGACTATATTATCGTTGACCTGGATAGCAATTATCAATATGCCATGGTCGTGAGTGGAAAGAATCTTTGGATATTATCCCGAGCCCCTCACCTGGATAAAAGTATCTGGGAGCCGCTGCTCCAAAAGGCAATCACCCTCGGATACGATACGAGTAAAATCTATTTTACACCGCAAAACTGGTAAACGCAAAGGGAAAGAGCCAGGTCCTGCTCCTTGAGAGGAAGCAGGACCCGGCTTGAAATTACTTGCAACAGCCGATTCTCGGGTCTATATCAAATCTGCGGTAAAACCGCGACCACTGGAAGCACCATCGGCGGATACAAGGGCTGAGGTTGCTGGAATTAATAATTCCCCTGATAACCGAGGGGAGCAACTCCGGTAGCCACATTGACAACCGGCCGCGTTCCGCCTGTGGCGACTCGCACCAGCGGGCTTACAACCAATCCCAATTGTTGCATGGCCAGAAGTTGCAGCATATCCGGCGAAGACGAGGCCCCGAATTGCTGCTGGGAATAATCCTGAGGACTCACCTGAGAACCGAGAGGAGCCACTCCGGTAGCCACATTGACAACCGGCCGCGTTCCGCCCGTTACCACTCTCACCAGCGGGCTTGTAACTACGCCCAATTGTTGCATGGCCAGAAGCTGCAGCATATCAGGGGAATACATGGACCCGAATTGCTGTTGGGAATAATCCTGATAATTCACCTGAGAACCGAGGGGAGCAACTCCGGTAGCCACATTGACAACCGGCCGCGTGCCGCCTGTGGCGACTCGCACCAGCGGGCCGACAACCAAGCCCAATTGTTGCATGGCCAGGAGATTGGACATATCCGCTTGCTGTTGAGCCATACTCTGATACATATCCTGGGAATAAGGCGACGCGCCTCCTGTTGGCGGCTGAGGGAAATTTTCAGGTTTAATAGTTGTTCCTGTCTGCGAAGCCGCAAAGACGACCGGCTGAGTTCCACCGGTAACTGCTCGTATTCCCGGATTGGTTGCAACTCGAGTTTGCGTAACCGGATTGGTCGTTACGGAAGTATGTGTCACCGGATTGGTGGCCACCGCAGTCTGCGTTGCCGGATTGATCGCGGCAGCGGTTTGAGTGACCGGGCTGGTCGCCGCTCGGGTTTGTGTCGCCGCATTGACCCCCGCACTAACCCAGGAGGCCACAAACAACGGGGTCAGTTGCTGCTGAGTGGCCAGTTGGGAAATATCCTGAGCCGGTAAGGGATCGCCTCCCATCGTGGGTGAGGTATAATTTTGACAGGTCCCCAGCAAAGCGAGTTGGATCAAGTAATCGTTCACGGCCTTTATGACAACCTGAGTTAAGAGCTGGCTCGAATCCGGAACGCGTGAGTCCGAAGTTTCACAGGGTCTAGGGCTAAAGAACTGTTTTGATGAGGACACATTGATATTTTGAGCCTCGAACCGTTTCTTGTCTTCGTCGCTGAATGTTACGCCCATGCGTTCCAATGTTCCCATCGGATCCGAATAGAATGCCGCTCTTGCATTCGGGTCGGTCAACAGTCTGTCAACCGCTTCGGCCAGAGGATCCTTGGCCGCCCCTTCCACGTGCTCCTGCTTGGGTTCCGAATGTTGTTCTTGTTTGATTTCTTCTTTTTCCTTAACCATTATGTAATCTCCTTAATATTTTTAAAATTTTTGATATACCTTTCCCGTCAAGGTTAATAAAGATATTTATTAAACCCTGATAATTAGTTTATATCGAAACCTTTGCCACTTCCCGAAGACTGGCTAACCCCTGGCCTTCGTTATATATTTCCGACAATTTTGGAAAATCTTTTTTCAATGGTTCAGGATGACCGTACTCCACCATGGCATTTCCTTCGGCGTTCATCAATCGCGACAGGGTGTTGATCGATAGAATCTTCTCGGAAATTTCGTAGATTTCATCGGGTGTCAATGAAACGCCGGTTCTGAATAAATATAGATTGCGAAAGAACCCGTAATCATCGTATTGAGCTTCGTGTACCACGCCTTTTTTGCGTTGCTCGTCCCAGAGTCGGGAACCGGGGATCTGGCAGTACCACTGCAAGAGCACGCGAACGCCGTATTTGGCGTAGAGGTTGCAGGCAAAGTGGACAGTTTTGAGAGCGTCGTCTTTGGTTTCCCAGGGTAAACCCAGGATGAAGGAAAAATCCGCCTTTTTGGAGAGGCCGAATTTCCGTAACACCGCTGCTGCACCTTCGATGCGAGCCGTGGTGGTTCCTTTTCCCACTTTTTGAAGCCCTTCGTCATACCCGCATTCGCATCCGACAAGAAATTGGATGGTGTGAGGGGCAATGGTGGCGACATAATCTTCATTCAACAGATCATTGGCGCGCGAATCAAAGACGAGATTCCCATTGAGATGGCGGCGATCAATTTCCCGACAGATATCGGTAGCTCGTTCGTGTTTGATGGAAAATTCATCGTCGACAATATGAATGAATCCGCCCCGGGTGCGATTCAAATGGGGAAGAATGGTTTGCATGCGATCAACATATTCGCTGGCTTCAATCGCTCGCCAGCTTTTTCGATACGAGGTACTGCAAAACGAGCAGTCAAACGGGCATCCTCGGGAGGATTCGAGCGCCAGACCATTGTAGACGCCCATGGTCAATTGACTGTAATCGGGAACCGGGAACGATTTAAAGTATTCGGAAGGGATGAGGTTTGCGATCGGGTTTCGAATGATGGTACCGTTGGTTAATTTCATGGTTAAATTCGGAACATCCTGCAGGTTTCCACCGTGCTCCAGGATGCGACACAGTGTCGGAAGAGCGATTTCTCCCTCTCCCCGAACCACATAATTGGCGGTGGTGGTCGCCAGAACGTATTTATCGAACATGGTGGCATGGATCCCACCCAGCACAATGGGAACATCGGGCCGGTATTTTCGGACATTGGTGATGCAATCCCGGGCCGTTGGCCACGACAATGTGGACGTCCCGATACCGACCAACTGGCAACTGGATAGAGGGTACAGATACGGATCGAGGCTCAAGTTTCCTTGCGCAATCAGATCGATGATGGTGACGTCATGCCCGGCTTGTCGAAGAATGCTAGCCAGCAAATAAATGCCATAAGGGGGACATTCGCGATGCGCGTCCATGGCAATGGGAATCAACACGCCGTTGTTATAATCCATTAAAGGGGGACAAATTAAAACAATTCTCATGATATTTCCTCCATTTCTCCTAATATAAATAAATTCGTTTTCTTTAATTTGATGGTTATCGGTATGAAGATTCATGCTTGACTATCCGTCAATCGTGGTTTTAATTCCTTTCCCAAAAGGAGATTTAAGCATTTCCGAACCTTCTCTCACCGTTTCGAATAACGAAATTTCATACTATCATAACGAAATAAAAAGATCAAGACGATAAAGATGATTTCCCCAAAATTTTTCCTTTCCATGATATACGCCGGTCCACCTACGGGCGCACCGTGCACGGGCAGACACGCGGGTCTGCCCCTACGAATGCTTCATCTATTGGGCACCCGGTAGGGGCGCATCGGTGGATGCGCCCACGGGCAGACACGCGGGTCTGCCCCTACAAAATCGAATTGCTGGTTTATCATCCTCAGGCTATATGGAATCGGATAAGTGTGGTATAATCATGTATAATGAGTAAAGATGAAAAATCCCCCACTGTGGTGGCGCGTTACCGAATCCTTTTCAAAGGCATTGTGCAAGGCGTGGGCTTTCGCCCCTATCTTTACCGGTCTGCGCAAAAATACAATCTCTCCGGGTTTGTCAAAAATACATCCGAAGGCGTGATCCTGGAGGTCGAAGGCATCACGTCCGATATCGATGCCTTTATCCCGTATGTTCTCAATCATTTTCCCCCGCTGGCCGAAGTCGTGGACTACAAAATATCCCAAATTCCGGGTTTATCGTCCAATGGGTTTGAGATTTTATCCAGTGAGAATACGGATAAAAGCGACCTGCTGGTTTCCCCGGATATTGCGGTTTGCGATAATTGTCGAAAAGAGCTGACCGATCCCACGGATCGCCGCTACCGTTACCCGTTTATCAATTGCACGGACTGCGGCCCGCGGATGACAATCATTCAAGACCTCCCCTACGATCGCCCCAAAACCACCATGGCGAAATTTCCCATGTGTCCCCAATGCCAAAAGGAGTACAACGATCCGCTGGACCGACGGTATCATGCGCAGCCGGTATCCTGTTTTGAATGCGGTCCCACGCTTTCGTTGTTGGACGGAAACGGTATGAAAATCGACACATCCGATCCGATTCGAGAGACTTGCCAGAAATTAAAGGAAGGGCATGTGGTGGCCATCAAAGGTATTGGCGGTTACCATCTCGCCTGTCTTGCTAATTCGGATGAAGCGGTGCTTAAGTTACGACGATTCAAGCAGCGGGAAGCCAAACCGTTTGCCCTGATGGGAACCATGGACATGATCCGGGAAAACTGTACGGTGTCGGATAGTGAAGAAAGATATTTATCTGCGTCTTCGGCACCGATTCTTCTCTTAAAACGCAAAGAGAAGGTTCAGGTATCGTCCCATGTGGCGCCGGGACAAAGCACCATTGGGTTTATGCTTCCGTATACCCCGCTGCATGTTCTTCTGCTCGATGACATCCGGAGTCCTCTGGTGATGACCAGTGCCAATCTTTCCGATGAACCCATTGTGTATCAGGATGATGTGGCAGCGCTTCGCGCGCTTTCGGATGATATTCTCACCCATGACCGAGACATTCATCTATTTGCCGATGATTCCGTGGCCCGGGTCTTTGACAATCATCTGTACATGATCCGGCGAAGCCGGGGTTTTGTGCCTTTCCCGATTACCCTTCCGGTGGAATCGCCCCAAACCATTCTGGCGCTCGGACCGATGATGAAAACCACGTTTACCATGATTCGTGGAAACAAAGCGCTCACGGGTCCCTATATCGGCGACACGGAATCGCCGTCTGCCATCGAAGCGGAACGATTTGCGGTTCGCCATTACATGAAATTGTTTTCCATCGATCCTCAACTCATTGCAATCGATCGACACCCACTCTATCCCAACCGGTTAATGACTGCGGATTTTAAAGGATCAAAAGTCGTTGAAATTCAACATCACAAAGCGCATGTCGGCGCATTGCTGGCCGAGAAGGGAGAAACCGGCCCGATTATCGGTATTGCCATGGATGGGACCGGTTACGGGGATGACGGGAAGATCTGGGGCGGTGAATTCTTTGTGGGGGATTGGCGACATATCACGCGAGTCGGACATTTGAAAAACCTTTTTCTGCCGTCCGGCGACAAAGCCGTAAAAGAACCCTGGCGTTTCGCCTTATCCATTTTATACAGCCTTTACGGTTCAACGGGACACGCGGTTCGGTTTGCCGAACAATTCGAAACGAGAGGGGTTCGCCAGTTGGATATTATTGCATCGGGTCAAAGCGGGACCGGTGTGTTGACCTCCAGTTGCGGGCGACTCTTTGATGCGGCCTGTTCGCTGTTGGGGCTGGGTCATGTCAATGATTTTGACGGTCATCTGCCGTCGTTACTTCAAACCATCGCGGAAGAATCCGGATTGAAAGGGCCGGAGTATGATTATTCAATCGAAGAACAAAAAGAAGAACATAAAAATAGCGTCATCCTTAACCTGCTGCCTCTTTTTCATGATATAATAAGAGATGGCAGACGGTTACAGGAGAAAGCATTCGGTTTTCATCGCACCCTGGCCAAAGGGATTGGGCATATGGCGGACGTACTCCGAGACAGGTACGGGATTAACAAAGCCGGTTTAACCGGCGGCGTGTTTCAAAACACACTTCTGCTGGAGTTAACGATGGATGAATTGAAACGAAAGGGATTTGAGGTGTTGATTCATTCGAGTGTGCCATCGAATGATGGCGGGATTTCCCTCGGTCAGGCATTTTTGGCGGTAAACGCTGCCAATCCGAATGATGAAATTAAATAAAGAGGTAAAACATGTGTATTGCAATTCCCATGAAAGTGGTCGACATAAAAGGAGAAACCGGTACGGTTGAAATTCAGGGCGTCCGTCGCGACGTCGGGTTGCAGTTGGTAGAGAATATCAACGTAAACGATTGGGTGATTGTTCACACCGGCTTTGCGATTTCCAAATTGGAAGAAGAAGACGCACTGGAAACCATTAAACTCATGAAAGAGGGAGGAATCATTGGCTGACGAAACATCGACAAACAATGTTCAGAACGTTCAAAACCGTTACCGGGTGGTTCCGGAAGAGCTGGCGTCCCGTTTAAAAAACTTTAAAAGCGATCATCCGGTTAAGATCATGGAGGTATGCGGCACCCATACGGTAGCGATTCATCGCTTCGGTATTCAACGGTTGCTTCCGCCGGATGTGAAATTGGTTTCCGGTCCCGGTTGTCCGGTATGCGTGACCCCGGATTCCTATATCGATGAAGCGGTGTTCCTGGGAAGAGAAGGGTTCATCCTCGCCACGTTCGGCGATATGATCCGGGTTCCGGGTACGTTCACCTCATTGGAGAAGGAACGCGCCGAGGGTCGTGAGATCAAAATTGTTTATTCACCCCTGGATGCGCTTCAAATCGCAGAAAAAACTCAAAAGAATGTGGTGTTTCTTTCCGTTGGATTTGAAACCACAACGCCCGGCATTGCAGTAACTGCCATGCAAGCCAAAGAACGAGGGATTCGAAACTTCTTCATCTTAACGGCCAACCGCCTCGTTCCTCCGGCATTGACGGCATTGATTTTGGGTGACTCTCACCTCAATGGTTTCTTACTTCCCGGTCACGTCAGCACGGTACTGGGCGTCACCGGTTACGCGTTTCTCCAGGGTCTTCATATTCCCGGCGTGATCGCCGGATTTGAACCCGTGGATATGGTTTCATCCATTATCCGACTCCTGGAATTGATTAAAGACAACCACGCGTCTATCGAAAATAATTATAAACGGGTGGTTCGAGACGAAGGAAACCCGAAGTCCCTCGAATTAATCAAGACGGTGTTCGAAGAAGTCGACGCCGAATGGCGCGGCCTGGGCACCATTCCCCAAAGCGGTTTGAAACTCAAACGCGAATACGAAAGCCTGGACGTTCGAAAACAAGCGGATATCAAAATTCCTGAAAGAGAAAAACAATCCGGATGCAAATGCGGCGATGTGCTGCGCGGCCTCATCGATCCCCCACAATGCCCCCTCTTCGGCAAACGATGCACCCCCGATTCACCGATCGGCCCCTGCATGGTCTCCTCCGAAGGCAGTTGCAGCGCCTGGTATCGATATGGATAATGAAAAAATGAGAAAGAATAAAAAATGCCAGGGGACTCTTTTGAAAAGGGGATTGCATCCCCACACCGCCCCCAAGGATTTTGGTTTTTTTAATTTGTTAATTCAAATTGAGATCAATGATACTTTATAGTTGGTGAAACATGGAAAAAATTTTATTAGCACACGGTGGCGGTGGTCAAAAAACCACCGAATTAATTCAAAAACGCATTCATAAATATTTCGCCGATCCGATCCTGGACCGAATGGACGACGCTGCTATCCTGGAAAATAAACTGGTGTTTACCACCGACTCCTTCGTGGTCAACCCCCTCTTCTTCCCCGGCGGCGATATCGGCGAACTGGCCATCAGCGGCACAGTCAACGATATCGCAGTCATGGGCGCCAAACCCCTCTACCTATCGGTCGGCTTCATCATCGAAGAAGGTTTCGATACCGCTGATTTCGAACGGATTCTCCTGTCCATGAAAAATGCCGCTGAAAAAAGCGGCATCCGCATCGTCACCGGCGATACCAAAGTCGTTGAAAAAGGAAAATGCGACGGAATCTTTATCAATACCTCCGGAATCGGCGAAATCGTCTTCTCCCCCACGCCGAGCGTCGAACGCATCCAACCGGGAGATACCGTTTTAATCAACGGCCCCATCGGCTTACACCAAATCGCCGTTCTCACCGCCCGAAACGAATTCCACCTCGACACTCACGTGGAAAGCGATGTCACGCCCCTGTGGCCCTTAATCCGAGAGCTCCAAAACTGCGACATCAAGTTCATGCGCGATCCGACCCGCGGCGGCATCTCCCAGGTCCTCAGCGAAATTACCACGGGCCGCGATTTCGGTATCGAAATCCACGAAGATACCCTGCCCATTACCCGAGAAGTCGCCGGAATATGCGAAATACTGGGTTTCGATATCCTTCACCTCGCCAACGAAGGAAAAGTCTTAGTCATTGCGTCGGAAAAAGACGCCGCAAAAGTCCTGGATATCATGAACCGTCACCCCCTGGGACAAGGCGCTGCCATCATCGGAACAATTACCGAAAAAAATAAAGGCATGGTATACCTCAAAACCACTGCCCGAAGCGAACGCATCATCATGCCCCCTACCGGCGAATTGGTGCCCCGGATTTGCTAAGGATCAACGTTTCCCAAAATCGTTGAATTTTAAAAATTTTGTTGTTTTTTTTCTTCCTTTTTGTTATATTTCTTCTTGACCAAGGTAATAAACCCATAGCAATATATTGAGGTAGAAGTTTTATGAAAGAAAAGAAGAATCTTGAGGATTTTTTTTCAGCACGTATCAAAAATGCCATTAAACATATTCCCTGCGGGAAAGTATCCACATACGGCCAAATCGCCGCACTAGCCGGAAACCATCACGCCGCACGCCAGGTGGCATGGGTTCTTCACTCATTTCCGGAAAAAGAACAAATGCCCTGGCACCGCGTCATCAATCGGAGAGGAGAAATTTCACTGGAACCGGGATTCGGCTACGAAGAACAACGCCTTCTTCTGGAAAAAGAAGGAATCGAATTCGATAAAAAAGACAGAATCAATCTCGAACGCTATCTATGGAACCCATCCATGGAAGAAAAAAACTTCAATTAACCGACAAAAAAACCGACCCGTGTCAATGCCTGATAATCTGTAAAAACCGATTGAAAAGTTCTACCTTTTTTTATATAATTCCATTATGAAAAACATAAACATCAAACCAAACCACGTCTTGTTTTTTGTTTTAATATCAATCATCCTACTATTTCTTATTTCCGGAGCCGATTCCATGAATGGTCAACCCCGTCACAGCAATGATCCCGGCAGCGATAATCCGCTTCTCACCCCCTACAATACACCCTTCAATGTTCCGCCATTTGATAAAATCAAAGACGAACATTTTATGCCCGCATTTAAAAAGGCCATCCTTGAGCAGCAGAAAGAGATCGATGCCATTGTCAATAATCCCGAACCCCCAAATTTTACCAATACCATCGTCGCCTTCAATAACAAAGGACTCCTACTCAGCGAAGTGGAAAATATCTTCAATACCTTTAAGTCCGCGAACACTAATGAGAATCTCCAAAAGCTATCCGAAGAAATTTCCCCCATGCTCGCCAAAGATGACGACAATATTTTCCTAAACGAGAAACTGTTCCAACGCATCAAACAGGTTTACGATTCCAGAGAAAAATTAAACCTCGCCGAAGACCAACTGCGCCTCCTGGAAAATTTCTATAAAGAATTTACCCGGAAAGGCGCCAACCTCAATGCCAAAGATAAAGAAAAACTCAGAGAAATCAACCAGCAACTCTCTGTGTTATCCGTAAAATTCGACACCAATATTTTAAAAGAAAACAATACCTTCATGCTGGTGATCGACAAAAAAGAAGACCTGGACGGCCTGCCTCAGGGACTCATCGATTCGGCCTCAGCCGTTGCCGCACAACGCAAACTTCCAGGCAAATGGGTCTTCACCCTTCACCGCCCCAGCATCTTTCCCTTTCTTCAATACTCCAAAAAACGCGAACTTCGCGAAAAAATCTTTAAAGCCTACATCAACCGCGGCAACAATGGAAATGAGATGAATAACCAATCGCTCATTTCCGGAATCGTTTCTTTACGCGCGGAAAAAGCGAAATTATTGGGATATCAAACCTACGCCGACTACGTTCTTGAAAACAACATGGCATTAAAGCCGATCAATGTCTATAACTACCTGAACCAATTATGGAAACCCGCCCTGGAAATGAGCAAGAAAGAAGCGGCCGACCTCCAAACACTCATCGACAAAGAAGGCGGCAAGTTTAAACTCGAACCCTGGGACTGGTGGTTTTACACCGAAAAACTCAAAAAAGACAAATTCGATCTCGACGATGAAATTACCCGCCCTTACTTTAAATTGGAAAATGTCCGGGAAGGCGCTTTTTATGTGGCCAATAAGCTTTACGGACTGAAATTCATCGAACGAACCGATGTGCCCGTTTATCAGCCGGATGTCAAAGTGTTCGAAGTCCAAGAAAAGGACGGCACTTACGTGGGCCTTTTGTACATGGACTTTTTTATCAAACCGGGAAAACGCGGCGGCGCCTGGGCCAATGCCGTAAGAAAAGAATGGAAGCAAGACGGCAAGCGCATTCCTCCCATTATCTGCAATACCCACAACCTCTCCCAACCCACGGGCAATGGCCCCGTGCTTCTCAATTTCGATGAAGTCGAAACCATCTTTCATGAATTTGGTCACGGTCTGCATGGACTCCTCGCCAACTGCACCTACCGCACCCAATCCGGGACCTCCGTCCCCCGAGATTTCGTGGAACTTCCGTCCCAGATTATGGAAAACTGGGCCACCGAACCCGAAGTCCTCAAGGTCTATGCCAAACACTACCAAACCGGTGAAATCATCCCGCAAGAACTCGTGGAAAAAATAAAAAAAGCGGAGCGCTTCAACAAAGGATTCGAAACCGTCGAATACCTGGCCGCCTCGTTCCTGGATATGGACTGGCATACGATTCCGGCCGGAACCAAAGTGGACAACATCAATGCATTTGAAACCGCGGCCTTAACCAAAATCGGATTGATTCCTCAAATTGTGACCCGTTACCGGAGTACCTACTTTAATCATATCTTTAGCGGCGGGTATGCTTCGGGTTACTACAGTTACACCTGGGCCGAGTTACTCGATGCCGATGCGTTTCAAGCCTTTAAAGAAACCAGCCTGTTCGATCCCAACGTGGCTCAGTCCTTTCGGGTCAATATCCTGGAAAAGGGAGGATCGGTCGACGCGATGGTAATGTATAAACGCTTCCGGGGCGCCGAACCCAAAATCGAACCGCTGCTGAGACGAAACGGTTTTATCCAATAGTTGGATTTTTACTCCAGCCCCTGTCCCCGTCGAAGAATGCAACTCGAAAAGATCGTTAACGGTTTCTATCTACTATCGCTCATTACTGCTGTTCTGGCCGTCATGACCATCGGTCACCAGATTCATTCCTGGATTCTCGTTGCATTCTTCGCGGCCCTGGGAGGCATCGCCGTTTATCTCAAAGACCAGCCCGTCCCGCTCTTCCTCTTCCTGTTCCTGCTGCCGTTTATCAACGCCAGCCCGTCCCTGTTCCACAATCCTTATCCTTACAACTATTCGGCACCGGCGCTGTTTTTACTCGGGGGCATCCTCATCGGGGATTTTCTGAAAAATCGTCGAAAGCCGGGAACACCACTCATCGGCCAGGCCACGATCGACCGAAATTTTATCGTCTATTATCTCTTTCTTTCGATCCTGTTTGTCTCTGCCGTGTTTGTGTTTCTCCGCTGGTCCAATATCACTCTGGGAAACATGGCCGCAGTCGGGGCCGATACGCCGGTTTCACCGCCGGTTCCCCGAATCCTGCCCGGTGGTCATGTTCATCTCATCGATCAGCGGGTCTCATTTGCATCCATTTTCCCGATCATCACCCTTTTTCTTTATTTCATCTCACCGTATATCTTTTTTTACATCCGAAAACTCAATCCCGGCGAAACCGTTATTTTCAAATGGCTCTCATTGGGTTTTTATATCTCAACGGCGTGGGCGTTCATCCAGAAACTTTCCGGATATTCGCCCCTTTCCGATCGGATCGGTAAAGGATTGAAGCAATTCAACGGCGGGTTTTCCGATTTTAATGCCTTCGGGGTTTTTGCCGGCATCCTGTTCTTATGGTCCACGTATGAAATCCGAAAAAAGAACCTCCTGGGATACATCACCTTTGGTGTTTCGTTAATCGGGGGAATTCTTTCCGGCTCGCGCACCATGTTTGTTTTTGCTGCGGCAGGAATGCTCAACCTCCTGGTTCATGCGTCCCAAAACCAGGGAAAACGCCAGCGCCTGATTGCCGCTATTCTCATTGCCGTTTTTATCGTGGGCATCATCGCTGCCGGAGGTACGTTGAAAAAACGATTGATGGGCGCCGATTGGGATAAAAAAGAAACGTTGTTTGATAAGGCCGATGCAGTGGTGAACGGCCGGCTAACCATGGCGGCGTTTTCATTCGATATTCTGCGCCATTACCCGGTTTCCGGAATCGGAACCGGAAACTACACCTTTTATCTGGCCTATAAACAGTACCCGACCTTTCAACAAACCGGCAAACCTTACCTCTACGATCTCCCGCTAAACCAATACCTGTGGGTGTGGGTCGAAAACGGGCTGATTGCCGGACTCTTTTACCTCTTTTTCATGATTCAACTCTACCGTCGGAGCAGTCAAAAGCTATTCACCGGAACGATGCTGGGAGTATTGCTATTCAACAATTACCTGTGGTTTCCCGAAACCTGTGTATTGTTCTGGATCGTTGCGGCATTGACGTATCAACCGACTGCTTCCGAAAGTGTCCCGGTCAAATGGAAATGGGCAAAAGCAAGGTGGGGAGTGGCGGTCGCATCGATCTTTATGGCGATTCTATTTAATATCTTCTCATTTCATTCCCTGCTTCCCAAAAATTGGATGCAGCAAACCGGAATTCCCTACGATTACGGCGTATGGGGTCGGGAAACGGATGCGGAAGGAAAGGAATTTCAATGGACAAATGAGCGGGCCGGTGTGTTTCTCACCCTGAATCAAAACGGGGAATCCGAACCGTTTAAAGTGGTATGCAGTGCCCCGTTTGATCGCTTGAAGTTGCGACAACAAACGGTTCAATTCTATTGGAAGAGAAAACGTCAGCACCAAATTACCTTTTCCGGAAACGGTTCATACGATTACCGGGTGAAAGGGGCGCCCGGTGAACAGGGTTTTTTTGAAGTAACGGTATCGCCTACTTTTACGTTGGAAAAACTGAGTCATGGAAAGGATTCGCGGACGCTGGGCGTGTGTTTGTACGCGCCAAAACCAACCGATTAAGTTATTACAATTGATCAAAATTTAACATATCCCTCCCAATGTGTTAAAAATCTATTGACTTATTTTTGAGATTTTGGTAGTATTAGCATTAAGCATTAAAAAATTTTCCTAAAATCTCTATTTAAAAGAGGAATGAGCATGATTAAAGTAATTGGAATCAGACGAGAAGATAAAAACAAATGGGAGCGCCGGGTGCCGCTGGTTCCCCGGGATGTCAAAGAGTTAAAGGAAAAATACGGAATTAAGACCATTATTCAGCCGTCCGCGATTCGAATCTTTACCGATGAGGAATATGCCCGGGCCGGTGCCGAAATCAACGAGGATTTGTCCGAAGCCCCGGTCATTTTAGCCGTCAAAGAGATCCCCATCCCGTATTTCCAAAAGGATAAAACCTACATCTTTTTCTCTCACACGATTAAGGGTCAGGACTACAATATGTCCATGTTAAAGCACATGATGGCATTGAAGTGCAACCTTATCGACTATGAGCGCGTGGTCAATGAAAAGAATCAGCGGTTGATTTTCTTTGGAAAATACGCCGGTATGGCGGGAATGGTCGACACGCTTCATGCCTTTGGTCAGAAGCTGAAACTTCAGGGTTACGATACCCCCCTGGAACGGGTCAAAAGTGCGTATGAATATGCCGACCTCAATGCCGCATTAAAAGCGATCCGGGAGATCGGCGAGGAAATCAATGAAAACGGTTTCCCCATTGAACTGTGTCCGCTGGTATTCGGTTTTACCGGTTACGGTCATGTGTCTCAGGGCGCTCAGGAAGTCTTCAATCTTTTACCTCATAAAGTCCTTTCCGCTCAAATGTTGCCCGAGATGTATGATAATTTCACCTCCGATAATTTCAATTTTTACAAGATCGTTTTCAATGAAGACGATATGGTGAGACCCAAAGATGGGGAAGCCCCATTTGAGTTGACGGATTATTATCAGCATCCGGAAAAATACGAGTCCAGGTTTGAAAATTACCTTCCCTACCTCAATGTTCTGGTCAATGGCATTTACTGGACCGAAGCCTATCCCCGGTTTGTCACCAAAGAGTATCTCCGAAATGAAAGTATCCTGCGTTCCAACCTTAACCTCCAGGTCATCGGAGATATTACCTGCGACATCAACGGCTCGATTCAAATTACGTACAAATCGACCAAACCCGACCAACCCACGTACACCTACCATCCGCAGGATGACCGCTTCGAAGAGGGGGTTCAGCGAACCGGTATTGCGGTCATGGCCGTAGACAATCTGCCGTGCGAATTTTCCAAAGAATCGTCGGAAGCCTTTTCTGCGGTGTTAAAGAATTATGTCAGCGAACTGGCAAGCGCAAACTTTAGTGATTCAATTGAAAGTCTTCAACTCCCTGATCCGTTAAAGCGGGCACTCGTGCTTCATCAGGGAGAACTAACCCACGATTATCAATACATGAAGGAGTATATCAAATGACAATGAACCAAACGACAACCACCAAACATATACTTGTCCTGGGCTCCGGTATGGTGAGCCGTCCGGGCGTGGCGTATCTGCTGAACCGGGAGCACTTTTTTGTCACCGTGGCTTCCAATGAATTGGATCAGGCCCAAAAGCTGGTCGAAGGCCGGAAGAACGGCAAGGCGTTATTTCTCGATGTGTCTAACGATCAACTCTTGGAAGAGTTGATTCAATCCCATGATATTACGGTGAGTCTTCTCCCCTGGATTTTCCACGTCAAAGTCGCCGAATTGTGTCTGAAGCATTCCCGGCACATGGCGACCGCGTCCTATGTCAGTGACGGCATGCGGAAATTGGATGCCGCGGCACGGGAAAAAGGGCTTCTGTTCTTAAACGAGATGGGCGTCGACCCGGGTATCGATCACATGTCTGCCATGAAAATCATCGATGAGGTTGCTGCCGAAGGCGGTAAAGTGCTTCATTTTTATTCGTTTTGCGGGGGGCTTCCGGCGCCGGAATGCAACGATAACCCGTTCGGTTACAAATTCTCCTGGAGTCCCCGCGGTGTGGTACTGGCCTCCCGAAACTCCGCCCGGTTTCTGGAAAACGGAAAAATCGTTGAAATCGACGGCAAGGATTTGTTTCTCAATTATCGGGTGGAAGAGATCGACGGTCTGGGCACTTTCGAGATGTACCCGAACCGGGATTCCGTTCCGTACAAAGAGATTTACGGACTCAAAGACGCCGAAACCGTGATGCGGGGAACGTACCGGTATCCGGGTTGGTGTCAGACCTTGAAAAAGATCGTGGATCTGGGACTGGTCGATGATACCGCGTGTGATAAACTCAAAGGCATGACCTACAAACAGATGATGACGCATCGGGTCGGTGCGGAGAATCTCGACCAGGTCGTTGAAAAAACCGCTCAAAAAATCGGGTTGGATGTCCAGTCGGAAGTTATCCAACGGCTCGAATGGTTAGGGCTATTCTCCGATGATCCGGTTCCTGACTGTGATAATTGCCTGGATATTTTATGCCATCGCATGCAGGAAAAGATGTTTTATAGCGAAGGCGAGAGAGATCTGCTGTTGATGCGGCATAAGTTTATCATCGAGAATAAAGATAAATCCCGGGATCTCATCACCTCAACCATGATCGATTTCGGTATTCCTCATGGCGATACCTCCATGGCGCGAACCGTGAGTTTACCGCTTGCGATCGGGGTCCGGTTAATGGCGGAAGGTCAGATTCCACTCACGGGCGTTCAGATTTCCAGTAAGAAAGAAATTTATGAACCGGTTCTCAACGAATTGGAACAGTTAAATATCAAATTGGAAGAAAAGCGGGTGCCTTTCCAGGGATAACGGCGTGTTTTCCGGGCGTGAAGGTGAAATAGCGGCGGCTCGATTTCTCGAAGAAAACGGGTACACGATTCTTGAACACAATTACCGGGTTTGTGGCTCCGAGGTGGATCTGATTGTACAGAAAGGTGACACCCTTTGTTTTGTCGAAGTCAAAACCCGGGGATCGGATAATTACGGTTTACCCGAAGAGTTTGTGGATGAACGCAAGCGTAAGCGGATCATCCGGGCCGCCAAAATTTTCAGCAGCAAAAAGGAATACGAGAACTTCTTTGTCCGGTTTGACATTATTGCCGTGCATTACAGCGGAAAAACCTTTCACGCCAATCACATCCGGGATGCCTTCGAAGGACCGGGTTAAACCGCGTCCTCCCCTATTTATTTATTCCGTAATTTCGATCGATTTGATGATCACGTCTTTTCCGGATGTCATTTCCCGGTTATAGGAGTGACAGACCGGGCATCCTTCCAATATATCCTGGACCTGATAAACGTGTTGGCATTCGCAGATTGCAAATGCCGGAGTAATCGAAATATCGATGGTCACGTTCGGCAGGTTTTTCTCCTGTAAAATCAGTTGAAGGCCGAATTCCAGCGATTCGATGACCACGCTGGAAAATTGTCCCACTTCGATATGAATATCGGTGAGTCTCGGAAGGTTTTCTCCCAGAGTTCGACCGATGGTTTCCACAATGTCTTGAGCTAATACGTATTCGTGCATCTCTTATTATACACCGGGTTTCCGAATTTTTCCATTGATTGCACTGGATTTTCTGCAGCGATTCTTGTATGATTATTTTATCCCTAAGAAATACGATTGGAATCTCTCGTGTTTTTTTAATAGTTGGTAATTCCCTGCGCATTGTTGAGGGGTTCGAACCAAAAGTCGGAGGGTAGCGAACACGCGGGTCTGCCCCTACAGAAATTAAACGCAATTATTGGCGTTATATCGCGCAGGATCATTCGGAACTTTTCCGTAGGGGCGCACCCATGTGTGCGCCCGCCCGCATTCTGTTCATGTACCTCTACCTTTTCTACCTTTTTCCAAAATGCGAATTGCTGCATTGGTTATGGATCCTTGAATTTCTTTTTTTGTATGATACCGAAGGTAATACTGAACGCATTGAATGTCGAGTATTTCTTTATGCTTGCTTTTTACTTCCTTTTCGGTTATATTGATAAATACACGGTATAGCAGGCCTCTTAATAAATTTTTAGAGCAGCATATTTTTTTACAGCACTCAACTCGGAGATTATGATGACATATACATTTTATGATTTTGCTTATGAGGTACTGAAGCAGGCAACAATGCCATTGACTTACCAGGATATCTGGAAAATGGGACATGAAAAGGGATTAAACAAAAAATTACGAACCATAGGAAAAACACCCTGGATGTCTGTTGGAGCCCAATTGTACGTCGATGTTCGCGATAACGAAAAATCCAGATTTATTAAAGTCGGTAAAAGACCTACAAGATTCTTTCTTAAAGAAAAAGAACATGAACTGACTCAGGGAAAAATGGAATCAATTGAGAAAACCGAAACTAAAAAAGTAGAAACCAAATCCAGTTTTAAGGAAATGGAGCTTCACCCTGTTCTCACTTACTATACCTCCGCCAGTCCATTGTTCAACCGGGGCAAATCCATTTATACCAAAACTATTTCTCATGAAAAATCCTTGAAACCGGGATACAACCAATGGGTTTACCCGGATATGGTGGGGTTCTATCTGCCGATAGTCGATTGGAGTTCCGATGTAATCGAGTTAAATCGGATTTCAGACAATAATGCCCTTCAATTATATTCCTTCGAATTAAAAAAGGTCCTTAACAAGAGTAATTATAGAGAATCATTTTTTCAGGCCGTATCCAATTCATCCTGGGCGCATGAAGGTTATCTCGTTACAACAGAAATCGATGACGATGATGAACTGCAAACGGAATTGAAACGGCTGGCCTCTTCATTCGGGATCGGCATTATCAAATTGAACCTCTCCGATATCGATTCATCGGATGTGCTTTATCCGGCTAAACTTCGTAAGTCCCTGGATTGGGAGACCATAAACAAACTGTGTGAGCAGAACCCGGAATTTAAAAAGTTCCTTCAGGATGTGAAGATCGATTTCGAAGGGAAGCGGATTCATCCGTCGGAATACAATAAAGTGATAGAAGATATATACACTTATATCCAGGATGTACTGAAAATAAAACAAGCGGATGAGGATTAATTTGCATCCACAGCCCCCAGCCCTCCCATTTGAAGAATAATATAATCATGATATAATCATTATCTCTCGTTTGAAAGGAGGTAGACAATGGTGAAATTTTTATTATGGTTAATCCTTTTATTCTTATGTTGGCCGCTGGCCTTATTGGCGATTCTGATTTACCCGATTATCTGGTTGCTCTTGCTTCCGTTTCGAATCGTGGGCATTGCCGTGGGCGGCGTTTTGGAATTGATCAAAGCCATCATTATGTTACCCGCCCGAATCCTGGGCGGCGGTTCCAGAAGATAAAAGAAATAAATAAAAGAAAAAAAAGACGAAAAAAAAAGGGCAATACATGATCATGTATTGCCCTTTATATCAATTATATTCAATTCAATAACGATATCTTGATTATACCTTCAAATCCGGAGCCGATGCTTTACTTCTCCAGATGGCCCAAGTCATGGCACCCACCAACGCAGCGACAAGGATCCATCCGCCGATTCCGAGTTCCGTGTACTTCACGATAATCGGTGCAATGATCAACGACACCAGGTTGACGACTTTAATCATGGGATTGAGCGCCGGACCTGCGGTATCTTTCAGGGGATCACCGACCGTATCGCCCACCACACTCGCTTTGTGCCGTTCCGAACCCTTACCGGTATTCTTCTCCGGGTCTCTGGGTTCATCTTCAATGGTTTTCTTGGTATTATCCCAGGCGCCGCCGGCATTGGACATAAATACAGCCAGGAGCTGTCCGGAAAGAATTATACCCGCAAGAAAACCACCCAGGGCTTCGACTTTAAAAACCAATCCCACAACAATCGGGGTCACCACGCCCAAAAGGGCGAGGCTGATTAACTCTTTCTGAGCGGCAATCGTTGAAATGGCAACTGCCTGACGGTAATCGGGTTTGGTTTTTCCTTCCAATACGCCGCCACGGAACTGTCGCCGAACTTCTTCAACGATGAGGGCCGCTGCACGACTGACCGCGTGGATACAGAACGAAGAGAACAACCACGGTAACGCGCCGCCGATCAGCAGGCCCACAAATACCATGGGCTCGGAGATGCGGATCCCAAATTTCAAGGCTTCCGGGTTAATTTTGGAAACATCGGTAATAAACGAACCGAACAACGACACAGCCGCAATAACGGCCGAACCGATGGCTACCCCTTTGGTAATGGCTTTGGTGGTGTTACCCACGGCGTCCAGGTCAGCCATAATCTGTCGGGCATCTTTGGTTTCCTGATCATCCTGATCATGCCACGCCATTTCACCGATGCCGTTGGCATTATCCGAAATCGGACCATAGGAATCCATGGCCACGTTGTTTCCGGTCAAGGTTAACATACCGATACCGGTCATGGCAACGCCGTACAGGATGTACGTGACGCGGCTGGCCATATCGACTCCCGGAATGGTTCCGAAAATCAGGATCGAGGAAAAGATCGTACCGCCAATAACCAGAATGGCCCACACGGAGGATTCCATGCCCACACCGAGTCCGGAAAGAATCGTTGTGGCAGGACCGGTATTGGTCGCCTTGCGGATCTCTTTAATCGGCGCGCCTTCGGTGCCGGTAAAGTGTTCCGTAATCCGGTCGATCAGGATGGCCAAAATCACACCGGCGGTCGTTGCCGCAAAAGGCCTCCACCATCCGCCCGGTACATTCTGCATGTAAAAGTAACCCAATACACCAAACATCCCAATGGAAATCGCGGCTGATGTTAAGAAACCGCGGAAAATGGATTTCATGGCATTTCCCACTTTTCCGGGACCTGCTTTAACCGCATAGGTTCCGATGATGGAACTCAATACACCGATACCACGAACCAGCAAGGGGTAAAGAATCCATTCCATCCGACCGGTCAAATGGTAAAGGGCCAGAGCGAGAATTAAACCCGAAACAATCGTCACCTCATAGGACTCGAAAATATCGGCTGCCATACCGGCGCAGTCACCGACATTGTCACCCACGAGGTCTGCCACAACGGCCGGGTTTCGCGGATCATCTTCCGGAATTCCTGCTTCCACTTTTCCGACCAGGTCGGCGCCCACGTCAGCGGCTTTGGTGTAAATGCCGCCGCCCACCCTCATAAACAGGGCCAGCAACGTCCCACCGAAACCAAATCCCAGCAAGGCATCGGGAGCCGCAATACCAAAAATAATAAAAATAATGGTTCCGCCAAAAAGCCCCAGACCGTCGGTGAGCATTCCGGTAATGGTGCCGGCTCGGTAGGCAATCCGCAACGAATCACCGAACGAACGCCGGGCCGCCTGAGCCACACGCACATTGGCTTGCACCGCCATTCGCATTCCCAATTGTCCGACCAACAGTGAAAAAGCGGCGCCCATAACAAAGGCAATGGCTCGCCCGATACCGATAATCAAACGCACGTTTGATTCGGATTGACCGGCAAAGCGTCTTAAGGCCTCTTCGGAAGGGGGAACAATAAAGACCGATAAAAAGAGAGCAACGGTTAACACGGCGATCAAAGGTAAAATGGTCCGTAACTGGCGTTTCAAATAGGTATCTGCACCTTCTCGGATCGCATTCCATACCTCGAGCATCTTCGGGCCGCCTTTGTCCTCTTTGAGAATCTGCTTGCGAAGGAAAAGAGCATAAAGAAGACCTAAAACGGCGATCCCCAATATGCTCATGATTGCTACTTGTTCATAATATGATAAACCTTGCATCATGATACGATAAACCTCTCTGTTTGGATTTTTAATCATTCTGATTAAGGAGATTGTATTCTATGACACTGAGGGCTAAATGTCAAGGCAATGGGCAGCCCAAAATTCACTCTTCACTTCTTAAAAAATTGACGGTGAGTTAAGGGATAACATCATGGTGCGTTTTTCGAAAAACGCCGAAAAAAACATATTTAATCA
This sequence comes from Candidatus Omnitrophota bacterium, assembly GCA_050258455.1. GTDB lineage: Bacteria > Acidobacteriota > Aminicenantia > UBA2199 > UBA2199 > JAKAGC01. The sequence continues at coordinate 95,225 of JBLMYT010000043.1, read as the reverse complement.
CGTTAATCAATAACCCGATAAAAAAAATACTCCCCCAGACATTCAGGGAAAGCGGCGCGCTTTGGAAAAACCGATTCATAATAGGGGAATAGGTAAAGAACATCTGCAAACCGATCATCACCAGGACCCCGATAATCAACCAACGGTTCGAAAATACCCCCAGGGCAAACATCGACCGCGACAGGGACCGGCAATTAAACAGGTACAAAATCTCTAAGAAAACCAGGACACCCACCGCTGCGGTCCGCACCTCTTCAATGCTCAATCCTTTACTTCTTTCATAAAAAAAGACCCCGAAAACGCCAAGCGCTAAAAGTAAACCCACCACGATGATTTGAGTGATAAGATCCCCCGTCATAATCGGTATTTTGGGATCACGGGGGGGACGCTGCATCAGATCGGGTTCCTTGGACTCGAACGCTAAGGTGATGCCCAGGCATATGGAGGTCGTCATGTTGATCCAGAGGATTTGCACCGGTGTGATTGGCAGGACGAAACCAGCGAAAATAGCGGCCATGATAACGATTGCTTCACCTAAGTTTGTCGGCAGTGTCCAGACAAAGAATTTTTTTAAGTTATCGAAGACACAGCGTCCTTCTTCGACCGCTGCCTCGATGGAAGCGAAATTATCATCGGTTAAAACCATATCCGCTGCTTCTTTGGCCACTTCTGTGCCCGTTCGTCCCATGGCAATACCGATGTTTGCCTGTTTTAGCGCCGGCCCATCATTGACCCCATCCCCGGTCATCGCCGTAATATACCCTCTTTTCTGAAGCGCTTTGACGAGCCGCAACTTTTGCTCCGGGGTCACGCGGGCAAAAACACTGACCTGATCCACCGATGCCTGGAATTCCTCATCGTTCATCTCTTCCAGTTCGCTGCCGCTCATCGCCTGCAAGTCTTTAGCGGCCTCTTCCTCGTCGAGACGATGTTTCAGGTTTAATTGCCCGGCAATGGCTCTGGCCGTCAATACGTGATCCCCGGTGATCATCTTCACAAGGATCCCCGCGGAATGACACCGCCGTACCGCCTCAATCGCTTCCCGGCGCGGCGGATCGATCATTCCCTGTATCCCTAAAAAGGTCAAGGATTCAGTGATATCGTTATGATCGATGGTGACTTTCTGTGAAGACACGTCGCTGTAAGCAAAAGCAAGTACTCTTAGCCCCTTGGCCGCCATAATCTCAACCTGCTGGATGATAAGGGCGCGGTTCAACGGACGGGTATCGCCATGCTCATCGAGATCGTTCACGCATTTGGCTAAAATCATCTCTGCCGAACCTTTTAAATAAATACGCCTTTTGCCCCCGGGTAAAACATGGAGTGTGGCCATGTATTGATATTCCGATTCAAAGGGAATCGAATCCTGGCGCGGCCATGCCGGCAAGCCTTCGGAAAATAAATTCTTTGCCTTATTCGCAGATACGATCAGGGCAGCCTCGGTCGGATCGCCTTCCACCTGGCGTTCCCCCTCCCGCTCCACGATTCGGCTGTCGTTACACAAGAGACCTGCGCTCAGGCATTCCTTTAGGGCAACGGAAGATAGCGTCCCGGCCTTATCCGAAGTCTCCCGGATCGAACCCTCAAAGCCATATCCCAGCCCTGAAACGTCGTATTTATGGCCGGCGCTATATATTTCCTGGACCGTCATTTGATTTTCGGTCAGCGTCCCGGTTTTGTCCGAACAAATCACACCCGTACTGCCGAGTGTTTCCACTGCGGGTAAATGTCGAATAATCGCATTGCGCTTCGCCATTCTTGATACACCGATCGCCAATGTAATCGTGACGACCGCAGGCAGCCCTTCAGGGATTGCCCCGACCGCAAGCGCAATGGCAGCCATAAACATTTCCACGGCGGATTGACCTCTAAGAACCCCGACAATATAAGTCAGTGCGGAAAGCCCCAGGATAACGAATAAGAGATAACGGCTAAAGTGGGATATTTTAATGGTTAGAGGCGTTTCCAAATCTTCAGCCGTAACCATCAACTCTGAGATTCGTCCCACCTCGGTGGCGTCTCCTGTGGCGGTAACCACCGCTTTCCCCCTGCCATAATTAATAAATGTAGCGGAATAAAGCATATTTAATCGATCGGCCAGCCCCGTCTTCGCATCGAGAGGATCCATTTTCTTTTCCACCGGAACCGATTCCCCGGTAAGGGGAGACTCGTTCGCTTGGAGGTCCCTGCTGTCAATGAGGCGCATATCAGCGGTGACCTTATCACCCGAGGCGACCATCACCACGTCCCCGGGAACCAACTCAGTCGATGAAATATGCTGTTCTTTACCGTTTCTTAATACGGTGACCGTGGAGGTCATGGAGCGGGAAAGGGCGTCAAGGGCTTTTAACGCTTTGGTTTCTTGCAGGAAACCGAAGATCGCATTCACAACCACGACACCGAAAATAACCGCAGCCTCCACCCATTCGTTCAAGAACAGCGTAATGGCAGTTGCCGCCAGGAGTATATAGATGAGGGGTTGATGAAATTGCAACAAGAAACGCAACCATAGAGGTTTCTCTTTTTTGGGAGTTAAATGATTTAACCCAAAGTGCTCCCTGCGTGTTTGAACCTCCTCTGTGGATAGGCCTAATGAAATATCGGTGTCAAGCCGTCGGATGACTGCCTCAACGGGCAGCGCATGCCAGACTTCTTTACTCATATCAAGGGTCTTACTCTCCATACTCTCTCTCCATTTTTTATATACTTTTTTCATTTCGGCAAAGGCAAAGACAGCATAACATAAATGCCGCTAGAAAATCAAGAAAAATAATTTCCCGCCAGCAATTCGTCTTTGGCAGATGCTATTAGAAAAAAATAAAGGTTAACGCAATAAAGCAGGGAATCAAAATGATCAGGGAATACTTAAACATGTATCCGAAAAAACTCGGCATGGAAATCCCATTTTCTTCGGCGATGGATTTGATCATGAAATTCGGTGCATTGCCGATATAGGTGTTGGCCCCCATAAACACGGACCCGGCTGAAATCGCCAGCAAGTAAGAAGATTTTGTATGCATTAATAAATTCACGGCCTGGGCTTCTTTCATTCCGGAAAAAAACTGCCCCAATTCGGTATTAAAAAACGTGAGATACGTGGGCGCATTATCCAAAAAACTCGATAAACCGCCGGATACCCAAAAATAGTGCCAGGGTTCTTTGACCGCGTGAATAATAAACGCCATGCTCCCGTTTACCCCGGCTTTGAGGATATTTAACGGCGGAATAATGGTGCAAAAAATACCGGCAAACAGAATGGCCACTTCCCGAATCGGCGCCCAGGTGAAACCGTTGGCTTCCCGAATGGCGCGCGGCGTGGTTTGAAGCGATAAGACTCCCATTAAAATAAAGATCACATCTCGCCCCAGGCCGCTGATATCCACATGAATCCCCCCGGGGACGATCACATCGCCAAGGTTCACGATGCCGGATAGTAAAACGGCACCGATAACTCCACCCAAAAAGATAAAATTATGCCACCCCTGAACGCCAAACGGTTCGGGCGAGGTATTATTGGTATTATTTTCCGTCACGTCTTCTTTTTTATAAAAATACGTATCCAGGAAATAAAAAATGACCAGTAAAAAGATACTTAATAATCCCATGAGGGGTAAGAGATGCAGGGTCCAGAAAAAACTCACGCCATGTAAAAATCCCAGAAACAGCGGCGGATCTCCCAGCGGCGTCAGCGACCCGCCGATATTGGCAACCAGAAAGATACAAAAAACAAAGATATGGGTTTTATATTTGCGACGGCTATTGGAACGAATAAGGGGCCGTATCATTACCATCGCAGCGCCGGTTGTGCCGATAAGGGATGCCAACACGGTTCCGATTCCCAACATCATCAGGTTGGTGCCGGGTTTGCCGTCGAATTTTCCTTTGATCATAATCCCGCCGGATACCGTAAAAAGCGCCCACAGCATGATAATAAACGGAATATAATCGATGATGGCAATGTGGAGAATTTCATATACCGCAGATTGTTTAAATGCAAGGACAAACGGTACGATCATGACCAGCGACCAGAAAAAAGCAACCTTTCCATAATGGTGATGCCAGAACTTCGCCGCCAATAACGGCATTAAGGCGATGGACAAAAGGATTCCGGCAAAGGGAATCACCGACCACAACGGCAGTAGCGAACCGATTTTTTCCATTTTTACCTCATCTTTATATAACGCCTTTTAAAAAGGTCAATAAAGGATGAAAATTATAAATGATAAATAAATAAATGGCAAGTAGCGAAAACGATGTGGATCTTGATTATTCCCTTTTATTGTATTATATTTAAGACGTTTCAAAAGCGAGGTTAAAAATGAGCGTCAAATCATTGAATTTTATTAAAAATGCCGTAAGCGTCGGCCAACCCCTGATCCAAATCATTTCGTATGAAGAAAAACGCGTGGAGGGACACATTAAAGCCTTATTCCAACAACTCGGCCGCGACCGGGTCAACGCGTACTGGGATGTTAATAATGGTTTGGTGAAGGATAACGAGACGATTAACGGCTCCCAGGATCCGATTGTGGCACTGGATTATATCATGAAAGAAGAAGCCGCGGGATTCTGCATCTTCAGAGACCTCAACTCCATCCTGCGTTCCTCCGAAACCACGGTGCGCAAACTCCGTGAAGCCTATCGAAAATTCAAAAATAGTAAATTTACCATATTCCTCCTTTCCCCGGATGAATACTTTTCCAATGACTTGAAAAAAGAAATCGATATCCTTTATTTCGATCTTCCGGATTATGACGAACTCTCGGATTTGTTTAATCGGTTTCTTCAATCCATGCAAAAAACCGGACGAACGATCGCCCTGACTCCCGATCAAAAGAAAATGTTTGTCGTCGGTGTCCAGGGATTAACGCTCGATGAAGCCTATAAAGCGTTTATGAAAGCATTCCAGGGAAAGAACCAGATCACCATCGACCTGATCGATGCCATTCATCAGGAAAAAAAACAACTGATTTTGAAAGAACAGGTTCTGGAATTCTACTCTCAAAAATTTACCATGGATGACATGGGCGGATTGGAGAATCTCAAAAGTTGGTTAAAGAAACGCCAGAAAGCGTTTTCCAAAGAAGCCCGGGAATTCGGACTCGATCGGCCGCGCGGCTTTCTGGCCATGGGAATATCCGGATGCGGAAAGAGTTTGGCAGCCAAAGTGACGGCCTCGCTGTGGAACCTTCCTCTATTCCGTCTCGATATGAACCTCGTGTATTCCGGCATGGCCGGTTCACCCGAACTGGTGTTCTCCCGCGCCCTCAAAACCATGGACTCCGTAGCACCCGCCATTCTCTGGCTCGATGAGATCGAAAGCGGCATCAGCGATAAACACAGCGACAGCGCTTCCTCACGCATTCTCGGTTTCTTTCTCACCTGGATGCAGGAACACGATTCCGAGGTATTTATCGCGGCAACCGCCAACCGGATCGATCTCCTCCCGGCCGAATTACTGCGAAGGGGACGATTCGATCAGGTTTTCTTTATCGATCTTCCGACCCGCGCCGAACGTGAAGAAATCTTTACCATCCACCTCCAAACCAAGGGCAATGATTTGTCCAAATTCAATATTCCCCAATTGGCCCAAATTACCAAGGGCTGGTCCGGGAGTGAAATCGAACAGGCGATTATTTCCGGAATGTACGAAGCCTTTAATCAGGATCGAAAACTGGAAGAAGACGATCTGTTTGTGATATTTGGGTCATCGGTTCCCCTTTCCACCACGATGGAAGAACAGATCAAACACATCCGCAGTTGGGCTCACAATCGCGCGGTTCGCGCATCGGCACAAGTGGAGTATTAGGCCCTGCCTCCGGCGGATCGGAACCCTTTTATAAGAGGGTTCCGACACTTGCAAGGGAATGCACAACCTGTGACAGGGTATGCTCAACTTTTGGCAGGGCAGCTCAAATCTTGTTGCAAATTTTATTTACTTGACAAAATATTTAGTAATATGCGATAATATTATCGTTCCTATTTAACGAAAAGGCTTAAATCCAAAGGTATCGAAAATAGGGACGGTAAAATTTCCGAATACCTGATTGGCAAGATTCAAGTTCAAAAAGTTATTAAATATGGTAAAACGTAATAAACATCTACTAAATGGATTTATCGCTGCCTTATTCATAATGATATTATTTTTTTTTGGTTTTAACTCGTTAAATGCTACCCCTCAAACGAATCAAGCGTATTATTTTCTCTTCTTCGATCCGGAATGGCCATTCGAGAACTCGCTCGATGCGACGCATCGCCTGACGCCATTATGCGAATTGATAAGTAACACACTTGGAAAAACGATTTCCCCCTTATATATACGTAAGGAAACAGATCTTGAAAAATACTTAGAACGAAATAACATCATCATGGGGATATTAAACTCCAACACGTTTTTTAAAAACCGAAAAAGTTTCGATTTGGGCCCCATATTAATTCCTATAAAAGAAAATACAAAAGAGCAGAAAAAATGTATTGCCATTTTACCGAACAATAAGAAAATCAACGATATCAAAGAACTACAGGGAAAAATCCTGGCGGTCTGTTCGATCAATCGTCCGAATCTTTTCAAGCAATTGTCAGCCTTTCCCGGATACCCGAAACTCGCCCCCGAAAGTTTTTTCAGATCTATCATTGAAACCATTACCCCTCAATCGGCAATTATGACTGTCCTCCTTGGACAAGCCGACTGCGCATATATTCCCGAAAATTCTTTACAAGTGTTAAAAAAAAGTTTCCCTGGCTCCGATTGCAATGTCAGCAATTTCACCGTTCTCGAACCCAAAATCAGGATGACTCACTCACCTGTCATTAGCATCAAAAATCGCCTTACCGATGAAGAAATAAATCAATTAAATCTCGCGTTAAGGGAGGAAAGTTTAAAAAAAGAAAACGCGTTGAAACCGCTATCCATAGAATCCTTTAATGAAATAAATGAATTGGAATTTATTCGCTTGAATTCCATGTTTTATCGCCTTAAACAAAATGAGTCTGTTTCAAGTTCGCTTCTGTTCCACGAAACATACGATGACATCCGGCAGGGATTGTGTATCGAGGTTACCTTGAAAAAGTCAGACGGTTCTGGGCCACGGCTTTTCGTTAACTATTCGGTCAATGGTGGACGAAAACAAAAAATCGAAATGGAACATTCAGAAGAGTGCTCTTATCATGCCTTTATTCCATTGTCGGAAATTTCACCGAAGCTGAAAGAATACAGGATTCAAGAAGGCGACAGTCTATGGAGAATTGCAAGATCCCTCATGCTGAAAGGAAAACTGCACCGTATCCTGGTGGAAAAAAATGAAATAAAAAATCCGGATCAAATTTCCCAAAAGGAAAAACTGAAAATTCCTTATTTTAGAATAAAATACAATATAAGTTCGCACGAAGATGAAAAAGCGAGAAAACCCCTTTTAAGGCGAGAGATCACTCCGCCGATTTGCTATAAGATTCTTGACCGAAAGGAGAAATGATGAAAGGTGCACACCGCAAAATTTTAATATTGTCGGTTTTCGTAGTGCTTATATGGGGAGGAATTGCTTTGTTCGGTTCATTCCTGATGGATTCCCTGATTAACCGGACGAAAGAAGTGCGAGAATATTCTCTTCATGAAAATTATTGTCTCGAATTGACAGAGACGTTGGCTTATTTGTGCGAGAATGCATTGGCGGGAAAGGATTACGATTACCTTAATACGGTATTTGGAAATCTTATAAAAGAAAAAAAAATTATTGCGGCAGCGTTATCGATGGATGCCAATAATAAGTTTATTTACTGGAACTGTAATAGTTTTAAAGATGTATTTAATCCAAATACTACGTTCAAAGAAAGCCGGAATTACAAGTATACCATCGCTTACAGCCGGTATCATGACCATAATGCCCGAATGGTTTTACAAACGAATGCCAAGCTCCATAACCATGGCGAAAAAACAAAGACCTTTTATGTGTTGTTCGACTTGCAATTACCTGAAGCCCAAGCAGAGATTTTTAAAGACTTAAAACAGAAGATAACTACCGGAGGAATCCTATTTTTTCTTTTTGTGTGCGTCGGTATGGTGTTAATAACATTTCTAATGACGCGGGAATTTAATGACGAGGTATCACGAATAAGGTATCGGGAATTATCCGGATCCCTTCCCCCACCGATATTGAAACCCGAAACAGTGATTTCAACTGGGAAACGCTATAAAACCGGTCTTCGTTGGCTTTCGAGAGAGGAGAAAGCAATCTTAAAAATGGCTTCATCCCGACAATCGGTTCGGAATATTCTTAGCCAATCCCCAATGAGTGAAATGGAGACCTATATCCTCCTTTCCAAATTGATCATGATAGAAGTACTGAAAATCGATGAGTGAGATCCGGTTGAGCAGGATATAACGCCCGGTCATAAGTTCCGGCGTATATCCAACAAACAGCAAATTTCTTCCGCCGATGTTTTTTTGACAAAAGACGACATTAACCCCAAATTTGCATCTGCATGAAAAAGCGCCAAAATAACAACTTTATCTGATATTTTTTGTCCAACAAAAATAAAAGAATCCCCGGATATCCAAAAACTATTTAAAGATTCCTTTTCGGAAAAAATCTGGCTTGACTCCAATTCATTAAGCAAAATAATAGTGGAATCCGCGATCGTTTGAGCGGCTTCCTTATTGAACGTAACCGAAATAGGAGCTGCATCTCTCGGCAACAAAAGGACCTCTTGAATTCCCGGGGTTTCTTGTTGAAGTTCACCTAATATGGAGGATATCTTTTTGCCGGACCGTTCCATAACAATCTTTCTGAGAAACTTCCGGGCATTTTCATCCTCATTTCTGGAATCGAATGTCTTTAACCATTCATTCAATCGATTATATTGTTTTTCATCAAAAAACACGTCTAATTGTCGCGTCTCTTCTTCAAGTTTACGCCGAAGGATTTCCAATCTTATTTCGTATACTTTATCAGAGTCTCCCAATGTTTCAAATGCCTCCAACGCGCGATCCAAATCGTTTTTCTCCAGGGCAGCGTTTCCCCTTCGTTTCCAAATTAAACGATATTCAAGGAGAGCATCCGCATTCTTGCTGTCTATTTCAAGAATTGCCTTATAAAATTCTAATTTTTTATCCTCATTCAGCGCCTGGTCTGCCTGTGTTATCCATACCTGTATCAATAACGGCCGGGCATCGTCGGGTCTCAAGTCATAAAGTTTTTTCAACCGCTGCCCGGCGATGTCGATATTTCCAAGGAGTATTTCGATCCGGGCACACAATATCCCGGCTTTGATATGATTCGGATTCAGCCGGAGGGCTTCCTGTACTTGGGATAAGGCTTTCTCTCTCTGGTCATTTTCGAAATGATTCATTGCAATTCGATAATAACTATCGGCCAGTGGGTCGATGCGGTCAAATTGTTCCTGGACTTGGCGCAGCGTTTTGAACTTTTCGACCCAGCGCCGCAGCAATTCGACCCGAAAACGGTATTTAGGGGCATTACCCTTTACCTCTTCGATTAAATCCCACTCCTTGCAACGTTGAACGGCGTCTTGCAATTCCGGTATCAGTATTTTAATACCGATTCTGGCTAAGAGATCTTCCAATTCTGCTTGAGATATTTTTTTGGGACCCGCTTTTGACAATCCGCAAATAACGATCCGTTGGGCCGCCGATAATCCATCCCATAACCACTCCATCCAATTGTGACAGGCACCCAAAGTATCTCCCACAGCCAAATCCACATCCCTATTCGTTACCGTAGGGAGTTTATCCTTTTTTCCAGTATCCCTCTCGTAAATATTAAACCATACGATTCGGCACAACATCTGGGTAAAGAGCGGATGCCCGCTGGTTAATTCCCTCACCCGCTTTTTTGCTTCCCTGCTCCATTTTAGTGTGCCATTCACCTCCGATAAGCCGATCAAGTTATCGGTTTCTTGCTCTTCCAAAAGCGAGATCTGACAGGCTTCCGCCCCTTTGAAAAGGGCCATAAAACTATTACTTAAGTCATTGATATTACGACCGATGGCAATAACAAATTGAAGTCTTAAGGGATAGGAATTGAATAATCGGCGTAAATATGGAAAAAAAGCTTTAGCCGCCGTATTTGATGTATCCTCCAATGATGGCGTCAATGTATCGAATTCATCGATCAATAGAACAATGGAGACATCATCGGGAAGAAGACTAAAAATAGAGGGGAGCCAGATTTCGCTGAAATATGTTTCCGGTTCTATTCGTAAATCCGGAGGCGTTGCTCCCAATCGATTGGCAATTGCATAAGCCAAATCGGTGAGTACCTCTGGAAGTGAATTTTCGTTTTTATCCATAAGGTCAAAATAAACGGTACAATACCGGCCATCTTTCGGCAAATGGATATCCAATTCTTGCAGAATAGATGTTTTCCCGATCCGCCGTTGACCATAGATGACAAACACATTGGCCCCCGGTTGCTCCAATCGATTTACAATCTGGCATAGTATCTTTTCACGGCCAATGAAGGCATCACCGCCTCCCACCGAATTGCCGGCAATATATGGATTAATTTTCATTGATTCACCAATTATTCGTCTTCATATTTACACTGGTTCAATTCTTCCATGAACCACAGCCAAAATCCTAATGATCTTATCTTCCATCCGATCGGGCACTGGGGATCTTCCACGATGAATCCCAATTTTTCCAATTCCCACAACTCATCTTTTCGATTTGAAAGGTATTTCATCGCTTCATTAAGATTGATACCATTTAAGCCGTACTTCTTCGAGCGGAGGCGATCGGATCGGGCGATGATTTGAAAAATGCTTCGAAACTCGGATGGCCAATTTTCCCAGGTATCAGCCATTAATTGTTGAACCCGTTTAATTGCAATTCGCTCCACTTCTTCTCTTCTTCCTTGAGGATCTCTTCTATCTCTATAAAGGTCCGACAAGGATGAAGTGGCTGTTTTTAATAAACTTGGATGCCCACCTGCCAATTCTATAATAAAGTCGTTGTCCTCGGGTGAAAAAAATTTCAGTCCGCCAGCCATGAATTGCCCAACATTCTCATTTGCAATTGGCCTCAAATAGATCTCTTCGAAAATATTAAAGAAAGGAGAGCCTCTCATATTAGAAATCAATTCCCTTTGAAACAACCGGATCAGCGGTTGGCGACAGGAAATAATCAGGGATAGCGTACCATAGCATCGGCTTGCCAAAGACCTCAAACCGCCGAGAAGTTCAATGATATCTCGTTGAGGTTTATCACGAAAACTATCAAATTCATCGATCAAAAAAACAAGCCGCCACTTCTCTTTCTGCATCTGACAAATCAACGGGTCTACCTTTCTAAGGCAAAAACCTTCATCCTTACAAGTTCTATAAGCCTTGTTGATCGACTCGCCGAAATGTTTCGATGACGAAGCCTCAAATATTGGGAAAAAAGCTTTTTCCCAAAACTCGCTCTGAATCGCCGAATCCCCCAAAATCGAGGCATCGATATATGAAATTAAGAGTCGCTGGCCCTCATTGCCAAACAACGAATAACGTCTTTTCTCATCCGCAAAATATTGCATTAAGGATGTCTTCCCGCTGCCATTCTGTCCAATGATAGCGCTGGACTGCCCATTCGAGAGGAGGCGCGATTTGATTCTTTCTATTTCTTTATCCCGCGCTATATTAACACTTAATAACAAAGAAGTCGGCATTAACACCTCCAATTTTGAAAATTTTAAGATATTAAATATCCCGCTGCATATTGACGTTACATTGATATTTCCCGGGAAATCATTCCTTTTACCGCTGGAAGGACCATTCCGACAGACGGTGAGAGGGATATGTCGGTCGTATTGATTGTCCCGGCTTCTACGCCGATCAAAATGACCGAACGTGGAAGCCGTTCCGGGTAAAGCCGTTTAACGATTTCGATCGTATCTATGATGCCGATATCATGGGCGGAAATAGCAGAGCGACTCAATTCGGAAAGATTATCGTTTAATAGATCAAACCGAAAGATTCCTCCCGGGTCGCCGAATCCGCTCAATGCATCCACAATAATTAATTTTCGAAAGGCATCGATCGACTCGCTCAAGGCCAACCCCTGAATCCCACAAGGATAGAGAAACACATGATCCGGGAAATCCATATGGCGTAATTCATTATATAAATGAATCGCAACCCCATCATCGCCCGAAAAATAATTACCCGCAAAGAAGACAGCTACCTGCTCTGCTATGTCGATATTCGCTGTTTCAACAGGCAAAATTTCGGTAGGATTAAAAAGATCGATGTTTAACAAGGCAGCAATCTCCCGGCTGTATGCTGTCCACTTTATATCGTTCCTTCGAATGTTCAATGATGACACCATTTAAATAATCGTGGAAATGACGACACAGATCTTCACCCGGGGCAACATGTTCAATCTGACAAATCTCTTTTAAAGCACAGTGTTTGAACGTCATCGTAAATTCTTCTTTTCCCAGAGCATAGGACCAATCGAAGCCGCCTTCAAAATGTTTTTTTAATTCGGCAAGAGTCGCTTCCAAATCCGTTTGCTCAAAATACAATGGCATTTTGCGGGCAGCCTCTCGACCCGCGGCAGTTCCCACGGCACCTGCCGCATCTCCGATGACATCGGTAATGGTTTGAGCAAGGATATTGAGTAAAAAAGCGACTTCTCGCTTTGCCTTTTGATGATCTTCCAGTGAAAGTTGCAGTTCTTCTCTCATATGAATTTCTCCAATTTTCTCGAAAATTCGATCTCCCGGTAAAAATTTTGGACAATGTGGGGGGATTTAATCTCGATAATATTGGCTGGACAAATATAGGTGCAGGAAAGGCAACCAATACAATCTTCCACTTCTCCAACAACCGCGACTTCTTTTGCTTCATCAAATTTAAAGACCTTTGTCGGGCATATATCCACGCAGAGTTCGCAACCGCAGCATTCTTTTTTGTTTTTATCTTTGCCTATTAAAATTTCTTCTATGGCAGCCATATTACGATCTCCTGATGGTCTGTTCCAATTCCCCGTTCCGGTAGATGAAAATATTCATGGGAATTTTTCCAACGGCATGAGTCGCGCACGACAAACACGGATCGTACGTCCGGATAAAAAACTCAACACTATTTTCCAGGTCCGCGTTGCTTTTATTCATGAAATATTCAGCGCTCCTTCGAATCGCCTGATTAATGGACTTATAGTTCTGCTGGGTAGCGATGACCAGGTTGGCTTTTTGAACGATCCCGTCTTCGTTAACGGTATAATCATGGAACAGGGTTCCGCGGGGCGCTTCAATATGGGCGATTCCGTTTTGAGGAATTCCGATTGGCACTTCAGTTCGAGGGGCTCCGGTTATTGCAGGATCTTCAAGCAATTGTTTCAATTTCTCACAGGCGTATATCAGCTCGATTAACCGGGCATAATGATTCATGACAATGTAATGGCAGGGACGCCCGAATTTTTTTCGGAATAAATCCAGTTCCTTTTGGGCTTCAGGAGTTTCCATTCCATCGGCCACGTTGATCCGCGCCAACGCATTTACCTGATAGGTATGTTCGCCCGTTTCTGTCTTTAAAGAAGTCGGCTTCATGTAACTCCAATCCACCGGTTCCTCGATGATATGATTGGCATAATCCGAAGCGTCAAATTCGTTCACGATTTTACCGGATGGATCAATGACACGAATTCTTCCCTCAATTAAATTGAGTTTTCCGTTTTTGACGGTTCCCATATAATAAGTTTTATCTTCGGTTTTTTTAAGAATTTCAGGGAATGTATCGACAAGCCTGAATAGCATCTCTTTAACAACTGGCGATAATTCTTTAACAATTCCCAAAGCATCCCTAGCATAACTTAACAATCTCTCTCGTTCGTCATCTCCGAGGGCTTTGGACATCCCGCCGGCGATTGCAGTAACGGGATGAACGCCGCGTCCCCCGATACATTCAACGATTCTCTGCCCGATCGTTCGTAGCGCTAACGCTTTTTTGGCGATATCGGGCGCGGCTTCAATGAGCCCGACAATATTCCTTTTACCAGAATCCGAATCTGGACCAAGAAGTAGATCGGGGCCTGAAAGAACGAAAAGCGCCAATGTATGCGAATGGATAAAACCACCCAGGTTCATGGCTTCCCGAAGCATGAGTCCGGCCCGGGAAGATTCCACCTGAAATACCTGGTCCAACGTTCGGGCTGAAACCAGGTGATGGGATACCGGGCATACACCGCAAATTCGCGCCGTAATGAGTGGCATACTTTCCACTTCCATGCTCGTGAGAATTTTTTCAAAGCCTCTGAATTCCTTGACAATCAATCCGGCAAATTGGATGTTACCCTTGCTATCCAGATCGATCCGTACATTGGCGTGTCCCTCGATTCGGGTGACAGGTTTTATGGTTATCGTTTTACTGGTCACGTCTTACTCCCTTTCTTGTTTGAGCCATTTTTTGATAAGAAACGTGTTTTTCTTCCCGATCATATCGGACGCCATGGAATAGGCGTAATACGTTTTGGCATTTTGCTCAATTTCTGTTATCACGTCTTCCTTGTTAATTTTTGTGAGTTTTGAGACACGTTCCGCAAGTTCGGTCCGAATATCGCGGTTCGGTTCTTGAAGGATTTGGACCGTCGGCCCGGCACACCCGGTACACACCATACTTTTGTTCGGGCAGGGGGACCCGCAGCGATCTAGCGTCGTGGAGCCGAAACAGAGGTACCCCTGGCTTAAAAAACAGAGCGTATCATCCGGTGCATTGCCTAAAAAACGTTTCAACTGTGTCTCTTCGCTTTTTCTCATCTTCCGTTTACACTCGGCGCATACGGTTTGATAATGGGTATCCGGTCGTCGTCCTCCCAGAAGTTCCTTGAGCGCATAAAAAATGTACTTGGCATTCGGCGGACAACCGGGTAAGTACAGGTCCACGTCAATCACCGCATCCAGGGGAGTAACTGTCTTTTCCAGTGGGGGAACCCCGGCTGCCGGATCCGGGATTTTCCCGGTATTACGGGTTGTGTCATTTCGCTGGTACACCGTTTCAACAATCTCCTCATTGGTGTGGGCATTTGCTGCACCGCTGATGCCGCCGTAAATGGCACATGTGCCTAACGCAATCACGCTTTTACAGCTTTTCCTCATTTTTTCGGCAGCTTCCCGGTCATGGCTTGAACGGATACCGCCGGAGATAATTCCGATATCGGCTTCCGGATATTCCTTCGTGTCCATAAGAACCGGCCAGCGACAAATTTCAACCGCCGTTAGAACCTCCAAAAGGTTTTCATGCAAATCCGCCATTGCCACGTCGCAACCGCCACAAACCGACAACCATTCCATCGATAATTTGACTTTCATACCGGATCTCCAAGGGTTAATTCTTTCAAACATGCATTGGGACCCGCATGTTTGATTTCAAGGGTGGCTTTTCGCCCCATGATGGATTCCATTGCCCCTGAAAAAAAACCATACATCATGTAGCATAACGATTGTTTCTGATCATGACCGTAACAGAAAAGGGTTTGTCGAATCATGCAATCCCTGAAAACCACTTGAATGGCTTCGTTTTCCTTGTCGGTATACTCATTGATTTTCATAAATACCGGGCTGTCCTGATTCTTTTTTTTCCAGGGCTCGAACTTCCACAAGAAACCATTCTTTGCCAGGATATCTTGGGATATTTTGATGGCTTCCAGAATATCATTGGTTTTCGGGGAACCCTCCGAATACTTTTTACCCAGTTCTTTTCCCGCTACATAAGACATACCGCATGCAGCTTCGCCGACAATTTCCTCTATTCCCGATGAAAGTGACCCTAAAAATTTCATAACTTCGGTTAATTCTTTTCGTGAACGTTCCGAATTGCTCATTTTATCAATCTTTTAGGTAAACGTGTAATGCGATTACAGAATTTTTTCTAGATCTTCGGCGGCCTTCCCGGCATCAAGAAAAATCATCCCCAGCATCGGATCCTTTGTGGTCTTGATAATCAGGTAAGATTTGTCGCCGATCCGTACGATCAAGGTATTACCGCTGTCGGTCTCCAGAAGAACCCGATTGATATGTGCTCCCTGCCTTGTTCTGAGTTTCTCGAAAAATCTTTCGCCTGCTCCAAGAACGACTGCCGAACCCGCAGCCATGGCTTCGTCAGCCGGCGAGCTCTGTGCCGCTGCCACCAGAAGCCCCTTGTTGTCTGCGATGATGGCGTTCTCCACATTCGGAGTTTCGGTTTGTAATTTTTCTAAAATAATCTTCATCTGTTCATTTCGTCCCATGTTAACCTCCAGGAATTTATTTTTATAAATAGTTTATAACTAATGGGTTTCTGTTTTTTTCAGATCGTCAAACATATAAACCAGCCATTTGGCGGCAATTTCAATATGTTTGAGTGGGTTAACTCTTTTTTGAACACCTGAAATAATGACTAGCAATCCGATGTCCTCGATATTCTTAATTAACAAATTTTTGTTTGAGCCGGTGATCCAGATGCTTTCAAACGGTTTCCACTCGAGTTTATCTTTTAAGAAACGGGCGATCAATGAATTGGTTCCCGATGCCATTGCCGAAACAATATCATTGACATCCCGATCTTCCTCCGTGGATACGATCGTCAAGCCTTTATATGAGAGTAAGATAATTTCTTCGATATGGGCATCTTCATATTTGATCTTCGCCTCTTTAAAACTATCAAGAACGAGCTTCGCTTTACCTTCAATCAAAGTATGACCTCCAGGGAAACGCTTTTTTTATTGACTTTCAAGTTTAGCCAAATGATAAGTAAAAGTCAAGTTATTTTTTAACATTTTTTTTTAAAATTTTTTTTTAACATAATAAAAAGTGTGAAGAAGGAATAAAATTCAACTTCTCAAAAGCACCTACGCTAATTTTATTAAACAACTTTTTTTTAGTTTGCCTTATTTTGTTTATTTTTTATACTTTGAAGAGACATTTTATCTCCGGACCGGATAGGACGCCCCGGCGTCGGCGTATCTCTCGGTAATGATTTCCTCAATACCCTTATCCCCTTTCTTTCTTTTCGGATTGATCTTCCACCTTTTGTGAACTATCGGGGGAGGTTTAGACAGAGTTAATTGGAGTTTGCCGCGAAGCAGTTTAATTCAGAGGTATTTTCAAAGGCCATTAATAGGGAGATAAGCGAATGACCATGCAATTCGCCTTTTTCCCCCTCCCGTACAGGCAATCGTCGATCGCGTACAAGCAAACGCCGAACGCGTACAACCAAATTTTCATCGCGTACAACCAAGCGCCGAACGCGTACAACCAAATTTTCATCGCGTACAAGTAATCGCCGAACGCGTACAACCAAATTTTCATCGCGTACAACCAAACGCCGAACGCGTACAACCAAATTTTCATCGCGTACAAGCAAGCGCCGAACGCGTACAACCAAATTTTCATCGCGTACAAGCAAGCGCCGAACGCGTACAACCAATTTTCCCTCACGTACAAGCAATCGCCGATCTCGTACAGGCAATCGTTCCGTCCGACAAATCATTCTCTCTGTCAAAAAGACATTTTTTTTGTTTTATCCCTCGAAATTTATTCGTTAACCCCTCTTCCCGGACCCGCAAAAGACCGTTTTTTGTAAAGCAACCCCAACCTTCGCGCCGGTAACACCAAACTTCCTGCACGAAACCCCAAACGTCAAGCAAGGAATCATTAAACTGTCGCAAGAAAACACCAACCACCAGGGAAACAAGTCCAACCAATGGCAGGAAACCACCAACTTACGGGAGTGAGAGCTCAACTTTTTGATGCGAAACTCATTTTTAGAGGAAGTCTCTTTCGTTTTATAATTTATAACGTTTTAACTTGACTTGCTTTTTCTATTTTTTTATACTGTTTACGGAAAAGGGAATAAACGAACCCAATGGTTCGTGAATAAATTAATAAAAAATATAAAAGGAATATAAGGAGAGAAAGATGGGAAAACAAACCAATTCCATGAAAGCCGTAGTCTATGAAGGAAAAAAAGACGTCGATGTAAAAATGGTTGAAAAACCAACAATCCAGGATTCGCGCGATGCGATTTTAAAAATCACATCGGCCGCTATTTGCGGATCCGATCTCCATATGTACGACGGCCGTACAACTGTCGAGGAAGGAAAAATATTCGGCCACGAAATGATGGGGATTATCGAAGAAGTCGGCAACGCCATCAAAGAATTAAAACCCGGAGACCGCGTGGTACTACCGTTTAATATCGCGTGCGGCATGTGCGAAAATTGCATCCGGGGGCTGACAAACGCCTGCCTCTTCACCAATCCCAAACAACCCGGCGCAGCGTACGGTTACGCTGGCATGGGCCCCTACAACGGCGGACAAGCCCAATATGTCCGAGTCCCATTCGCCGACTTTAACGCACTAAAACTCCCGGGCAAACCCTACGATGAATTCGAAGAAGACTTTTTACTTTTATCCGATATATTTCCAACCGGATACCACGCCTGCGTACTCGCCCATGTTCGCCCCGGCAGCTCCGTTGCCATTTACGGCGCAGGCCCGGTCGGTTTACTCGCGGCCCACAGCGCCTTTATCAAAGGCGCTGCTCAGGTTTTTGTCATCGACGAATCCGATGTCCGCTTAAATGTGGCCAAAAAATTCGGCGCGATTCCAATCAATTATAGAAACGGCAAACCCAGTGAACAAATTAAAAACATTCGAAACACCAATCCACTCCTTTTGGGTAGCTTACGCCCGGGCGAAGAAAAAAATCTCGGCGTCATGTGTGCCATCGACGCCGTGGGTTATCAAGCCAAAGGCTTTACATCCGAAAAGGAAGACCCAACAGCCATTATTAACGATATGGTTGAAATCGTAAACTACGGCGGACACCTCGGCATCATCGGCGTCTTCGTTTCCCAGGACCCCGGAGCCGCCGATCCGGATAACAAACAGGGAATATACAAAATACCTTACGGAAGAATTTGGGAAAAGGGGTTAAGCATCGGTACCGGCCAAACTCCGGTCAGACGCTACGACCGGTTCCTGCGCGATCTGATTATTGCCGGCCGCGCCAAACCCAGCCTCATCGTTTCCCAACATACGAAAATCGACTCAGCCCCCGAGGACTACCGGCTATTCGACTTCCGAGGAATCGGCGAAGGAAGAGACTATACCAAAGTGGTTTTAAAACCTAATATTAATAATAATAATAATTAAGCGATAAAGACTTAATATATTTAAAAAATAAATTATAAAAAGGAGGTGATGCATGCCCAGAAAATACGGCAAAAAAACGCAAGAAAAAGTGAAGGAAAAAATGGAAGAGATGAAGCGCGGAGAGTTGAAAAGCGGCGGGAGCGGCAAAAAAGTGACAAACCCCAAGCAGGCTGTCGCGATAGGACTCTCCGAAGCCCGTAAAGAAGGCGATAAAGTTCCTGATAAACCTGAAAAAAGTAAAGATAAAGAGAAAGAAAAAGAAAAGAAAAAAAAAGAGAGCCATAAAAAGAGGTGAAAAAAGCCGGTGACTGATGGAATGTCCAAAGCACTCAGCCACCGACGACATGAGGATGCCGATACATCGAAAATGAGATTACGAGTTTATCGCTGAAAGTATTTACTTTTTGACAAATAAGTGGTATTCTTTACTTTCTCCTCATTGAAAGGATATTAAAAAAAGAAAAAAGGAGGTTGCTCTTTTTCTTGAAGATGCCGCCAGAATTAAGTGTACAGCATTTAATGGTCTTTAAAATAATATGGAAGTAAAGGAGCAAGTAAAAAGTAGAGTTTCAATTACCGATGTGGTTGGATTGTATATCAACTTGAAACCTTCCGGGAAATATTTCAAAGCATTGTGTCCGTTTCATACCGAAAAAACCCCGTCATTCTACGTGATGCCGGAAAAGGATACGTTTGCCTGTTACGGATGCAATAAATTCGGTGATATTTTTACATTTATTCAGGAAATCGAAAACATTTCCTTCACCGAGGCATTAAAATTATTGGTGGATAAATTCAATATTCCCATCGACAAAAAATACACGCAACAACACGGCAAAAAAGATGAGTATGTCGGAATCAACGAATGGGCGATGAAATATTTTAGAACCACCTTACTGGAAAGTACCGAAGGAAAAAAAGCCAAAGAATATCTGGAAAAACGCGGGATCAGTAAAACGACCGAAGAACTCTTCGGTCTCGGATACGCCGAAAACCGGTGGGATGGGTTATATACATTCCTGAAGAAAAAATCCGTCAATATCGAAAAATGCATCGAATTGGGGCTTCTGGTTAAAAACGATAAAAACCGTATTTATGACCGGTTCAGAGGACGGATTATCTTTCCGATTTTCTCCGAATCCGGTACCCCGATTGCCTTCGGAGGCCGCACCATATTCGATGAACCCAACAAGTATCTCAATTCTCCGGATACGCCACTTTATAAAAAAAGCAATCACCTCTACGCGTTCTACCATTCCAAAAAGGCGATTCGTGAAAAAAAACACGCGGTTCTCGTGGAAGGCTATTTCGATGCGGTTTCCCTTTACCAAAACAGGGTGGAAAACGTTGCCGCTTCACTGGGAACCGCGTTAACCGATAACCAGATTTACCTGTTAAAGCGATTTTCCGAACGCATCTATATCTTTTATGACAGCGATAAAGCAGGAATCGAAGCCGCTGTCCGCGGAATCGAGAAAATGTTCGAACAAAATATCAATCCCGGCATTATCTCGCTTAAGGACGCGAAAGACCCGGACGACTTCATCCGCGAAAAAGGCCCGGACGCATTCCAACAATTAATCGATCACGCATTGGACGGCTTTAAATTCCTGCTGCACCATATGTCGAAAAAATACGATTGCCGGATCCCGGAGCGAAAAAACGACGCCATTTCGGAAATCGTTCATTTTATTGAAAAAATCAGCGAACCCATCATTCGAAATGAATACCTGCAAATGACCGCAGACTTTTTCAAGGTGGACGAGATTACCTTGAAATTGAAATCGAAAAAGAAAGCCTCCCCCACTCCGGCAATCACTCATAAACGGTTGGATATTACCCTTGCCGAACGGGTTTTCCTGGAATCGATCCTGGCGGCTCCGATGTTTATCGGCGAATTAAAATCCGCCTTTAACAGAGAACTGCTATCGGTTTTAAGCTCCGGAAACATTATCCGGCTGCTTCTGGATCACTACGCCGGAGAAGCCCTGGTTCAAGACGATTTCCGAAAGGTTACCGAAACCTTAAGCGATGCCGAACGGGGAGAATTTCTGGTTATCTTTGAAAAAGCCAAATCCATTCCGAAAGAATTGGAAACCCTTGAAAAACAAATCGAATCCTGCTATCTGGAGTTTCAGAATATGCTGAACAAACAGGATATCAGGCATCTTAACCAGCAAATAAAGATAGCAGAGAAAAACAACAATATCGAATTAATCGAAAAATTAATAAAAGATAAATATGATTTTATTCAATCTCAATATAAAAATGACAGGAGGAGCAGTTGACCAAGAGTAAACATATCGATCCGAAATTGTCTGTGGAAGAAAATATTGAAGACAATGAAAACGATGAGTCAGAAGAGTTAGATGAAATAGAGCCGGTTCCGCCGAGGAAACGCGAACCCCTTCCGACGGAAGTCCTGCAGGAGTTGCAGGAAATGGCCAAAAGGAATGATAATAAAATAAAAAAAGAAGTTTTTCTTGATTTTTTAAAAGAAAAAGGATTGCTGGATCGAAAAAAAGAAATCATCCTATTCCTCGCTGCATCCAATGTAAAAATCATGAGAAAGAAGAATATCTTGAAACCCGAACGCCTGAAATTATACAACGAGTTTCTAACGACATTTAAAAAAGAACTCCGAGCCATTGTGCGGCGGGCCAAGAAAAACTTCGGAATCGTCGAAAGCACATTTATTTACAACCTATTTGAAGATGAAAACGCCTTTAAAAACAACCTGAAATTGTTGAAACATTACTTGAAAGAGAATGAAATAAAAATCATCAAAATTCCCCGAGCCAAACTCATCAAACCCAATGTGGAAAAGAGCGAAATCGTCGGAGACCCGGTGAGACAGTACTTGCGCGAAATGGGGAATGTCAACCTGTTGTCGCGGGTCGAAGAAGTCAAGATTGCCAAACGCATCGAACGCGGGGAAAAGAAAGTCATTAAAGCCCTTTCAAAAACCAATATTGTGCTTAATTCGGTCATTGAACTCGGACGCGACGTCCTGGAAGGCCTCAAAGATATCGATGAAGTGATCGATATCAATGAAGACATTGAAGATGAATCCAAAAAACAAAAATACAGGGACAACTTTTTAAAGCAATTCGAACTTCTGAATAAATTAAAACGAGAATTAAAAAACCTCAAACGGGGCAAAGTACGCAATTTCCTGATTGCCAAGAAAATGGTGGAAATTACCCACCTGATCCAGGAAATGCAACTGCGGTATGAACATAAACGCGGGTTTATGAACCGGATCAAGCAATTAAAGGAGAACTACTTCCATATCCTCAAACGCATCAAACGACTTGAAACTCAGATGGCAGGAACGTCCAACGAGGCCAGCCCGGAATTTCAAACGTTGCAGGAAGAGATGGATAGTTACCAGCGCCGGTTGGAGAGCTTAAATAAAAAATACGAGATCGTTCCCGAAGAACTGTTTAAAACATGCGCCGATATCGAAGAAGGACAGCGGCTCATTGAATTATCCAAAAACGACCTGGTCGAATCCAACCTTCGATTGGTGGTATCGATTGCGAAAAAATACATTAACCGCGGTCTTCAATTTTCCGATCTGATCCAGGAAGGCAACATCGGTCTCATGAAAGCCGTTGAAAAGTTTGAGTATCAGAGAGGATACAAATTTTCGACCTATGCCACCTGGTGGATTCGTCAAGCCATCACCCGCGCCATTGCCGATCAGGCCCGAACCATTCGTATTCCGGTGCATATGATTGAAACCATCCACAAAATCAACCGAACCCAACGTCGGCTGGTTCAGGAACTGGGACGCGAACCGACAGAAGAAGAAATATCCAAAGACACCGGTTTCACGACCGATAAGATCCGGAAGATCTTGAAGATTGCCCAGGAACCGATTTCATTGGAAACCCCTGTAGGAGACGATGATTCGCATTTGAGAGACTTTCTCGAAGACAGCAAAACCGCGTCACCCCCTGAAATGGTTTCCAAAATGAACCTCCGGGAACAATTGGGGCAGGTTCTGTCGACCTTAACCGACCGGGAAGCCAAAGTGATCGAGATGAGATTCGGTCTCCGGGATGGCAACGAGCATACCCTGGAGGAAGTCGGTCAGGAATTTCAGGTCACCCGGGAACGCATCCGGCAGATCGAAGCCAAAGCGCTGCGAAAATTAAAAAAGAAAGCCAAAAAATTGGTGAACTTTTTGGACAAACCCGAAGGGATTTCATCCGGCGCTTAATGCTGTTGATGTTAACATTTTTCCGGTTATAGGAGGTCAGCATGGACATCAAGGAAATCATGGATATAAAAAAGATCAGGCTCTATTCGGCGCTAACCGGGATTGTTTACAGTATCTTTTTATGTGCCATATACATCTATTTCCGCAAGCTTCCCTTTTTCGACGTGTTTTTGGATGCCGATCGTCGACGTTATTTCCTCGTGGTGTATGTTTTGGGTTTTATCGGCGTTTTCCTTTACCTGATTGCCAAGGAAAAAATCAATATCCTGCGAATTAAAATTCCCTTGTATGGTGTCTCCTACTTTCTCTTTGCCGGGATTCCCTTGATTTTCTTCATTGTTAACGGATTATCCGCCAAAGGATGGGAATGGGCATTTTCTACGCTATTGATCGGCCTGTTTCCCGTACTTTTTCTCGTGTTCGGGTTTCTGGTTTTATACGGATACCCGGAGTTCAGCATGGGGTTAATCGTCAGTTTTGGAGCCAGCGCCTTATTCTATATCGTCATGTTTGTGATTCAACTGGGTATTTTCGGCGCCCCCCCCTTTCCGAACAAATTTATGGATATTTTATTTGCGTTGATTATTATCGGCGCGGCGATCTTTTCCATTCGGCTCAATTTAATCAATCTAAAGACCAAACACGTCGAGATTCATGGATAATAATGGATAATATTCATGGATAATCAAAAAATCCTTCGCGTGTCGCTCGAAGCCGCTGAAGCAGCGGGAAAGTATCTGAAAAAATTTTATGGCGGTCGACCTCAAGTGGAATTTAAAGGAGAGGTGAACCTGGTCACCCAATGCGACCGGGAAAGCCAGGAGATTATATCCGGAATCATCAAGAAACATTTTCCCACGCATTCCATTTTGGGAGAAGAAGACCTCAACGTTGAAAACGATAAAACGTTTCTGTGGGTCATCGACCCCATTGACGGAACCATCAATTTTGCGCATTCGTTGCCGCTGTTTTCAATCAGTATTGCGTTTATGCTTGAAGGACAAACGCAGGTCGGCGTGGTGTATGTTCCTTTACTGGATGAGATGTTTCACACGATACGGGGTTCGGGTGCGTGTTTAAACCGAAAGCCGATCGCGGTATCCGGGGAGCACGAGATGGTCAAGTGTTTATTGGCCACCGGTTTTCCGTACGACCGACAGACTTCGGAACAAAACAATGTGAACCATTTCAATCAATTCATTTTAAAATGCAGGGATATTCGACGCATGGGTTCGGCGGCCATTGATTTATGCTATACGGCGGCCGGGCGTTTCGACGGTTACTGGGAACTCAAACTCTATCCCTGGGATACGGCGGCGGCATGCCTGATGGTTCTGGAAGCCGGAGGAATGGTGACGGACTTTTCAGGGAACCCCTTTGATCCCTTTATGAAAGAATGCCTGGCCTCCAACGGTCAGATTCATGCGGAAATGCTCGACATCCTTCATCGCTCCCCGATCGGATAAATAATAAAATCATTCGATAACGATTTATAAATCGTATCTATCCATTTTTATTATATATTTTATTATATAATTATCTCTGAATATAATTATTTCCGATTACTTTCTTTCTTCCAAGTCACGTCTTCTTCTCTTCTTCTAGGTCGGCGAATCGGATGCTTCATTAAGAAAGTCGTCATTGGTGGGATATTTTCCCAAAAATTTCAGAAAGAGCTCCATGGATTCTTTGGGATTATTTACTTTGGCAATGGCGCGGCGCAACCGGGTGATTTGCTTGATATGAGCCGGGGAATAGAGGAGTTCTTCTTTCCGGGTGCCGCTGGCCGGAAGGTTAATGGCGGGAAAGATCCGGGATTCGGCGATTTTTCGGTCGAGGATGATCTCGCTGTTTCCCGTGCCTTTGAATTCTTCGAAGATGAGTTGATCCATTCGGGAACCGGTATCGACCAGAACCGTGGCAATGATGGTCACCGAACCGCCGTTTTCCACATTTCGGGCCATGCCAAAGAAGCGCCGGGGAATTTCCAGGGCGCCGGCCTGAATCCCGCCGGACATGATGCGTCCCCGGGTATGTTGAGGACTTTTGGCAAGGTTAAACGCCCGCGCCATCCGGGTCAAACTATCGACCAGGACCACCACGTCTCGCCCGCATTCCAATTCGGCAATGACGTGAGCCATGGTAAATTCGGTCAATTCGATATGGGTTTTGATATCGCGATCATTGGAGCTGGCCAACACCTCGGCTTTCACACAGCGACGAAATTGCGTCACCTCTTCGGGGCGTTCATCGATCAGGAGAGCAATGATCCGGGTTTGAGGATCCGAGGCATGGATTGCGCCTGCAATTTTTTCCAGCATCATGGTCTTACCGGCACGGGGCGGCGACACGATCAGACCGCGGGTCCCTTTGGCAATGGGAGCGATCAGGTCCACGACCCGCATGGAAATATCGCCGGTTATCGATAGATTAAACCGCCGGTCCGGCGGCATGGCCGTTAACCGGGTATAAGGAACGCGCTTCTGAAAATCGGCCGGCGGAAGCCCGCACACGGTTTTCACATCTTCCAACCTAAACCCTTTCCCGGATTTTTTTACAGGTCCGGCAACCATCGCTCCTTCGACCAATCGGTATTTCTGAATCAAAGGCTGAGGCACAAGGATTTCATCATCACTCCGGTCGACAAAATTTTCCGGATTCAATAACACTGCTTTATTTTTGTACTTCTTTAATACTCCGCAATTCGTATTTTCTGGGATTGACACAAATCCCTCCTTGTCAACGTTCTATAAAGTTTTTATTTAGAGCAACCGTATTAGGCGGTTTTGGTTACCGAATCAATATGTTCCATATGATTCCAGGTATCCATCATCAGGTAGATCCCCTGAGAGGATTGCATGGCCGTAACCCGGGAAACCGAACAATTACCCGTTCGGAAACGTCGAGACGATTTAGGGGGAATGTCCAACAAATTCCCAATAATGGCACGGTTGGTCATTGCATGTCCGATAATCAGGATATCTCGAAACGGTGACGCCATGATGGCCTCAATACCCGTCTTCACCCGCGCAAAGACATCGTTGAAACTTTCCCCTCCGGGCATGCGTTCCTCCGGGTCGGTGATCCACCGATAATAAAATTCCTGATTGCGTTCAATTAACTCCGGGAAGTTCTTTCCTTCGTATTCCCCCATATCCATTTCGATCAAGTGATCCATACACGCCATCGAGACATTATGAAATTGATTGACGATCTCAGCCGTTTGCTTGGACCGGATTAAGGGTGTATAGTAAATGACATCGATTTTCTCATTTTTCAAATATTTTGCCAGAAGCACCGCCTCGTGAATTCCTTTTTCGCTCAACATGACATCGGTTCTGCCTTGCAATAAATGGTTGTCATTGTAAGCGGTAGCCCCATGACGACTGATAATCATACTTTTCAGTATATTCATGATAATTACTACATCTATTTTCTTTTTTCTTTCTGAATTTTTCTTTTATACAGTACAACTATGTACCAATTTGCATATTTTGTCAAGTATTAAAACAAAAGGCGGGTTGTTTTTATGTGATGATTCTTGTATAATTAAAAATAATTTAGACTCAAACAATATAAATCTATAAACAGGAGAATAATCGATGTCTAACGAAATCAAACTGGACAACGAATTAAACCTCGACTGCGATTTTCCACCGTCTACGTTTGAAGAGTGGAAATCAACTGCCGTGGAGTCTTTAAAGGGGGCGCCGTTTGAGAAAAAACTGGTGACTCCCACGTATGAAGAAATCGATCTTCAACCGATCTATACGGCCAGGGACCTGGAAAACCTTTCCCACCTCGATCAGGATCCCGGATTGTCCGATTATTCCCGCGGGGCAACCGCCGGTGGGTACCTGGGACATCCGTGGGAAGTTTGCCGGGAAATTCCATCGATTTCCGCTGCTCACTTTAATGACGCCTTAAAATACGATTTAAAACGCGGACAAACAGCGGTGAATCTGATTCCCGATAAAGCCTCGGTAATGGGCCTTGATTCGGATATGGCACCGGCCGGTGATGTGGGAAACAGCGGCCCGTCTCTGTCAACCCTTGAGGATTTGGAGACGGCATTGGCCGATATCGATACCGATCAATACCCCATTCACATTCACGCCGGTTACTCCGCTCTCCCGATCATTTCGCTGTTCAACGCATTCCTGGAAAAACAGAATAAAAAAATCAACACCATAAACGGGAGCATCGACGCCGATCCCCTGGGATCCCTCGTGACCCACGGAAACCTCCCGGTATCGATTGAAACCGCGTTCGATCACATGGCCCACACGGCTTCCTGGGCGCAAACCCATGCCCCCGGTTTGAAAACCATCGGCGTGAGCGGTTTACCCTACCATAATGCAGGCGCGGATGCCATTCGCGAATTGGCCTATACGCTGGCCACGGCTGTGGAATATATCGACCGGATGTCCGAACACGGGGTCTCGATTGATACCGCGGCTCAACAGATCCGGTTCACCTTTGGGGTGGGACCGTTTTATTTCATGGAAATTGCCAAAATCAGGGCGGCGCGGATATTGTGGTCCAAAATCGTCGACGCTTACGGTGGGAATCCATCGTCCCGTCACATGACGATCCATGCCCGGACCTCGTTTTATAACCAGACCGCCTACGATCCCTATGTCAATATGCTTCGCACCACGACCGAAGCCTTCTCCGCCATGGTCGCCGGTGTGGATAGTTTACATACCAACGCCTTTAATGAAGTGTACGGGATGGGCGATGAATTTTCCCGACGCACCGCGCGTAATATTCAGATCATTCTCGGCGAAGAATCCCGGCTCAATCAATTGATCGACCCGGCCGGCGGCTCATACTTTGTTGAAACGCTCACCTCCCAGGTCGCCGAAAAAGCTTGGACGATTTTTCAGGATATCCAATCCAAAGGCGGCATGCTCCAGGCCTTAAAACAAGGCTTTCCCCAAAGCGAAGTGGTCGCCGTCGATAAAAAACGAAAGATGGATATCGCCAAACGCAAACTCAATATCGTGGGCACGAATTTCTCCGCCAATGTCAAAGAAAAAAAACTGGAACCGTCGTTCCCGGATATCGAAACGGTTCACAAAGACCGGACGGCGGTTGTGAATGCCTATAAAACCAAACGCGATTCCAAACAAAAAAGCATTTTGGAAGACAAACGCCTTCAACTGAAACACGCGCTCGATTCAGGCGCCGGGGATTTGGTCTCTGCCGGTACCCAGGCGGTGTTGTGCGGGGCGACACTTGGCGAAATCGCCGCTGCTGCCACCCGCGCCGGTGAACCCATGACCTTAACGCCGCTCCTCCCCTGTCGGGCTTCGGACATGTTTGAGGCTCTTCGGGACGCCGTGGAATCCTATAAAGTGAAAACCGGTGCCGCCCCGAAGCTTTTCCTGGCCAACATGGGTCCCCTCGCCCAGTACAAAGCCCGGGCGGATTTTTCCCAATCCTTCTTCGAAATCGGGGGGTTTGATGTGATTTATCCCCAGGGTTTCGATACCCCGATCGCTGCCGCTAACGCCGCACTCGAATCCAAAGCCCCGGTCGTGGTCATCTGCTCGACCGATGACACCTACCCCCAATTGGTTCCGGGTATTGTCAGCGCATTAAAAGAAAAGCAACCCGGGATTACCGTCGTACTCGCCGGTTACCCCAAAGACCAGGTCGACATGCATAAGCAGTCCGGCGTCGATGAGTTCATCTTCCTGGGCGTGGACGCCTACCAGGTCCTGTCCGGAATTCTTAAAAAAATAGGAGTACTCTCATGAGCCAACACGATCGCAAACCGGATTTTACACAAATCCCGTTAAACTTAAAGCCGTCGACTCCCCTATCCCGGGACGAATGGCGGAAAAAATTCGAGGAAGAAACCGGGTTGACACCGGAAAAAGCCGCGTGGCAAACCATGGAACAAATTCCTGTTAAACCGTTGTTTGTCAAAGACGACCTTCAGTCTCTCAAACACCTTGATTATACGGCCGGAATTCCGCCTTTTCTGCGCGGTCCTTATGCCTCGATGTATGTGCAGCAACCCTGGACGGTGCGTCAATACGCCGGTTTCTCCACTGCCGAGGAAAGCAACGCCTTTTACCGCCGCAATCTGGCTGCCGGACAAAAAGGACTTTCCGTTGCCTTTGATCTGGCGACCCACCGGGGCTATGACTCCGACCATGAACGCGTGGTCGGCGACGTGGGAAAAGCCGGTGTGGCCATTGACTCCGTCGAAGATATGAAAGTCCTGTTTTCCGGGATTCCCCTGGATGTGATGTCGGTTTCCATGACCATGAACGGCGCCGTGCTTCCGGTCATGGCATTCTACATTGTGGCCGCGGAAGAACAGGGCGTGAAAATGGAAAAACTCACGGGTACCATTCAAAACGATATCCTTAAAGAGTACATGGTGCGAAATACTTATATTTACCCACCCAAAACATCCATGCGAATCATTGCGGATATCTTTAAGTTTACGTCCCAGAATATGCCCAAATTCAATAGCATCAGCATCTCGGGCTACCACATGCAGGAAGCCGGAGCCACCGCTGATCTGGAAATGGCCTACACGCTGGCCGACGGCCTGGAATATGTGCGCACCGGAATCGCCTCCGGCTTGTCCATCGATGATTTTGCCCCGCGTCTCTCGTTCTTCTGGGGATCGGGAATGAATTTCTTTATGGAAGTTGCCAAAATGCGCGCCGCCCGTGTGATCTGGGCCAAATTAATTAAACAGTTCAACCCGAAAAATCCCAAATCCATGGCGCTGCGTACGCACACCCAAACGTCCGGATGGAGTTTGACCGAACAGGATCCGTTCAACAACGTGGTTCGAACATGCATGGAAGCCATGGCTGCCGCTCTCGGACATACCCAATCCCTTCATACCAATTCGCTGGACGAAGCCATTGCATTACCGACCGATTTCTCCGCGCGAATCTCCCGAAATACTCAGTTGTATTTACAATATGAAACCAATATTACCAAAGTGGTGGATCCCTGGGCCGGTTCCTATCTCGTCGAAAGCCTGACCGACGCGTTGATTAAACGCGGCTGGGAGCATATCCTGGAAATCGAATCCCTGGGCGGGATGACCCGCGCCATCGAAGCCGGAATCCCCAAGATGCGGATCGAAGAGGCGGCTGCCCGCCGACAAGCCCGTATCGATTCGGGACAGGAAACCATCGTGGGTGTGAATAAATACCCGCCGGAGTTCGAAGAACCGATCGAGATCCTGGAAGTCGATAATACGGCCGTGCGTCTCTCTCAGATTAAGAAACTGGAAAAAATCCGGGCCGAACGCGATGAAAAATCGGTTCGCGCTGCCCTGGAAGCCATTACCCGAGCCGCGGAAACCGGTGAAGGAAACTTAATGGATCTGTCGGTTAAAGCCGCCCGGCTGCGCGCGACTCTGGGCGAAATCTCCGACGCAATCGAGAAAGTATGTGGAAGGTATCAAGCCATGACCAAAACCATTTCAGGTGTCTACAGCAGTGAATTTAAACATGCCGAAGGCGATTCATTGGAGCGAGTCCGCCAAATGACGGATGCGTTTGCTGCCAAAGAAGGCCGACGACCGAGAATCATGGTAGCCAAAATGGGACAGGACGGGCACGACCGCGGTGCCAAAGTGGTCGCAACCGCATATGCCGATATGGGCTTTGATGTGGACGTGGGCCCCTTGTTCCAAACTCCCGAAGAAACGGCGCGACAAGCTGTTGAAAACGATGTTCATGTGATCGGAATGAGCTCCCTGGCTGCCGGTCATAAAACCCTTCTCCCCAAACTGATTAATGAACTCAAACGCCTGGGCCGCGAGGATATTATCGTGATCTGCGGCGGCGTGATCCCCGCTCAGGATTATGAATATCTGTATGAGAACGGCGCTTATGCCATCTTTGGCCCGGGTTCGAAAATCCCTGACGCTGCCATTAAAATTATGGAAGAAATCAATCGTCGGTTTATGGAATAAATTAACGCCTTCGGCGGGACTTACTTTTTTGAAAAAAAGTAAGCAAAAAACTTTTGGTTTTGGACATTTGTTTGAATATTGAATAAATGGGGGCGCACCTTGACGGTGCGCCCCGTTTTTTTATTTACATTATTTATTTACATTATATTTATACTTCTAACGAGAATGACCCAGTCTGATCTTTACCTCGGGAGTTCCGACCAATGCCTCGCCTTTTTGATCCATACCTTCCGGATCAACCGTCATCCGATACCGAATATGGAAATCCCGCAGCCTGTTCTGCGTCGATAAATAAAACGGACCGGGAGATACCATTAAAGGTTCCCGGGCTTTCCGTGATGCATCGGCTAAAGCAGCAATCTGTCGCCTGAACTGTATATTCGTTTCAAGCGTGTAATTCGTGTTTTGCGTAAATACCAATACACAGTTCAATAAGAGAATGGAGAGAATAAAACCTCTGAAATATTCCACATACTCATTGGGAAAATAATAAAAGGTGACAATAAAGGTTATCGGCAGTAACCATAATTGGGGCGATAAACGCGCCCACCACGATTCGGGGCTTAACAGGGTAACCAATAAAATGAGCATCGCCGGTATGAAACTGAATAACCATACAATACGCCGCAATTTAAACGCCACAATCAACATCACCACAAGCACCAAAAGTAAAATCGATCCGAATAACGGACCAAATCCCCCATACCGCGCATCGGTTACATTGAAGGCTTTCATCTCATTTTCACCTATCGAAAACGGAACTTTTAGCCGCGGCATGTTCGACGCATTATCCGAAGAGGAAAATACCGAATAAACCAGTTTGCTGAAACGGTCTTTCTTTAAAAACGCCGGCGGCGCCTGCTTGTTTAAAACGGTTTCAATCTTTCCACCCTCCAACCGGACCGCCGGATAAACGATATTTCCTTTATAAATCAGGTTGGTTACATACGGTTGAAAACCGATAAATAAAAACGCAATGACAAATGCAACGCCCATGCTGATACCGAATCGACGCTGCCAATCCCGGTCAATGATGAACACGGTCAACCAGGACATCCCCATAATCATCATACTGTAAAATAAACCGGTAAATTTGATATTACTGATGATCACAACAATGGGAAACAAAAAAATATAGGTTCTGTCTTCCCGGAACATGATGTATTGAAACGCCAAAACCAAGAGCATGGACATCAACGACGCCATTTGTCCATCGTTGTAAAAACTCCACATCTGGTACAAGGAAACGGGATTCAATGCCACCAATGCGGAAATAATTAATTTCGATATTTCAGGAATTCGCCCGAAATGACGTAAAAAATTTAATGTGACGAGAAACGCGGCCAAAATATACAGAAAATTAAACATCTTGCCCGCTTCAATGCGTCCGGTCAACCGATAAATCGACGCCGCCGTCATCCACGACGCTTTGGTGTAATGATCGACATACAGTTCATTCCCCAATAAGGCCCGCTTATACTCCGGATTGTATTTTTCCACAAAAGGCTCATGAAACGGATTCCATCCGTTGGCCAACGCAATAACCGCGGATTGATGATACGTCTGCCCATCATACGAAAAATCGTAAACCCATATACTAATCAGAGAACTGAGAATAATTAATAACACAAACAATGCCGTGATTTTAATAAAATCCCCGATCGAATAAAACGATTCCGTCTGACTACCTTTAAAATAAGGAAGCAGCCGAACCAGTACGAAGGAAAGTGCAATGTCCGAGATGAAGCCGAGTATAAAGTGAACCCGGGTGAGGGGAACGCCGATACAAAATCCCAGAGACGAAATCACCAATATGCATACCGGCAACAACAAAATCTGAAGCGCCAACAATTGAAAGTAATCTCGGTTTTCGGTCATTTTTTATCCATCAATCGAAGACAAATCTCGTTCAATTGCTTCGAGAATAAACCGGATTTGTCATTCAATTTATTTTTAATCTCGGACTGACATTGTTGAAATTGTCGAAATGGACGGACAAGGTTTTCATAATTGTTGATCGTCGCCTCCAGGTCTTCCATGTCATATACCGCCAGAATCCGATTCCGGGATTCCAGGGTTTTACAAAACAGGACCTGATGATCATCGATGTGTTCGTTATATCTTCGTTGACGCGGAGTAACCACGGGAATCTTTCCATGATAAAGCGCCAGCATCACACTGCCGGTTCCCCCATGCGTGATCACGATATCCGCTTCCGCCATCCGCTTCATGGTCTCGTCGAAAGGAAGAAATTCCCGGTGCTGACAATACCGGGGCCTGGTTGATGAGTAACCGGTCTGAATGTAAATATCATGCGTTACCCGGTTGGTTTCCTTTAACCGGTCCAGGTGTTGAACGAGACGATCAAACGGCTGCTCATGGGTTCCCACAACGACAAATATCATAAGAGTTGCCCCACGACAATCCCTTTGGGATAAAATTTCTTCTGCTCGTCCCATTGAAGAAGGAACGCATCGGTAATCGGATAAACCAGTCGACCGGTAAGCGAGGGATTTTCGATTCGTTCGTACGCTTCAATGAAGATCAGTTTCTTTCCCATCAATTTTCCCAGGAAAAAGAAGGGCAATGCCACGCCCGCCCCCGTTGAAACGATAATGTCCGGTTTTTCTTTAAAAAGAACCTTTCCGGCAACGAAGAAATTGCGGATTAAATTTGGAATATGACGGTTCGTCGGAAAATGCGCCCAGTACACCCGCTCGTTTTCCAGCAGCGAAACGGCATCTTCTTTTTTAAACGTCACCCAAAACCGATCGTACTTCTGCCAGAAATCACTTAACAGATGCAACAATAACAAATGCCCGCCACTTGAACCAATCATTCCAATTTTCATTGGCGTTATTATAACATTTTTTAGAATACATAGCCACAGGGAAATGTTGAATCGCGGTTGAATCGTCCAATCCGGGAATGACGTTTTACATAATTTTTAAAAATTCCGCTTGATTTTTTTTTTTGCCTGTGTTTAAATGAAGTTGAACCATAAATTGACCCCGTTAACAATTTATGATAGGAGATGAAAGATGAAGGGACTAAAACTTACATTAATAGTGATAGTGACGGGACTTCTGTTTGCAAGCACGCTGCAAGCGGAAATCGGAATCAAGTTGGGGGTTAATGGCTCACGGCTAAGGGACATGGGAACCGTAATGGGTACCAATGAGACAATGAAAAACCTCTTGGGATTCGAAGGCGGGGTTTTCGTCAGCTTACCCATAGTTCCCCATATCCTGTATCTGCAGCCAGAGGCGCTGTGGGTTCAAAGGGGAGGAAAATTAAATCTGCCGCAAACGGGAACCATACAGCAAAGGGAGACTCGATATAAATTGAACTATATCGAAATACCGGTGTTGCTGAAAGTGAAATTTCCCGGTGTTGTTGCTCCTTATATTTTGGCTGGGGGATATGGTGCCTTTAAAATGTCCTCAAAACGAGTCATTAAAGTATCCGGTACTCAAACCGAAGACATAAAGATCAAGACCAATCTTAAAAACATGGATTGGGGTTTAGTGGGGGGTGTCGGTGTCGATTTTAAAATCGGAATGGCGAAAATACTGATTGAAGGCCGCTATGAAGTAGGGCTCACGAAGATTTTTAAAACAGACGCCGACATATTCGTTCCTCCTACAACCGCAGAAATCGGGAAAAACAGTAGAATCGTCGGTATGATAGGCATAGCCCTTTAACGTTCACTCAGAAGCAATGTCAGGGTGAATGCCTAACAATATCGACGGTAACGGGGTCAATTTTTGGTCTCCACCATGCGAATAAATAGCTGTTCCAAGCGTTGGTACCCTTTTTCATCGGTGTATAAACTCCTGGCTTGAACCAGCGCATTGGTTTTCATCTCCATCAACCGCGTGCGGTCGGAAAGAAGAAGCACCATTTTTTCCCTCAAATCGGCGGGATTCTCCTTTCGGAATAAAAATCCCGTGTGACCTTCCGTTACCAATTCCGATGCCGGACCATTGTCACTGGCAATGACCGGTACGCCGCACGCAAAACTCTCCACAATCGTGTATCCAAACGATTCGTAACACTCGGACGGAAACACCATCACCAATGCTTTCTTCAATATTTTCTGTTTCTCCGGGCCATCGATGAAACCGTCGAAGGTGACGTTGGTCATGCGGTGTTCGCGAACGACGGTTTCCAATTCGTTTCGCATGGGACCGTCGCCCACGATGCGAAGGGGAAGGTCGGGAAGTTCTTTAAAGGCATTGAGGAGGGTCATTAACCCTTTTTCTGCGGATAACCGGCCCAGATAAACGGCATAATCCCCGGGCGGTTCAACGTTTGGGATCGGTTTGAAATCGATGAAATTGGGGTGAACGATGATGTTCGCTCCGGGAAAGCCGGCCTGGATAAATTTGGTTTTGACAAATTCACTGGACGCAAGAAACCGGTCGGTGGTTTTCAGGACGGTTTTCAATTTCCGGTGAATGAATTCCGAAACGGCGATTCCCAGGCTATTGAGAAAACTTCGTTGATAACACCGATGAATGATGCCGGGAAAGAAATTGCCGTACTTGCATCGCTCACACGTTTTAAAATCATTGGTTAAAAACAAACCATTCAAACATAAGAATTTGTAATTCTCCAGGCGTTTGAGAACCGGTATATGATGGCGTTTCAAAACGTTGAGGATGGAGAGGGACAGCAAGGGAAAGAGGTTATGCACGACAGCAAGGTCGGGTTTTTCCTCGCGGATGAGGTGTTCGAGTTTTCGGGATGCGGTAGGGGAATAAATCAGGGAAAAGGGAATCAGGCATTTCTTGACCATACCGAACGTTTCGATGTCGCGGCTGTCGACAAAGAAGGTGATCACGCGGTGACCGTTTTGTTCAAGGATGCGTTGAAGGATGGAGACATACCGGTCTTCGCCTCCCCGAAACCGGTAAAAGTTATGGATCAGGAGGATTTTCATTTGGGTGAGGTGTTTCGCTTGAAACCGAAATGAATGTATTTAAGGTAGAAGATTAAGAGGAATCCGAGGAGTAAACTGATCACCAGGGCAATAAAACGGGGGGTTCCCCGAAAATAGGAGACCACGATAGAGAGGATGGAAAAGATCGCGGTCAGGGTGAGAAGGATGGCCGCGGATTTTTTTTCGGAAAATCCTTTTTTCAATAACCGGTGATGAATGTGATCGTCGTCGCCTTTGAACGGGTTTCGACCGGAAACCAGCCGCCGGAAAAAAGAGAGGGTGGTATCGATGACCGGTATGGCAAGAAAGATCAGGGGAATCATCAATGCGATGCCCAGGGATGCTTTCTGGGCGGTTTTCAGGGAAATGGTGGCCAGAATCACGCCGGAGAACAAGCTTCCGCTGTCTCCCATGAGGATTTTGGAGGGATAGACATTGTGGGGCAGAAATCCGACCACGCCTCCCAACAGCGCGCTGATGATGATGGCGGGAAACATGAGTTTATTCAAGACGCAAATAACGATAATGGTGACAGAGGTGATGGCAATGACGCCGCCCGCGAGTCCATCCAGGCCGTCGATGAGGTTAATGGCATTGGAAATCCCGATAATCCATAAGAGAGTCAGGGGATAGGAGAAGGTGCCGACGTCGATGCTGGTTGGGACAAAGGGCAGGGTGACCAATTCGATTTTAAAGCCGATGAAAAACAGGACGGTGGCAAATATCAGTTGGAATATGAGTTTTTCATGGGCTTTCAATCCTTTGAAATCGTCGTACAGTCCGAGCATGAAGAAGAAGATGATGGAACAGATGTAAAGCATGATCTGGAAGAGGGAGAAATCGACCTGGATTTCATAGCGGGTGTGTTGCAGGAGGTAAATGGCAAAGAACAAGATGTAGAAGCCGGTGAGAAAGCCGAAGAAGATGCCGATTCCGCCGAGGCGCGGGCGGGGTTCTTTGGCGAGTTTCCGATGATCGAAATGATCATAGATATGGTATTTTTGTGCCAGGGCCAACAACATCTGCTGGGAGTAAAAGGACGTGATGAGTCCCAAGAATACGACAGAAATCAAGAGGAAATATATTGTGTAAACCATGAATAATTATAACCTAAAATCCTGAAAAAGCAAATAAAAAAGGAGAACCACCCCCATTTGTTGAAATACTTGACGGCGGATGCGATGTGGTATTTGAGGTGTTTCCATTGTTTGTAGGATGCTTTGTGGTAATGGTGGTATACGGCAGTTCCGGGGTAGTACAAGGTTTTGTATCGGGCATGAATTCGGCGGGAGAAATCCACGTCTTCGAGGTACATGAAGAAGCGTTCGTCGAAGAGGCCGACGGTACGGAGGACGTCGGATCGGACCATCATGAAGCATCCGGATAAATGGGGAACGTTCATGATTTCATCGTAATTTCGATCCCTGAATTCATAGTGATCGAGCCGTTTCTTGAACAGGGGTTTCAGAAACCCGGGGATAAATCGTCGGCCGATGAGGTCAAAGGGTGTGGGGAGTTCTTTGCATAGGTATTGGATCCGATGATCCGGGTAGAGAATTTTGGGCATGACCAGTCCGGCTTCGGGGTGATGGTCCATGAACGCGAGAAGGTCGGAGAGCGTGGACGATTCAAAGTAAATATCGGGGTTCATGATGAGGTGATAGTCGGAAATGTCGCGAGCGGTTGTCATGGCTTTGTTGTGACCGGCACCAAAGCCCACGTTTTCGGATCGAATCAGCGTGACCTGCGGAAATTTATTGGTCACAATGTGAACCGTTTCATCGGTGGAGGAATTGTCAACAACAATGACGCGGTAACTGCCTTTTTCCAGATCGGAGTGATGAATCGAAGTCAGGGCTTTTTCGATGACATCGGCATTGTTAAACGTGACGATTGAAATGGTTAGTCTCATAACATTCATTTTATTTGAGAGTGTCAAGTATTTTGGGTCTGGGGTTTATTTGAATCGTAGAGACGTTGCGCGCAACGTCTCTGATATAACACACCAATAAGATTATGATAAGGAAAGAGACGTAGCACGCTACGTCTCTACAAACCAATAAGTCACGATGATATTTACACAAGTTATAATTCACTCTCAATTATTTATTATTACTCTTAACCAAAATATTACCCCTATCAAAAAGTTTTTGGCTCCACCTTTTTTCAGTGGGCGGCGCCCACACCCGATTCAGGCCTTTCGGCCATCTTGAAGGCTCCTGTTGATAATCGTAAATGTGAGAAGTCAACCCAAATGGTAGATAAAGATTCATGGTTTATTTACTCGCTTGAATATCAGGGTCGCCTTCAGGCCCTCTAAAGGTATGCATTATCTTTTCCGCCGTGTGGCGCCAGGAGAATTTTTTCGCTCGGGCAATGCTGCGTTGAGAGAGTTCGGCGGTTAAACCGGGATCCGAAAGAAGCCGGGTCATGCTTTCGGCAATCTCTTCGCAATTGTTTGGATTGACCAGCAATGCCGCATCGCCGGCCACTTCGGGAAGCGACGACAGGTTACCGGTGATCACCGGTACGCCGACGATCATGGCTTCGAGGATCGGCAGGCCGAAACCTTCATAAAATGAAGGATACACAAAGGCGAACGCGTGCATCAACAATGAGCGTTTGACTTCTTCGTCCACGTAACCGGTCACAACGACCCGCTCTTCCAGCCCGTAATCGACGATCCGTTTAAAAATCGCGTCGTAGAACCATCCTTTCTTTCCCACGAGAACCAGTTTGAACTCGCGGGTCTCTTCGGGATGAGACGCGAGGACCTGGCGAAAGGCATCGATGAGGCGGGGAATGTTTTTCCGGGGTTCCAGGGTCCCCACATAGAGAAAATACTTTTTTTCAATCAACCCAAAGGAATGTAAATGCTCTCGGGCCTGAACCGGAAGTTTCGGTTGGGTATCCACGCCCAGATGAATCACGTCGATTTTTCCCTCATCCAGATGACGAAAACGAGTGAGCAGGTCCTTTCGAGTCGATTCGGAGATTGTGACGATGCGATGACTGCGTTTCAGGGACAGGGGAATCAAGGACTTGAAGTAAATCCGTTTGATCCGTTGGTGGAGTTCCGGGAAGAGATAAAACGTCATATCCGGTATGATCACAATGCGGTCAATCGAGGTCAAATAGGGAATGGTGTAATGAAAGGAGAAAATAAGGTCGATGTTTAACCGACGGCAGCGACGAGGCAAGAGGACTTGTTCGAAGAAAAAGCGCAGGGGCAGTATCCGGAACCTTCGGCTGTCGATCGCGACCAGGGTGCAACGCTCACGGTTGGCGATCCGTTCGGGCCACACCGGGTCATCGTCTTGCGCAAAAAAGAAGAAATTGTGCCGCGGATGTTCGGCGTTCAACGCAATCAGTTCGTCGATCAGGTGCATGGCCTCAATTCCGATACCTGTTTTTTCAATGGGGATCTGGGTCAAGTCAAATGCAACATTCATCATCTAATATTGTAGCATAAAATGAAACCGCTGTTTACACCTCGAATACTTTTCTGAAATGAAAACCCAAAATTGAAAATTCAATCGCCTGGGCGAATAATTTGGGACGCCGCCTTAACGTCCAGGAAATTAATTTCCAATAGTACTTTCGCTCTTTGTTTCGAATTCCGATATACCAGATGGATCTCAGAAAAGCACCCACGTAGATGAAACGAAAGTTGTTTTTTCCCCATTTCAGAGGATGGAAATGTTTAAAGAAAATCAGTATCCGTTTGTAGTATTCACCGGGGGAATAGATGGTTTTGACCACAGAGCGGTACCCATCGAGCAGCACGTCCCGGTTCATTTTCGGAACGAAATTAATGGAAAAATCCGTGTTGTTACCGGTTGACGAATGCAGCAGCCGGTTTTCTTTTTCCAGGCGTTCGTAGAGACGGGTGCCTTTCATGGCCGTCAACAACCCAACCATGGCGGTCACAATCCCGCTTCGCTGAATAAACCGGATTTGTTTTTCAAAAATCGATACGGGATCATTGTCGAAACCCACGATAAACCCGCCCTGAACTTCGAGCCCATTCTGTTGAAGTTTTTGGATACTGGCCAGCATGTTGCGGTTTCGATTGGCGAACTTGTTGCATTCGGCCAGGCTGTCTTCATGAGGCGTTTCAATACCGATAAACACTTTCCGAAAGCCGGACCGGACCATGGATCGAATCAACTCATCGTCGTCGGTTAAATCCAATGACGCTTCGGTAAAGAAAAAGAACGGATGTTTTTTTCGATCCATCCATTCGATCATGGCCGGAAGCAGTTCTTTTTTCAAGGCCACGCGGTTACCGATGAAGTTGTCGTCAACGATAAATACCGCGCCTCTCCATCCATGGTTATACAAGGTTTCCAACTCGTTGAGGATCTGGCCCGTGGTTTTGGTTCGCGGTCTGTTCCCGTTTAAAATCAAAATGTCGCAAAATTCACATTTAAACGGACATCCCCGCGAATATTGGATGCTCATCGAGTCGTAATGTTTCATATCCAGAAGTTCCCAGGCCGGAATGGGACTGGTTTCAATGCTGGGCCATTCCTGCTTTTTATAGATTTTTTTGGCCCGGTTGGTTTCCAAATCCTTCAAAAACGTCGGCAGTACCCCTTCCACTTCGCCCAGGATGAGGTAATCCACGGCATCGAACGCCGGATCCATTTCCGACTCATTGATCTGGGTGGTAAAGAGTGGCCCGCCGGCCACCATTTTGATTTTTTTCTCCTTGCATCGGCGAATGACGTCCAGCGTTGAGTCGCGTTGAACCGCCATGGCACTGATAAAAGCGAGATCAACTCCATTTAAATCGGCATCGGTTAACGGTCGCACGTTCAGGTCGATCAATGTCTTCTTCCAATGTTTGGGTAACATGGCGGCAACGGTCAGAAGTCCAAGGGGCGGGAACGCGGCTTTCTTGGATACAAATTTTAATGCATGTTTAAAGCTCCAAAACGTATCCGGATATTCCGGGTAAATGAGTAATACGCATGGATGATCTTCCATTTCCATTTTTTCCATCCTCCTTTTTCGGTATGGCATGAGTATACTACAAAAGGAGCGAATGGCGCAAGGGGGGATTAATAATTTTATTGATTAGATATTGAGTATATCCATTAATTCCTGAGGAAGGGGAATCTTTTTCCCATTTTTTCGATCGATGGCCACGTGAATAATCCGGCCTTCGGCTGCCGGTTCGGTTCCCATCCGGAGGAAACGGTAGCCCAGCGTCACCGAGCTATCCCCGATCTTTTCCACGCGCAGTTGAACCGTGACCTTGTCGCCGGTTTTCAAAGACATTTTGTAATCCATCTCCGAATGGGCCACGGGTAAGATATAGGGGGCATGTGCGATCAGTCCCCCGATTTCCATTCCCCTGGATTCGAGAAATCCTTCCAGAGTATCGTGTGCCAATTTGAAATAATTGGCAAAGAACAGGATTCCTGCTCCGTCCACTTCATGAAGTTTGATAGTGGTATGATATTCAAACAATGGTTGGGATGTATCGTTCGACATGGGATCTCCTCTCACCGTTAATTTTTTGTGGGATTCCGCCGCATCAATGTCAAATGAATCGACATGGTGTTGATCGCAGCAGGCGTGACTCCGGGAATTTTTAATGCGTCGGCTAATGTGGCCGGTCGAAACCGGATAAACTTTTGCCGCACTTCGTGGGATAATCCCAGGACCGAGTTGAAGTCAAAATCATCCGGGATTTTGACCCGGCCGAGGTTTTTAAATCGTTCCACGTCCTGTTGCTGGATATGGATGTAGCCTTCGTATTTGACCATGGCTTCGATATAGGAAGTATCCCGGAGGGTTTTGGTTTTCAAAACCGGTTCACCGTAGAGTTGCTCGACGGATTCCAGGTCATGTTCCGGCATTTTCAACAGGTGTCGCAAGGTATAGACGCGGTCATTGAAGCGGGCTTTGAGGGTATCCAGAGTTTGAATCGTATGGTTCAGTTTGGTGAATCGGCGTTCTTCCTTTCGATAGCGTTTCTCATCGAGAAGGCCGAATTTGAGCGCGTAATGGGACAATCGTTCAAACACATTGTCTTCGCGCAATTGCAGGCGGTATTCGGCGCGGGAGGTGAATAACCGGTACGGTTCATCGATCCCTTTGGTGACCAGGTCATCGATCATCACGCCCGCGTAACCTTCCTCGCGGCGCAGGATAAACGGGTCGCTTTCCTGAAGTTTGAGGACGGCGTTAATTCCGGCCATCATGCCTTGAGCTGCGGCTTCTTCGTAACCGGAGGTGCCGTTGACCTGACCCGCAAAGTAGAGGTTTTCGATGGCAGTGGTTTCCAGCGTGTGTTTGAGTTGGGACGCGCGGATCGCGTCGTATTCCACGGCATAAGCGGGGCGCATCATCACCGCCTGATCGAGGCCGGGGATGGCTTTTAATATTTGTTTTTGAACGTCTATCGGGAGACTGGACGACAGACCATTGACA
The DNA here is from genome assembly GCA_050258455.1 of Candidatus Omnitrophota bacterium. GTDB lineage: Bacteria > Acidobacteriota > Aminicenantia > UBA2199 > UBA2199 > JAKAGC01. The sequence continues at coordinate 52,518 of JBLMYT010000043.1, read as the reverse complement.
TAGATTTCTTTGTTGGTGACGCCTTCGGGTTCGAGGTAGAAGTGGTGAACGTCGCGATGGGGAAATTTAACGATTTTATCTTCGATCGAAGGGCAGTAGCGGGGGCCGATGCCCTGGATCACGCCGGAAAAGAGCGGGGATTGGTCCAGGTTGTTTTGAACCACAGCGCGAACCTCGGGCGTGGTGTGTCCCAGGTAGCAGACGACCTGATTTTTGGCTTTGATGGGGTAAAAAATCGAGAATGGAATCGGCGGTTCGTCGCCGGGTTGAGGAATGAATCGGGACCAGTCGATGGAATCGCGGTGGAGGCGCATGGGCGTACCGGTTTTCAGGCGCAGGGTTTCAAAACCCAGGTCTTTGATGTTTCGGGCGAGTTCGATCGACGGCGGTTCATTCGAGCGTCCGGCCGGATACATGGTTTTTCCGATATAGACTTTCCCATCGAGGAAGGTACCGGAGGTAATGATGACCGCATCGGCATCCAGATGATCGCCTTCGAGGAAGCGCACGCCGGTGACTTTGCCGTTTTTTACCATAATTTCGGACGCAATCGCCTGGTAAACGCGCAGGTTCGGAGTTTGTTCCAGAAACTCTTTCATATAGTTTCGGTACGCGATCTTATCGTTTTGGGTGCGGGTTGCGCGAACGGCCGGGCCTTTGCTTCGGTTGAGGATTTTGAAATGAATCCCAGTTGCGTCTGCGGCACGGGGCATGATCCCGCCCAGTGCATCGATTTCTTTCACCAGATGACCTTTGGCAATGCCGCCCACCGAGGGATTGCACGACATTTGACCGATCGTTTCCAGGTGAATGGTGGTCAGGATGGCTTCGCATCCCATTTTGGAAACCGCATAAGCGGCTTCGATCCCTGCATGGCCTGCACCAATGATTACCACTTTCTTCATAGTTGTGTTCACCGACTCCAGATTCGGACGTTTAATCAAAAAAGTATAACTGAAAATGAGTTGCAATTCAATTGCCAATTCATTATTGTATTATATCCCAGCAATTCTTCTTTTAAATTCTTTTCATCGCTGGATACGTTTGTTATAAGGGAAGACTTGAACCCATTTCATGACCCCATTTCATACATTCATACGCTATCACCAGGTGGAATTGTCCGGAATTTCGTCATCGTGACTAATATTTTCAATTACTTGACTAATATCTTGACATTCAAACCCAAAAGTTATTGGTTCAAATGGTAAAGTGACAGGGTTTTGACTAATTTCAATAGGGTTTTGACTAACATTACCACGTTATTCACCTTAAGAAGAGAGGTCTTGACTAATATCCATTCGTTCAACTCCCCAAGAGTTACGTTTTTGACTAAATTTAAGACATTCTTTAGAACAAAAAAGGATATATTGACTAACTTTACTCAGTCATTGACTAAATTCAGTACAAAATGACAACATTGCAACGACATCTTTTGTGTCTGCCAGAGAAAATTGACTAAGATTTGTCGGAAATTGACTAATTTTACTCGGTTTCAATCGGTCGACCAGAGGAAATTGACTAACTTTACTCGGATCGCATCACCGAGAAGTCGGAAATTGACTAAAATCACTCGGTTTCAATCGGTCGATCAGAGAAAATTGACTAAAATCAGTCGGAAATTGACTAACTTTACTCGGTTTCAATCGATCGACCAGAGAACAAGGTATGGGGGGCGCGTCTCAACATTTGACATTCAGCCTGTCGGTGGGTCATTTAAGTTTTTTCGTCTCTTTTTTATCCTGATAGTTCTCCATATTTAACAATATTGAAGAAATTTTTCAAAAGAAGAATTGCTGGTCTCTCTCGAAGACCAATTGAAATCAAATCTTTTTTATTCTATAATATTGAATATAGGAGATATTATGTCTGCAAGAGCATTAAAAATAAATATTCCTACCGACTTGTTCATTGCTTTGAATAAATCGGAAGATGAACTCAAAAAAGATATGCGAATATTTGCAGCAATAAAATTCTATGAAACAGGAAAATTGTCTATAGGAAAAGCGGCGCAATTTTCCGGCTTATCTCAGTGGGACTTCGAAAACCTACTGGCTGAAAACAATATCCCTATCTCTTACCTTGAAATCGAAGATATTTATGATGATCTGAAAAAATTGGAAAATGTATGAAAAAGATTTCAAAATCGTTTTGGATACGAGTCCGATTATTTCGCTTGCAGTAATTGATAGATTAAAAATTTTAACACAATTGTTCGATAAGATATTTATACCCGCTGCGGTTCGAGATGAATTGCGTGCAGGAAATTATTTTAGGCTTTACCCTGGCATTAATCCATTTTTTAAAAATAAGGGAAAGGGAAGGCGGGACGGTGCTTGACAGTGTGACAGTTCGCCTGTCAACGCCCGCTAATTCATGACAAGTTCTTTTTTTTATGTTTTAAATTTAATAAGAAATAGAGATCCAAAATGGAGGTACCTGATGACAACCAAGGAACTTATAGCAGAGGCTGTTTCCCTTCCGGTAGAAGAAAGGTCCATGGTCGTAGATTCGATTCTCCGCAGTTTGAATGCGCCCGAATCAGATATTGATCGGAAATGGGCGGCAGTGGCTCAGCGAAGGTTAATGGAACTCCGATCCGGACAGATCAAATCCATTCCCGGCGACCAAGTTTTTTGCCAGAATAAGGAAACGATTCGAGATATGAATTTCTCGTTCCACCCAGAGGCAGAAACAGCATCCTCAAGAGTTAGATCGCTTTCCACAATCCCTCTTTTCGTGTCCCGATACGTTTCAATTTACCTGCTTTCTTTAATGTATTCAGGTGTTTTTCAATCGCACGGCTGGAAATTCCCAATTGGCTGGAAAATTCATGGATTGTGGTCATTGGCCTTTCCTTAATGATATCTAAAATTTTATTGACCCTATCAACCAGGTTCTTTTCCGAACCTTTTTCCGTATTCTTTTCCGAACCTCTTTTTTTTCCCAAATCCTTTTCCTGAGCTTGTTTCAAATTTTTTTCCAGGTTCTTTTCCGAACCTTTCTTTCGTTTCTTTTCCGAACCTTTTGGTCTGTTTTTTACCGGTAAAAAATTTTCGTGAATAGGAAATTCCACTATAAAATAGGTTCTGTCGTCATCGGTAATAAATCGTGGATAAGGTGATCCGTTTGCTTCAATTTTTCTTAGAATTTTTGGAATACCCGTCCCACGCCCTTCAGTTAAATCCAATTCTTTTAAAAACTCACCAATACGACGATTTCGATACCGGCGGGCAAGAAAACGGTATTGCTCGATATCTTCTTTTTTTATGGAACGGTCCGGTCCAGGAAAACTGGTGACGGTGATTTTATCCGGTAAAATACGAACTTCTATCGGTTCCCTGATTTCATAAGAACGATGGTATACGGCGTTGCACAAGGCCTCTTCGATCGCTGAAAAAGGATAATTAAACGAACGGGAAGCTTCGGGACGATCCGGATGCTTGATCACTTTCTCTTCAATGATGGTGTCCTGAATATAAGAAAGAGCGGACGCCAACATGCGATCAAGTGGCCCTTTAAAAATTTTTTCTGTAAAAATATCTGCGCCAAGACCTTTCGGGAAATGCACAATGTCAATCTGAGTTTGGGGAAAAAAGGAATCGGGGTGGTCATTAAAAAACATTAATGCGACGTTTTTAGGTTGAACGGCTTCTATTGGACCGTCAACAAGGTTCATCCGCCGACAGAGTTCTTCAAAGTCCATTGTTGCCGACAATTGATACAAATCGCTTTTTATTTTTCTGAGGTATGTTCGAATCATCCCTAGATCAAGATCATTGAGCGTGGCCGAGTGATGTCTTCGATCATCAAAGGGAATTTTTGCCGCCAGGGTCATGAGTTCGGCTTCATCCTGGTATCCGGCGCGAAGAGTTACAGATCCCACCCAGGTTATGAAAATCATTAGCGAACGCGCACAGCGTATGAAGGACTTCACTGGGATTCCAGCCGGCTTTAAACTCCAAACGCTCCCCTTCAACTGTGCGTCCGGTCAATATGTCGTTAATGTTAAGAGGAAGTTTCATCATATTTTCATTTTACAAGTTTCTATTTTTGTTGTCAACATATGCTGGCGGCAGTCAGCACTTCGCATTTTGGAAAGATAGAGGTCATCAACAGAATGGGGGCGCACACATGGGTGCGCCCCTACGGAAAATTCCGAGAGGTCCGCGTGGTATAAACCGTTGGGTTTATTTTCTGTAGGGGCAGACCCGCGTGTCTGCCCGTGTGTTCGATGTGGTTCTCGTGTTGGGGACAGAATGCGAATTGCTGGACCTCTTTCTCAAAACCAATTGCAATTGAAGCGGTTACAAGGTATAATTGTTTCATAATATGAAGCGATTAGGAGCGGTCAATGTCTTATATTTGGGAACAAGCCTCCTGGCCCCATTTTCGGTGGCACGATGATCAATTGATCGAAGCGCTCGGTAAAACGCGCTTTAGCCAGGGACGTTTGTTAAGTAAAATTGAGAATTTGGGTATTCAACTCAGCCAGGAAGCCCAAGCCGAAATCTTAATTGAAGAGGCGGTAAAAACGTCCGCCATCGAGAGTCAGGAATTGGACCGCGAAAGCGTTCGCTCTTCCGTGGCCCGACACCTGGGACTCACTCAGGCCGGTTTAGCGCCGGTGAACCGTTTCGCCGACGGATTGGTGGAAGTATTATTGGATGCCACTCAACATTATGATTCGCCTCTGACCGCCGAACGGTTAAAAAGTTGGCAAGCGGCCTTATTTCCCACCGGTTATTCGGGTTTGCGCCGCATTCGAACCGGGGAATGGCGCGGAGCCGAACCGATGCAGGTCATTTCAGGGCCGGTCGGACGGGAGCACATTCATTATGAAGCCCCGCCGACGGATCGAATCGAGAAAGAAATCGAACGCTTTTTCTCCTGGTGGAACGATAGTTTAGGGAAAATAGAGGGACTGATTCGGGCTGGAATCGGTCATTTTTATTTTATTACCATCCATCCTTTCGAAGATGGCAATGGACGGATTGCCCGGGCATTAACCGATATGGCATTGGCTCAGGATGAACGTTTAGGAATGCGGTTTTATAGTTTATCGACTCGGATGATGAGCGATAGGGACACCTATTACGAGATCCTGGAGCGAACGCAAAAGGGAGATGGCGATATCACCGAATGGCTGGTGTGGTTTCTGGGATGCATGGAACGTGCGATCGGTTGCTCCGAAACACTGGTGGCAGATGTCATGTCAAAGGCAGCCTTTTGGCAAAAGTTTTGTCAGACCACCCTGACCCCTAATCAGCGAAAAGTGATTGGTAAACTATTGGAGGTAGGTCCGAATGGTTTTGAGGGCGGTTTGACCACGCGACAATATGTGTCGATGACCCGGGTCAGTCGGGCGACTGCGTACCGGGAAATCGATGACCTGGTCAATAAAGGAATTCTGGTCGCCAATCCCGGCAGAGGGCGAAATATCAGTTATAGGTTATCTTAAAACAGGAAGGAAGAACCAAGGGGTTAAAAAGAAGATCGGGGGAAGATCGTGCACGGTGCGTTCAAAGGTTCATCTGCATTTTCTAAAATAATAAGGGCGGTTCGCGAACCGCCCCTACGGAATTTTCCGGAATCTTAACTAAAACTGTCTACCTTCACATTCGATTCAGAGCAATGCTTACGAAGAGATGCCTCCATTTAAGGGGCAGAACATGTAAATTTTAAAAAGGCAGTTGCAATCTTTCTCAAATTATGATACATTTATTATTTGGGAACAGGTTATGAATAAGAAAAAAAAATCATTAATAAGAAAGCCTAATATTATAACTAGAAAAATTAAGGGCTTGAATATCATATTAGATTATGAGAATTCTTCGGTGATAGAATTTAATGAGATCGCTTCGTTAATATGGGATTTATCAATTTCAGAGAATACTATAGATACACTTGTCTATGAAATTTTAAAAAGATATAACGTTGATAAAAGTATAGTGGTGCAAGATACTTATAATTTTTTTTCAAAACACAGAGAACTTTTTATTGATCCCAAACGTGAAAATCGCTCTGAAAGTAAAATAGCCATAAACGATGTTATAGCAGACCAATTAGAGAAAATCGGTAAAAAGTACACTATTCCAGTTTTCACTGATATTGAATTAACTCAAAGTTGTAGTTTAAGATGTGTTCATTGCAATGTTGTCAAAACAAAAGAGCCAGATTTAAAAAAAGAAGAATTAATTGATATTATTAGTCAATTGGAATCAATTGGATGTTTTGTTTTGACTTTTACGGGGGGCGAAATTTTTACTAGGAGGGATATTTTAGATATTCTCATTTATGCTGATTCAAGAAAATTTGCGATAAATCTATTGACCTCTGCTTCAAATTTAAGTTTTGATCAAATAGATACTATTTCAAATTTAAAAATCAATAATGTACAGGTTAGTATTTATTCTACAGATTCTGAAGTTCACGATGATATTACCCAAATAAAAGGTTCTTTTTCAAGATCAATAAAGAATATAGAATTAATGTTAGCAAAAAATATTAACGTTACTATTTCCTGTGTTATTATGAACAAAAACCTTTTACATTACAAATCCGTAGAAACCCTGGCCAAAAAGATTGGAGCCAAATTTGCAACTGGGTACCCAATTAGAGCAAGAGATGACGGCTCAACAGATAATTTTAAATTCCGTTTATCTGAGAAAGAAATTTACTGTTTTTTTAAGGATTATGCAGAAAGATTTCTGAAGGGATTTAAAAGAAATTTGGATGATCAAATTTGCCATGCTGGAAATTCGATATGCATGATAAGATCTAAAGGGGAAATACTACCTTGTATAATATTTCCTTCCAAAATCAATTTCGGCAACCTAAGACAAAATAGATTTGAAGAGATATGGAATAATTCTGAAGAATTAATAAAATTTCGAAATTTGAAATTGAAAGATACTTATAAATGTAAAAAATGCGATTTAATGAATTATTGCCAAATTTGTCCTGGATTAAGCTTATTGGAGGAAGGTGACTTATTAGCGCCTGCAAAAATTAATTGCCTTACAGCAAATTCCATTAGTAAAATTTTAAATTTCAATAAAAAAGGAGATTAACATGGATCTAAAGAAAGAGTACCAAAAACCTTCTAGTGTTAATATTAAGAAAGAGAAATTAGAAAAAGGACCGGTGGACTGCAAACGTGGAGGCTCGTGCGGAACAGGCTCGAATTCAAGTTCAGTTTATTCATAAATTTGGAAACGAGGGGGCGAATACGCGGATTCGCCCCCACTTAACTTTCCCGAAATGATCCCCTCGTCATTGGAGGCTCTGGGATCATTGAAAAGTATGCAAGTGCGTCAATTTTCATCCGCGCTTTTCTATAATAATTAATACCAAATAAGAGGACCTAAAATAAAATGCGGCAAATACGCGCATTCACCCTACAGAATTTTCCAAATTGATCCATCTTGAACAGATGGTCAATTGAACTTCACAATCTCCGTCTAAATTTCGACCGAGAACAACGTTTGAACGTATCGAGGACTCTTTTTCAAAAAGTCGCCCGAGAATTGAGTTTTTAATCGTCTTCAGAATTACAGAAAACGTTTTCGCTGTTTTTTCCAATGCCGATAGTAAAACCGGTGACCACTTTCTCACCATCCCGGTGAACCTGGGGTAAGCAATCCGTACCCACAGGGGTTTTGGCATCGAAGATGACCAGGTACCCTTCATCTGCTGCTTCCGAAGCTAAATATTTACGGGTTAATTGGAGAATTCCTTCTTTTTGTATCGTGGCGACATTGCCATAATGATTTAATTTGGTTTCGATGATATACTTTATTCCTTTATAAGATAACAAAACATCCATTCGTCCCAGTCCGGTCATCACTTCATAACCCAGTTCCCCGGCCCCGCCTTTGATGAATTGGTACAGCCATGCGGTCAGAAGAAATTGGCCGGTCTTTTCATCGGGTTTCCCTTTTTCATAAAAGGCCCTAACCCCAATCCTGGCTATATATAAACTAAAATCTCGTAGTATACTGACCATATCCAACCGGTTATTGGGTAACAAATATACCGCCGGTGCGATTTCTTGCGAGGCTTTTACCTCCCGGAAAAACGTCTTGATAAACCTCTCTTTATAAATAGGATTGGCAACTATGGAACGGGTTTATCGGGCTAAACCAGCCCAGGGTAATTGTAAGCCGCCGCATTCCTTTAGATCCACTCAGACTTTTTGGTAAAGGTAATCTGAATTCATGCCTTTCATCCTTAGTAATTTCTGCGAATCCGATTGCGGTAGCTCTTTGAGCCGTGCATTCCAACACACGCTGAATATTGGGAAAACCAAACCCCAAATAACGAGAAATTGTTTTCCTAAAATACTTACGGTTATTATTATCTTTGATGCAATCTTTGATTAATTGTCGACTTTCTCCCCATGAAGCCGAATGAATTAATAATGTTTTTAATATTACCGCAATTTTTTCGTCGGGAATATCGAAAAAAGCGTGCACGGTGCGTTCAAACGTTCATCTGCACGTTCTATAATAATAGGCAATAAATAATACCCAAAATGAAACAGGGGCGATTCGCGAACCGCCCGACGGAATTTAGAAAGAACGCAAACCTTCGCCTGGATAATCGGAGTTAGAGAATCTGGCCTTCCTGCTTCGCAGCTTCAATTACCGGAGAACGCAATCTATTCCACTCGATATCCGAATAAAACATCAAATCAAAAGGTTTTTTGAAGGTTTTAACCAAGGTTCTATCGACGCCCGTGGTTAATTCGACACGCTCAAAGAGGCTCTTGTCCCGAAAATTGGGGGATACTATAATCAGATCAATATCGCTTTCCTCGGATTCGGTTTGTTTGGCATATGAACCAAAAAGAATAATTTGAGAAATATCAAGGCCTTTTTCATGGAATAGATTACGCAATAAATCTCCGATATCCTTTTTTATAAAACTTGTTTTTTGAGCCATGAAAGTAACTCCTTTGATTGCTCGAATATGTTTTGGGTTAAGTCCTTTTTAAAATCTTTTAAAAGTTTTTCAAGTTCATCCGGGTAACGGGTTGGAACACTTAAGTTATTCAGGTTATCCAAAAAATCCTGAAATTTTTCAGGAGGCTCAACACTCATAAGTTCACACAGATAATTCAGGCTATGAGTTTTCGGAGGGGATTTCTGAAATTTCTTTGCATACAATCCCTTCAATGCTTTTTCAATCGAAAGATGGCACATAAAGATAGTATAGATGTATCTTCCTGTATCTAACATCACGTTAGCAGTATCGAGATCGTATTCGGCTTGCTTCAACCATTCTGCAGGCAATTTATATTTGTCACTCATTACTTATATTTTACATATTTTGAATCTCTTTGTCCACTGTTCCAACAGGCAAAAAGCGTGCGAGATGAATTCAAACATGCAAATGCTGCGGCTTCAACTTAAATTCTTCAATCTTTTCGATTGGAATTCAGGAAGCCCTGGCAATTAAATCTACGGGTACTCCTTCACGAAGCAAATTGGCCACCATTTCCCATTGTGTTTTTCCATGCCTTTTTCTATACCTTTTCCATGCCTTCGTTTAACCATTGTTCAGCGATTGTAGCCATGAATGGATTTATCATGTGGATTGTTGATAACGATTTTGCCCGTCTTTCCTTTATGCCCCTGTGTTCGATGTGGGATATGATGAATAGGGCGCACACATAGATGCGCCCTTGCAGAATTAATCCTAACCAAGGCGCGAAGCGCGCCGCAATGAGCGAGGGCGAATACGCAGATTCGCCCCTACGGAATTTTCCAAATTGGTCCCTCTTGAACAGATGGTCAATTGAACCCTGACTCGCCAAGGGCAAAAGTGATGACTTGAAATTACCGTGGTTTTGTGATAAATATAGGATTCTCTGACCCATATTAGAGAAATATCGAAAAATGACAAATCAAAACGAAGAACTCAACATGTTACACGGCATCCTGGCAATGGTGGACATCGTGAACTTCACCGGCCAGGCCACTAAACTGGGCGATACGTATACGGCACTCTATACGAGCTATTTTCAGGGAAAGGTCAAACAATTTACGGATCGATACGGTTTTGATGTGGTCAAACCCCTGGGCGATGCGGTTCTTATTTTCGGTACAGACCCGGAAGGCCTTCTCAATATCATGCTCGACCTCTTCGACCGAGATAAACCGGAAAACAAACACGGTTTTATTTCTCGGTTCCGCATGGTGGCACACAGCGGTTATTTCCAGTTTAAAATGGAGAACGGGAAACCCGTGGATCTCATCAGCCCGGAAGGTATCAAAGTGTTTCGCATGGAAAAACTCGCTGAATCCTGGGAAATGGTGGTAACCGGCGCACTTTACCAGGGTATTAAACCGCTCCTCACTCCGAAATATATCGAAGCGGTCCGAATTCCGATTACGGAACCGTTAAAAGGTTTCGATTCCGAAGAATGGTACCCCCCTTTTTTCCGCTTGAAAATCATAAAAGATCAGTCCGGTGTTTCCAACCTCCTTGAAAAACGAATGAACGAACTGGAAGAAGAAGTCCGGTTCATACCGGTATTCGGTAATATTTACCCACCAGTGCCGATGCATAGAAATTTTATCAACCTCTCCCTGGTGTGTGACGATGATAAGGCGTTTGATGCAAACATGAAGGGATTGGATAACGATGACGAATGCACGCGGGATAAACGGATGAAATCGTATGCACGGGATATCCGGGGAGAATTCCCGTTCCATGAATCGAATAAAAAATTGCCCGACCGTTTGAACCGGCTCGATGTATCGGCGCTGTACGATCGGTTCCCGAAGGGTATTATTTTCGGTCTGCCGGGCGCAGGAAAAACCACCATCCTCCGCCATATTGCCTTTAAAGAGTTCAAACAGAACGAATCATTGAATGATGATAAAAAACGGATTGTGCTTTTTATCCCGTGCCGCGATGTTCCTTTTTACGATGACTGGTACAAAAAACGGTATGGTGGGGAACCGGAGAACCCAAGTTGGGAACGGGCCCTGGAATTTATGACCTGGGTCTTTTTATTCGGCCCCAAAAATGCGACGGATATTCCGCCGCAAGCATTGGTGGAGTTTCAAAGTGCAGAGCTTAAGGTTCGGCGGGCGTTTAAAGAAAAGCACCTGACACTGCTGGTGGACGCGCTGGATGAAGCATCCACGGATGATACGCGGAACCGGATTACCCGTTTGTTCAATGCACTCTATTCGGATAATCGCCTGTATTTGACGTCACGGCCATCGGAGCGAACTCATTTGAAACCGAAATTTACAGGTCAGCCCATACCGGTTTTCAATGTGTTAAGCCTGGACATGGAGCAGGTGCGGGACGTGGCCCGGCATTTGATGGAAGAGGATTCTTCGATTTATAAAAAGTTCGACGATGCGATCTGGAAAGAGGAAGTGGTGGTTAAGATGGCGGCGACGCCGATTACCGCACTGCTGGTTACGGCGTATTTCCAGGCCTATGAACGGTTTGAGCACCGCTACCCGATGTATGACCTGTTGTTGAAATTTATTTTGCTGAAAGTCTGGGACGATGTGAAAACCGGGGCATTTAAATTTGAAAACATGGAACTCTTTTTCGAGGAAATCAAGAAAGTGGATTTCTTCGACAGGCATAAGGAGACAAAGACGTTATACAATGCCCTGGCCGCCCTTTGTTTTGACCTGTTTTATGAAAGTGCCGATGGAACGGTTCAGCGGTCCGTGAGCGAATGGAATTTGATGTCGTATTTTACGAAGTTTATCAGGGAGCGGGATCATTATTACAGTGAGCAGAATGCGGTCGCAGAGGCGGAAAAATGGAAGGACCGGTTTCACAACGATCATTTACTGCTTCGGTCCGGGGCACGGGACTATGTGTTTGTGCACTCAACCGTGATGGAGTATTTGGCCGCCTATTATATGGTGGAGGAAAGGAACCGGGATGTAAAAAAATTCCCGGAAATGGTGGCCATGTCCCTGGCAAATGAAAATTTCCTGGAATTGGAAACCGTTTCGATTGCGGCCGGGAGCAATTTGTTGACCGGGTATCATCTCCTCCGCGTGATGAAGGATATGAAGGTGAAATATGACAGAGATCTTTTGAATGGTCAGGCTTTGAAATGCCTGGCGGAAGTGGAATGGGGGTTGGAAAAAACGCTGCTGGGGATCCAGTTTAAAAGTTTGTTAAAGCCGGTCATGAACATGGTGGATCAGAACCGGGATGCAGTGAAGTGGGTGTACCTGTATTTAAAAGGTATCCTGTTAAGCCGTGATCCGGAACAATTGAAAAAAGCAAGGGAGTCATTTGAAGCTAGTTTGAAGTTGAGTCGTCCCACTTTTCTGAATGATTATATGGATGATAAGGCGTTTGACGAAGGGGATTCCGGGTTGATCGAACTGAGAAAAGAAGTACTGTTGAAACTGGTGCAGAAGGATGTCGTTGATTATTGGCTCAAGGATCATACGAAAAAAGGAACACAGGGGGCCGGGATCCCAATCGTCGATCGTGTCCTGCAATTGGATAGTCCGGTTTATCACCCGGAAGATAAGAATTTCAGTTATTACCAAAAGTTAATCGGTAGCGAGTTAAAGGGTTTCTTCGGAAGCCCGAATTTGAAGCATTCCGGTGCAGTAAGGGCGTGCGCGTTTTCACCCGATGGAACGACCGTGCTCTCCGCATCGGATGATCACACTTTAAAGCTGTGGGATTCGGGAACGGGCCGGGAGATTCACACCTTGACCGGGCATAAAGACATTGTTTGGGGCTGTGCGTTTTCGCCGGATGGACGGACCGTGCTGTCCGCATCGTCGGATCGCACCTTAAAGTTGTGGAACGCGGGAACGGGCCGGGAAATTCGCACCTTCAGCGGTCATACGAATTGGGTATATGCCTGTGCATTTTCGCCGGATGGAACGACCGTGCTCTCCGCATCATGGGATCATACCTTAAAGCTATGGGACACGGAAACGGGAAGGGAGATTCGCACCTTAATTGGGCATAATGATTCTGTTTTGGGTTGCACATTTTCGCCGGATGGAACGACTGTGCTCTCCGCATCGAGGGATCACACCGTAAAGCTGTGGGGCACTAGAACGGGCCGGGAGATTCGAACCTTTACCGGGCATACCTATAGTGTAAATGACTGTGCGTTTTCGCCGGATGGAACGACAGTGCTCTCCGCATCGGATGATCAGACCTTAAAGCTATGGGACGCGCAAACAGGCCGGGAAGTTCGGACCCTCAAGACGCATAAATATTCTGTTTTGGATTGCATGTTTTCGCCGGATGGACGGACTGTGCTCTCCGCATCGGATGATCAGACCTTAAAGCTATGGGACGTGGGAACGGGAATGGAGATTCGCACTTTCACCGGACATCAAGCCGCTGTTAATGGCTGTGCGTTTTCGCCGGATGGAACGACTGTGCTCTCCGCATCAAGGGATTACAACGTAAAGCTGTGGGACGCGCAAATGGGAAGGGATATTCGCGCCTTCAGCGGGCATAACTATAGTATAAATGACTGTGCGTTTTCGCCGGATGGAACGACCATGCTCTCCGCATCGGATGATCAGACCTTAAAGCTATGGGACGCGCAAACAGGCCGGGAAATTCGAACCTTCACCGGACATAAAGAGTATGTTTGGACTTGCGCGTTTTCTCCCGATGGAACGACCGTGCTCTCCGCATCGTTTGATATCTTAAAGCTGTGGGACACGCAAACAGGCCGGGAAATTCGAACCTTCACCGGACATAAAGAGTCTGTTTGGAGCTGCGCGTTTTCTCCCGATGGACGGACCGTGCTCTCCGCATCGTTTGATAAAACCTTAAAGCTGTGGGACGCGCAAACGGGCCGGGAAATTCGCACCTTTACCGGGCATAAAGAGTCTGTTTGGATCTGCGCGTTTTCTCCCGATGGAACGACCGTGCTCTCCGCATCGTTTGATGACACCCTAAAGCTGTGGGACGCGGGAACGGGCCTGGAGATTCGCACTTTCTCCGGACATCAAGCTGTTGTTAATGGCTGCGCGTTTTCGCCGGATGGACGGGCCGTGCTCTCTGCATCGGAAGATAAAACCTTAAAGCTATGGGACACGGGAACGGGCCGGGAAATTCGCACTTTCTCCGGGCATAACTATGGTGTAAAAGACTGTGCGTTTTCACCCGATGGACGGTCCGTACTCTCCGCCTCGTCGGATAATACCTTAAAGTTGTGGAATGTGGAAACGGGCCGGTGCATCAAAACCCTGGAATTGCCCTGGATATCGCGGAGTATTTTTATTTCTCCCGGTTCTGCCGGTTTGCCGGCCAACGTGCTCACCGCCAACCGGAACGGAACCGTTACGATGTTTCAATTTGAAGAAATCCACTAGAATTTTCCAAATTGATCCCTCTTGAATAGATGGTCAATCAATTAAGACAAAATGGATAATAAGGGCCAGTAAGAACACCAAAATAAAACGGGGGCGAATACGCAGATTCGCCCCTAGGGAATTTCCCGAAATGATCCCCTGGCACTTAAAGGTTATCTCTCGGAGTATTTTGATAAATTTATTTCGTGCTCTATCCAATAAAAACGAGGTCCGATCCGTAAAAGATCAACGTTAACGTTCTAACCTCTGTTCCTTCCATACTCTTCCTGAATTTTTCGTCCAGCGAATAAATTTTCAACTGTTCTTCAGCTTCAGCTCTTAATTTCTCGACAACCACCGCAGAAGGTTTCTTTTTTCTCTTGCCTTCGGGTTTGATGTATTTGATTTCCAAGACGTACGAATATTTGATATCCTTGTAAACCGCAATCAAAGGCTCCATCACTATATCCGCATAACCTTTGTTCATCTCTTTTTCGGTATGAATCATAAACAGATTACTCAAACCGAGATACACATTCAAAAATGCCTGGATGGATTTTTCCCCCGTTATCAAATCCCGCAGACTCATACTCTCCCGAATGCGGCCGCTTAAGTAATCGAAGAGCGGTTGCCACTCGCCATCATACGCCATGTTGGTCATCAAGTCTTCATACTTCGAAAGGTCCAACGCAAAGACGCCGGTCTCGCGATAGGCATCTTTGATATAATCATAATACAATCGCCGAACGGTTTCATTGGGAATTTCCAGACGGAGTTTATCTCTCTCGGCCCCTTTGATTGTCAAAAGACCGAAATAATACAGCAACGATTTGAAATTATTCGCGTTCATCATCTCTTCAAGCGGAAACCCCCGAGATATGATCGACGATGTTCCCCCTTCTTCGATGATTTCTTTCAATTTACTGAAATTTCCATTAGTGGTTTTGGTGTCTCCCCTATCCAACACAATAAGATGCCGTAATTTCCCATAATCGATCCGGACATTACGGTCAACCAACTCATCGGGAATATGTTGGATTCTAAAATATTCCTTAAAAAAATAAAGGATCATGTCGGAGTTAAAAAGACGTTCCCCATCCGGGGAATACTCTGAAAAATTATAATTGCCGTACCATTTCTCCAACATTTCCAAAAGAAACCCCGGTTCGTGCTTCAGGTAATCGACATTGTGATAATAATCGAGCATTTCCCGGACTTCGCTCCGGGTAAAACCGATCATGCTGTTTAAGACCGGGGCAAGAGAAATATTATCCCCAATATTGAAACCGCTGGTGACATCATCCATGGTAACAGGGGAAACCCCGGTGATGAACAAGCGGGTCACCGGCGCCTCAATCCCGGTAGTGCCTGCTTTCAACACATTGAAAAATGATCGAAAAAAACCTTCCCCGCGGGTTAATCGTTGATAGGCATGCGTCCCTCTCGCGGTGAGAACCGTATTGGCAAAATTATCGTATTCATCAATAATGACGTAAAGCTTTCGACCGCTTTTGCGGGCCAATGAAATAAGATATCTCAGCGCATCCGGTGCATTTTCCCGGGTTTTAAGCTCAGATACCGATTTCTGTTCGTCAACTCCCAATTCCTTTTTGTATTTGGAAATAAACCTATCTCCTGTTTCGATAATATCGTAATAAAAAGATTTTTCCAATTGATCGATATTTGATCCTATTTCCGAAAAATTCATACTTAATATCAAATAGGAATTTCGTTCCGATGTCTGGTTATGGTATATCCAGGTATCTTTAAAGAAAAAGTCGAAGCGTGCTTTCAATGAGATATCATAGTATGCTTCAAGAACGGAAATAAATAATGATTTCCCGAAACGGCGGGGTCTGATAAAAAACAAATAATCACCCGCGGCCTCAACGGCCTTGATGTACATGGTTTTATCGACATAGTAACAATTTTCTTCAATGATACGGCGGTAATTGGATATGCCATACGCAATTTTCTTTATTTTTACTTCATTTGTCATTTGAATTCACCGTCTCTATTATATAACGGTCCCCTATCTTTTTCAAATAAATCATCTGGTTTTGTGAAAGGTGAGTGAAAGGACCGGTGCGTTCAAACGTTCGTCTGCACGTTCCATAAATGAAAAAGGGGCGGTTCGCAAACCGCCCCTATAGAACTTTCCAAATCGGACTCTTTTATTTTGATCTACATTTGCATTTACTCATTGAATTCCCATCTTTTGTCCACAATTTTCTCGATTGTTTGTTTGTAGGCTTTGATCAGCTCCGGAATGAAATTCCCATCTTTGGTGGCGGTCAACCATGGACACATGGTGGTGGATGAGATAAATTTCATGGTGGGTAGTGGATCTGTGGGGGTTGACGGATCGATTTTCAAACCCAATCGGCGCATGTAGGTTTTGACAAATTCTTCCCCGTACACGGCTGGGTCAAATTCCGAAGTGGTAACAATAAGCGGGACTGTGGGTAAATCTTTATTATCCGGTGGCAGGCTGAGTTTTTTAAAAACTTCCTCGTTAAACGCATTGGCTTTTTTCGGGTCAGTATTTAAAACACCCCTCTTATCCCTGTAATTGAACCCATAGGTGATAATGATCTGGTCGGAACCCAACTCTTTGAGCAGGGCCATGGCTTCTTCATCCTGTAACAAGTCATTGTTTTGTTTGTCCACAATATGGGTCTTGATATATTGAAGTTGCTCCTTGATTTTTTGAGGATCAGTCGGATATTTTTTCTCCGCAGGAATTTGCTGCACCGGGACAACGATGAATCTGTCATTCTCCTCGATCGCCATGGTCACCACGCCGGCAAAGAATCGTTTACTGTTAAAGAGCGCCTGGCCTAAAATCTTCCCATAACCCGAACGATCGGGCCGGATTGTCTTATGACTTAAATAGACAGCCGCGGCCGCAGCTCCCGGCTTCGAACCCTCAATGCCGAAAATACCCATATTGGAATCCAGATCCCCATGGTACACTTCCGGAGCCAAAAAGGCGATGAGATTACGCATACTTTTGTCTCGATAACACAATGCCCCGGCCGGATAAGGAATATATCCCGCTTTATGCGGATCAATGGTAATGGTCTCGACGTTGGGTAAACACTGATATTGCTCGGTGACATAAGCGCTCATATCCAGGGCCGGGGTAACTTGCTTGCCCGGGTCGTCACCTCTGGTCATTTTCATGTTTTCGTCATCGATTCCGTCCGCATGTTCCCTTAAAATACTGGCGAAATATCCGCCCCAGGCCGCGTCCACATGAATGACAAACTCCATTCCCTTCTTTCGGTATTCCTCGCGATATTCAAGAACTTTTTTCAAGGGGTCAACGGCGCTCTGTTCGGTGGATCCCAGTACAACAACCACCATGATAACGGGCTGTTTGTTGTTGAAACACGCATCCAACTTTGTTTTAAGATCGGAAATAGACATTCTGGCATTTTCATCCACATTAATATTGACGAAATTATTTTTACCGATCCCCAGAGCAGCGGCATTCTTGGGCCACGAATAGTGTTTCGTGGATGTGCCGATGACCACAGGCTGGGGAATATCGGCCAGGTATGTACGGCTGAAATCGATGAACCCCATACTTTGAAGAAGGTAAGGTTCCACGGCCTCTGAAATCACTTCGGATTTGATTTCGCATTCTTTAACGATCCGTTCGGTAAGCCCCAGGACCGTGTCCACCTCCAAGTTAATCAGCGCCCAGGTATCCAGCTTGATGAGCTCCGTCTCTTTTCCCATATACTTAACTTTTAAGCATTTAGCGTCCTTCATCAAGGGATCATTTTTGATCGCTTCGGCCAATGAAATGGCGTAAAACTTCAAATTCCTGGCCGCCCACATTCCCTCAAAATTGGCGATGGACCCGTCACAGGTAATGTGTCCCCAGGGTAAAGGTCCGGTTTGGGCATTAAACGTCGAAGACGCAGGAAATCCGAGCATTTTGCATAAATCCTTACCCACCAAAGATTCCAACCAGGACGTGACGGGAGACGCTTCGGTTGCCACATTGTTTTGGTTGTAAAGCATGGCGGAAAAATACCCCAATAAACCGGGCATGGTCAAGTCCCAATTCATGTGCGCCTGGTATCGGTAGCTGGAAAAAGGAACGGAACCCCTGAGTTTAGAGAGTAATTGATTAAAGTCGGTTTTCAGTTTATTCAGACTGGCCTCATAATCGCTATCCTTTCGATAATCGGTTATGTATTCGGGGTCTTCGGAAAAGTAGTCTTTACGGTCCTGGCAGTGGGCATTGAATCCATCTACTAGAAGTTTTCCGAAGAATTCCTGGTTCTCGGCTTTGGGGCCCAGAAACCAGGCGGCCAGAGAATTTGTCCCGGGTGAGTCCAGATTTAATTCTTTTAGACCGCCGGCTGCCAGAAAATTTTCTAATAACATTTTAAAATGATTTTGACTAAACGTTGAATATTTCATAAAGAATCCTCCAATTTATTAAGCAAAAATGGCCTGGATAATTTGACTGACCGCGTTATAGAACTGTTGAACGGTTTGTGTTTTATCGGTCGTTTCGACCTGGAGACTTTCAGACGGGGAATGAGGATTGGTGATGGTGGGACCGATGGAGATTGCATCGAGGTTTTTCCCCAATTCGTCTTTGAATCGTTTCACCAGTACCCCGCACTCCAGACCGGCATGGATGACGGTTTCTTCATACTTTTCACCATAAATTCCTTTATATACGCCCCCCGCCAATTTCAGCAGGGCAGAGTCAGCGTTCGGCGGCCATGAGGAATAGTTGTTGATATCTGTAAATACCATAAAATTGTTCTGGGTACCAATACTTTTTTGCGCAATTTCCAGGGCTTGCAATGCCATATCATTGGAACTGCGATTGGAGGAAGCGATCGTGACACTGCTGCCTTTGATCGCAACGTTATAAAGATTGGTCGAGGTTTCCACGACTCCGGGAAAATCGGGATTGGGGATCATGGTCATGACGCCGTGAGGAATCTGTTGGAGCATACAGAGCAGGGCATCGGTGGATTTTGTATCCAGGGGCTGATCCGAAGAGGTGCTCGGGACGGCATCGAATTTAAATCCCGCTTCTTCCGGCAGATTTTGCGCATATAGAGTGCCGCAGTACGCATTGAAATCTTTGGCAAAATTATCCGCATCGGCTTTGGGCAGGGCAATGATCGCTTCGGCGGAGGCGGGAATGGCATTGGCTTTAATAATATCGGTTCTTTTGATATTACCAATCAGGAAATTATAAACGCCGATTCCATGCCCACTGACATCCAGGTTTGTGATTCGCTTGTTGAGCCGGGCCAGGGCCTGGGTCAGAACTTTAATTGCGTTGAGTCTGCCTTTATTGATATCCACGCCGGAGTGTCCGCCGCGCAGACCGGAGACCGTCACTTTTTTGATTTCATAACCTCCGGGAAAATATTTATCAAGGTCGGAAGATTCCAGACGGGAAATATTCCCCTGATAAGAGGTTTCGGCGCCGCCGGCACTGCCATAGATGATGACGTTCAGTGTTTCCGCATCGAGATTGAGCAGTTTGTTTCCGGTTAAGCCGATTTTAGTTAAGTCGCAATTATTAGTGCCGCCCATATCGGTTTCTTCCTGGACGGTAAACAGGCACTCCACGGGATATTTCTTGAGGTTTTCGTCCGCTAAAATGGCCATGGCTGTAGCAATTCCGATCCCGTCATCCGCCCCTAACGTGCAAGGAGTCCCTTTTGCATCGATGGCCTTAATCCACCGACCTGTTTTACCGGAGTCGGGGTCTTGGATGACCTGGAGTGGAAACTCCATGTTTACCGGGTTATAAACCATATCCATATGCGCTTGCAGGATAACGGGAGCTTTGTCCTTATAATCATCCGAGCCCGGGCGACTTAACACGATAACCCGCTGTCCGGGGTCTTGAGTATCGGGATTATAGAATTTGACTGTGGCGCCGATTTTTGGTGCTTCTTCGGCGACATATTGCCTGACCGGGTCTTCGTTTCCGGTTACGCCCTCCTGGTTGGCCGAGGGATGCGGCCGTTTGGTTATCTCAATAAAGTAATCGTGCAAAGCCTTTGGTTCAAAAGATGTGTCTTGATCATTCATAGTTATATCTCCTAATTTTTTTACTGTATTAAAATCAAAATTGTCTTTTAAAAATGATACTAAAACGCAAATTTATTGTAAAGAATTTCAATGATTAATAATAAAAAGGTTAACGTGTCAGGCGAATTTTTAGGTAAGGAAATAAAAGGTCTGGATGTGGGTAACCAGAATAAAACAGGGGCGGGACGTTCTAACCGATAAAAACGAGGTCCGATCCGTAAAAGATCAATGTTAATGTCTTGATTGCCTTTGGTTCCATACTCTTCCTGAATTTTTCATCCAGCGAATAAGTCGCCAACTGCGCCTCGGCTTCGGTTTTTAATTTCTCGACAATACCCGGAGAGGGTTTCTTTTTCCTCTTGCCTTCGGGTTTGATGTATTTGATTTCCAAAACATACGAATACTTGATATCCTGATAACCCGTAAAGAAAGGTTCCATAACAATATCGGCATAACCTTTGTTCAGCTCTCTTTCGGTGTGAATAATATACAGATTGCTCAAACCGAGATACACATTCAAAAAAGCCTGGATGGATTTTTCCCCTGTGATCAAATCCCGCAAGCTCATGCTCTCCCGGATGCATCCGCTTAAATAATCAAACAGCGGTTTCCACTCCCCATCATAGGCCATGTTGGTCATCAAGTCCTCATATTTCGATAGATCCATCGCAAATACGCCGGTATCGCGATAAGCATCTTTGATGTAATCGTAATACAATCGTCGAACCGTTTCATTGGGGATCTCCAGTCGGAGTCTGCCTTTTTCGGTTCCCTTAATCGTTAAAAGACCGAAATAAAAGAGCAAGGATTTGAAATTATTCGAATCCATCATCTCTTCAAGCGGGAACCCCCGAGAAATGATGGCCGATGTTCCCCCTTCTTCGATGATTTCTTTCAATTTACTGAAATTTCCATTGGTGGTTTTGGTCTTTCCCCTATCCAACACAATGAGATGCCGTAATTTCCCATAATCGATCCGAACATTCCGGTCGATTAAATCCTTGGGAATCATTTTCAGGCTCAAATAATTATCGATGAAATACAACGCCATATCGGAGTTAAACAAGGTGACATCATCCAATTCGGAGAAGAGGTAATTGCCGTACCATTCGGCCATGATTTCGAGTAGAGATTTTGTTGAATGGGAAATCGACCCGGTTCCCCTGTAATATTCAATCATTTGAACCACATCTTCTTGAGTGAAACCAAACATCCGGTTAAAACGGGGTTCCAACGAGACATTTTTACCGATATTGAAGCCGCTGGTCACATCATCCATGGTAACGGGGGAAACGCCGGTGATGAATAACCGGGTAACCGGGGCCTCAATCCCGGTAGTGCCTGCTTTCAATACATTGAAAAAAGATCGGAAAAAACCTTCCCCGCGCGTTAATTGTTGATAAGCAACTTTCCCTCCGGTGGTCAGAATCGTATTGGCAAAATTATCGTATTCATCGATAATGACGTATAGTTTCTGGTCGCTTGTTCGAGCCAATGATAGGAGATACCTCAGCGCGTCCGGTGCATTCTCTCTTGTATTAAGCTCAATTACCGCTTTCTCTTCTTCGACTTCCAACGCCTCTCTATATTTGGAAATAAACCTTTTTCCCGTTTCGATGATGTCGAAATAAAACGATTTCTCCAATTGGTCGATATTTGATCTGATTTGCGAGAAATTCAAACTTAATATTAAATAGGAATTTCGTTCCGGTGTCGGGTTTCGGTATATCCAGGTATCTTTAAATAATTCGTCAAATCTTTCCCTGAACGCTATATCATAATATGCTTGAAGTACGGCGAGGAATAAGGATTTTCCGAAACGGCGCGGTCGGATAAAAAACAAATAATCTCCCGCGTCCTCGACTGCTTTGATGTACATAGTCTTGTCCACGTAGTAACAATTCTCTTCAATGATACGGGCATAATTGGATATACCATACGGAATCTTTTTAATTTTTACTTCGTTTGTCATTTGGATTCACCATCTCTATTATATAACGGTCGCCTTTGTTTTTCAATGAATGATCCGATTATCTGCGATTTTAACTTTGAGAGAGCGTCCACGTATATCAATGTTTTCAAGGAAGTATTAAACAAACCCCTTCCGATTACCAATTCAATAAAAAAAAGCGGGAAAAAGCGTGCACGGTGCGTTTAAACATTTCATCCGCACCTTCTAAAATTTTTAAAGGTTAAAACGCTTATAGAGAAGCATAAATAGCACCTCAAAAAAGAGGGGCGAATCCGCGGATTCGCCCCTATGAACTCCTTCGGGGTAAATTATTTGGATTTTACTAAAACGCAAATTTATTGTAAAGGATTTCAATGATTAAAATGATAAATGATTAAAAAGGGAAGATTATCCGATAAAAACGAGGTCCGATCCGTAAAAGATCAATGTTAATGTCTGGATTATCGTTGGTTCCATACTCTTCCTGAATTTTTTATCCAGTGAATAAGTCGCCAACTGCGCCTCGGCTTCGGTTTTTAATTTCTCGATCATACCCGAAGAGGGTTTCTTTTTCTTCTTGCCTTCGGGTTTGATGTATTTGATTTCTAATACATACGAATACTTGATATCTGTGTAACCCGCAAGAAAAGGCTCCATGACGATATCGGCATACCCTTTGTTCAGCTCTCTTTCGGTGTGAATAATATACAGATTGCTCAAACCGAGATACACATTCAAAAAAGCCTGGATGGATTTTTCCCCTGTGATCAAATCCCGCAAGCTCATGCTCTCACGGATGCATCCGCTTAAATAATCAAACAGGGGTTTCCACTCCCCATCATAGGCCATGTTGGTCATTAAATCCTCATATTTCGATAGATCCATCGCAAATATGCCGGTATCGCGATAAGCATCTTTGATGTAATCGTAATACAATCGTCGAACTGTTTCATTGGGGATCTCCAGTCGGAGTCTGCCTTTTTCGGTTCCCTTGATCGTTAAAAGACCGAAATAAAAGAGCAAGGACTTGAAATTGTTTGAGTCCATCATCTCTTCAAGCGGGAACCCCCGAGAAATGACGGCCGATGTTCCTCCTTCTTCGATGATCTCTTTCAGTTTACTGAAATTTCCATTGGTGGTTTTGGTCTTTCCCCGATCCAACACAATGAGATGCCGTAATTTCCCATAATCGATCCGAACATTTCGGTCGATTAAATCATCGGGAATATTTTGGATTCTAAGATATTCCTTTAAAAAATAAAGGATCATATCGGAGTTAAACAGCCGTTCCCCGTTCGGGGAATGATCCGAGAACGTATAATTGCCGTACCATTTTTCCAGCATTTCCAAAAGAAAACCCGGTTCGTGTTTCAGATACCCAACATTATAATAATAATCAAGCATATCCCGGACTTCATTACGTGTAAAGCCGATCATGCTATTTAAGGTCGGGGCAAGAGAAATATTATCGCCGATATTGAAGCCGCTGGTCACATCATCCATGGTAACGGGGGAAACGCCGGTGATGAATAAGCGGGTAACCGGGGCCTTCATACCGGTAGTCCCTGCTTTCAATACATTGAAAAAGGATCGGAAAAAACCTTCCCCGCGCGTTAATCGTTGATAAGCATCTTTTCCTCTGGTGGTGAGAATCGTGTTGGCAAAATTATCGTATTCATCGATAATGACATACATCTTTTGGTTCGAGTTTCGGCATAGAGAAATCAGCGTGCTTAAGATATCGGGGCAGGAGTTACTCTCTTTAATGTTTTTATAATCATCCGGGTTTTCCCCCAGGAACTCGACATACTTTTGAATAAAGGAAAGCGCTTCAACTTTGATATGTTTCAAAAGGGAGATTTCCAGTTTATCCGGTTCCGGATCGATTGCGGAGAAATTCAAAGACAAAACGAGATACAATCCCCTTTCTTTGGTCGGGTGAGTATGAATCCAGGTATCTTTAAAAAATTCGTCAAATTTTTCCCTGAACGATATATCGTAATACGCTTGAAGTACGGCGAGGAATAAGGATTTTCCGAAACGGCGCGGTCGGATAAAAAACAAATAATCTCCCGCGTCCTCGACTGCTTTGATGTACATAGTCTTATCGACATAATAACAATTCTCTTCAATGATACGTCCGTAATTGGATATACCATACGGAATCTTTTTAATTTTTACTTCGTTTGTCATTTGAATTTCACCATCTCTATTATATAACGGTCGCCCGTCTTTTTCAAATGAATCATCGGGTTATCTGCGATTTATTTGGCTTTCGTAAATAAATCCGTAAAAAATCTCACATCTTTTTCCGGCGATAAATGCTCTCGTAATTGAAGGTAACATCCGGGGCAAGAGGTAAACACGACCTCCGCTCCGATTTCATTTAATCGATCTTGTTTGCGCGTCAATACTTTTTTCGATGTGGACGGAAAACCCACCGAGAATATTCCCCCAAATCCGCAACAAAGCGCAGATTTATCATCGACAAATTTCTCCCCCAACTGCGTCATAAAATAACGCGGTTGTTTTTCGACTCGCAAGGATTTTAACTGATGACACGGATCATGCCACGTGATTTTTCGATCATCGTCTTTAAACGGCGCGGTATTAACCGGCATATCCGGTATGTGGTTATAGAAAAACTGCGTTAACTCGTATATTTGGGGTAAGGATTCTCCCCAATCGTAATACTTTTTAAAGGTCATGGCCCCGGTTCCACACGGCGCCAATAAATATCGAAACTGGTATTGGGAAAACAAGGCCTGGTTTTTCTTCCTCAACCGAAGAAATTTATTGCCCCATCCCTGTGAGACAAACGGAAAACCACAGCATTTCAGTCCCCGGGGAATCACAACCGTAAACCCTTTGCTCTTTAACAATTCCACAATGTTGACGATAATTTCCGGGTAAAACATACTCATCACGCAACCGGGAAAAAACAGGATGTCGTATTCGGTCCGATCGTTTTTCTTCGGTTTCCCGGATAGCAAGTGTTTGATACCGGCTTTGCGCCGTCGGGGAATCCCCAGTTTTTTCTGAAGAGGGGTTTTGGCCATGAGGTCCGCGACCCATATGAACTTTCGAAAAATAAGGGACTGGTAAAGGTAAAGGATGATTTTTTTAAGCCAAGGAATCCGCGTACCTTTGGAAGCTTCATTCCGGTATTGAACCATCATGTTCACGAATTCAACCCCTTTGGTACAGGAATGCTCGCAACTGCCGCAACACATACACCGGTAAACCAATTCCTTATTCAATGGCGAAGGTTTTAACCGTCCATCCATCAGGGATTTAATCAGATTCACTTTACCGCGCGGCGAATCGGGCTCCATCAATCGCGCATTGTACACGGGACAGGAAAACAAACAATTGCCGCAATCGGAACACACGGCAGCAATTTCTTCTATTTCTTTATTTAAATCGCTTGTCATTTATATCTATATCTATATATCATATATTTTTTCTTTGGTTGTCAGGGTATCGGTAAGATACATTTTGACTTTTTGGATCATCATATCCCAGGAATAGTAGGTTTGGACGTAGTGGTAACCATTTATTCCCATTTGATATCGCAATTTACGATTGTCATACAGGGTATGGCAATGATCCATCAATTCATCCGTATTTTCGTAGGCCAACCCGCCGCGGGAAATCTCGATATGCTCCTGCAAAGCCTGACATTTCTTATTGACCAGCACGGGCGTTTGCTGAGAAAAAGATTCCAGGGTGGTAATGGAAAGGCTCTCCAGGGGCGAGGGTTGAATCGATGCCACAGCACCTTTAAACGCGGAGAGTTTTTCTTCCTCTGACACAAACCCCACGTATTTGATGCCGTCAATGGAGGGAATATCCATCCATTTTTTTCCCATTAACACCAGATCGATCAACCGGCGTTTTCGGAGTTCATGGTAAGCATCAAAAACGGTTTCCAGACCTTTTCCTTTTTCAATTCGACCGGCATAAAGAAGATACGGAAGACATTGACCGAACCGCTTCCGGAATAACTGCGGATCGATATCGCTCCGAATGTCCACGCCGGAGCGCACCAGTAAGGAAGCATTGACGGGTTGAAAGGTATCCCGGATAAATTTCATTTCCCATGCGGTCAGGAAAAATAAAGCATCGGGTCGGCAAAACACCTCTTTCATCAGGTTTAAATAGAGGGGCGGTTCATCATGCGCAGTCGGGAACAGAATGGCGGGTTTGTCAACGACTTTGAGTCCTTCGATGGTTGGGTAATACAGATAAGTAAAGAAAATAAAGACATTGATCTCGTCTTGGGACCGACGCAGCGCCTCGATCAGCGACGGGCAATACGGTCCCTGGCGTTCGACCCACTCTTTTTCTTCTTCGGGATTGAAGGCAGGATGTTCGGCCATAACATTGGCGAAAACCTCGGTGGAAAATCGATCGAAGGCGTTGATGTCCCGTTCTCTCTCGACCGGGAAACGGCGGATATTGACCCCTTTGAGAATGGAGTTTCCCGGTTGGAATTCATTTTTCCAGGTGATATAGTCTTTGGCCGTTGTGGTAAACACCGTGACATCGCAGCCGGACGCGTTGAGGCGTTCGGCCACGTTCCGGGCCAGGGTTTCGGCCCCGCCCACGACCTCTTGACCGTACCGCTGAATCACAATCCCGATTTTAATCATACGCGTTTTTGTTTGATCGTCCACTTCATTCCAGGTTTTCAATCGATCCAGGAACTGAAATGATCCAGTAATTTAAAAGGATCGGCATCGCGTTTGTATTTGGCGATGCGCTCCTTTTGGAGTTCGCTCAATTGAGAGCGCAGCTCCTGGTGATGGATCACTTGTTCGAGGAGTCCGGCAACCGCGTCATATTTCTTTTCATGAAACAGGATCCCGGAACCATCGAGCGTCTCGCTGACAGCACCCGCATCGAACGCCACAACCGGAACCTGAAAATAGCAGCTTTCAATCAGCGGAAGACAAAAGCCTTCGTGTTCGCTCATGGATAAAAAGACATCACCCAGCCGATAGACGGCCAGCAGTTCATCGAATGGAATATGCCCGGTAAAGATCACATCGTGGTTGGAAAGGCGGAGATTTCGGGCCAGTTCCTTGAGCGCATAAAAGTAGGTGGGCAACGTTCCGGTGTTTCCGGCGATAATCAGTCGAACCGCCGGAGAGAGATACTTTTTGTAAACGGCCAGCGTTCGAATCAGGTCTTCGATCTTTTTATTGGGGGAAATTCGTCCCACAAACACGATGTTTTTTTTGCGTTCGTCGTTGAGCAGGTGATGGTACGCTGTTTTAAACGGGATGTCATAATCGCTCAGCGGGACCGTAAGGGGGAAGGCCCGGACGTTTTGATAATTCAATGCGCGCAGTTCATTGGCATTGTAATTCGAATCGGCGATGGCGATATCAAAGCAATTCCGAAGCCGTTCGAGGTGTTTCCGGCCTTCATGGGTAAAGCGGACCAGGGAATCGGAGAAATCGAGGAAGAAATGGGGCGGGGTAATATTGTGGTATATCATGGCTTTCGGGCCGTGAGTCTCGAGAAAGAAATCGGTGAGTACGGAGGGAATGGCAAAATGGAGGATTTTCAGGGAATGGGATTTCGGAGCGTGGTGATCGTGGTGATCGTGGTGATAATCCTTGAAAAGGATGGCATCGTTTTTCAGGGATTCATCGACCGATAACGCGATGATTCGGCTGTCGATCCCTTGTTGGAGTAAAAAGCGGTGAAGACCGAGGGCACAGTTTCCAATGGCATCGCCGTAGTGAAAAGCCGGTAAGAATTGTTCGATCATCGTGGGGTCGTCGCTTCCGCAAATTCGGATGAGAAAGCGTCCTTATTGTTAAATGATACCAAAAAGGTTGGCTTATTTCAAGTATGGGAAGTCAAATCAGGCAATTCTCCTGTTGCCACATCGCGTTTATAATAAAATTTTATTTTTTTCTTGAAAAAAATTTGCCATTGATTTATTATCCTTAGGTGAATTAAATTTCAATTCCGATAATCTCCCCAATCCTTTCACCGTTTTAAAATACGTTATATAAAAATAGGAGGACACATGAAAAGAATAATTTTTTTTACCGTTATTGTGTGCGTATTCGTGATCCAAGTTTTCGCCATTAATGCGCCTTCTACGGATGAAACCCCAAAAATGAGTCCGTTAAATCCGGAATTTATAAAGTATCAGGAAGCGGTTAAAGAAGGCAGGTACCTGACACTGATCAGCGATGGTTATCCGTTGGGATACGTGCCGTCACCGGTCGATTTATCGAATGTCAAGAGCATTTCGGCGCCCCAGAATCGCGGTATTGTCACGGCATACCCCACGACCTTTGATTTACGAACCCAGGGGAAATTGACCGCGATCCGGGACCAGGGCGCCTGCGGTTCCTGCTGGACCTTTGCCACCATGGCCTCATTGGAGTCTTATCTGATGCCCGGTCAAATCAAAAATTTCGGCGAGCAGGACATGAACGCCAACCATCATTTTGATTATGGCGAATGCGAAGGCGGCAACTCCTGGATGTCCTCGGCATACCTGTTACGCTGGGACGGGCCGTTGAGTGAAACGGATGCCCCCTACCCTTATTCATTATCGATGGGAATCGAAGGATATGCCCCACAGAAACATGTTCAGCAAGTTGTGTTTTTACCTCCACGAGCCAATAAATTGGATAACAATGCCATTAAGTCGTTTATTTCCACATACGGAGCGGTTTACTGCGCGTTCCGATACGGGGATGCCTATTATAATTCCAGCTATAAAAGTTATTACTATAATGGTGCGTTTGCCCCCAATCACGCGGTCGCGATTGTGGGTTGGGACGATAGTTTTGCCGCCAGCAAATTTAATATCGCCCCGCCGGGAAACGGCGCCTTTATCCTTCGGAATAGCTGGGGCACGAGCTGGGGAGAGAGCGGATATTTTTATCTCTCGTATTACGATAATTCCTTCCGCGAAGTCGTCAGTTTCAACAACGCTGAAGCGACCACCAATTATCAAAAAGTATACCAATACGATCCCCTGGGTTGGGTATCCAATTACGGATATGGCGATACCATCGGCTGGGCCGCCAATATCTTTACCACCGAAGGCGCCTCCCAGCTTAAAGCGGTTGGTTTTTATGTAACCGACATCAATGTTCAATACACGATATATATTTATCGAGGGGTGACAGCCGGCGCTCCCCGGAGTGGCACACTGATCACCACCCAATCGGGTTCCAAAACATACCCCGGCTATTACACCATTGCCCTGAATACCCCGGTCAGCCTCACCAATGGACAGAAATTTTCCGTCGTGGTTAAATGCACCAATGCGTCCTATACTTATCCGGTCGCAATCGAGTATCCGATCGCGAGTTATTCTTCGGCCGCAACAGCCAACAGCGGCGAAAGTTTTTGCAGTCATAATGGCAGTACCTGGGAGGATGTGGGCACCTTATACGATGCCAATCCCTGTATCAAAGCCTACGTGGGCCTGAATGGATCCAATATAACGGTCACCTCCCCCAACGGCGGTGAAACCTGGTATGTGGGATCGTCCCATCCGATTACCTGGTCGAGTTACAATGTGATCGGCAACGTGAAAATCGAGTATACCCGGGACAACGGGAATACCTGGACGAGCGTTAATGCCTCGGCCTCCAATACCGGCTCGTATTCCTGGGTCATCCCCAATGCTCCGGCGACGCAGTGTAAGGTTCGCGTGACCAGCCTTTCCAACGGGAGCCTCCTGGACGTTTCCAATGCGGTATTTTCGATCGTGCGCCCCTCGATCACGGTCACGTCTCCCAATGGTGGGGAGCAATGGTACGTGGGGACAACTCATCCCATTACCTGGACCAGCGGCGGCGTTTCGGGCAATGTCAAAATCGAGTATTCCCGCAATAATGGTTCCACCTGGATCCTCATTAATGCTTCGACCGCCAATACCGGGTCCTATTCCTGGGTGGTCCCCAATGCTCCGGCGACGCAGTGTAAGGTTCGAGTCACCAGTGTTTCCAATGGCACCATCCTGGATACCTCCAATGCGGTATTTTCGATTCTCCGCCCCACCATCACGGTGACCTCGCCCAATGGCGGCGAATCCTGGGTGGTTGGCACCACGCATTCCATTACCTGGACCAGTGTCGGACTGACCGGGTATGTCAAAATCGAATACACCAAGGACAATGGGACCACCTGGATCATTGTCAGTGCGTCCCGGTCGAATAGCGGCTCCCATTCCTGGCTCGTTCCCAATACGGTTTCGTCTCTATGCAAGATTCGAATCTCCAGTGTCTCGATTTCAGGTGCATCCGATACCTCCAACAGCGTATTTACGATTCGGCGTCTCTGAGGAGAGTTGACAAAGTCTTCGATTAACAGTATAGTGTCTTTGGAGGCAATTATGCATGAGGCTATGTTTAAATCACAATTACTTGAAGACGGTCATTTATATTGTCCGGAAAAGTATGCAACCCCCAAGGCACAATTCCAGGTAATCGTATCTCATTTTGAAGAGAATGGCGTCAAGACATCACGACCATTTGGTCTATGCAGAGGAGAATTTCGTGTCCCGGATGATTTTGACGCCCCTTTACCGGAGGATATATTCAAGGAATTCGAGGGGTAATGAGACTTCTGTTGGATACTTGCATTTTTTTATGGTTTATCAGTGGGGATAACCGGTTGCCAGAAAACATCCGCGAAGCGATAAGCAATACCGAAAATGAAATATTTTTAAGCGTTATATCCATTTGGGAAAGTATCGTTAAATATCAACTGGGAAAGCTTCCCTTGCCAAGGCCTCCATCAGAATATCTTCCCGAACAGCGAGAAAGGCATCAGATTGAATCTTTACCATTAGATGAAGAAAGTGTGATTTATCTTCCCAAATTGCCTTCGATTCACCGTGATCCCTTTGATCGTATGTTGATTTGCCAGGCGATTAAGAATCAGTTAATTCTTGTAACGGTGGATAATTATATTCGTTCTTATCCGGTTAAAACAATGTAAATCGTAAAATTGCCAAAACTGTAAGTCAAATCCTTTGAGGCAGACAGCCTTCATAAATTCATGCAATACACCCCTGATTTTAATTTTTCTTTTTTGACTTATTTGGGAATTCTGGTATAATACTATTTAAGAAATGATACAAGTCAGAAATTATAATAAGGTCGTAAAGAAGTCTTGTGCCTGCAAAACACCATAATAAGAGCAAACTCATAATGTGTACAAATATAGGAGGAAACCATGCCTGCAAAAGGTTATGTCGAAATCTCGGTTGAAGGATGCAAAGGATGTGAATTATGCGTGACGTCCTGTCCCGCCAAATGTTTGGCGATTAATAAATCGGATACCAACAGCTACGGACTTCACTATGCTTTCCTGGCCAATGAAGAGGCATGCATTGCCTGCCAGAATTGCGCAGTTATTTGCCCGGATGCAGCCATAACGGTTTACAAAAAAGTGGACTAAACGTTCCACTTGAATATATTCATACTTACTCTTATCATAAATGGAGGTTAAATTGGGTGACATAAAATTCATGAAAGGAAATGAAGCTCTTGCAGAAGCAGCCATCCGTTCGGGCCTGCAAGGTTATTTTGGATATCCCATCACCCCCCAATCCGAGGTGGTGGAATACCTGGCAATGAAAGAGCCGGAACATAATTATGTATTGCTCCAGGCAGAAAGTGAGGTCGCTTCAGTGAATATGGTGTACGGAGCCGCAGCCGCAGGTGCTCGCGTGATGACAACCACGTCATCTCCCGGGTTTTCACTCATGCAGGAAGGCGTCTCCTACATCGCTTGCGCTGAACTGCCCTGCGTTTTTGTCAATGTCGTGAGAGGCGGTCCCGGTTTGGGCACCATCCAGGCCAGCCAGGGCGATTATTTCCAGGCAGTGAAAGGCGGCGGACACGGCGATTATCACCTGATCGTTCTGGCCCCCAATTCCGTTCAGGAAATGGTCGACCACTGCGTTCTCGGTTTTGAACTGGCCGATAAATACCGCACGCCGGTGCTCCTTCTTTCCGACGGTTCAATCGGTCAGATGATGGAAAAAGTCGTCCTCCCCGATCCGATTCCGTACAAACCGAATAAACCCTGGGCAACCACGGGTAAGACTCCCGCCCGAAAACGAAATATTATCACTTCCCTCTATATTCAATCCGAACAGATGGAAGCCAAAAACAACATCCTCCAGGAAAAATACCGGCAGATTACGGAAAATGAGATTCGTTTCGAAGAATACAAACTGGATGATGCGGAAATCGTGATTTCGTCTTTCGGTGTGACGTCCCGCGTCTGCAAAAAGACGGTTGACCTCGCCCGCGAAGCCGGAATCAAAATAGGACTCTTACGCCCCATCACCTTATGGCCGTTCCCTTACCATAAGTACGACGAACTGGCCAAACTGAGCCGGGTGAATTTCTTCATCTCCATCGAAATGAATGCCGGACAAATGGTCGAAGATATTCGTCTGGGCGTCGAAGGGAAAAAACCGGTTTATTTCTACGGACGTCAGGGTGGTATCATTCCAACCCCCGAAGAAATATTGGGCGCCATCAAAAGCCATGTTAAATAGGAGACCGACAATGAAAGAAGGATATAAAGTAGTATACCAACGCCCCAAAACACTCCTGGATAAGCGCATGCATTATTGCCCCGGATGTTTTCACGCCACCATCCACAAACTGCTGATGGAAGTGGTCGACGAAATGGGAATCCAGGACAAGACCGTGGGTGTCTGTCCGGTCGGATGCTCGGTTTTTGCTTATGATTATATGGATATCGATATGCAGGAAGCCGCCCACGGACGCGCCGCTGCCCTGGCCACAGCCGTTAAACGCATGCTGCCCGACCGCTTCGTCTTTTCCTATCAGGGAGACGGCGACCTGGCTGCCATTGGTACGGCCGAAACCCTCCACGCCTGCAACCGCGGTGAAAATTTCACGTTTATTTTCATTAACAACGGAATCTATGGGATGACGGGCGGACAAATGGCGCCCACGACCCTGTCCGGTCAAAAGACCACGACCTCCCCATACGGACGAGATGTGACCAAAGTGGGTATGCCGTTAAAAATGTGCGAGATCGTCTCGCAGTTCGACCGCGTGGCTTACGTGGAACGGGTGACCTGCAATACCCCGGCCAATACCCGAAAAGCCAAACAAGCGCTGAAGAAAGCATTTGAAATCCAGGAAAAGAAACTGGGAACCACCTTTATCGAAGTGGCATCCAACTGCCCGTCCGGCTGGAAGTGCACGCCGGTAGAATCCTTAAACTGGTTAAAGGATAAAGTGTATCCGTACTTCCCCCTGGGTGTTTTCAAAGAGCCCAAACAATAGGAGGCATGACATGTTAGTTGAAGCGATTTTTGCAGGTTTTGGGGGTCAGGGCGTATTATCCATGGGAAAACTCCTGGCCTACTCCGCCATGAAAGAAGGAAAAGAAGTAAGCTGGATGCCTTCGTACGGTCCGGAAATGAGAGGCGGCACGGCCAATTGCATGGTCAATATTAGCGATGAGCCGATCTCCTCTCCGGTGGTTACCGCCTACGATGTGGTCGTGGTGCTAAACCAGCCCTCATTGAAGAAGTTTGAAGGTTCGGTGAAAAAAGGCGGCATTTTGATTTGGGAAAGCAGCACGATCAAACAGGGTCCGACCCGAGACGATATCCGGATCTATCCCCTCCCCGCCATCGAACTGGCCACCAATGAATTAAAGAACGTCAAGGTCATGAACATGATCGTTCTGGGCGCCCTGGTCAAGCTAAACCACTTGGTCAAAAAGGAAACGCTCCTGGATGTGTTGAAAGAAACGCTTCCGCCGCGCCATCATGACCTGATTCCGGTCAACGCCAAAGCCATCGAACTGGGTATGAATTCCATACAATAGATTAACTAATACGAAAATACACCATTATATAATAAAGGACGATTGAAAAATCGTCCTTTATTTTTTTACGGGTATTTTCTTTTACGTGTATTTCTACGGACAGACCGCGGGTTTGTCCCACCAATGAAACGCCAATGAAACTTCTACTAACCTCCGTTTTTGGTCCTTACGGCGTGGATGACGCCTATGGCCGTAAGGAAAATCTGATGGAAATCCTCCACAACCAGGTGACCCGGGAACAGGGCGTTTTCTCCATGCGCTTTAACCAGGAAACGTACGGACTCTATTTAATTGCCGAAAACCTGAAAATCCCCACGGCCATCCTGGATTTTCCTTCCCGCCGCCGGTTTATCGCGGAAATCAAAAAGGGATACGATTACGTGGGAATCCAATTCATCATCCCCAATATCGATAAAACCATCCATATGGCGCAGTTGATTCGCCGATACTCCCCGAAAACCAAAATCATTCTGGGCGGTCACGGAACCAGTCTGGAAGATATCGAGCACAAGGTTCCCTGTGATGTCGTGTGCCGGGGCGAAGGGATCCGGTTCTTACGCCACCTCTTCGGTGAAGACGTCTCAGCCCCCATCAAACACCCGATCCGATACTCCTCGTTTAACCGTTATATCCTGGGCATGCCCGTGAGCAACCGCATGATTCCCGAAGGCATCATCATGCCGGGTATGGGGTGCGTCAACGGTTGTCGGTTTTGCGCCACGTCCCATTTATTTCAGAGACAGTACATCCCCTTCTTAAATACCGGAAAGGAATTCTTCGATCTGTGTCACACGTATGAAAAAGAAATGGGCATTACCGATTTCTTTGTGCTGGATGAAAATTTTTTCAAATCCGACGAACGCTCCCGCGACCTCCTCGCCCTCATGGAAACATACCGAAAACCGTATTCCTTTAATATTTTTTCATCGGCCGAAACCGTCATGAAAATGGGAATCGATTTCATTCAGCGCATCGGTATCGATTTTTTATGGATGGGTGTGGAATCCCAAACCGAAATCTATGAGAAAAACCGGGGCATCGATTTTTACCGATTGATTCAGGATCTAAGACACCAGGGCGTTTCGGTGCTAACCTCCGGTATTTTGTTTCTCGACCATCATACCCCGGAGACGATCTGGGACGACATCGACTTTTTAATCCACCTCAAAGCCGATTTTATCCAATTCATGGGATTGGGGATTACCCCGGGAACACCGCTGGAAAACGAATACCGGAAGGCCAACCGGGTCCTGGATGAGATTCCTTACATGGAGCGTCACGGACAGGCGGGCATCTGGTTCAAGCATCCCCATTTTACCCCTCGCGAGTCCGGCGCTTTTCTGACTCAGGCCTTTAAAAAGGATTTTAAGGAAAACGGACCATCGATTTTGCGCATGGCCGAAACGTATCTTCTGGGGGCCATCGCGACCGAGAACCCGCAGGATGAGTTTATGACACTCCGCCATGAACAGCGAAAGAAAAATGCCTCCCTCTTCTACCCGATCCTCGATGCCCTGATCACCCATGCCCCGGATGAAAACGCCCGACAATACGCCCACGATGTCCGCGAGCGGTACAACCGGTATTTTGGGAAACGAAGCGCAAAAACGCGTCTCTATTCCCTCGCTTTACAGGTATCGCTGGTCAAGGAAAAACTTCGGACCAAGTGGGTGGAAAACAACATGCGGCAACCCCAAACCCGTTTTACCACTTACCGCATGCATGACCGCACGATTGAAAAAGGAAAGGCTGAAGTCAATTAATTAATTACTGGTTTCGGGCAGCGGTTGTTGCAGTTGTTGTTGTTGGACGTCATCGCAGCCTTTATGGGTGCGCTGGAACCATCGGGTAAACAGGTTGTCGAAATATTTGGGGTCCTGGACCATGGAAAGCGTGATCTTGAATTTTCCTTTGTGACTCATGTAATTAATGGTCGAGGCGCCTTTCAAAACGAATTTCAACGCATCGTAAACCTGCATTTCGTTGGCCTTCGCGTAATTTTCGACGTATTCTTCGACTTTGGAATCCAGAATCAACTCGATGCCGTATTCTTTTTTGAATTCTTCGATAAAGTCGAGAAATGGCGAGCGTTTAAGCATTTTGAGCATGACGTCCTGGGGCATTCGGCATAATTCTTCGGTAACGACAATCTCCTTAAAATGAGAGCCGGGCATTTCAAATTGGAAATCGGTCAAAATACTTTCCCATACGCTGACCAGGGCGCGCGCGCCGGTTTTGCTGTTTTCGGCCAGTTCGGCAACATACTCGATCGCGTCTTCGTTGACGGCAAGGTTGATGCCGAAGCTCTTAAACTCCAATTCGTATTGATGAATAATGGAGTCTTCGGTATCGCGCATAATGCGAACCAGGTCGTTTTTCGATAACAGGCTGACATAACTTCGGATGGGGATGCGTCCCACCAGTTCCGGGAGCAGTCCGAAACGGATGTAATCATCGGCTTCGGCTTCCTTGTAGTAGTTGAGGATGGTTTGTTTTTTATCCGTTGCGTCTTCGGTACTGAACCCCATAACCATAAAACTGCCGTCTTCGCGGATTCGACCGGTTTTATGTTTGATGCGTTCTTTGACGATACTTTCCAGGTCGCTGTTCGGGCGCTGGAAGGAGCCACCGACAATAAACAGGATTTTTTCCGTACTGATCATGTTGTCCTGGATTTTTCCTTTTCCGCCGCCTTGTTGACGGATGGCTTCCTTGATCTGAGAAACGGGGGAATAGGGATTTTCAATGGAAACGTATTTGCGCTCGATGAGTTTGAGCACGGCCCGCTGGAATCCTTCGCGCGAGATATCGTGACCGATCATGTTTTTATCTTTGGCTTTTTTGTCGATTTCATCGATAAAAATAATACCGCCATATCGGCTGACAAAATTGGCTTTGTCCTGTCGGGTTCCGCCGGGCGCCATATCGATCAATTCCCGAATCATGTCGTCGGCGCTTTTTCCCACGTAGCCGGCTTCGGTATAATCGGTGGCATCGATAATGAGCGTGGGCACTTCCAACAAATCCCCCAGAACTTCGGCGCTGTAGGTTTTACCGCTTCCGGAAGGCCCTGCGATAATGGTATTCTTTTTCCGGAACCGCTTGACCCGGGTCTCATCCGGATGCTCATCCAGATAACGAAGGATGGCAAAGTGAAACGCTGCGGCAATGGATAACCGTTTTTTATATTTTTCCTGACCAATAATATATTTATCCAGATGGTCCTTGATTTGACGGGGCGTAAATGTCGGCGTTTGCCATTTTTCGCCGCCTGCTCTGGGGCCTAATTGACGGGATATTTCATCTTCGAACGATTCTTCGGAGATTTTTTTAGCATCAAGGTAGGCCTTAATGGCTTTATTTTCGTCGCATTCGTATTGTTTTATAATGCGTTCGATTTCTTCTTTGGGTATTGATACTTTCATTTTCTCCTCTCATACATCCATATCCGATTACTTCTAATTATTCTTACTTCTTATATTGTATAAGAAAAAACAAATGATTGCAATACCATTTAAATGACCTTGACCGTGACGCTCTTTTTTATACAATGACCGGTGTCATCGGTTTCAATAAATACCAGTCGGTATTCGCCGACAAATCCCGGCCCCAGTTGCCAATAGAACCTACCGTTGATTTGATCCAGAGTGGACCCGACGGGTAAGGGTCGCAATCGGTCGCCCACCATCAAATACCCTCGAATGTGGGTAAAATGAGGAAGGCTTTCATCGCAAAGGTTCAATTCGAGACGTCCGAGCGCCGTCACTTCCATGCATCCCATGTTGGTATCATTGGGGCAAAAGGTCTCCGCTTGTTTGTCAGCGGTTTCATGGCGTTTCGATGCACCGTCGGTTGACTCGGGGTTTTCGACCGAAAAATAGCGACTCCCGATTCCATCGCGATTGCCGCCATTATCCGTCACGTCCCAGGCAATGGTGTGAAGTCCGTTTGCGAGTGTGGTGGTATCGATATAAAAATAACCCACGGCGCCATTGGTATTGGCATAGGTGGGAAAGAGGGCGGCAATATCGGAACGGTAATTGTTGTACACAGGGTTTCCCTTTTTCACGCCGTCGATAACCACATCGATGGTCGATCCGTCCACTGGAATCATGTTGGGTTGAGGGGTTAGTACCCAGCCGAAATTTACCAATTCCTTTCCCGATGCGGTTTCGCATGGAGTGGGGGTGTCGATGGAGCCAAAGGGTTTGACGGCATGCGTGTGATCGACCGAAATGAGTTTTGATCCCAGGAGGACGTCATTACCGTCCGCATCCTGAGCTCTGGCGCTCAGGGTATAGGTACCGTTTCCGTGATTGGGGAGCGTATCGGTTAACAGCAGGTACGCCCATCCCGCTTTATGGTTATTCGGATAGCCGGGATAGGCAACCTCGATATCCGGCCGGGTGCCTTCCACAAATACCGCATCCCCGATATAGGTATTGTCCTTGTATATTTTGACGCCGGTTACGCCCCGATCATCCAGAGCCCAACCGGTAATCGGGATACTGTGTTTGTCGATATACGAACCGTTTAATGGGGTTTCGATTTCGCCAAAGGGGGCGGACGACGTTTCCGGATCGTGGACGTCAAGCGTAACCGTGATCATCTGGGAGGAATTGATCGCATTCGGGGAGTAAATGGTAAGGGTGCCGGTGTGACGGCCCCTATCTAAATACGCGGACTGGGTGGACACCACAAGAGTCGCATTTTCGTTCCCATCGGCGGGATTGACAAACAGCCAGGGGACATCACGCGTCGCGATCCACTTCACGAGTTGATTCCCTGTGATTTGGAGCTCGACGGTTTGCGTATTGGATTCACCTTGATACGGGGCGCTCAGGAAGACTTTGGTTCGACTCAAATGGACCACATTCTTGGAGTCGGAAACACATTGGTCCTGGTGCGCGTCCCAATCCGGGTTATGGGTACCCAGCCAGGCCCTTAAGACCGGATCCCATAACATGAGGCAATTGGAACTAAGGTCCAACGTCAAACCGTAGGTGCAGGGGAAATGGGCCAGATAGGACGGAATCTCTCCGCTAAGTCGATTGTTGTTGAGGTAGAGATGACACAAATGCGTCAGGTTCTCGAGTTCGGGTGGAATCCCCCCACTCAACTCGTTATGGTCCAGTTTCAAGGTTTGCAAATTACTCAAATTTCCCAATTGCGGCGGAATGGGGCCACTCAGGTTATTCATGTCCAGTATCAGCCACTCCAGGTTTCGAAGGTTTCCGATTTCGGGTGGAATACTGCCGCTCAGATGGTTATTGTGCAAGATCAGAAACTGGAGATAGGTCAGGTTTCCCAATTCAGTCGGAAGATTTCCGGTCAGTTCGCAACCGTCAAACGCCAATCGTATCAATTTACTTAAATTTCCCAATTCCGCGGGGATGCTGCCGGATAACGCATTATCCGCCAGCCAGAGGTACGTCAACTGACCGAGATGTCCCAATTCCGGGGGAATGACACCGATCAAACCGTTTCGTGGTAACCGCAACTCCGTGACATGATTGTTTTCAACGGTCACCCCAAGCCAATGATCCTCAGTTCCAGGCAGGGAAAATCCGTCGGTATTCAACGGATGGTTTTTCCATCCGGTTTTATCATACCAATTATCGCCATGGGTGTTATTGTACAACGCAATCAATGCGGCGCGTTCTTCGGCCGGAATGGCGCCAAAGATAGGAGTAGATAATAATATCATGAATATCATAAACCCAATCGTTACAAAACAAGTCCTTTCAGTCTTCATGGTTCCTCCGTTTGTCAACTGGTGGCAGAAAAAGCGGCAAGGTGTTGATGAATGTTTCCGGCGTGGTTGGCGTGCCCTAAAACGTGGCCGTTCAGGCATCCGCCACCGACCAGAATCCCGACGACTTCCCCCTTTCGGTTGACCAGGGGAGCGCCGCTGGAATATTTCGGGGGTTGGGAGCCATCGGCATACATGTACACGAGGACGCGGTCGGTGATTTCAACGACCACGGCTTTGTATAACCGGGGGCCGGGTTTCTCCGGGTGCCGGGTCACCAGCCAAATGGTTTCACCTTTTTCGGGCGGTTTCGGTGCAAGATCAGCCGGCTGGAGGCCGCGGGTATCCTTTACCCGAAAGGCGGCAATATCTCGATTGGAGTAAGGTTCTTCATCATCGACCCGGGCGTCCGGCAGCACGAGCATGGATCCCCCTTCTCCCAAAGACGCCATCATCCAATTCGGGGCCATGACATCAAAGATGCTGACATCCCTGATTCGTTCAGGTATCTCCTTTCCCGTGTAATGGGGGTTTTGACCGGTACAGTCGATCCCGCTCTGTTTGATGATGGGGTCCATTACATGAAACGCCGTTAACAAGATCGGGAATCGATGCCCGTTGTTTCCCACATTGGCGACAAACGCGTAACCTCCGATAATCGAATCCGAATTTGTCGTAAAAATTGGTCTCACGATAAAGGGATGCGCCAGTTTCGGTTCGGGTGCGTGGGAAGGCGTCACCTCGAACCAGTGAAGGAATTGGCTCAGGGGTTTTCCCTCATGGGCGGTGAACCGATGAGGGGTGATCGAATGAGTACCGGCAAAAGCAGGGGTATTTTCCAACGGATGTTGAATTTCATTCTTTTGGAGCAACTCGTAACACGGTTGGCATAAGTCGGTATCCGGACCGGCCGGGCAGGTTTCGCAGTGATATCTAAGCCCCACGATCGGAGATGCCTTACAGTTGTGACAATGATGCCAGGGGTGAACAGGTTCATTTTCATTCATCGCGATTGTCTCCTTTAATTATATCCGATCCGGATCATAGGAATCGAATCGAATGAGCGGAATAAAAACAGAAATTTTAGTTTAAATCATTTTGTCATTTAAATCAATCGTCTATTGCTTTTTCTATTTCCGAAATGCTAAAATCGAATTTTAAAAGGAGAACAAATGGGACTCTTAACCAAAGAACGTCTAACTTTTATCATGCCGAAAACAAATTCCGATATATGGGTGGACGTATTGAATGCGGCCCTTGCTCGCTTTTCCATCGATGTACCTGCTCGGGCGGCTGCGTTTCTGGCGCAGGTGGCTCATGAATCCGGTGAGTTAAATCGTCTGGTTGAAAATTTGAATTATTCGGCGCAGCGCTTGATGCAAATATGGCCCAAACATTTTCCGACATTGGAGATTGCCCAGCAATATGAAAAGAATCCGGAGAAGCTAGCCAATAATATTTATTCGAATCGGTTGGGAAATGGTGACGAAACCAGCGGCGACGGTTGGAAATACCGTGGCAGAGGCTTGATTCAACTCACCGGCAAATCCAATTACATGATGGCAGATAAGGTATTGAATGCCAACCTGGTCGGCGCACCGGACCTTGTGGCACAGCCGGAATTCGCCTCACTCACGGCTGCCCATTTCTGGAAATCCAATGGGTTGAATGAGCTTGCCGATAAAAACGACGACAATAATTTTATTCAGATTACGAAAAAAATCAATGGCGGTACGGTCGGTCTCGATGAACGGAAGGCTTACTGGACCAAAGCCCGGCAGGTGCTATCCTAGTTTTAAGATCGCCTGCTCAATCCGTGCCGACGATTCCCCATCATGATGGGTAAAGGCCAGATCGAAAATTCGTTTTCGTTCGCTTTCGAATCCGTCTTTTCCATCTACCAGAAAATGAGAAATCCAGCGAATTAATTCGTTATAGTTTTTCGCTTTGGGTCCCGGGGTCATGGTTTCATAATCGAATTGAATGTCACGGTGATGCGTAATATAATCGTCATAATCATAGACAAAAAACACCACGGGCTTTCGCGCGTGAAGAAAATCCATATAGATCGACGAATAATCGGTTATCAGTAAG
Organism: Candidatus Omnitrophota bacterium; assembly: GCA_050258455.1. GTDB lineage: Bacteria > Acidobacteriota > Aminicenantia > UBA2199 > UBA2199 > JAKAGC01. The sequence goes on along the minus strand of JBLMYT010000043.1, from coordinate 10,430 downwards.
TCGGCTCGTTTCAACAGAGGATAGCCATCCCGATCGTTTTGGTAAATCCAAATATTGTCTTCGACCACCAGGGGCTCTTTTTGAAAAAACCTTTTGGTTTTGATTTTATTTGTATTAATACTCGTATGCCCTTTGATCACGAGAATCAGTTTATGTTCGACCAGATACCGGTTCAAATGGGTATCATCGATACTGTCGGCATACATGAAACTACTGTCCATGTCTCGGAATGTGGGTGCATACACAATGATTTTGTAATTCTCTTTTTTGAGCGCATCGATGTTATCAATTATTTCAACATCGGTAAAAATAGTTTCTCCCTGACGTTCTCTATAAAAGATATCGTTCTTGGGGTAACCGGAACAGATGATCCGGTCAAGTGGGGTGCTGTACGCCGGAGACGACACATTTCGTGCGTAAAAATCCGATGTGGAAATCAGTAAATCATTTTTAAATATTTTGCTATCCAATTGCCGGGTTTCGCTTGGAGTGAGGGAATTCATGAATGCTTCCGGGATGAGCATGCGTTCGGTGAGTTTGAGTCCCACGCCATGAGACATATGGATCATTTTGGCCTTAAAAAACCGGAGCCAGGGGTATTTGCGTTGCCAGGTCATGTTATCGAAATAAAAATACGAAGCCTTGAACAGATAATCCGTAACATTCGTGTCATTGAAATCAAGAACATCGATTCCACTTGATTTCAACGCATCGATGATGGTTTTATTTTCAGCGACCCAGTAAATCCGACTATTGCGTTGTTCTTTCAAATATTGTTCTTTCAAATACAAATAATAATATTTATTGTTACCGATAAATGTGCCGCCGTGTTCTCCGAAAAAGAGATGAATATTTTCTCTCTTCACCCAAAGGCGTTTCCATCTTAATTTCCATTCCCGGAGACGTTCGGCGAGCGGGATGGGCCAGAGGTTTTCCATCAGGTAGGATGGAATTGAAATCACGGCAACATTTTTAATATCGGAATCCTCGAGACGGCGGACGATTTCCGCATTGGCGCCGGAGGCGACCACGATGAAATCATACCTTTCCGGTTGGATTTCATCGAGAAATGAATCGAACCGATAAATCCGTTGACGGGCGATTCTTCCGGAGGCAAACGAATCGATGAATCCGAGGATGCGCACATCGCTGCGGCATTTTTTAAGCCACATGAAGAGACTTTTACCCGCTGACCCTACCCCATAAATAAACACGCGACTATTGGCAGGAATACAATCGATTTCTTTGGTTATCATCAACTATCCCATAGTAACATTACTCATCAATAAAACATAAAATTAAAACAAAAAGTTTTTCAGGGGGTTTCAGGGGGGCGGTTTTTCAAAAAAGCCCCCCTGCTTTTACAACAATTCATTGGGAATACCGTACCAGACGGTTTCCAGGTGGCAGGCTGTATAATGGCCCAGTCGGTACGTGTAATCAGTCAACAAATCCCGGAGGAAAAGAGGAACATCGATGAAATGTTCTTTCTTATGATAAATGCAAATGGCCAGTTGGGGGCGGTGATTCTTCAACGTATGGATAGCGCCTCTCAATACATCCATTTCTGCGCCTTCCACATCGAGTTTGATCATCCCGATTTTCTCTATTCCCTGTTGGTTAACGAATTCATCGATCGATATCACCTCAACCCCTACCCCCGTGTTCTCCGTGAACTCCGAGAGAGAGACAATTGCGGAACTTAAGCCATTCACATTAAAACTCATCCGTGTTTGGTGAGACCATAACCCGCGAGGATAAATATTTACCGACGGAAATTGATCCAGAATTTGTTTGTAAGGGCCTTGTTCATAGTCCCGGTAATTGGGTTCAAAACCGTAAATGGTCGTATTATTTTCAGTTTGTTTGAGAAACTCGACCGTATCGCCGCCGTCGAATACGCCGCCTTCGATAATCGTTTTCACATTGTTATATCGGATGAAATCCACATATTGGCGTTTCAAGGGACTATGATAATAGAAATCCAAAACCATGTCCGCGTATTTGTCGTATTCACCGGAGTTCGGATCCCCGGTTAACGTATTAAAAAGGCATCGATCCTCGGGATGGGAAAGCAGTTGTTCCACGCGTTGCAGGTCCTTCCGTCGTTCCTGATGATCCGCGGGTGAAAACAAAGGCGTGCATAACGTATTCTCCAGAGGATTTTTCTTATGATTTTCATCATTGATTAAACGGGAAAAACCGGAAGGAACAAGAAAATGGGGCGGCGCGATGAGGTAGTGGCGACTTCCATCAGCGATCCATGATGTGAATGATGTTTCGATCGATCGCCATTCCAGTGAGGTGATCAGAATCATGACCTCGGGGGAATATGTTTTAAGAAATTCGTTCAGTGAAACAACCGGTAAATCGGCGTGACTCCCTGTTTTAAATGAATCGATAAAACAAGACACGGTCACATCCGGTCGGAACCGGTTTAATATCTTCAAAAAATTGGATCCGGCCTGGCCGGCCCCGTAAAGCGCGGCTTTGGCGTTATCGGGAATTTGAGATAAACATTTTAAAAGTTTCATCCGTTGACCTCCATGAGCCGGTCTTTTGCCAGTCGGTGATCCGGGTAAAGCATCAAACATCGTGATAAATATGCTTTCTTTTCGTCGTTATCCGGCGTTAATTCCGAAAGCTTGAAAAGTGCTTTTCCTGCCAGTTGCGGATTGGAATGGGCGGCGAAACTCGAAAGAAAAGAAAATAAATGCATGGCATGTTCCCTGTCGTTTTCGCTATGATTTAGCGACAGCATGGAAGCGATGTTGTAGAGAATGGTCAGCCAGTGGGTCGAGTCGAGTCGTTCGGTCAACTGAGAGAGCAGGCGTTGTTTTTGGGATTGTGAAATCAACGCATTCGATAGCGCATGGATTAATTGCTGGATCTGAAATACATCCGATGTCTGATGATGGCTTGTAGAGGTTGATGAAATGGTCGCAAGCGTCATTGGGTTTGTTTTTTTGAACCAGTCGTATCCGGGAAACTCACGTCCGATTGCTTCGAGGTCACGCATGAATCCGGCTGTGCCCTGAATTTTCACATATTCGCGTTGAGATTGAATACCGTTCATATTCAACATTTCAATGATCGTTGAAACAGCATTGAAATCATTATATATCCCGCATTGTTCCAGTAGATGGATCAGTTCGGGCGCAAAGCCATCCGATTCGTATATCGCGTCTTCGTCCGGGATAATTCGGGAATGCCATCGGTCGATAAACATGGCATGCGTGCGTTCGATATTTTTGGATGTCACGCCTGTGACATCCACGTAGTGGTACAGCCGGCTATCGGGAACCATCCAGACTTCTTTTCCCAGGTTGAACCGCACCTTGAAGCACAAGTCCACGTCTTCCGAGGAACTGATGAAGGATTCATCGAATCCGCCGACCGCATGAAAATCGGATGTTTTAATCAGCAGGCAGGCGCCGGTGACCCATTGTAGCAATCGCGGTTTATTTAAGAAGGGCAGAAAGGGAGGTTGACCTTTATAAATATGGAAGGGTTTTTTCTGATGATTGAATGCACCGCCCGCGTGTTGAATCCGATTGACGCCCGGAAACAGGAGGCATGAGCCGAGGATTCCGGCGTGGGGATGTTGAGTCAGAAAGCGAACGAGGGCGGTTAGCCAACCGGGGATCGGAATTGTGTCCGCATTTAAAAACAGGATATAGTCGCCTGTTGCAAGCGCGGCTCCTTCGTTACATGTGTAAGCAAATCCCCTGTTTTCGCTTCGATTAATGAATCGAATATCGAAATTGACCCGTTCCTTCACGTCATCGATGAATAATTGTAAGTCCGGGGAATCGGGTGAGCCATCATTCACAATCACCACTTCGTGTATCGGGTATAGGGTATGAGCATGGATTCCTTCCAGACAGTTTTTGATATAATTGAGGGATTTATAATATGGAATGACAAGAGATATACGGATCAATGTTTCATTAACCGGCATTGGAATATTATTATACTCGTATTAAATAACGTTTGTAAAGTATCCCGCTGACAAATTCCGGCAATTCGGCGTTTATTCCTTTATTCTTGCCGGTAGGTTGTGGGATCCATTCCGTAAGTTGGGGTATTCCGATCAAAAGTTGGAGAGTAGCAATCAAGAGTTGGAAAGTAGCAATCAAAAGTTGGAGAGTAGCGATCAAGAATCGGAGAGTTGCGATCAAAAGTTGAAGAGTAGCAACCAAAAGTCGGAGGGCATCGACCGAAAGTTGGAGAGTAGCGATCAAGAGTTGAAGAGTAGCAACCAAAAGTCGGAGGATATCGATCGAAAGTTGGAGGGCATCGACCGAAAGTTGGAGGTATGCGATGAGAAAGCGCTGAGTTTTTACGGGAAATCACTCTCCTTTTGCGTATGAAATGGTTGTACGCGGTCGGCGAGCCCTTGTACGCGATAAAAGTTTGCTTGTACGCGGTCGGCGATTGCTTGTACGCGATAAAAGTTTGGTTGTACGCGGTCGACGATTGCTTGTACGCGTTAAAAGTTTACTTGTACCTGATCGGCGATTGCTTGTACGCGACAAAAATTTGGTTGTACGCGATCGACGAACGCTTGTACGGGGCTTACGTTTGCGGATATGGAAGCCTGACAATGCCGATACCATGAGCATTCCGGGATGAGGATGAGGAAAACATTGCCGATCATGTGATTCGGGAAGCGTGCATCGGATATCTCGGTAAGCCAGATCGCATCTCATTTTGCAAGTATGATTACAAAATAGCTAGCTTAAAACCATTAATATCATTGGGTTCTTGAGGGTAGCTGATGATTAAACCGAAAAAACAAAATTCTTATACCATAATTATTGAGACGCATCGTCCAATGATTTTAACAAAGGCCTGAATGTTTCTTTTTCCAAAAATTTTTTCTTTTTCTCACTTGATTTTCGTACTGAGTTGTGTTAGTATTTTTTTCCAATATCAGAATGAAAATAGGCGTTCAAATTAATTTCAGAATAGTAAGAAAAGTGAGCGGTGAAATTTGAAATATTCACCAATGGCGGGAAGCTTAGTTTTGAAGCTTCTGGGACTACAAATATGGCAATATTTTTATAAGAATTCACCGAAGATCAAATTATGTAGATCGGAGGTGAACCCAAAATACTGGATAACCCGTTATCCATACGGGTTGCGGAAATATTTACAATACATTTAAGGAGAAAACATGGCAAAACTTCCCGTAGAAATAATTGAGATCCCGAGAGATCATTCATCTGATCTTATGTTGGCTATCGAAGAAGCAAATAGAGTTCAGGATCAAATATATTTTTCAATGCTGGATCAACCATTCGCTGATTCCATGCGATTGCATGTATTTATAGATACTCATTCTGAACAGTTCCTAGATGCTTTAGCCAAAAAGAAAAAGGAATGGCGTGGTTTTCACCCCTTCATAATATGCGTCATTGATTCAGCAATTCATAGCAATCAATGGAGCAACCTCTTTGGCTCACGACGTTCAAAGCAAGGAATGAGCTTGTTTACATCATTTTCCGTGGAAAAAGTTATTATTCCTAAAGGAAAAATGATTGCTTATTATCTTTATGAGATTGCAACCCATGCACTTTCATTTGTTGTTCCAGGTTTAGAGTACCACGAAGAATCGCGAGGGTGTATTTTTGATTTTAAACAAGAAAAACTAAGTATTTTGGAATGCATGAGAGTCGGTATATTATGTGATGAATGCCGAAATTGGTTTCTAACAAATGGAGAGAATTTATCACCAAGCCAATTATCAGCATTTGAACATTTACTAAGAAAAAGTTCTGAGTTATTGGAACAAACATCTCCTGACAGCATTACAAAAGAAGAAGGAGCACCTCGAATATTCATAGGATCATCAATTGAAGGTCTCGATGTCGCTCGCGCCATACAAAGTGAGCTTCATTGTGATTATTCTGTCGAAATATGGAATCAAAATACCGTTTTTGGCCTTGGTTCAGCCACGATTGAGGCACTTGAAAAGGCCGTAAATACTTATGAATTTGGAATCTTTATCTTTTCCCCGGATGACCTTGTTGAGAGAAGAGGGCAAGTAAACAGAGTTCCACGTGATAATGTGATATTTGAGGTTGGATTATTTATCGGGAAACTTGGGCGGTTCCGATCCTTCATTGTTCATCCAAAAGGAGTTGATATCCAACTTCCGACTGATCTGAGAGGATTGACCACTGCGATCTATAACCCAAATAGCTCAAATATTGATGCCGCAGTTGGACCAGCTTGCCAACAAATACGATTGGCCATTAAGAAAAATTTATCTTCGGGTAATAGCATTTGATGGCTGGGACCATGCGTTACCTTGTTACTGTTTTCGACCTGGCTCTATTATAGACTGTCCATCTCATTCGTTATAGGATTAGGACTTCCACTCCGTTTAGGGTACAAGAAGTTGCCGGTGGCCAGTAAAAATGGGCGTTTCGCGAAACGCCCTCCGGGCGGCCCATCTTTGAAAACAGGAATGGAGTGCATAGTGCGTTTTGTGTACACCATAAGGCACAAAGTAACGCACCGTGCAAAATCACGAATCCGCTGCCAGCGTTTAACACTTGCGCAAAGTTTTAAGCTGCCAATTTTTGGGCCGCTCGTAACGCAAAAATTTAAAATATTGATTTTTCATTTTTTGTTCGTAAAAATCTTTTATAATATTTGATTTAGATGGCAGAAAATTGATGCTTTTTTCAAAATAATCTGTAGTTTTTTTTTGCCTGATATCATTGAGGATTTTAATTAAAAAACTAGCCGATTCCTGGTTTTCCTTATTGTCACTGAAGAGCCATCCCCAAAAAATATTATATGAGGAGCTTAGGGATAAGTATCCATATTGTATACCCTGTTCCAATATTTTTTTTGCAGCGTTCTTGGCATTTTCATCTTTAAGACTCCAATGGCTTAAAAGTCGCCATATACGTTCCGGATGGTCTTTCAAAATTACCCAAACAGTTTTAGAAATTACACTGATCTTATCTTTTTCATCCATTGCCAAAGGTTCAATAAATTCCTTAGCCTCTTTTTCATCTTTTGCGAAAGATTCAATAAATTCCTCAGATAAATCTATCATTGATGGATAATTAGTGATTTCTAGATCAGGTAAGTCTCCTAGAAGTAAAATTTTAGTTTTCTTCATAAAATCACTCCTCTGTTATAAGAACCTTAAAAAGGCTTTCAAATTCACAATTTTTAATAATTTTCCTTATTCTTCCAAAAAATGCTTTTTCGAAGGTTAAGTTATTCCTCAAACACAATAATAAAATTTCTTCTATCCATTCGCTATCGGAATTCAGTTTTGATAGAGCGTTACAAAGAATTTGATAGCATCCCATTTTCGCTAATGTTGCAAAGAGAACTTTATGATGTCCACGCTCTTCTGCCAATAAAACAAGGTATTCTACAACACCTTTTAAGTACTCATGTTTTTCGGATTTTTCTATTATATCTACTATATCGATACATAAAGCCCTTTGATCTTTATTCTCCCAATCATTCTTCCGAAAGTAAACCAATGCCATTATATAATCATAGAATTCCTCATATACGAAACTGACACGACAATCCTTGTAAAGAAAGACTTTATTGTCTTCGGGAGGAAGTTCTTCAATAATAATGTCTTCATCTAAAAATCTTTGATATAATGATTTTTCGCTATCCAGATCTGTTTCTTTTGTTATTTCTTCAACCTGATGAAGGGGGAGATGGGTAGTATATTGGGATGACATGCCTTCCGCCAACAAAAGAAGGAAAGATTCAACACGCCTAATACCGATTGTCCCAAGATTCAACCGGGTGGCAATTTCTTCCCTTTTTCGTTTCCAATATTCATCGAATAAATTTTTTAATCTGATATCTTTTATTTCCTTAAGTTTCGAGCCTTTATATGCTTCGCAGAAGAATCTTAGAAGAAGAGGATGGCGACATTTCAATCTTGCCGTCTTCAGTAATTTTCCCTTGATTTCAAAAACCTTGAAATATTCTTCGATAATACCATCAATTTCATTAAGTCCAAATTCCGGTAATTCGAAGACTCTTTTTTCATATAAAAAACGCATCCAAGCATTTTCACTGAAATAATTCCAGAAAATATCGCGGCACGTAACGATAAACTTCAGAGGAAGATGATTCCATCGAAGCATTATATCAAGCATAGCTTCATCCAAAATGGTCAGATTTCGGTTCTCATTGATCCCATCTAAAAATATTATCATCTGCGCATTATACTTTTGGAGTGTCAAAAAAATAGCCCGGATAATATTTTCTTCACATTTTGCAAAATCGAGCTTAATTTTCTGAGATCCGCAGTAATCCAACGCAGCCCTGAGTCCACCAATAATAAGGTTTTTTAGGGAATAATTTGGTGAAATATCGAATTTACATGAAAAGAAAAGTGCCAAGGTTGGTATTTTCAGACTTAAATTATTAATATCTCTGGCTAAATGACAAAGCAAATTGGTTTTACCACTTCCTGCCTTTTCCCGTATTAACAAGCAATTGCGCCGAAGGGAAAATATCGCTTTTACTTTGTAATCGATTAATTTACGTTCAGATTCATCGGAAATTTCATAAAGTTTTTGGAGCAAGATTCTAATCTCTTTCCATGTTGATGATTTTGTAATTTCGTTTATTATCTGAATACATTGATATTTATTGGTGAGTGGCATTTCCGAAAAATTAATAGTTGCTAATTCTGTTTTTAGGTCTCGGATTTGGGCTTGCTCAAGATCGGATTCAATAAAATCCTTGATATCAATTTCAAGGGGCCGCGACTGATAAAGCTCCGGTAAATATTTACGACCAACACGGCACTCAATTTCGGATGTTACCTCCCTTTCGCAGGCTTTTTTTAATAATGTAAAGGAGATATTCATTCGAATATAAGGAGAAATTATAGTTCGAATATATGGGGTCTCGAAATGTTTTTCAACTAAATGTTCCAAATCAGGACCTTCCCAATAATCAAGTCCGATTCTATCTTTTTTGGCGAAGGTCTCCAGATCTTTTTTGGTAGGATTAGTAAAATATGAAGATGTAACAAATAGCACATGCGTTACATATTCATTTGATTCCGTTCGGACCATCCGGATATAATGGTCCCGGACTAACATCGGGTTTGGACTTGTTTTATGATTCTTGCATTCCACTCGCCAATACTGTATGTCAACCCGATCATTTGGCATTTTTATTCGTATCAAAGCATCAATATCCCACCCTTCGTCAGCGGTTCCTCGCCGGGTTTGAACATTTTCAAATTTTTCCGCCTTCAAAATTAAGGCAATGAGTTCCTCGAACTCATCGGGTGGCATCTTATTCCAATTTATTTTCATCTGAATTTAGTGGATCCTCTTATTGGATTAAAAAAAATTAATCCAAATTTTTTATAATTTTATTTATTGTTTGTGCCAAATCATGAATATGATTCTCACAAACATCGAAAACGACTTCAGCATCCAGATCGAAATAATGGTGTGTGATAATGTCTCTCATCCCTATCACTTTTTTCCAATCAATTTCGGGATATTTTTGCAAAAGAGATTTATCCGTAATCTTATCAATATTTTTTAAACTTTCACCAATGGCGATCAACTGCATACAAATTGAATCGAGCTTTTCCAAGCCTTCTTCGGTATCAATGAAATCATCAGGTTTGTTAACCGGCCCGAAACGCTTTAGAATAATCTGAGTGGATTGGTATACCCTTGATAATATTTCTAATACCAAGTCCTTATCAAACAAAAATCGCCTCCTTTTTGATCCGGCCTTCAAGGAATTTATTCATATTTTTCCGCATTCGAACAATATCCACAGAACGGGAAAAAACCTCTTCGAGGTCTTGTTTGATTCCAATCAGATTAAACATATCAGGTTTTTCAAGTTCCACCACAATATCGATATCACTATCCTCGCGCATTTCATTACGCGCGAACGATCCAAATAACCCCAATTTCAAAATATGATATTTACTCCTATTCCTTTCTTTAAAGGCTCCCAGATAGGAAAGGGCATCATCTTTTCGTAATGTACTCTGTTTCTTATCCATAACTTAATTATAAATAAAATGAATTCGCCCGTCAATTTTTATTTCAAAGTTCCATTATTTCTTCTTCTGACAAACCGGTATGGGGTCTGGCAGTGTGACAAGAAAACGGGCGTTTCGCGAACCGCCCCTACAAAATTTTCCCGGTAATCCCTATTTCACCATCCCAAGGTCGCCGATGGGAGAAAAGGATCACCTTTTATATTTCGGGCGTTAAGTCGCAAAAAGGCAGCATCGCAACCGGTATACAAAATACCCGGCCTTTCCTTTCAATGGAATCCTTCGTAACAAATAATCCCTGATTCGTGTTATTGTTATCCATGAAACGCAAAAACATATCCGAAACAGGAACTCTTTTTCGAAATTTGACTTCCACGGGCAACAACAT
>JBLMYT010000042.1:0-25044 GCA_050258455.1 Candidatus Omnitrophota bacterium | reverse complement strand
AAGGTTTGGAACGGTTTTATAAAACCGGGGATTTAGCCAGATGGTTGGAAAATGGCAACATCGAATTCTTGGGACGAATCGATCACCAGGTCAAGATCCGGGGATTCCGAATCGAACTGGGAGAAATTGAGACCCGGTTACTCGCGTACGAAGAGATAAAAGATACGGTTGTCATATGCCGAAAAGATAAAAATAGAGATAATTCGTTATGCGCCTATTTTGTAAGCGCTCATGATCTTGAAATATCGGAATTAAGGGAATACCTCGCCAAGCATTTACCCGATTACATGATTCCCTCTTATTTTGTCCGGCTGAAACAGATTCCTTTAAACGCGAGTGGGAAAATCAACCGCAAAGCGCTTCCCGAACCGGAAATAGAGACGGATGAAGGTTATGTGGCCCCGGGAAATTCGGTAGAGACAAAGCTTGCGGAGATATGGTCCGAGGTTCTGGGAATCGATAAAGCTAAAATTAGCGTTCATGCCAATTTCTTTCAATTGGGCGGACACTCCTTAAAGGCCATGATGCTGATTTCAAGGATTGAGAGGCAATTGAATGTAAAAATTTCGTTGGAAAAGATTTTTAAATACGCCACGATCAAGAAAATGTCCGAATGCATAAAGGAATCATCGAATTCTCAATCCGTATTGATTCGGGAAATAAAACCCAAACGCTATTATGCTCTTTCCTCTGCCCAGAAGCGGATGTATATGTTATATCGAATGGATGAGAAAGGGGTGGGCTACAACATTCCGTTTATATGCGTATTGGAAGGAGAAATTGATAAAGAGAAGCTTGAGAGCACGTTTGAAAAGTTAATCCGTCGCCATGAGAGTTTGCGAACATCGTTTCATATGATCGACGATGAACCGGTGCAGCAGGTTCACGATGAGGTGGAATTCGAATTAAATGTTTTAGCCACAGAGGACACAGAGAACACAGAGGAAAATAAAGAACCAAAAACAAAACCAAAATCAAAAGTTTTTGCACCCAACTTTTTTAAAAATGGTGGGCCGCCGGAGGCAATTGTTAAACATTTTATTTGTCCCTTTGATCTTTCTCAGGCGCCCTTGATTCGGGTCGGGTTGATAAAGGAAACCGATCGCCGGCATATTTTAATATTGGATATGCATCATATTATTTCGGATGGAACCTCCATGAATATTATCGTCAACGATTTTATGGCGATCGTCAAAGGGGAGACATTACCGGAGCTGAGAATTCAGTATAAAGATTTTTCCGAATGGCAAAACCGGGAAGGGAGGGAATCTCAAAACGCGCAGGAAGTTTTTTGGTTCAATGAATTGGATGGGGAACTTCCGGTATTGGAACTTCCGGTTGACTATGCAAGACCGACGGTTCGCAGTTTTGAAGGGAACCGGATAAATTTTGAATTGAATCGAGAGGAGACGAATAAACTGAACGCATTGGCATTGGAAAATGGGGCCACCTTGTATATGGTGCTTTTGGGCGCATACAATATTTTATTATCCAAATTAAGCGGTCAGGAAGATATGATCATCGGCACTCCGGTTGCAGGTCGAAGACATGCGGATCTGGAACATATCATCGGCATGTTTGTCAATACATTGGCGTTGAGACATCACCCGGCTGGAGAGAAAACCTTTATCGAATTTTTGGAAGAAGTGAAAAGGCACACGTTAAATGCGTTTGAAAATCAGGATTACCCGTATGAAGCGTTAATCGAGCATCTGGGAGTGAATCGGGATGCGGGACGCAACCCGTTGTTTGATACCATGTTTGTCTTACAGAATATGGAAATGACAAAAATCGAGATACCGGGTTTAACGTTATTGCCTTATTCACATGAAAATAAAACATCCAAATTCGATTTGACCTTAATCGGGGCCGAGATCGAGGATAAATTATGCTTTACTTTTGAATATAGCACTCGATTATTTAAGCCGAAGACCATTGAGCGCTTTATCGTTTATTTTAAAAGTCTCATCGGTCAAGCAATCGAAAAGAAAGAACGGAGAATCTCCGAATTTGAAATCATCACCGAGGAAGAACGCAATCGTCTACTTTATGAGTTTAATGATACAACAACCGAGTACCCAAAAAATAAAACCATTCATGAACTATTTGAAGCGCAGGTCATGCGAGCCGGAGATCGAATTGCCCTATTCGGTGTTGCTTCTCATGTAGGGGCAGACCCGCGTGTCTGCCCGCAGTTTCAGTTATCGTATCGCGAATTGAATCAACAAACCGAACTATTAGCGAAAAAATTAATCGAAAAAGGCGTTGGTCCCGGAATCATTGTTGGAATTCAAGCTCATCGTTCCATTGAAATGATAATCGGTATATTAGGGATATTAAAAGCCGGCGGCGCTTATTTACCGCTCAATCCGAATCAACCCAAAGAGCGAACCGATTTCATGTTAAAAGACAGCGGATCAGAATTATTGGTGACTACCTGTTCCGTAGGGGCAGACCTGCGTGTCTGCCCTCTTGTATCTGAAAAATCGGGCGCACACATGGGTGCGCCCCTACAGATAGATACAAAGTCAAATCTTGCTTATATCATCTATACATCGGGTTCAACGGGAACACCTAAAGGCGTTCCCATCACTCACTCCAATTTTTCTCCGTTAATCCATTGGGGTTATAACCTGGGTATCAGTCACAAAGACCGTGTTATTCAAAATCTTTCCTATTACTTCGATTGGTCCGTATGGGAAATGTTTATCGCATTGACGACCGGCGCTTCGCTTTACATGATCACCGAAGAATTGGTACTCAATCCCGAAGCGGAAGTTCATTTCATCTTAAAACATGCCATTACCGTTTTGCATGCGACCCCTACCCAATATGGTTACCTCCTCCATGTCGGAAAAAAACTCGAATCATTGAAATATTTATTCATTGGTGCTGAGAAATTAACCGTTGACCTGACCCGTCGCAGTATCGCGTCCGTGTCCCAGGATTGTCGTATATTTAATATGTATGGACCGACCGAAGCAACGATTATTTCGTCGGTATTGGAAATCGATCGAAAGAACATAGACGATTGTTACGAGCGCTCCGGTATGCCGATCGGTGTCCCGGTTGCCAATTCGGCTCTCCTGATATTGAATCGCCATATGGACCTTCTCCCTATTGGCGTGACCGGAGAATTGTATATTTCCGGAGACGGCCTGGCTTCAGGGTATTTGAATAACCCGGAACTGACATTTGAAAAGTTCTGCCTCCGGCGGCCAGGGGCTCTTTTTGAAAAAACCGCCCCTGGACCCCGCAAAAACTTTTGGTTTGGGGTGTTGGGTTTTGAACGGTTTTATAAAACCGGGGATTTGGTCAGATGGTTGGAAGACGGCAACATCGAATTCTTGGGACGAATCGATCACCAGGTTAAGATCCGAGGGTTCAGGATTGAACTGGGAGAAATTGAGAACCGGTTACTCCAACACGAAAACGTAAAAGAAGCTGTCATTGTATGCAAAAAAGATCAACACCAGGATAATTGTTTATGTGCCTACATCGTCGGCGAAGATAATGAACATGATGTTGAAGACTCAATATTAAGAGAATATCTTTCCGAACATTTACCCGATTACATGGTTCCCGCTTATATTATGACCATCGATCATATGCCCTTAACCCCCAGTGGAAAAATCGATCTTCGAGCCCTCCCCGAACCCGACATTCAGGCCGGCGACGGGTACGTGGCACCCGCAAATGCGATCGAAGAAAACCTGGTTGCCATCTGGTCCGAGGTGTTGGGAATCGAAAAAGAAAAAATTAGCATTCATGCCAATTTCTTCCACCTGGGCGGACACTCACTCAAAGCCACGGTATTGCTTTCCAAAATTCATAAAGCATTGCATGTCCATATCCCCCTGGCTCAGATCTTTAAAACCCCCACCGTCTTTGAGATTGCCCGAATCATCTCCCAATCGCAACAAACAGCGTTTCGCGATATCCCTCCTGTTGAAGAAAAAGAGTATTATGAGTTGAGCTTCAATCAAAAACGCCTGTGGTTTATTTACCAGATGACCCCCGACAGCGCCGCCTTTCATCTGCCGGGACGAATCCTGCTGGATCATGAGGTTAAGGACGAATGGGTCGAACACACACTTGAGCAATTGTTTCTCCGCCATGACAGTTTCCGAACCGGCTTTAAAGCCCTTGACGGTCAACCCGTTCAATACGTGGTCCAAAAGCCAATCATCAACCTGCAAAAAATCGATGTGTCGAATCTTAAAGAACCCGAAAAGCAACAAGAACGGGATCGGCTGTTTCTTCAAATCGCCACAACCCCTTTTGATTTGACCGCAATTCCCCTGTTCCGTGCCGCACTGGTAAAAGTCGAGTCTAATGTTTATGAATTCATGACCAACATGCACCACATCATTACCGACGGCTGGTCCATTGAATTGATTAAAAAAGAGTTTAATACAATATATGACGGTTACCGAACCGGAAGCGTCGTTGCACTTGCGCCGCTGCCCTTACAATATAAAGACTTTGCCGAATGGCACAATCGCGTCTTAACGGATCCTCAACTGCCCGCATATCACTTCTGGAAAGAGAAACTGCAAAACGACATTCCCTCATTCCGTCTGCCCGCAGACGCGTCCCAAAACCGAGAGGATTCAACCGGTGCCGCATATCAATCGATCATCGATTCCGACCTGAAAGATCGAATCAACCAACTCGCTCAAGATCACAACACCACGCTTTTTACCGTCCTATTTTCAACCTATATGATTTTTCTGTCGAGGTTTTCAGGACAGGGCGAAGTATCCTGCTCGATTATCGGAGCCGGACGCGAACATGCCTCGCTTCATGATATCGTGGGATTTTTTGTGAACTCCATTATTTATCACTCTGTTGTCGATTTAAACGAAAGCTTTACGGATTTTCTGAATCGGGTCAGCCGAGACGTGGTGGAACGCTTCCAATACCAGGATTATCCTCTGGAACTGCTCTTTGAAGAATTACGCCAACGATACCCGGAGATTTCCGTTTCGTTTAACATGCTCCATATCCGAGATTCGGCCCAAACCCCGATTCCCGAATCCCTCACATCCGGTCCGATTCCAACGGTTTCGGAAAGTAAATTCGATCTGGAACCGTACGTGACCGAATACAGCAATGGGATTACCGTTTACTGGAGCTATAAGAAAAACCTCTTTCATCCCGAAACCATCGCTTATATGGTAGAGGAATACATCAAACTTCTGGACTTTTTTACAAGAAAGCCCGAGTCTGCTTTTACGACTTATCGCGCCTTAAATACGCTCGCCACACCCGCTTTACCCAGAGTCGTTCAGGAGCTGGAACCGGGAGCCGATACCCTGCCGCGGTTTTTGGCGCATCAGGTTCACCAAACCCCGGACCGCGTGGCCGTAAAAATCGGGGTTAATCACTTTACTTATGCCGAACTGAACCGCACCGCCAATGCCATTGCCGGTTGGATTCGTCAATCCACTCCAAATCAACCCCATCAACGCATCAACCTTTATTTTGAACATGGATACGATATGGTGGCAGCGATTTTGGGAACCCTCAAATCCGGACATGTGTACGTGCCCCTTTCCACGTCTTACCCCGTGAAACGGTTGTCTTACATGCTCGCCAATTCCGAATCCGGTCTGATTTTAACCAATAACCGAAATATGGAAATCGCCCAGGAACTGGCCGAAGAACATCGGATTCCAATCGGAAATGTGGACACGCTTCCTCTAAACCTTGGAACACAAGAACTGCCGGACGTTTCAATCCATGCGAAATCTCCGGCTTATATTCTCTATACGTCCGGTTCGACCGGAAATCCCAAAGGGGTCCTGCAAAACCATGAAAACGTGTTGTACTACACCCGAAATTGGACGCGCATCTTTTCCATTACCGATAAAGACAAGATGACGCTTTTTTCTTCCTTCTGTCATGACGGATCGGTTCAGGACATGTTTGGGGCGCTGCTTAACGGTGCGACGTTATATCTTTATGATGTGAAAAACAGAGAAGAAAGTGTCCCGGATCTTTCCGTCTTTTTAATCCGGGAAAAGATTACGATCTGGCACTCGGTACCCTCGCTATTCGGTTACTTTATCAATAGCCTCAGCGGAGAGGAAGACTTTTCGGGTTTACGGTTCATCCTTCTGGGGGGTGAACCGCTTCGGGCACATGAGGTGCAAATGGCAGCGACATACTTTCCATCATGTACCCTTGCCAATATTTACGGACAAACCGAATCGTCGGTCAGTTCCACCTGGTTAATCGATCTGGCGCAACCCATTCGGTTTTTTGGAACCGTTCGCATCGGTGAACCGCTCGACAATACCGGGATTATTCTCATGGATGAAGCGAAAAACGTTACCGGTCCGCTTGAAACCGGAGAAATCGTGGTTGCCAATCCCCACATGGCATTGGGATACTGGAAAAACGAGGAAGTCACCCAAAAAGTGTTTGAAACGCATCCGTCTTATGGCCAGATCTATCGAACCGGCGATTTGGGACGATTACTGCTGGATGGCAGTATCGAGTTTATCGGACGAAAAGATACCCAGGTAAAGATTCGAGGGTTTCGAATCGAATTGGGAGAAATTGAAAGCCGTCTTCTCGAACATGGACGCATTGCCGAAGCTGTGGTCAAGGTATGGGAGGATGACGGGGATAAGTACTTGTGTGCGTATGTGGTTGATAAAGATGCGACACAGATTGCGTCAGCGCTTTCTTTCGAATTAAAGACATATCTATCCGAGTTACTGCCGGACTATATGGTTCCAACTTATGTCATGGTATTGGATCGTATGCCTTTAACTCCCGGAGGAAAGATCGACCGTCGGGCGTTACCGTTACCCGAAAGAATGGATCGCGGGTCATATGTGGCGCCACGGAATTGGATGGAAACCAAACTGCAAGAGATATGGGCCGAGACCTTAAAGTCACCGGGTTCCATTGGAATCGATGATAATTTCTTCGACCTGGGCGGGCATTCGTTAAAAGCCACCGTCTTATTATCCAAGATCCAAAAGATTCTCGATGCCAGCGTATCGTTACCCGAATTTTTTAAGAATCCGACCATTCGCGGATTGGCAGAATGGATCAATAATATGAATATCAATAAAAACAGCCGAACAGGCGATGGTTATGCCCCGATTCAACCCGTTGAAGAAAAAGAATACTATGCGGCGTCCAGCCCACAGCGGCGGTTTTTTATCTTGCAGCAATTGGATCCGGAAAACACCGGATTCAATATCTCCAAAGTGGTCATCGGCGAAGGCAAACCCGACATGGAACGACTGACCCGGGTATTTGCGACACTCATTCAACGGCATGAGGTGTTCCGAACCTCGTTCGAACGGTTGGGCGAGTCCCTGATTCAAAACGTTCACAAAAACGTCCGATTCGAAATCGAAACGTTGCCCACACCCACGGGAGACGAGCACGCCATCGATCGACTGATCGGAAATTTCATTCGACCATTCGATCTTTCCCGGGCTCCCCTACTCCGCGTCGGCGTTTCACCGATCGATGAGGAACGCTATCTCATGGCCGTGGATGTCCATCACATTATATCGGACGGTTTATCGCAGATCATTCTATTAAAGGAGTTTCAGGACCTGTACGAGGGCCGGGAACTGCCGCCGCTAAACATCCAATACAAAGATTTTGCCGAATGGCAGAACAGCACCCGAGACGACTCGGAATTTAAAAGACAGGAAACCTATTGGCTGAATATGTTAAATAACGATCTTCCGTTACTGAATCTCCCCACCGATTATCCCAGAGACAACGCCCAGCATTTTGAAGGAGATGCCATCACGTTCCGAATCGAAAAGGAAGAACTCGAGGCGTTAAAACGCATCGCAGCGAGTCACAGCGCTACCATGTATATCATTCTGTTGGCCATCTGCAACGTGTGGTTATCCAAAATTTGCGCTCAGGATAAAATCGTGATCGGTTCGGGAATCGGCGGCCGCAAGCACCCGGATCTTCAAACCATGCTCGGGTCGCTGCAAAACATGATCGTCCTGGTTAATCCGGTGGAACGCGACGAGCGGTTTTCGACATTTCTGGAAACCGTGAAACGCACGGTGTTTGACGCCTTTGAAAACCAGGATTATCCGTTTGATGAACTGGTCATCAAATCCACGGCGCCGCGAGAACCCGGACGAAACCCGCTGTTTGATTTCTTCTTCATCTTAAACAACGCGGATTTGCCTTCCACCCCGGATCAAGCGTCCTCAACGCTGAACCCGAACCCCCTGAATCTGAAATTATACCCCTACGCGCAAGGAAGCCAAAAGGGAAAGGTTCGGTTCGACCTGGCCCTCTATGGCATGGATTACGGCGACACCCTGGGCTTTTCACTGGAATATGGCACCAAACTTTTTAAGAGTGAAACCGCCACGCAACTGGTCAAATATTTTAATGACATCATCGCAGCGATTCGGACAAATGAAGACATAGGTTTGAACGATATCGCGTTGTCCTCCGGGACGGGGACCGCGACCGATGATCCGTTTACGTCCCAGGACTACCTGGAATTTTCATTTTAATCGCAAGGATAAGGAGGCACCATGACAACCAATCGCATTTCGGGAAAGTGTGAAATAACAGCCGCCCAGAATATCGAGGAGAAAAATTATTGGCTGAAAACCCTATCCGGGGAATGGACCAAAAGCCGATTTCCCTATGACACCAATCGGGTCTCGACCGACAGCAGCCGGATGGAGACCGTTGACGCCCCGATGCCCGCCGAACTCTGCACCCGTTTAAATGCGTTGAGCGGCGGCGCCGACATTCGGGTATTTATCACCCTGGTCACGGGCCTAATGGTGTTACTGAGCAAATTTACCCATCAAACCGATATGACGGTAGGAACAACGATCTACCGCCAGGAGGGAGCCGGTTTCTTGAATACCCTGCTCCCGTTACGAAACGAACTGGACGACCGGATGGCTTTTAAAGATGCGCTGATGAAGACCGGAAAAATTCTTTTGGAGGCCAACAAATACCGGGACTATCCCATGGAAAAAATAATCGAACTCCTGGAGCTCGAGACCTCGGACAGCGATGACTTTCCTCTATTTGATACGGCCATTGTATTTGAAGGGCTCCACGACCGGAACTATCTTCGGGACGTTCGGGTCAATACCATTTTCAGTGTCAAACGAACCGGCGACCGGTTCGACGTGACCGTTGAATACAACACGCTCCGATACCGGCGCGCCACCATCGACCGGATTCTGTCGCATTTGATGACCCTGCTTCAACGCGCGGTCTCGGATGTCAATGCCTCGCTCGGCGATATCGATCCCTTTCCCCCGGAAGAAAAAGAAAAGATTTTATTTTCATTCAATGATACCCAAACCGATTACCGACGCGACATCACCATGCACCGGTTGTTTGAAGAACAGGTCGAGCGAACGCCGGACCGGATCGCGGTCATCGATGATCATACCCGTTTGACGTATCGGGAACTGAAGGTGAAAACCGATGGTCTGGCCTGGGAATTGCGAAAACGCGGGCTGACGCCCAACGCGTTTACGGCCGTGATCATGGATCGAACCGCAGACATGGTCGTGGCGGTTCTTTCCATTTTAAAAGCCGGCGGCGCGTATGTTCCCGTGGAACCGTATCTGCCCGAATCGCGAATCCTGGCCTGTCTGTCGTCGGCCAATGCCCACTGGGTATTAACCGGCCTGGCCCAGATGAGTACAATCGATGCGATTCGAAAGGAATGGCCCGGCATTCATCATGTGATATGCCTGGACGATTGGGAGGGTGGGGACGAACCGCCCGCGCTTTCGGAAGTCGCGACATCGGAGGATATCGCGTACGTGATTTTTACCTCCGGAACGACCGGCACACCCAAAGGCGTTGTGGTCAAACATAAACCCGTGATTAACCTGATCGAATGGGTCAACACGAGTTTCAATGTGGGGGAAACGGATAAAGTGTTATTTGTGGTGTCGTTGAGTTTTGATTTATCCGTATACGATATCTTCGGTATATTAGCGGGAGGCGGCGCGGTTCGGGTCGCCAACAGCGAGGATATCCGCTCGCCCGAACGTTTACTGCAAATGATTATCGATGAGGACATCACCTTCTGGGATTCGGCACCGGCTGCGCTTCAATTGCTGGTACCTTATCTGGAGCGGTTACCGGAATCAAACGAGTATCTCGACAAATTGAAATCATCGAAATTAAGATTGGTTTTTTTAAGCGGCGATTGGATTCCTTTATCCATTTCGGACACGTTGAAAGCGAACTTTCCCGGCGTTCAAGTCATTGGACTCGGCGGTGCCACCGAAGCCGTGGTGTGGTCCAATTATTATCCCATCGGCGAGATCGACCCCGATTGGTTGAGTATCCCGTATGGCCGTCCCATTCAAAATGCGCGGTATTATATCCTCGATCGATGGTTAAATCCCTGCCCCATCGGTGTGGCCGGCGATCTGTATATCGGCGGCGAGTGTCTGGCGTCCGGTTACATCAACGATGACGCATTAACCGCGAGTAAATTTATCGCCAATCCCTTTTGTCCCGGTGAAAACGAAAAAATGTATAAAACCGGCGACATGGCCAAGTGGTTTCCCGACGGCGTCATGGAGTTTCTGGGACGCCAGGACAATCAGGTGAAAATCCGGGGGTACCGGATCGAACTCGGGGAAATCGAAAGTCGCCTGATCAAACACGCCGAAATTAAGGAAGCCGTGGTGGTGGCTCGCGGCGAAGCCAAAGGCGATCGGTATCTGTGCGCCTATTATACCGGGGATCGCACCTTTGAACCCGGCGAATTGCACGCGTATCTGGCAGGCATGTTACCGCCGTACATGATTCCCCCGTACTTTATCCAACTGGATCAGGTGCCCTTAACCGCCAACGGGAAAGTGGACCGGAAACGATTACCCGAACCGCTGCTCGATGGGGGTGGAAATTACATCGCGCCCGGCGATCCGATCGAAGACGAACTGGCCGGGATATTTGCCCAGGTGCTGAAACTGGAAAAGGAACATATCAGTGTGGATGCCAACTTTTTCGATCTGGGAGGCCATTCATTAACTGCCACGTATCTGGCGGCCCTGATTCACGAAAAAATGAACACGCGGGTATCCCTGGCCGATATCTTTAAAACCCCGACCGTCAACGAACTGGCTCATCGCGTTCGAAACACGGCAAAGGTTTCCTTTGCCGCCATTGAAGCCGTCGAAGAAAAAGAATATTACACCGCGTCGTCGGCACAAAAACGGTTGTATTTCATGCAGAAGCGGGAACCGAATAGTCCCTTTTACAATATCTTCGGTAAATTGGATTTGAGTGAAACCCCGGATCAGGAGACCGTGGCGCAGACCATGGCGAAATTAATCGAGCGGCATCGGAGTTTGAGAACCTCGTTTGATATGGTCGATGGTCGGGTCGTGCAGCGCATCCATGATCAGGTGGACGTTCAACCCGATGAAATCGATCCGTTATCCAACGATCATTTCCTCCTGGATCTGACCCAACCTTTTGATTTATCCCGGGCGCCGTTGCTTCGTGCTGCCGTGGTTCGGGAGGAGAACGATCGTCGCGCGCTGTGGATCAACATGCACCATATTATTACCGACGGGGTTTCCGTTAAAATCCTGTTGGATGAATTTGCCGCGCTGAACCGGGGCAGCCGGTTAACACCGTTACGGATTCAGTACAATGATTTTGCCGAGTGGCAGGACCGGTTTTTGAAATCGGAACACCTGAGCCGGCAACTGGCGTTTTGGGGCAACGTGCTTTCCGGCGAGATTCCGGTTCTCGACATGCCGCTTGATTTTCCAAGGCCGTCGGTTCAGGATTTTGCCGCGGATGAATACACCTTTGTCATTGGTCCGGAGTTACGCAAAGGCATCCGGGAACTGGAAACCACGGGTTCCACGCTGTTTATGATTCTTCTGGCAGCGTTTAATATTTTACTGATGAAGTACAGCGGCCAGGAGGATATCCTGGTCGGTTCGCCCACTGCCGGACGCCATCATGCCGACCTGCTCGGCGTGGTAGGAATGTTTGTCAATTTACTGGCGTTGAGAAATCGACCGCAGCATGACCAGACCTTTGACGCGTTTTTGGCAGACGTTCACACGAATTGTCTCCAGGCCTTTGAAAATCAGGACACGCCCTTTGAAGACGTGGTCAACCGGTTTGTTCCGAAGGTCAGTCCGGCGCGCCATCCCTTGTTTGATGTGTGTTTCTTCCTCCAAAATTTCAGTGACAAGCAAAACGTCAATGAAAAAACCGGTTCAAGCGGGGAAAAGAAAACGAACCAAACGAATCAAACGCATCAATCAAATCAAACCAAAGTCACCCGGTCCATTCAATTCGATATGGAACTCGGGGCGTATGAAACCACCGAAAGTATTTATCTTTTCTTAAGTTATTCCACGGCACTGTACAAACGGTCGACCATTGAAAAGATGGCCGCGCGATACCTTCAAATCCTCGAACAGGTCGTGAATCAACCCGGTATGAAATTAAAAGACATCACCGTGGCGTCCCAACTGCTGCCGCTTCAGTCTGCGATCGATCTCGACGAAGACGGCGATTTCGGGTTATAAAAATAAAAAGGAGAAGGAGTGAACATGAACGACGTCAAACCCTGTAATCAAGAACAATGTGTTTCCGGTTGTGAGGGACGCGATGAAATCGCGGTCGCAGCCAGCGCGTATCCCCGGGAAAAGAATTATTGGATCGAACAATTATCCGGTGACTGGGTCAAAAGCACCTTGCGGTGCCCCTATGATTTTCCGGAAGCCGAGGACACGGCCGAACCCGGCAATGGTGTGGCATTTCGGGTCCACGGGGAACGCTTTGACCGGCTGATGGCGCTTGCCAACCGGTCCGATGCCCGGTTGCATATGGTATTCACCGCCATTCTCTCCGTGTTGCTGTATAAACACACCGGAAACACCGACATCATCCTGGGGATGCCGGTTTATAAACAGGACATTGAGGGTGAGTTTGTCAATACCGCTTTGGCCCTGCGAAACCGGGTCGATGGGGCCATGACCGTCAAGGATGTCCTCTTTCAGGTCCGGCAAACCATGAAAGACGCCGTGGCGCATCAGAATTACCCCATTGCAATCCTCGCCAAACAGGTTCGGGGAATGGAAGCGGGCGAAACCTTTCCGCTCTTTGACGTGGCGATTCTGCTTGAAAATATCCATGACAAACACTACCTCTCGCGTCTCAACCTCGGTTTAACGATTTCCTGCCGACGAACCGATGCGTCGATCGACGTTTCTTTTGAATATCATCCCGCGTTTTACCGACGGGAATGGGTCACACGCATCGCCCGACGCATGGAACGGCTCATGGATTCGGTCAATCATCTCGATTTACCGATCGCGCAGATCGAGATTCTTCCCGACGAGGAGAAAACCCAATTAACAGCGTTTTCGAAAGGACCGGAAATCGTGTATCCGCAAGACAAAACCTTACCGCAGCTCTTTCGGGAAAACGCCCTCCGCCTCCCGGAAAAAGAAGCCGTGGCTTTCGGGAATGCCCGAATCAGTTACCGCTGGCTCGAAGACAATTCCAATCATCTGGCCGGGTATCTGGTCGCCAATCACATCGGGCCCGGAGACAATGTCGGCATCCTGATCGATCGCTCCACGCCTGCCGTGGTTGCGATATTGTCCGTTTGGAAAGCCGGGGCCGCGTATGTTCCCATTGACCCCGACCTTCCGGAAAAGCGGATGATGGCCATGATCGATGATGCCGGAATTGGCATGATGCTTTCCGAGCGCAAGTACATCAAAACCCTCAACCGCTTGCAGTGGGCGTGCAAAGGGTTTCATACCTTCTTTTGTCTCAACAGTCGCAATATTTATCTGGAAGAAGAAGCCGAAAAAAGCGGGTTGATGGATCCCAAACTCTGGGAATACATCGGTGAAAGTGCCAAAGACGATATCATGGGCGGTGGCTGGATCGACAGTTACACCGGTCAGCATTTCGACCGACAGGTGGTCGTGGATTTTGCCGAAAATCTGTATCAAAAACTCAAACCCATCATCAACCCCCATACCCGGATCCTGGAAATCGGGTGTGCGTCCGGCATCGGCATGTACCGCATTGCTCCGCTCGTGGGCATGTACTATGGAACCGATCTTTCGCAGGTGATCATCAATAAAAACAAGACACGCATCGAAGATGAAGGCCACAACAATATATTGCTGGCGCGCCTGGCCGCGCATGAAATCGATCAAATCGAGGAAAAAGACTTTGATGTGGTGATTATCAATAGCGTCATTCAGGATTTTCACGGCCACAATTATTTGCGGCAGGTGCTTCGAAAAGCCGTAGATAAATTGGGAAAGACCGGTTATCTCTTTGTCGGCGACGTCATGGATTTGGATTTAAAAGAAGCGATGATTGAAGACCTTGTGGCCTTCAAACGAAACAACCGCGACAAAAACGTTAAGACCAAGATCATCTGGGAAGCCGAGCAGTTTTTTGCTAAAGGGTTTTTCGAAGATTTGGCTTTTGAAATTCCCGGCATTCAAGCGGTGACCTTTTCCGATAAGATTTTTACCGTTGAAAACGAGCTTACCAAATTCCGGTACGACACCCTGATTCGGGTCGATAAAACCATCGAGGGTCCCAAAACCGGCGTCAAGCATAAACATCAGCACGGACTCCCGGATATGGAAAAATTGGGACCGCCGCAACCCGTATCGCGGGCCGATTTCAACAGCCCCGCGTATGTCATTTATACCTCCGGTTCGACCGGTGCGCCCAAAGGCGCGATTGTCGAGCATCGGGGCATGATGAACCACATGTGGTCGAAAATCCGCGATTTTCAAATCACCGAACAAAGCGTTGTCGCCCAGAACTCGCCCCTATCGTTTGATATCTCGGTTTGGCAGATGTTTTCCGCGCTGGTGGTTGGTGGGAAAACCGTCATTTATCATGATGAAGCTGTACTTGAAACCGCCCGGTTTAACGCGCACATCGTGGAAGATGGCGTCACGGTTTTGGAAGTTGTCCCGTCTTACTTAACGTTGTTGTTGGATGCCCTGGACATCAAACGCGCGGATTTTGATCGATTGACCTTTCTTTTGGTCACCGGTGAAACCGTTCCGCCCGGTTTATTGAAACGCTGGTTTGAGACGTACCCCGACATTAAAGTCGCCAATGTGTATGGGCCCACCGAAGCATCGGACGACATTACCCATTATATCATGGATCGGGTGCCTCATTGGGATCGCATTCCCATTGGAACGCCGTTACCGAACCTTCGGATCTACATTGTGGATAATGACATGAACCATTGTCCCATTGGTGTGAAAGGCGAAATATGGGTCTCCGGTATCGGGGTGGGCAGAGGATATCTGGGCGATGAAGTCAAAACCCGGGCGGCGTTTATCACCGATCCGTTCCGACAGAATGAACCCGGCAGCGACAGCATTCGCCTCTACAAAACCGGGGACCTTGGGTGTTGGCTTCCGGATGGAAACATCGATTTCTTTGGTCGTAAGGATCAGCAGGTCAAGATTCGGGGGTTTCGCATCGAATTGGGAGAAATCGAAAACAAATTGGCCAAACTCGCCGAAGTCAAAGAAGTGGTGGTGATCGATGGCGGAGTTGAGAAAGACCGCCGGTTTCTTTGTGCGTATGTGATACCCGACCCTTCGGTGGTATCCGACGAATTCGACGTCTATGAATTAAAGGACTATTTACAGGGACAGTTACCCGAGTACATGATCCCTCAGTTTTTTGTAAAGATGGAGCAATTTCCGCTCACAGCCAACGGCAAAATCGACCGGAAGCGGTTACCGGCCCATGACATTCGGGTCAGTGAAAACTATGTTGCGCCTTCGGATGACACCGAATCCAAACTGGTGGATCTTGTCGCGCAGGTATTGGAATTGAATCGGGAGACCATTGGTGTGAATGATAACTTTTTCGATCTGGGTGCCAACTCCATTAACATCTTGAGTTTGCAGCATCACATCAGTAAAACCTTTAATTATGATATCTCCATCAGTCTGTTGTTTTTGTATCCCACCGTGCGAGGCGTAGCCAAAAACATCCGGGAAGAGGAGTATCTTAACAAGTTGGAATGTGTGATCAAGTTGAATGATGGCCGCAATGAGAAGAACGTTTTTATGATTCATCCCATGCATGGTATGGTGTATCAGTATAAAGATGTGGCGGCGTTATTAAAGGATCATTACAATGTGTATGGCATTCAGATTCGGGGATTTTTAACCGAGAGTAAGTTGCCTGAATCGATCGATGAAATGGTAACCGATTACCTGCAGCAGATCAAAGTGATTCAGAACGAAGGGCCGTATATTTTTGTCGGGTATTGTTTTGGGTGTGTGGTGGGGTATGAAATGATCAAGCGGTTGGAGATGGCTGGTGAGAAGGTGGAGCGGTTTATTATTCTGGATGAGCCTGCTTTTATTCCGCCCGATCGAGCCGAAGCCCTCAAGAAATTGGCGCAGGCGCAAGCGCCTGCCGTTCCCAAAGCGTCGGATTCGGGAAGTGGTGTGCCTGATGATCCGCAGTTTACCCCGGAGATTGCGCGCGAGGTCCGACAATTGGAAAACACCATTTTGAATCAGGAGAAAGTGCCCGATGAACTATTGATGCGGCTTCAGCAGAAGCGGAATTTCATTGAGCAGCATTTGATGAAAGTTGAGCAGAAAGTGAGTGGCATCATTGATACCGGATTGAATGTCATTAAGGCAAGAGACAATGACAAACCCGGTTTTGAAGTCGATTTGTATCAGCGGTTGACGCATGGAAGTGTCACGTTGGATGTGACTGAAGGAAATCATAATAACATGTTTTATCCGCCGCATACCAAGCGATTGGCGGAGTTAATCATCAAGAACATATAACTAAATAGTGTATTCCGCATCCCTGCGGAATACTTTTTTTTAAATAGGCCCATTTCCCGGTCGGGAAATGGGCCTAAACTATCGTAGCGGGGATTAAAATTCGAACACAACTTTCAAATAATCCGACCTAATAGGAAATAATCAAACGTCGTGGATTTCTGAATTTTCAATAAAATATCTTACGCTTTCCAGGCCATTAAGACAATCTTCTCGATTTATATAGCCTTCCCCACAACAAGCAATCATCTTTCCATTTGAGGCTTTTAAGTGCCATCTGAATTCACCTTTCTTATCTTTGAAAAATTCAATTCTTCCTTTTCTTTCTCTTTCATTTAGCATTTTTATAATTCTCCTTTTATAATAATGATATAGTATATTATATGCATAATTATTCGTCAATTAAATATACAGAAATTTTGGAATACCAGGAAGAAGATGGCGCTCGGTTTAAAGTAAATTTTAGATAAACCCTGCCATATCCTCTATGTTCAAATATTGTTTAAAAAGTAATGGATTAAGGCGTTGAAGAAATTTTTCAACCGGGTTATAATATCTCTTCTTTTAATCGAAGATTCTTAAGATTATCAAAATTCAGGCTCTTTCAGGTAGCTTGGGATTAGTGCTATAGGTGAAATAGGCCAATGAAAACATTCTTAGGTATTGCAAAGAGTGTATGGGTGAATGCTGGGACAGCGGCATCCATAATTAGCTTAATTTTAATGATTTTTGAGCCAATTAAATTTTTACCAACAAAAGAATCCCTATCTCCATCCCAGTTCTTGGCGAAAGAGAAAGCCAACCCCTCAAAAGTGATACCCAAAAAGCCATCCTTTACCGCGCCATTGAAAGTAGAACAAAAATCGAGTTCTCCAATTCCAGCCGCTCAGGGGATTGCGGTTCTGGTTATTGAGAACGATAATGCGATTGATTGGACCTTAAGCAGTACGATTTCCCAGATACTCGAAAAGCGGGGAGTAAAAATAACAAGACCATCTGTTTTCAATAATTCCTTTTTAAAAGGCGGAGGGTTTGCCGGACTTTTTAATGGCGATTCGAGGCCAGCCGCCCGTGAGCCGTTAATCAAATATTTTAAGACGGGATTTCTTGGAAAAAAAACGGTAGATTATTTGGAGAATTCCGATTTTACGGATATCATAACTTCCGCAATGTCGATTGAATTTCATGTGGTATCAGCTCAAACGGGTGCTATTCAAAAGAGTATCACATTTTCTCAAAAAGGAGCAGGATTCTCTAGCGCCGATGCGAGTAAGAATGCAGAAGAAAAAATCCTCATCGATATAGAGGCACAATTGCCCTCGATCGTTGAGCATTTGGGCAATTAGTGTAATGAGCATGACAATATATTTAAATAAAGGAGCAGCGTATGACAACGCATAGAAGATTAATCAATGTTTTATGTATAGGAATCTTTTTTATTTTATTGTTGCAGCCAATAAGTTCTTGGGCTTACGAGAAAGAAATTCGTGAACTGGCGGGAACAATCGGGGAAAACATAACAAAAGCGGCAAAAACGCGAATTGCCGTGGTAGATTTTACCGACTTACAGGGAAATGTCACAGAGCTCGGCAGGTTTATTGCAGAAGAATTTGCAGTGGCATTATTGGGAAAAGGGCAGGGGTTTGAAATGGTGGATCGTACTCATCTTCAAGCGCTAATCAAAGAGAACAAGCTCTCGGCTACCGGTTTAATTGATCCTGCTACTGCTCAAAAATTGGGGCAAATTGCGGGAGTCGATGCGTTAATCACCGGATCGATCACTCCCTTCGGTGATACGGTTCGACTTTCTGTAAAAATTTTGGATGCCAAGTCAGCGAAATTAATTGGAGCGGTATCAGCAAATCTTCCAAAAACCAAAGCCATCGAAGAGTTACTTGATAAAAGCATTGGAAGTGCATCTCCGGTGGATACCGGAAATTCGTCTTCTTCGGCCTCTCCTTCAAGCAGCAAAGCTATCGAAGTCAATGGTTTTGTATTCAAGCCGGTTTCTTGTATCAGGAAAGGATCTGAAACGGTATTCACTGTTTCGATGATGAACAATGGCGAAGAAGATCGGGAAGTAAGGGTCTATGCAAGCAGTAACTCTTTTTTAGTTGATAATCTTGGAAATAAATATGATGTTTACGTAAAAATAGGAAGTAGGTCAGATAGTTCGTGGATAGATGAAAAATTTCCGCCCAAGGTTCCAGTAAATGTCTCCTTTATTGCAAAAGAGGTAAATATTGAGGCAACTCTGCTTAACGTCTTGATTTCTATACAAGGATTCAAGAATGTGTTACCTATGCGGAATATTCCAATTGTCAAAAAGAATTAAATAAAAGGAAGAGATCACCCAAGTTCCTCTTTGTAGGGGCGATTCGTGAATCGCCCCTTATGGGGAAAAGTGTCCGATTCATTAATACTGAAATCTTCTTTAAAAGCCTGCGCTTCCCTGATAAATTCAACTGTTGATAAATTCAACTGTTATTGCCGGATGGTCCCTTACCATCTCGGTACTCATCTTCTGGATAATTTTTCGAGAATCAATTCAACGGTGACCAGTGCACCCTTAATTACATCAGGTTGATAATAGGCTTCATGTTTCTAAATGCAGAAATCAATGTAAGCACAATTTTAGGAATTTTCACTTGACTTTTGGCCGGATGATTCCTATAATAATTGAATATATAATGATCTTTATTTACTTATAATCTTGTAGTTATTAATTTATAGTTTTCAAAAAATAAGGAGTACAAATATGGATTTTGCCGATATAGATATGGATTTTACCGATATGCCGACTAAGGAAGGAATTCAAATCATGGTGAAAAAACACCAAAATAGTGGTGGAAGAATCGAAGGGAGTAACGGAATGAATGGAGAAACCAAGCCTAAAAATAAAAATATTCTGAAATGCCGCGATGATATCATGCCTGTAAATTTTGTAGCAGAAGAGAATTCCGGAAGTCAGAAAACCCAGTTTATTCTTCAAGATGGTTCAGAGTGTTCATGGGCAAAACCAGGTGAACCATTTGGAATCGAACGGATTCGGCAACGTATTGAACCATGGCTAACCGCATTATGCCAATCCGAACACCTTTCACTCCTACTCGGTTCCGGTTTGTCAAATGCTGTGAATCATATTGCGACAAATTCTTTGCTTCCAGGAATGAATATTGCTGATTTTAAAGGTTTCACCAAATATATAAATGAAGCTGCAAAAATTTCTGCCCAGGACTGTGAGAGAAGTGATGGTAATATCGAGGACCAAATCCGCGTTGCCAATGAGCTCTTGCGGGGGGCGGAGATTGCGGGTTTAATAAATGATAATATTCTTAAAAAAGCAAATGAATTGAGAACCATTTTATCTGACACTCTTCTTCGTTTCGCAAACGGTATTCTTGAGGGAGAAAGTAAATTTATCAAATCGGAAGAAGAAAAGCGTGAAAAGGCTTTCAACTATCTTGTTACTTTCTTAATGAGTTTTGCAAGCCGTTCAGGTACTCGCGATCGCTTGCACATTTTTACGACAAATTACGATCGTTTTATCGAAGCTGGCGCGGAAGTAGCCGGAATGCATTTATTAGACCGCTTTGTCGGGACGTTATCTCCAATTTTCCGTTCTTCTAGGCTTGATTTGGATTTACATTATAATCCGCCCGGAATACGCGGAGAGCCTCGTTATTTAGAAGGAGTAGCGCGCTTTACTAAATTGCATGGATCCCTGGATTGGATGCGGTATGGCCGAAACATTCGCCGGATTGCCCTTCCCTTTGGATCTGAAAGCATTGAACCCTATATCACAGTGCCAGGTGAAGAAAACGTATCCCCAATGAAACTGATGATTTATCCTAATGCGGCTAAAGATCGAGAAACAGCCTCTTATCCGTACGTAGAATTATTCCGGGACTTCGCAGCAGCAATTTGCCGCCCTAATCATACGTTAATCGCTTTCGGATACAGTTTCGGCGATGAACATATTAATCGCATTATTGAGGATATGCTCACCATTCCCTCTACCCACCTTGTTGTTATTTCTTACAATGATCCGCTTGGTCGGATTATGAAAACGTACGATCATATCGGACGGCATGCACAAATAAGCTTGATGATTGGTGACCATATTGGTGAGTTCACATCACTGGTGGATCACTATTTGCCGAAGCCCGCTATTGACCGAACCACGTCACGCATGGCTGAGTTACTCAAAGCGCGTTTTGATTTGAATAAGAATGGATCTCAAAATTCCACTTCTGAAGCCGAAGAAGCGAGGGGAGAATGAGCTATACACCCTTCGCTCATGCCGAGAGCTTACGAATAGGCAAAGTCGATTTTTCCTCTCCTGATGAAATTAAGGTAATGCTAGACATTGAGGCTCCCGAATCTGTTGCACTCAATGCGGGTGGAGTCCGTCCATTTCCACGGGTAAATAGTTATGTGCTGATACCGGTCGATGACGCTTATCTAGTTGGGCAGATCGAATGGCTGACAATTGAGCATTCAGCTTTCCCCCAGCGGCGAGGGGTTAAGGATTTCGGCCTGGTTGATTTACCGTATCCTTTACGCAAGATGAGCCTGAATCCATTGGGTACCTTACGCAAAAAGGTAGAAAAAGAAGATAGCAAAGAAGATTGCTATATTTTTCGACGTGGTGCCGATGCCCTACCATCCATTGGTACTGCTGTATTGCTGCCCACAGAAAATCAGCTTCGCTGCATTGTCGAATCAGGTGAAAAACGGCATGTTCGAATTGGTACAAGTCCCATTGCAGGGAACGCGGTAGTTTCAATTGACCCGGATCGACTTTTCGGCAGGCATCTTGCTGTACTTGGTAATACTGGTAGCGGTAAATCCTGCTCTGTGGCTGGTTTAATCCGTTGGTCACTTGAGGCCGCACAATCAAAAATTGCAGGAAGGCATCCAAATGCTCGCTTTATAATTTTGGATCCAAATGGGGAGTATGCACGCGCCTTTTCAGGCAGCGATTCGAATTTAAAAGCAAAGATTTTTAAACTCAATCCTAAAGGTAATGATGAAA
Organism: Candidatus Omnitrophota bacterium; assembly: GCA_050258455.1. Classification (GTDB taxonomy): domain Bacteria; phylum Acidobacteriota; class Aminicenantia; order UBA2199; family UBA2199; genus JAKAGC01. The sequence goes on along the minus strand of JBLMYT010000042.1, from coordinate 3,159 downwards.
AACCTTTACAGGTGCCCATGTGGTTTTGGAACAGTGCCGAATGGGTATCCTTTACTCAAGCGAGTACAAAAACTCAAAAGCCGACCATAATCCAAGCCTTACGTTTTGTACGGGATAATAAAACTGAACCTTTTAATTCTAAGCATCGCGAATTGCGGCATTTTCTTGGGACTTTAGTCACGATCCTTCGGATAGAAAAGAATGCTGGGAATCCATGGTCTATTTATCCGAAAATAATGGGTTTTTTAGGCAAAATAGAGAAATTTAAAAAGGGTCTTGAACCTGATCTTGAATTTTTTGATGGCGAAGAAAAAAATAAACTCCAAAAACTGATTGACTTTATAGAAGAATTGGTTACCCCGCGGAAAGTTAAGAATTCCAATCCCGATTTTATTCGGCAAGAAATTGATTCTTTAATTAATCTTGTAAGCCAAGCACATAAGGCTTTTGGCGGCCTTGATTCCGATATGGAATCTGTAGATGCTGATTCCCCATTACCTTTTACCAGTGATGCTTTTATGCGTTGCGTAGAAGCTACTGCTGAAATGATGAATGTTTCAGATCATGTCGAAACATTACTCATCAGGTTGAGAAGTCTGTTGTCAGATAAACAGATGAAAGCGGTAATTGATGATAACGGTTCTATTACTTTAGAGAAATGGTTAGAGGATTATATTGGTATTAAGGAGCAAAATTGTTTAATTATCATAGATATGTCTTTAGTACCCTCCGAAATTATACATATTATTACTGCGGTAACTGCCCGAATGATGTTTGAAGCACTCCAACGCTATCGTAAATTAAATGGAGTCGCTCTTCCAACTGTGCTCGTAATGGAAGAAGCACATACCTTCATCAAACGCTATAAAGACGATGTCGAAAACTATGATGCCGCTACAATCTGCTGTCAGGTTTTCGAACGAATCGCTCGAGAAGGTCGAAAATTTGGGCTTGGCCTTGTTCTTTCCTCTCAACGGCCATCAGAACTTTCACCCACAGTTCTTTCTCAATGCAATTCATTCTTGTTACACCGGATTAGCAATGACCGTGATCAGGAATTGGTCCATCGCCTTGTGCCGGACAATCTTCGCGGCTTGCTTCGCGAATTGCCTTCTCTTCCGGCTCAACATGCAATTCTTCTCGGCTGGGCGTCCGAGCTCCCAGTTTTATTGAAAATGTATGATCTTCCCAAAAGCCAGCAACCCCATTCAGACGATCCGGATTTTTGGGATGTTTGGACAGGAAAAGACGCTGAAGGAAAAGAGGTAGAGCGAAAGGCTGATTGGAAAAAAGTTTCAAAAGATTGGCAGAATCGCTCTTAAAACTCATTAAGGTGTGGGACGATTTATTCTTACCTTATGTAATTAATTTTAGTCCCATCGCTAAATATGGAATTTTCTGAACCTGAATTTTTCATCATCGATAGTGATTAAATGTCCTTCTAACTTATCAGGGAAATTCTTGAAAAGTTCAAGAATCATCCGTTCTCTTAATTCGATTTTTTCCGGGTCTATTCTCAATAGAATTATCCCTTTGGCTTTATGACCAAACCTGATGGCCAATTCGCCGAAATCTTTATCCTCGGTTAAGATAATCCTCCCATCCTTCCGCGAAATTTCAAAAACTTCCGTATCATCAATCCCCGGATTAATCTCTCCAACCCAAAGAACATCATAACCTCTATCTCTCAAAGTGGCGGTTAATAAAAAACTAAAACATTCATCCGCAAGAAATTTATTTTCAAGCGCTTTTTGCAAAATATATTTCCTCGGTGGTTAACAAATCCGCAGCAAAAGCCTGCGCTTCCCTGATATGTTCAACTGTTATGGTAGGGTGCTCCCTTACGATTTCTTCGGGGCTCAATCCCCGGGATAATTTTCGCAGAATCAATTCAACAGTGACCCGTGTACCTTTAATCACCGGTTTCCCAAACATCACGTTTGGGTTAATCTCAATATAATGATACCGTTTCATTTCTACCTCGATTCGTATTATAATACCAAAAACATTGAATGTCAAAGATAATCAGAGCGCGATCATGTATACCCAATAAATTAAAAATTTCCATATTGAAATCTTGAAAATATTTTCAATCAATGTTACATTTATTCAACATGGGAACAGTGAAAACAAAAACTGAAATAATGAATACCATAAACAGGTTACTAATCACCTTGAATGAAAACAATATTTCCATCTCCGAAGCATATCTTTTCGGTTCATGCGCGAATGAAAGCAATTCCGAATACAGCGATATCGATGTCGCATTATTGTCCAAAGAGTTTACCGGCGTGAGATACCTGGATGTAAAGAAAATCGGCCGTATTGTAAGAAATATCGATTACCATATCGAAATTCATCCCTTCTCCCTCGCTGATAAGGGCGAATCGATGTTTCTTGACGAAATCATTCGCTCCGGCATTCGATTGGATACCACTGTCACAATGGGAGATCACAACTGACGGGTCAAATGCCCATTTAAGCCGCGCCTTCCAAATGCTGCTGCTTCAACTTAAATTCTTCAATCTTTTCGATTGGAATTCCAAAGGCCCTGGCAATCAAATCTACGGGTGCTCCTTCGCGAAGAAAATTGGCAATCATTTCCCATTTATATTTTTCCATGCCTTCTTTCATCCATTGTTCAGCGATTGTAGCCATGATTTAACCTCTTGCCATAGCATGATTTATTTATATCGTGCCCTATGCCGCAGTCCCCATACTCTGGATTCTCCTTTGTTCTAAGAATTCTTGAATTTTTTCAATAGAAATCCCTGTTATCTCTGATATAAGATCGATTGACAATCCCGCATGGAGGGAATTCAAGATCACCTCCTGCTTCGCTTTTTCTATGCCTTTTTCCATGCCTTCTTTCATCCATTGTTCAGCGATCGTAGCCATGATTTCACCTCCTTGCATTGCAACATATTATAATGCAAGGCTTGACCCCCAAATGTTGCCAAATGTCCATTAAGCCGCGCTTTCCAGATGCTGCTGCTTCAACTTAAATTCTTCAATCTTTTCGATTGGAATTCCGGAAGCCCTGGCAATCAAATCTACGGGTAGACCTTCGCGAAGCAAATTGGCCACCATTTCCCATTTATTTTTTTCCATGCCTTCTTTCATCCATTGTTCAGCGATTGTAGCCATAACTTCACCTCC
>JBLMYT010000041.1:0-13290 GCA_050258455.1 Candidatus Omnitrophota bacterium | reverse complement strand
TGGACCATGAGCGGGATTACTTTCAAAAGATCATCAATTTAAAAGGCCATTTAATCGATTATGAAAACAGCCTGGAAAAATTGCTGATTTTCTTAAGTCGGCACTATAAAAAGCGGGCGGTAATTTTGATCGATGAATATGATGCCCCGGTTCATGCCGGTTTTACCGGCAAGTCTTACGATGAATTCCTCAATTTTATGAGCAATTTCCTGAGCGGTGGATTAAAAGACACCGATCAATACCTGGAAAAAGGCGTTTTAACCGGGATTATGCGAATTGCCGAAAAATCCATTTTCTCCGGGTTTAACAATGCCGGTGTCTATACGATGTTGTCGCCAAAATTTAGTGAGCATTTTGGCTTCACCGAAGAAGAAGTCAAAAAGATGCTCGATGATTTTCAGGTTTCGGATATGCTGGATCAGGTGCAATTTTGGTATAACGGTTACCGTTTCGGTAACAACGTGATTTACAACCCCTGGTCGATTATCAATTTTCTTCGCAGTAAGGGAAAGGAGTTTCAGCCTTATTGGGTCAATACCTCCGATAATGAGATCGTGGAATCGCTTTTATCCAATGGGGGCCGGGAACTCCGGGAAGAATTGGAGTCGCTCATTCGCGGCGAGTCTATTGAAAAACCGATTGAAGAAAATATTATACTCACAGAGGTAAACTGGTGGGAGGATTTACTATGGAGTTTTCTGTTAATGGGGGGGTATCTGAAACAGACCGCCGAAAGATGGGATCCTTCTTCCGTACAATTTTATTATACATTGTCGATTCCCAATGAAGAAGTTAAAACCACGTATGCCGGCATCATCGATCGTTATTTTTCCACCAAGATTGAAAACAAAAAACTGGAAACCATGCTCAACGCTTTGATCAACGGCGATGTGACGCTTTTTGAAATGATGCTGAAAGAAATTATCCGGGCCATATTTAGTTACCATGATTTAAGCGGGGAACCGGAGAAAGTGTACCATGCGTTTGTAATGGGGCTGCTGATCTGGATCACCAATACGCATGAGGTGAAATCCAACCGCGAATCCGGTTACGGCAGGTATGATATCATGATCATTCCTAAAGACGTTTCCAACGTCGGGTATGTGATTGAGTTTAAAACCGTGAACAAAGGTAACCATGAAACCGTGGAATCGGCCCTGGAAGCGGCGCTAAAACAAATTGAAGAGAAGAAATACGAGACGGAATTGGTGGAACGGGGAATCAAACATATCAAAAAGCTGGGGATTGCTTTCTTGAACAAAGACGTTTTTGTAAAGTCATTTTAGACATATTACGTTTGAAGTAAATGAGTTCCGCTCTTCGATTGAAACATTGTATTATTAAACGGCAATAGCCGCTATAAATTAGCCGGGTATGGATGAGAATCCTTTAGAGGTGCCATGTTTCAATTCTCAAAACATGTTTCAATTCTCAAAAATTTCCACCCATAAGTTTCCTTCCTTTTGAAGTACCCCGAATTCAATAAAAGACGGTCGATCCGTATGGTCCTTGTAAATCGGGTGATTGAAACAAAATGTCCCGGGGTTTAATGCACAGTAAACCTCCATTGCTCGAAATATCTTTCCTTTTTGGGACCATCCTCGATTCACATCCCGACGTTGCGGAAATAAATTGACATCCAACAGACCTCCAATGGAATGAGCAATAAAATGCCCTTTGTCTGAATCCTTCCCAAAAACTTTTTCAGTCGGTCCACACCATCCTTTTATTCGTGAAACTTCCCGGTTTTCTATAGGTGGCGCTGATCGTCCAAACGCGGCAACCACCCGTCTGGCAATTTCGGGATTGGATATTGTAGGGCTCCAATCCTTTGGATACGTATACGTATCGAATATGTAATCGAATTGTCCATAATTAAAAATAACCACATCGGTAGGACGATGGGTAAAGGCTTTATATTGAATCAGCCATTCATTGGGCAAGATATCGGTGAGGAATTTTATTTTTTCTTCTAAAGTAGCGCTTTCTATTTCACGAATAATATCCTGATAATCGATTGTAAATTCGGACACTATTTCTTTGATTTTGCGAAAAAGCATTGAATCCCATCGCGTGTCAGACGGTGATACAACTCGCCGGCAAATTTTTCATCCTTTGGATGATAACTCAAATATACCTTACTCATCGTACGTGTTCAATTCCCTTGGCTTCATTAATCTAGTATACCATACCCATACTTAATTTCCAAATCGTTGTTTTTTCCCTTTTGATATTAAACGCCACTATTGTTATCGATCAAAAGCGTATAGCACCTCATTCATGATGATATCAGGAATATTTCTTAATGCCCGTTCTAACATTATCTCATTTGATCTTAAGTATTTTTCCTCAAATTTTTCGGCCGGATACCATTTGGGGGAGTATCCATGATCGTCGGGTTTGGGACAATTTAAAGCAAAGCTGCGTTTATCTTTCGACTCATCATCCCGATCGGCTAGCTTCGTAAACTCCACTTTATCCTGATCGCTTCCCTGGATGGTTTGGATGTGGGTAATATCACCCGATTTGGCATCAATAAATTCATAATTGATCCCCAACCTCAATGTCTTCCGGTTGATGCATTCGTACGCTCCCACCGGAATTGCACGATAAGGAGAAGAAGAATCTTTCTTGGTTACATAATACAGCGTGATGCTTTTCCTCTCATTGTTGGGAATAATTCTGTATTCCTCAACAGATAAAACCACCAATTTATCCAGCCGCCTCTCTCCCAGGTTTCGTGCGATGGCGCTTCGTTCGGTCATCCTGTCCCAATGGGGGATATCCGCTTCGATTAATTTTAAAAACGGGGAACTTTTCTTTAAAATTTTTGCTTTTATTTCCGGATAAATGTGTTCAATAATCCAACTGTTTCGTTGGGGCATAATCACAACGGCGATTCTTACCTGACCGAGGCGGATGCACTCGTTCATCAATCGATCGACGTCCCTGTACCCGTCGGGGAGAACTTCATTAATAATTTCGAAATCCGCGTAAGCGGCCCGGTATTCATGGTCGTTCATTAACCGGTTTCCCCGAGCATAAGCCGCTGAAACGATCTTCTTTTTAAAAACCTCGTATTGGTTCAGGTAGTGTTGTTCCGATTCGATCGATAATCCGAAATGTTTCAACTCGGTCAGGATCCAATACGCGCCCTGATAAGCGTCCCAGGCATAGCGGAACCTGTTGCGGGCAAAATTCTCGTCGCCGTCTTCGATTTTTTGGGGAACAACGATTGCGGCAAGGGTTCGGATTCTCTCTTTGGATTCGCTTCTATCCGGGTGTTTGTTAAGATCGTCAACGTAATGTTTTATGGCGTCTTCGTATTTTCCTTCTTCCTCTGCTATTTTTCCTCGCTGAAGCGCGGAGCATCCGGTAAAGAGAAAGGCAACCCAAAGAATAACGACGAAAACGGTGATACGAAATCTGATATTTTTCATTTTTTCTTCCTAATGTTTTTGATCTTATTAAATATTATAGGCATAATATTATGTCATCAATTAAAGATATTTTCAATCAGATTTTGGAAATATATAAATAACGTGTCGCCTCATATTTTTAGTATAGATAAGTACCGATAATGGGGCATGAATTTAATTAAGAATTTATAGACGATCTTATAGAAAAATTAAATTTTTTGTTGATTCTAATAGTATTTTGTGTTATAATAATAATTAAGATAGTTCAGAAAGATTATGGAAACAATAAACATTTTAAATTTAAACTCCCTTCCTATTAACCCTTTTAAAGATAAAAGTAAACGAATTGGGTTAATATGGAATAAAAAAGTTCAATGGCGTTTAAAACATGACGTAAAACGAATCCTTTTGGTTGAAACGTTGGATGATGGTATTGTTATCAGCAAGAGTGCAATGATAACCCCGAATGAAGCAATCATCATCGCGCTGTTTGATGGAAAACGGTCAATCGAAGCAATCATCGAGATTGCTGCGGATATATTTAGCGAATCCCCTGAGAAATCGGCATTGGTGGTGGATAAGATTCTTTCAAAATGGTCCATGGCTTTTGAAGAAAAAGCAGAGAATTCGTTTACCCCGCAATATAACCCCATGGATTTTGTGATTCCCATATGGACGGTAGACAATGTGACCAAACGTTTATTCAAACCTCTTTCCATTCAATTTCGGGTATCCGATTCCTGTATGAGAAATTGCGTTTACTGCAATATCCAGACCAGACCCCATGAAACAATGAACTTAATCCCGCTGGAAAGATGGGACCAACTCGCACAGGAAGTCAAAGAAATGGATTTAAGCTCGGTACTCCTAAGTGGGGGTGATCCATTTATTCACCCAGATATTATTGAAATCATTCATTGTTTTATAAAACGGGGAATCCACCCTTTCGTCAGCACCAAATCCTTCATATCCAAAGAAACTGCCCAAACACTTAACGCCGTCGGGTTAAAAAAAATACAGGTGAGTATCGATGCACCGATTGCATCTATATGCGATTTTTTAACCCAATCTCCGGGGTATTTCGATCAAATTACTCAGACTATAAAAAATGTGCAAGAAGCAAATATAAACGTTTCAACCAATACAGTGATTACGTCATACAATGTTTTGTTAATTCCGCAGCTTGTGCGCATGTTAAACGATAGGGGAATCAAACAGGTAAAAATGTCTCAATATGCGCGTACATTATATAATAATCATGATAACAGTTATTTCTTAAGTGGAAAATCCATCGAATGGTTAAATAATGAGCTTGAGAAACTCAAAGGAGAATTGCCGGAATTGAGTATTAATTTTGGCTATGTCCCTGATTATGCGACGTCCTCTGATATTGAGATGAAAAAGAAAAATTTTTCTGATCGGGCGCTATGCTCCGGCTGCATCTGGGCTTTCGTCGTCAGCGGCGATGGCCGGGTAATCCCATGTGATGAAATCCCGCTTACACACGACAACGTCATCGGAGATGTACGCACGCAATCCCTTCAGGAGATTTGGGATTCTCCCAGAGCGTTACGATATACATCACCCCCTCGTGACTTTTTTTCCGGAACAGCTTGTTTTGAATGTCCGGATTTTGAGGCATGCCACCAGGGAAAAGGCAGATGCTACCGTGACGCCCTTAAAGCCTACGACTCATTGTTTGCACCAACGCCTTTATGCTGGATGGCGCCGATTGGACAACAGGTTTATTAAAATGCAACAGGAAAGATCAGTGATAAAAATAAAAACAGTTATTAAAAGGAGGTTAAGTAAATGGAGAGTTTAAAAAAAGCAATTAAAGATAATTCATTAAAAATCGATCTGGGCGTTTTTGATACCGGCGCCTTTGATCCCAGTTGTATTTTTTGTACCGTAACATGTACGGGGGCCTGCTCTGTTGGGTGTAGCTGGAGCAGTGCCGCTAAAGGTTCGGCACCAGATAAAACCGCATAAATCTCTTAAAGGAAATTACTGATCTTTCCTGAATGTATTCTATGGATAAAGAGTTGATTGGATACTTAGAAGATATATTGAAACATCATTATGGAACACCCATTTCTATTAATCGTACAGAATTGATTTCAACCAAACCGCTTCGAACCGTTTTTCTTCTGGAAGGAAGAAAAGACGACCGGGAAGTCCGTTTTGCCCTTCATGTGAGACAACGGCCTTACCCCAATACCCAGAGTGAGGAACGCCACGCGATTAAAACGGCATTATCGAATGGGGTATTGACCGTCGAACTGATCCATTTCGATGAATCCCAAACCAACCCCTTCGGAGCCCCATTTCTTCTGGAAACTTATATTAAGGGGAACCCGTTTTTAGATTGCAAGAACTTGTTTAAACAGGCTCCTGAAAAATTATTCGATAATATGGTAAAACTGCATCGCATTAAATGCGATCAAAAAAACGCTTCAGTCCCGGATTCGGAATTTTTATCGAAGTATAAAGCCGAATGCTTATCAAAATTAACCGGGAGTTCCCTGATCGATGTCCGATTATTGAACCGCATGTTTGATGACGTCCTTCAATGGCAAAAGAAAATGGATTTTTCGTCCCATACGTCTTTACTTCATGGAGATTTGCATTATTCAAACATGATTATTACAGCTAACGATAGCTTCTATTTCATCGATTGGGAAATGGCATCCGTGGGCGATTACTGTAAAGATCTGGTTTACTTTAAAGCCCGCACGTTAGATTATCTGTTTCCGGAAGAAAACCGATCGCTTTTTAATTCCCTGATTCGTTATTATAAAGAAGCGTTTAACGAAGATGATCTTGAAATTCGGATGCGGTATTATCTCTCATATCAATATCTACAGATTATCTGGCAATGTTGTTTTCCCATATTGACCGAACAATGGCTCTCATTTTATTTCAAGAAATATTGCGAATTCACTCAATTATAAGAGGATAAAATACAATGAAAAAAATCAAATTCTTCTTTATTATTGTACTGCTAATCGGTTTTACAAACCCTTTCCACGGCTTATACGCCAAACCGGGTGATACGACCAAGGATGTTAAAACAGTAATTATCCCTCAAAAATTGTCACCGGAAGAAACCTTGAAGGTTTATTTAAATGCGTTTATCTCCAGGGATATCAATACGGTGATGGCGTATCTTCCCAATGGAACGGGTGAGAAAATCTCGGCCTGGAGAGAAAGAGTAAAAATGATCTATCAAGCATATATGGTAGAAAAAAGACACATCAAAGCCGTCGAATCGATTAAATTGATTAAAATAGAAACCCAAAAAACTGCGAAACTTGCCATTATGGAAGCTATCCTTGTCACTTCCCCCAAGTTTTCAGGCGCGGTCATCTGTGATGGAAACGGCAAATGTACAGTAACCTTGCAATGGGCGTTTCGGCAAGAGACATCCGATGCTCCCTGGCTGTTCGACGGCGGGGGATTCTAAAAGACTTCAAAAAAAGGACTTCAATACGACAACGGAAGTTTATGTCCATCAATAAGCGAACTTTTTTTTGTATGGCATTCCTTTTCTTTCTCATACCCGGTTTAGCCCCAAGATTGGAACCGCGTTCCGATGAATCGCAAATCGCAAGTAGCCGTCCACAAAAAAATAACCATACCGTAATCGGTGTCATTGACAGAGGAATCGACTGGAAAAACCCGTGCTTTATGTCCAGGGCCGGTAACGAAAGCCGTATCGCTTATTTATGGGATCAAAATGGAACGACTGATACACCGGCAAACAACGATATCCCCTATGGTGTCGAATATCTAAAGTCCGAAATTCAGGCTTCCCTAAATTCCCCTTGCAATTTTATTCCCATTGAAGCGGGTCACGGTTGGCTAATTGCCCCCATTGCCGCGGGAAATGTTACCATCCGGGATGAACGAAATAACAAATTATTCCTTGGGAAACCCATCGATATGCCGATCATTATGGTAAACACCACGGGAAAAATGGACGCTTTGTTAGATGCCATCGCTTATATTCTTCGAAGAGCCAGACAAATGAAATCCAAATGCGTGATAAATTTTTCTTATTGCAAACATGTCGGATCGCACGACTCGGACGATACATATATTCGGGCAATCGACGCCCTCATGGATGAAGATTCGATTTTTGTTGTGGCTGCGGGCAATGAAGGATTGAAGAATATATATACCCGGAACGAACTTTGCCCTGATACCGGTTTTGAGTTTGAAATCAATAGAAATAAATACGTGACAGAAGAAGCCACCTCTCCCTGCAAAATCGAAATCGAAATCTGGGGGCCGCCGCTGAGCCGAATTTCTCTAATCTCCCCCCAACAAAAAACGTTTGGTCCGGTGGGGTACGGTGACAATTACACCTTTGATTCCTCGGAGGGGATAATTTCTATTTCCAATGGCGTTTCGGGCCGGGAAAAAAAACGCGGTGCGGTGATAACCATGGCTTCGCATGGCGGCAAGTCTCCATCAAATGGCAAATGGAAAATTGTACCGGAAAATAACAGTAAGAATCAAAATCAAATGATCGAATCCTGGATTACAAGATCGGAAACATCCGATACTCAATTCATAGCCAAGGGAAAGCCAGTCAATACCATTTCTTTTTTGGCTTTCTCTCAAAGGGCCATTTCGGTCGGGGCTTTTCAACATGAAGAAGGCAACAAATTAAAGGAAGCAAACTTTAGTAACAATCCGTGCAAAACCTTTCATTGCCAAACGCCAATACCCGATGTTCTGGCGGCCGGTCGGGTATCGGTTTCCCTTCCGGGTTTCAATGACCCCATGCCTCAGGAGGGTACCAGTGTAGCAACCGCTTTGATCACTCGTTTTATTGCTCAAACATGGGACGATAATCCGGGGTTAAAAGGGTCGGATTTCAAAAAGAAATTAAATGGGAAAGTAATGACGTTTGGCGCGGATTCTTACCAATGGAATGGATTGCCGTGTTATCGGATGGGCGCCTTATCGCTATTTACGGATTCCCCCCAAAAACAGAAGGAGCACCAATGAACACTCGATTTTTTCGAATTATTTTTATTATTTGCCTATATATTGCGATTGGGCAAGCGTATGCTGACATTCGATTTTCTTTAGGGGAATACCTGGTGGACGATGAGCCTTATTCCGAATGCTTTAAAGAAGGAAAAAACGGTAACATCTATATTTCGGACAAGCAAACCCATTTCATACGGGTGTTTTCTCCGGAAGGCAAGTACCTGTATTCGCTGGGCGGAAAAGGCGAGGGGCCCGGAGAATTTAAACGGTGGCGAGGCGCCTATGATATCGACCTAAAGGGAGAAATATGCCAGATTGACTTTGTCAATGGAAACAGGAGAATTACCCGTTTTTTGCCGGATGGGAAATTAATCGAAAGCTTTCCCGTTAAAGATCCGAAAATAGCGGGTGCAACAGCTATCTTTAAAAGGCCCAATGGCGATTATATCGTTAACTTTTGGGGCGGCATGATACTGGAACACCATTCCAGCCTAAATTATATGGGAACTACAGACTCCATAAGCATCCTGGACGGGAAAGGCGGTTTGAAAGAAATGGTTCATGAAACCAAAACCTTTCATAGTTTTTCCGGAAACGCAAATGGTTCATGGATAGAAATTCCTTACCTTGATATGATGGTGTCTGCTTACAGCCCAACCCGGGATACCCTGGCTTTCCAAAGAAAAACAGATGATCATGTCACCATTCTCGACTTAAGGCGAAAGAAAACCATCCGTATTCCCAATGGCTTTAAAATTTCACCCTTAACAAAACAGGATATCGATTGCTGGATTGAGGAACGCAAAACTTTAAGTTCCGTATTTAACGTTCAGCTTAAGGATTACCAAAAATTCCGGTCAAATGGAACGAATTTCATTACGAATAAAGCGATTGTTGATCGCCTCTTTTTCAACAACGCCGGGGAGCTTTTTATATCGCATTACAATAAAATCAAAAAAAAATACATTGTTAACAAATTCTCAACCGGTAACAAACATCTTGAGACCAAATCCCTGGATAAAATACCTGCCTATATCGGAAAAAGCCGGATTTATTACATGATATACAATGAAAATGACGAAACATACACGATTGAAGTAAAATCGCAGGATCGTTTCTTCAATTAAACTTCGCCCTGCTCAAGAATTCAATCCCAATCGGCGGCCTTCGCCGCGCTTCCCATTTTAGAATTGCGCCCTGACAGGGCAGGGCATGTTTATGCCCTGCCCCTTTTCTCAGGTTTTGATTACTCGCCGGATTCGGTCATTTCAATATCTTTCTCCGGTTCCTTTGTCTTGGGAGTCGGAGCTGTTACGGACGAGTCCTTCACCATCTTCAGTACGGTAGAGTTATTTTGAATTTTCTGTGCGCTCGTTTCCAATTCTCCACTTTCATCGGAAGCAACACTTTGGTTTTCCTGACCTTCGGCGGTTCGTTTTCGAGTCGGCGTATTGGAATCCCTGATACCCAATATCTCCCGGAGTTGAGGAACATTACGGAGCCCTATTTTACTGGTCTCGATGAAATTCGCATAAGCCTTTTGTAGTTTTTGGCATGCATTATTCCGTTCCAAGGTTGCGATCTGCACTTCACCGCTAACGGCAACCTTTGCCGCCTGCAATCGCTCCAGTTCCTCGATACCGGCCAGGCCTTCTTGCAGTTTTTCCGGCGTAATAAGGAAATACGCCAGTTTATCCAAAATTTTTTGCTGCCCCAGGGCATTCTGGTAAAAGTGTTTGGCCTGCGAGACAAATCCCAGTCTTTGTTTGGTCTTTCCACCGCCAAGACCTAATGTCTCAAAATACTGTCTGTCCGATGTATCAGAGAATGCCATTAAAGCAAATTTCTTGTAATCCACGTAGCGCGTCCGCTCTTCTTTCAATTTGGCCGCATAAAGCGAGGACGTCTGCAAACGCATGGCGTATTTCTGCTTTCGCTCCAAATACCTTCCATTCGTTTCACTTCGAAGATCGAGAAGGCCTTGAAGACGATTTTCCTCATAACCATATGGGCTGATCATCATCTTAATATTCTCATTGTTTTTCGCGTTTTCGAAACCCGATCTTGCTCTTTCCAATAACTCGTCAACTCTTTTGTTTGTAGAATTCATGTTTTCTCCTTCTTTAAAGTCTCTTTTTTGTCTCTTTTTTATTTTTTATTCCTTCTTTAAAAAGCGAATCTGCTTTTTTCCATTTTCCAACGTTCACATACCGCGTCTTTTAATATTCCCTCGCGGTTCGGGGGGCGATTTGTTACACGCACGCATTAAACATTCCTCCATGTTTTTATCTTAACGTTAACCAAATACTCATATTGACACATCGGCTTGAACAATCATCGTTGACTACATTTACCCAATACCGAAACTTACTAAAATTCTTACATATTTTCATTTTGTAAACCTATCGCTTATTCTTAAAACCGGGTATTTTTTTAAAGTAATTTACCAAATACTTTTTTAATGTTTTACCAGGTTTTGCGAATTTAAAAGTTTAGCTGTTTCTTCTTCCATTTCCTTATTCAGGGTATTCCCTTTCCCGGAAAGCAGGACATCATTTGTTATGATGGAATGGTTTTGAAAAAGATAATCCAGGGTATAGCTTCTGACCTGATCCCTGAAAATTTGGGAGTTTTCCATGAACCACAGGATCGGTCCGATACCGTCCATTACATCGCCAATTTCAACATCCGATTGGATGGCGGGTTTCTGCTTAAATATCTCACCTTTTCCGTGAAACACATAATCCAGGTTAATATGATATAAGGTATCCAGGTTGTACAGGAGGTCAAAGCAGACCTGAATCTTTCCGCATTCGATGGCCGAGAGGGTCACGGTTGGTATCCCCACTTTGCTAGCAAGATCTTCCTGAAATAGTCCGAGTTTTTTTCTTACTTGTCGGATTCGTAATCCCATTTCCCTTGATTCGGTTTTGGCTTCACTCATCTTCGTCCTCCTCGGGTTCCTCGTCGTCCTCCCATTCGGGCTCGAATTCGTCCTCTACGCCTTGTCTAAATTTCAAGTCGTCGGCTTCCAGTTCTTCCAATGCGATTGGGGATATATGGTGGTAAGCATAAATCGGAACCAGGCGATCCAATAATAGACAAACCATCGGGTCGTAGTTTCGTTTTTTGATTATTTCCAATACGATCCCGCTGCCTTTGAGGGAAAATAAGTCGCATGAGGAGCAGGCCAGGTAGGTTTTATAAAAGACATCTTTCTCGTTTTCGAGCAATTTCAGGCAGAGATCTTCCGCGTAATCGTGGGGGATGTATCCCAATATTTGAGCCAGTTCGGCCCTTGAGTCTTCGTCCATGATGTAGCGCCGTTCGATATTCCGAACCAATTCCGGGGTTGCCAGCATGCCGATATACCGGATGCAATAAGTGTAAACGAGATCCATAGGATCGCTATCTCTGAGAATACCGAAGAGAACCGGTGCGAGCTCGATAATTTTAAGTTTTCCGGCCATTTCAACCAGGAAGGTTTCCATGGTTTCGTCCTCGAATTGACTTTTTTTAAATGCCGCCGATACATAAGGTTTAATTTTATCTCCTTTTTGGATCAGGAAATGGACCAGTGCGTGGGCAAATTCATGACGGTCGGCTTCTCCTTGTTGAAAGGAATGAATAAATTGACGCTCGAATGCCCGCCACAATAGATCCGGGTCCATTAATCGAAATTTATCCCGTTGGCGTGCCTCTTCATAGATGTTCATTAGCGTCACAGGGGAAGAGAAGAGGTGGCGATTGTTTTTTAATAATTCAAATGGGGTTTCCAGCAATACTTTCTTGATATTCCAGGCGAGTTCGTCCGATTCGTCGTCGTGTTTATCTTGTAATTCGGTGATAAGGCGGGTCAGGGTTGGCAGGTCTTTTTCGGTAGCGGGGAAGGATGGCAGGCGATGCGAGAGCGATAAGTTGCGTTTGGTTTCCCTTTTGTGTTCGCTTTCCAGAACATTTAAAAGGGCTCCCAGAATCTCCTCCCGGTTCCAGAAGAATCGCTCCAATGCATCGCCTGCTGCGTTCACCACCCGAACATCGGGGTTGTTTAATAATTCGATTAACCGAAATTTATCGACCAGCATATGCTCCTCCGCTTAAAACAATCAATCGATAAGCATCAGTGATTTTATCTACCCTTTTTTGAGATTTGTTTATTTTATGATTGATAAACTTTGAAATCTGGTGTAATATTATTGTTATGAAAAATAGAAAAGGAAGCCTTTTAAGCATTGCCGCGCCTCCGTTTTGGAGTGAGGGTGGCCTTTGTTGCAAGGACAAGACCCATAATTCCGGCAGGACGTTTCAGATGAATGGGATTGTGTTTTTCCCTTTCGCCGGGGCGTTCATTTCTTCCTTTTACCAGAAACAATACCTTGTTTTTTGTCATATAAATATTATGGTGCAAATTTTGAATTATGTCAAGTATGATTTAAATTTTTTTTGATTATGGAGGCTAAATTGACCAAGAATATGAACAGAACTCCTTTCTCGGCACGTTTGAGGGATGCCAGAAAAGCAGCCGGATTTACTCAAAAAGAGATGGCTGACAAATTGATGTTGGATGAAGTCACTTATAATCGGTATGAGAGTGGGGATCGGCTCCCCAAAGTAGATGTTCTTCAAAATTTCTATTCGCTTACAGGTGTTAATCTTATATGGTTAATCATTGGCGAAGGAGACATGTATAAGAAAGCAGATATCAGGGATATCTATCCGGATTTACCTGAAGATAAACGAATTGACGAACTGATCAAGCACCTTCAGGTGCCTATTATTTACCATGAGGTGGTATCGGATTTTATTATATATAAAAAGAAGTACGCTGACTTTATAAATAAGTATTTCACAGCGAAAGAGGTGACTG
>JBLMYT010000040.1:0-17288 GCA_050258455.1 Candidatus Omnitrophota bacterium | reverse complement strand
GATGATCTTTTGAAAGTAATCCCGCTCATGGTCCATCAATTTCGGACTTGCCAGCAAATAATTGTGCCTGGCATACTCTTTCTGAATGAGTTTTTTTATCTTAAGCCGGCACGCTTCCCAGGATTTTTCTTTGATATTTTTGAAAGTAAAAAAAATAACCGGGTATTGACCCATTTTATCCAAGTACTCTTGACCGGTTCCCGATATGGTGAGAGAATCGAATAAATATTTATAATTACCATGCGATTGGGATTCATTATCCCATGCGACCGGGCAGCAATCGTAAAAATATCTCAACATGGAAATGTTGAGCGTTTTCCCGAAGCGCCGGGGACGGGGAATAACGAGGATTGTATCACCGCTATCGATGACCTCTTTGATAAAGAGGGTTTTGTCCACGTAGTAATAATCGTCTTCAATTATTTTTTTAAAATCCGATACGCCAATCGGCAGCTTTTTCATGTTCATACGTTTTCACTTGTTGCCATTATAACATATGAAAAAATCATTAGCAATTCGCATTTTGGAAAGGTAAAGAGGGCGTACACATGGGTGCGCCCCTACGCAAAAATTCCGGGCACATCCGGGGTCAAAGTCTTGCATGGCAACATTGTTATCCTGCAAGACTTGAATTCGATCACGCATGCGAATCTTTTTCTTTTTCTCTTTTCCTAATTTCGTATTGAAAAAAAAAAAAATAAAAATTATAATTCTTGATTAAGTAAATAAAAGGTAAGGAGAAACACACATGAAAATGATCAGGAATTTAATCATTTGTCTATTGGTAATTCTGTTTGTCGGTCCGATAATCGGCCAACAGCAACAGAAACAGCAACAGCAACCATCGGCAGAAGAACAAAAGATGATGGAACGCTGGAAAGAATACGCGACTCCAGGGGAACATCACAAATACCTCGAGTATTTTGCAGGCAATTGGGACGTTACGGCAACCGTCTGGATGAAACCCGGAGCAGCGCCCGAAGTCAGCAAAGGCGAGGGTACCTCGGAAATGATTTTAGGGGGACGTTACCTGAAGTCCCATTTTAAGGGATCGATGATGGGACAACCCTTTGAAGGCATATCGTTCACCGGTTATGATAACTTCAAGAAAGAATTCATCTCCGTTTGGATGGATACGGGTGGCACCGGTATTTACCAAACGACCGGAACCCTTGATAAGGCCACAAAAACCCGGACGGAAACCGGTACCTTCGATGATTTCATGACCGGGAATAAAATGAAAGTAAGATGGGTAACAAAAATTATCGACGACAATAACTTCAAATTCGAGATGTATGACGAAAGGGAAGGCAAGGAATTTAAATCGGGAGAAATAGCTTACACCAGAAAGTCAAAATAATTTTTCCCATTTTGTGAGTTATCGGGGAACCAGGTCTTGCATGGCCATTCTGTTCAATATCGTTATCATAAATGCAAGACCTTGCCCCCGAAGCACACACGATAAAAATGTTACCCGAAAGGATTGTCTTTTAACTCATATTGTGTTATTTTCTTAATCTTAATCACATATATTCGCAAAACACCAGGAAATCGAATAGGAATACAAGCACAATATGCTTTTTACATCGTTCAGTTTTTTTGTTTTTTTTGCCATCATCCTCGCCTTCTATTTTGCCATCCCGCATCAATACCAATGGGCCTTCCTCCTCGCTGCCAGCTATTTTTTCTACGGATACGCCAACATCGTTTATCTTCCCCTGCTGATCCTCCCGACGTTCATTGTTTATGGCATCGCCATAAGCATATCAACCGCAGGCATCACCCCAACCAAAAAACGACTGCTCCTGATCGCCGGCCTGACCGTCACCCTTTCGGGTTTGATCGCCTTCAAATACCTCCCGTTTAATCTCCTGCTCCCCATCGGCATATCCTTCTATACCTTCAAAATGATCAGCTACCTGATCGATGTGTACCGCGATAACCTGAAGGCCGAAACCCACGCGGGCTACTTCGCCCTGTACGTTTCCTTCTTTCCCCAAATCCTGGCCGGCCCCATCGATCGCGCCATCCATTTCATCCCGGAACTGAAGAAAAAGGTCTCCTTCGACTATTCCCGAATCATGGACGGATTCAAACTCATGACCTGGGGATTCTTTAAAAAACTGGTCATCGCCGACCGCTTATCCCCGGTGGTGGATAACGTCTTTAATAACGTGTATGCCCACAAGGGACCGGCATTCATCGTTGCCACGTTTTTTTATTCGATCCAGGTCTACTGCGACTTCTCCGCCTACTCGGATATGGCCATCGGCGTTTCCAAAATCCTCGGCTTCAAATCCATGGATAACTTCAACTCACCTTACTTTAGCACCAATATTACCAAATTCTGGAACAAATGGCATATCTCGCTTTCCACCTGGCTCCGCGATTACCTGTTTCTGCCGATTTCCTATAAAGTCATGCGGTGGATCAAGGACGGCCGATTCCTGAATATCAAAGTGGAAACCTGGGGATACGTCACCGGAATTTCAATTACGATGTTTCTCGGCGGCTTGTGGCACGGCGCCAAATGGCCGATGGTCCTGTGGGGAACCCTCCACGGGCTGTACCTGGCCGCATCGTACCTGACCAAAAAGTTACGCAAAAGATGGGTGAAACAAACGGGCCTGAAACAATATCCGACGTTTCACCGCGTTGTCAAGATCACCTTGACCTTTACAATGGTTAGTTTTGCGTGGATCTTTTTCCGCGCCAATACCATCCGCGAGGCGTTTTACATTGTGTCCCATCTTCATACGGGAACCCTTAAATACTGCGGCTATATGCTGGGAAACCTGATCTTCAACCTGGACCTTCTTCCGTTACGCTCATTGCTGGAGAGTATCGGAGTGAAACCCTACGACTGGTTTACCCTCACGGCTGCAATCGCTGCCCTGGCCTGGGTGGACGTTGCCCACCAGGATAGCAATATGTGGGAAAAATTAAAAGCCCGCCCGGTATGGGTCCGACTGGTCGCCTACTACGGTTTGATTATGTCCATCCTTCTGTTTTCGGTTCTGGATGGCGGCCAATTCATTTATTTCAAATTTTAAAAATGAAACGATGAGTCCACATGAGAAAAGAAATCATTAAAGTGTCGGTTCTGTTAAGCGCGATCCTGCTGACGTGCGTTGCCCTGATCTGGCTCACTCCCCTACCCCCGTCCAATTATTTCGGCGTGATCCACTACAAACACCAATTGCTGGAACGCACACCGTCCCCCCGCATCATCTTCATTGGGGACTCGAACCTGGCTTTTGGGATCGACGGTCGGATCATTCATGAAACACTGAACCGAAACGTGGTCAACATGGGTCTGCACGCCGGTCTGGGACTCCGCTACGTGATGAATGAAATCAAGGACAATATCAAACCCGGCGATATTATTGTGGTGGTTCAAAATTTTTACCTCAACCTGGGATGTGACCAAAACCTGCTGGAAGTCATTCTGTATTATCCGGACGGCACGTCCTACCTGGGCTTCCCGGAATATGTGACCCTGACCCGAAAATTCCCCATCGCCCTCCAGCGTCGCTTCGAAGGGTATTTTAAAAATTTCCTTTTCGATTCCTCATACGGTCCCGGTCATCCGGCTTACAACAAACATAATTTCGATATGTATGGGGATAACATCGGTCATCTGGGTCGCCATGATTTAAAGCTCAAAAAACAAAAGTTAGATATTCAACGCGATCCAACGGACGTTGCCGAAGCCCTGAATCAATTCTCCACGTACGCGGCCCAAAAAGGCGCCCAGTTGGTGTTAAGTTTTCCCCCTTCTCCTCAGACTTACTTCAAACCGGAAGAACACGCGGCCGATCATCTTTATACCTGGCTAAAAAATAACCTTCATTTTCCAATCATCGGAACGCCTCGCGATTTTGTATTCCCCGATGACTTTTTTTATGATACAATCTATCATCTAAATGAACGAGGCCGGCGCGAACGCACGATCATACTGGCCGGAGAATTAGCAAAGATGTTACGTGAACATTCCGAACTCGCGAGGCTCAGCCCCAAATAAACCCGATGGTATTTAATTCGTTTCAATTCTTCCTCTTCTTCATCACGTTACTATCTCTGTATTACTGGGTTTCATATCAAAAACAAAACCTCCTCCTCCTGACTGCAAGTGTCGTCTTCTACGCGGCATTCGATTACCGCTTCCTGTCTCTATTGGCAATTTCCACAACCGTGGATTACACCGCCGGACGCCTCATTCACGCCTCCACCCACATTTCAAAAAAACGTTTCTTTCTGTTGATGTCCCTGGTCATCAACCTGGGTATCCTCTGCTTCTTTAAATATGCGAACTTCTTTGCCTCAAGCGCCGTGGACCTCCTGTCCGTTTTCGGAATTCATGCCTCCAAACCCTTTTTAACACTCATTCTCCCGCTGGGGATTTCATTCTATACCTTTAAAACCATGAGTTACACGATCGATGTGTACCGGGGACAAATCGAACCGTGTAAGAATTACCTGGATTACGCCCTCTATACCTCGTTCTTTCCCCAACTTCCGGCCGGTCCCATCGAACGCGCGGGTTCTCTGATTCCTCAGATTACCCACCCTCGCACCATTACTAAAGACAAGATCATCCAGGGGTTATGGCTGATCCTGTGGGGATTGTTCAAGAAACTGGTTATCGCCGATAACCTGGCCGTTTACGTTAACAGCATCTTCGATGCCTCCCGCCCGGTGACAGGCGTTGAAATCATTCTGGCAACAGTTGCTTTTGCCTTCCAACTCTACGGGGACTTTAGCGGTTATACGGATATTTCCCGCGGAATCGCCAGGCTCCTGGGGTTTGAGACGATACTCAATTTCAACCTCCCCTACCTTTCCATCAACCCGGTCGAGTTCTGGAAACGCTGGCATATTTCCCTCTCCACCTGGCTCCGCGATTATTTGTTTCTCCCCATCGCCTATGCGGTGATGCGGCACATCAAAAAGCCGTTTCTCCATTTGAAGGTGGAAAACTGGGGATACATCATCGGGATTTCGATTACCATGCTCCTGGGCGGACTCTGGCACGGTGCCAATTGGACGTTTGTGCTCTGGGGCGGCTACCAAGGGTTACTCCTTGCCGGTCATCATGTCCTCACTCGCGGAAAAAAGCGACGCAAACGAAAGGGACATGCCCTGAAAATTACCCTGAAAACAATGGGGATGTTTCTGCTCACCTGCCTTGGCTGGCTCTTCTTCCGAGCCGCGAATCTGCGTCAGGTGGGGTATTTCCTCCGTCAACTGGTCGTTAATTTTAAACTGCCAACGGCCGTGGATGGATCCATTTACCCGATTCTCTTTTACATTCCGCTGCTCTGGATCTTCGAATTGTGGATCAAAAACAGCGATGATCCGCGCACAAGCCCCGGATGGGTCTATGGTTTGGGACCGATTGCGGTCTCCTTATTGATTCTGGCCCTGATCACGTTGTCGGTCACAGGGGGACAGGGATTTATTTATGCGCAATTTTAACGAAAGAGCTTTTTTTTCCCACCTTTTTATAAAAAGGTGGGGCCAAAAATTTTTGATTGTGTTGCAATGGGTGGTGATTCCGTTCCTTTTATTGGCGGTTGCCAATTATGGGGTGAGACACCTTGTGCCTACCGGCCCGGCCTGGTATGAACAGGCGGAAATCAACGCCCGAAACCAACCCGATCACATGCCGGATGTTATTTTTATCGGTTCGTCGCGAGTGGCTGCCGCGATTAACAATGAAGCATTCGATCGGCGGATGTCTCAATTGACGGGAAGGAAAATCGTTTCGCTGAATTTCGGTCAGGGATATTCGACGATTCAGGAACATTATCTGGGAATGCGAAACCTGTTGAAAAGGTATTCCAAACCTTATAAACCGTTCACCGTATTAATCGAAGCGCCGGGTGAGATGGTTAATATTAAGTATTACAAGCGGTGGACCGATGATTGGATCAACAACGGAGAAACGCAACTGCTCGTTCCGTTGCTTCATGTCTCCGATTTTCTGTTTTTTTTGAAATCCAGTACGGATAAATCCAATGATAAAACCTATGTCGCCTTTAAGTATTTGACGAAATCCATTGACTTGATTCGATACAGGGAACGCACCAAAGCAAAAATAGATCGCACATTTAAGAATTTACTGGAGCCTCCGGCACCGAAAAATATCGCCCCTCAGCCCGATCTCACCCAACGCGGCGGGATTAAAACCGACCCCAAAGCGCTGGAAATGATCCGAGCTTCGGCTGTCACATTTGCCAATGAAATGTTGAGTGAGCAAAGGGATTTTCAGAACTGGGATCAGACGGTTTTGGCGGATTTGATTCGATTGATCGAATCTTATAATGGAACGGTTGTGTTTTACACGATGCCGGCGTCCTCGGTTTACTCACGGGTATTTAACACCAACCTGCATCAAAAGAACAAAGCGACATTCAAGAAACAATTGAAGAAATGGAATATACCCCTGCTTTATCCTGAATTTTCCTACACCGATGAGGATTTCCCCGATCTGTGGCACATGAAACTCAGCCGTTCGTTTGAATTTTCGGAAAAACTGGCCGACGCTTATTTTAACGTTAAAAGGTGATTCACTCCACCGGGCCGTATCCCCCACCGCCCGGCGTTTCAATAATGAGCACATCCCCGGCATTGACGTCGAGGTTCACCTTGGAATCCAACCGCGTCCTCTTTTCTTCATCGGGCATGTCCGGCTTGACATTGGAGACGAGAATATTTTCACCGCATTTTCCCGGCTCTCCACCTTGAAGCCCATACGGCTGCGTTTGCCGCCGGTCCGAAAGGATACTCACGTGAGCATTTTCCAGAAATTTATAGGAACGGATTAATCCTTCACCGCCATTAAACTTTCCCTTTCCCCCGGAACCGGACCGGAGCGAATACTGTTCGACTTCAATAGGAAAATTGATTTCCAGGGCTTCGATCGGGGTATTCAATGAATTCGTCATGTGCGTATGAACGCCGGATTCCCCATGAAAAGTCGGTCCGGCACCGGCGCCGCCGCCCAGAGTTTCATAGTACGCAAACCCGGGACCACCAAACGAGATGTTGTTCATGGTTCCCTGAGACGCCGCGGGAATTTTATTGGGAAGCGCCTGCGAAAAAGCACCCAATAAAACATCCGCAATGCGCTGCGAGGTTTCGACATTTCCTCCGGCCAGACCGGCAGGCCGCGAGGCATTCACAATACTGTTGGGAGGCAATACCAATTCCACCGGTCGCATGATCCCGGAATTGATCGGCACATCTTCCTGTAAAAACGTCGTGAGTACATACAATACCGTCGAGTACGTGACGGCCCGGTTGGTGTTGATTCCCCCTTTGACCTGCGGCGATGAACCCGAAAAATCAATGATTAACCGGTCATCACACACGTCAACGCAAACCTTGATCTTGATCCGCTGAGTGTTAAACCCGTCATCGTCCATGACATCTTCATATTCGTATTTCCCGTTGGGAATTTCCCGGATCATTAGTTTAAACACGCTCTCCGTATAATCGATCAGCGCCCGGGAATAGTAATCGATGGCCTCGAACCCGTATTTCATGATACTTTCTTCCAGACGCATGATCCCCCGTTTATTGGCCGCAATTTGCGCCAATAAATCCCCTTTGCGCTCTTCCGGCGTTCGCACATTTTCCAGCACGAGTGCCAGGATATCTTCTTCCGGGTTATCGCGCCGCAAGAGTTTTAACGGTGGGATGATCAACCCTTCCTGAAAGATTTCCGACGAAAGCGGCATGGAACCGGCCCGCATCCCGCCCACATCGCTGTGATGCGCCCGGTTGGCCACAAAAAACGACAGTTTGTCGTTTCGAAACACCGGCGCAATCATCGTAATATCCGGTAAATGCGTTCCACCCTTGTAGGGATCATTGACAATGGCCATGTCCCCTTTCTCAAACCGCATCTCGGAAAGCACGGCTTTCACCGACAGCGGCATGGCGCCCAGATGGACCGGGATGTGCGTCCCAAAGGCAAAGCTTTCCCCTTCGGCTGTAAACAACGCGCAGGAAAAATCCTTCCGTTCTTTGATGTTGGGAGAAAAAGCGGAATATTGAAGAATCTTACCCATTTCATCCGAAATCGATTGAAAAATATTTTTAAATATCGTTATTTCAATGGCATCCATGAACGTTTCCTATTCACCCATCACGGGCATTACGTATTGTATTTTAATAATATATTCGAAAACGAATCGACCGTTGCCGTGTATTCGCCGGGAATGATCGCGGTTCCGTCCGCCGATACCACGATGGACGGATTTTCCAGCTCATGCCCTGCATGCAGATCGTTCCGATTGTATATGTTAAAGTGGCGGAATTCGCCTTTAAAATAGATTTCCTTACGGTAAGCCACAACCGGCGGTTCCAGAAACGACGACGCGGGTTTCCATTTCAGTTCCGGGTTCTTTCCCACACCCAATACGCGGGCATTCACAATTTCGCAGTTGGCGTCATCGAGCATGTAGGAATAATACTGCTTGTGTTTCTCATGAAAAATCGTCAAAAAGTGTTCGACAAACGGGATGGTCAATTCGTAACCCTGGCCCCGATACCGAATATCGACCAGGCGATAAATCTGCGGTTGGTCATACCCTTCCTCTTCCATGATTTCCCGGGCTTCCAATTCCATCAGCGAAAAAATCACGTCCAATTCGCTGGCGATATCCGGATGGACTCGTTTCAGTACCGGGCGGGAGATTTCTTTTTTGAAATCCGCCATGAGCATTCCCAGCGCGGAAAAGACGCCCTGAAACGGCGGGATGAGAATTCGGGTCATTCCCAGACGTTCGGCCAGCAGTGCGGCCACAAGTCCGCCGGCACCGCCGAAAGGCAGCAGCGTGTAGAATCTCGGATCTTCGCCTTTTTCCAGGGTCACCGAACGCAAGGCTCGTTCCATGGACGAAATGGAAATTCGGATAATCCCTTCTGCGGTTTCAAACAATCCTTTGCCGATGCGCTGCCCGACGTCTTTGATCGCATGCACGCTGTGTTTGGGATAGATTTTCATCTTGCCGCCGAGAAACATCTCCGGGAGGATGGCACCGGTTACCACAAAGGCGTCGGTTACCGTGGCCAGGTCGGACTTCCCGTAACACGCCGGTCCGGGATCCGCGCCGGCGCTTTCCGGTCCCACTTGCAGCACGCCGCCCCGATCCACGCGAGCAATCGAACCGCCGCCTGCGCCAACCGTTGCAATATCGATGAGGGGAAAACGCAACGGCAGGTGTTCCACGGTTCCGTTTCGGGTTAAGGTGATTTCCCCGTTTTTCACAATCGACACATCCGTGGACGTACCGCCCATATCCAGGGTGACCAGGTTATGCTCGCCGCTGAGTTCGGCGATTTTTTTGGCGGCAATCACCCCGCCTGCCGGTCCGGAGACAATCGTGTGGATCGGTTCTTTGATCACACGGTCCGGAGATAGAATCCCGCCATTGGATTGAATGATATAAAACTTCTTTCCGGTCAGAGTGTCCTTCAGATTATTCACATAATCGGAAATCACTGGCTGCAAGGCCGAATTAAGAATCGTGGCAGCGGCGCGTTCGTATTCGCGGTATTCCGGAATAATTTCATGCGATGCCGTGACATAAAAGCCATGGGCGCGAAACACTTCCGCGGCCCGAATCTCGTTTTCCGGGTTCTTGTAGGAGTGGAGAAACACAATGCCCACGGATTGAACGTCTTGTTCGTTGAGCAGTTCGACCAGGCGTTCGCCTTCGGTTTTATCAAATTCCTGTTTGATGGTACCGTCTTTTAACGTGCGTTCATTCACGCCGAAACACAGGGACAGCGGAACCAGGGGAGAGGATTTCTTCGCTTCCAGCGAAAACAACTCCGAACGGTTTTGGCGTCCGATATAAAGAATGTGCTCGAAACCGCGGGTGCAGACAAAAGCGGTTTTTGCCATCTTCTTTTGAAGAAATGCATTGGTGGAAACCGTGGTGCCGTGAATCAGTTCAAACGACCGCTCAATATGGGGCTTAATCCCATCCAGGATCGAAAGTGCCGGGTTTTGGGGAGTGGAAGGGAGTTTTAAGATTTGAAGTTTCTCTCCGTCATAAAAAACAAAATCGGTAAATGTACCGCCCGTATCAACGCCTATTCTAATCATTGTTTTTACCGCTTCCTTTTATTAAAATTATTATTAAAAAACAATTCTATTTTAGACATTTCAAACGTCTCGTAAACGCGTCAAAGAGAATATTTTAATTTATTTGGTTTGAAAGTTCAAACGTAAAATTTTTTTTATTCAATTTCCTTGACTTTATTATAAAATGTGGTTATAAATGAAGGGGAGAAGGGAAAAATGGGAAAGAACAATGACCGATTTGTCTATGAAAACGCATTAAAGGGATCGAGCGATACATTCATGCAGAAAATACAATTCGTCGACCGGTATATCGACCGGCCGTTGGCGTCCTTGGTTGTTCGGGCCGTATACCATACGCGGATCACGCCCAACACATTAACCTATATTTCGAGTTTTCTTGGGTTATTGGGCGCGTTCTTTTTTTCTCGGGGCGCATATCCCTACTTTCTCATGGGGGGAATTCTCGCCGAATTGTCATCGATTGTGGATGGGGCGGACGGCATGTTGGCCCGGGCCAAAAATATGGGCAGTGATTATGGCTCGCATCTGGATATCTTCTGGGACCGGATTCTGGATTTCTTTATACTCTCGGGTATTGCGGTCGGCGCTCACGGTTATTACCATAACCCGGCGCTTTCGGCGTTGGGGTTCTTTGGTGCGGGATTGTATTTACTTCAGATCCATTTGTTTTACCAAACCAAAAGTTATCTCCGTGTGGAAAACAAGGGCGATAATGGGGAAGCGCGCGCCATTCTGTATCTGGGGATATTGATTTGCAGCGTTGTTAACCGGCTCGATATCTGTATCTATTTACTCCTCATCGAAACGGTGCTCGTTAATGTCGTGCGAATCATTTATTTTATGAGCCTGAGATCCGGAAAGCGTTGAGTTTTTTTTCGCCAGATATTCCGCGATCTGTCGTTTCACCGCATCATGGGTATTCACATCTTTATATAATTTTTCCAATTGGTTGAGAGAGAGAAAAGGAATAATCAGGAGGAGCACCCGGATGGGCGCTTTGGAATCGTGGGCGATCGTTTCAGCCACCCGAGGGCGTTTGATCCATTCGGTATCGCACAGGGCCGTGTACAGGGTGAAGCGGTTGGCGGCGCGGTGGATGAATCGAAGGGCCAGGTCTTCGGTAAAGGATGGGTTTTGAAGGATCACCGAAAGCAGACGCCCGTCGGTTTCGTCCACGAAATAACTCAATAATGAATCGGGAGCGATTTTGAGATACGAGATTTTTTCACCCAGCGGACAGCGGGCGTATTTGGACATGAACTCCTGTTCGGCGCGTTTTCGGGTTCCCGGACTCGTGTGTTTGTTTTTGATCACCCGGACCAGGTCCATCAGGAATAATTTCGGAATGATTCCGACCGCGTGTTTTTCCGGAAACCCCGGTTGTTGGAGAAGGCTGACCAGGACTCGGTATTGATCGTGATGTTGAGAATAGAGTTGAATCAGTTCGGATTCCTGGAAGGTTCCCCGGTGAAGTTTTTTTAAAACTTCCAGTTCTTCACTCATGTCAAATCATGTCGGTTATGGGTTACTTATACAAAATCAACAGGATGAAGAGCATAATCCACATAAACGCGTTGCAGGTAAACGCCACATCCGAGAAAATAATTTCAGCGGGGTTTTCCCCCTTTCCTTTCACATAGGTTAAAAAGAGGTATCTGAAAATACCGAACACCACAAAGGGGACGGTCAGGTATAATTCTTTGGTTCGGAATTTATTCTGGACATCCGGGTTGAGTACGTAGACCACGTAGGAGATTAGCGTGGTTGCGGTTGTAATGGAGATCAGTTGATCCAGGAGGGCGAGGTTATATTTTTTCAGGGCGACCCGGGTTTCGATATCGGGCAGGGCAACGGCGTTGATTTTCACCAATTCCTGGCGTCGTTTGATCAGGCCCAGAAGAATCGCCAGCAGGAAGGTAATAATCAGGATCCAGGGAGAGAGTTCGATATCGTTGATAACTCCGCCGATTTTGACGCGCAGGACAAAACCGATGGATATAATCATCACATCGAGGATCACGATTTTTTTCAGGTAGAAGGAATAGATCAGGTTCAGCCCCACATAAAACAGTGCAATGTAGAAGAACAAGAGATTAAAATTATAAATAATGAACAGGGAAAGCAAGAGAATGACAAAAGCGATTGAAACCGCGGTTGGGATCGGCAGGGCGCCGGAGGCAACGGGTCTTTTTTTCTTATCCGGGTGTTGCCGGTCTTTTTCTTTATCGAAGCAATCGTTGAAGACATAGATCGAGCTGGAGATGAGGCTGAACAGCGCGAAGGCCAGGAGTGTATGGATCAGGTAATGGGACTGGAAAATGTATTTGGCAAACACCATCGGGGCGAAGATGAAAATATTTTTCACCCATTGATTCGGGCGCATGGATCGGACATATAAACCAATCAGTTTCAGGCTCTTTTGCATGGTAAGCATTATACCATTTTTAGGCGGGATTTGAAATCCTCAAAAATAGTCCATCAAGCCGGGCGTGATTTTTTCATAATCCCATATATTTTCAATATCCGGGATGCGGGTTTTTAGCGCCATTTCCTCGTCGCAAGACAGAGGCGAATCAGTTAAAAACAACCGGTTGAAGGCGTCGATGGAGGCCTTACCGTGAATTTCGAATTCAGGGGCGACCGGTTGGCGTTCAATCGTTAACTTTTTTCCGGAAGGCAGCCGCACCTCTTTGAAGGGGTTCATATAGGAAATCGCAGGTTTAAGAGATGACGCATGATACCCCACGCAAAGAGAGAAACGTTCATCATCGATAAACCGGGCCAGTGACACATCGACAAACATCCGTCCGCTTCCTTTATCGAGATTCCACAACGCGGGATCGATTCCGTTCGATTGAAACGTTTCCGTCAGATGAGACAGCGCATCTGCATTTCCCTTGACCGATAAGGTGCGGATCAAGCCCAGGCGGGTGATCGTTTCAAACGGTTTTTTAATGAATGCTGCGTGGCGTTTTTGGGCCGCGATTCCCTGATAGCGGTTTTTATAGATAAACGAACAATAATTAATGGGTAAATCGATGTGATGGTCGTGAGCATACTTGATTAAACGCAAGGCAGTGAGTTCCGATTCCAACACCGTGACCTTGGGGCCGTGCAAGAACGTATAATTGCGGTTGATGAGTTCGGCGCAGTTGTGGGGAGTGCAGCGCAATTGGTGAAGGTTGAGAAATTTCAATCCCGCGTCTTTCATGTCCTGTAATTTTTGGGATAGCAAGTCATAGTCTTCAGGAATCGCAGGAATTTCAACAGTCACCGTATCGATGTAACGGGACGCCAGTTTGACTTTTTCCAGGTCATAGGAAAGGGCGACCAGGTCGAACCGGATTTCGTTTAATCCCGCGTTTTTCAATTGGTTGAGGATGGGTTCGGTGAGTTTGGTGCCGTTGGTATAGAGCCAGACATGGATCGTGTCGCCGAAATTGAGTTTAATTTCCGAGAGGAATTCCAGCGTGCGGTCAGGGGTGAGCAGCGGTTCGCCGCCGCTCAATCCGATGCCTTTGAATTTAAACAGTTCGATGTAATCGATGTAATCCTGAACATTGGGAAATTGGACCGTATTGGTGGTCGGTTCGCTTTTTTCGTTTTGAGTCGATGGACAGTAAAAGCATCGGGCATTGCACAAGCCGTTGATAAACAGACAGGACCAGGTGCCGTTGCCGCAGGATTCGCAGCCGGGAGATAACCGGCGGCAGTCGAGTTTCGTTCCATCGTAACCGGTTTGAATGCCATGGGAAATCAGCTCATCGAGTAGTTGTTTTCGTTCGGCTGAAGCCGAAGCGATTTGTTCGGGGGTTGCCCACCGCATTGAATGGTAGACGTCTTTATATTGAATTTGATTATCTTCGATCCATTGAGATTGGTTCATGTTTTTGGTTGTCACTCCGTTTATTGGGTTATGGTTATATAATATATGGTATATCATACCATATTTTTGGGTAAGGAAAAAGGCTGTATTTTCAATGCTTCAAGGGGGCTTTTTCGAGAAATCGCCCCCTTGGCGCCCAAAAAGCTTTTTATAAGGCATCAAATGCGAATTCATGACGAGCGCAACGCTTTATTGACATCAGAGAGGAAAATACATATAATATAAATCAAAGGAGGTGCCCGTGGAACAAGCTCGAATGTGTATGCTAAGTGCCAATATTTCACTATCCTTTGATGGAAAATTTGGTAAATTGAGGAGGAAGCGGTGATTTTACAAGATATTTTAGCTGATATCCATTCTCTTAATGAGGATTTGGAAGCATATGAAACAAAGTATGGTGTACTGTCGGAGACATTTTATGATTCTTACAGTAAAGGGGAAGAGCCCGAAGACGATTCATGGATTCTTGATTGGGCGGATTGGGCAGGTGCTTACAAAACCTACCTTCGGCGTAAAGAGCAGTATCGATATACCATTTATTCATTGCAAAAAGAATCGAAGTCATTAGTAAAAATCATTGAAAAAACGGTGCGACATGAACCCCTTTCAGTCTCTCCGGGATTATGAAGAGTTTATTTATACGCTTAAACAGAGGTTTGCCTCGATCAAAAGCTCTACTTTAGTGATTATACGCCGGGGTAAACGAATGGCAACCCTTCAAGGGGAGATTTCGTTTGGGTATGGGTTTCGAATTAATGTTAGGGAGCGTATGACCTTTGACGAAGGACCTATCGTTATTGAAGATTACGCATATGAGTTATGGGATAAATCCGACAAAATAATGTGGTATGATTCTCAACCTCATCCTGGCGATCCGAGTCTTGCGAGCACATATCCCCATCACAAACACCTTCCACCCGATATTAAGCATAATCGGGCTCCCGCTCCCGGTATAAGTTTCAATCAGCCTAATTTACCCATTCTTATTAATGAAATTGAAGAATTATTAAAGAAAACAGTTTAATGTAGCGGTTAAAGAAGAATTACTGTTTATGCCTTTTTTGATTTTTCGAAAATTGACAATCCAACCGTTTTGATTTATCATACAGTCATGACCGAAGAAAAACGATTAAAACGACTTCCATATGGGAATGCGGACTTCACGTCATTTCTCGCCAAAAGACTCTATTTCGTGGATAAAACCTCTTATATTCGGACCATTGAAGAAAAAGGCGACTTTTTATTCTTCATCCGTCCGCGACGTTTCGGTAAAACCTTATTCCTTTCCATTCTGGAAGATTATTACGACATTAATAAGAAAACTCAATTCGATACCCTATTCAATGGAACCGCCATCCACAACAATCCAACCGAAGAAAAAAACAAATACCTGATTTTTAAATTGAATTTTTCATTGGTGAACCCGGGTACTTCCTCTGTGGAAAAAGCTTTTCTTAATTATATCAAGGATTCGGTCTCCGATTTTTTAACTAAATACGCAACACTTTTGGATATCGATATCGATAAAGCGGAAGCTGACGTTAATTCACGAGAAACTGCTTCGGACGTCATGATTGCGTTTTTTAAATACTGCAAGAGAAAAAAACAAAAACTCTATGTGATTATCGATGAATACGATAACTTCGCCAATACCATTCTGGCCGCTTCCGGGGAAGAAAAATATCATCTCATCACCCATGGCGAAGGTTTCCTGCGGGCTTTTTTTAATGTAATCAAGGGAGGAACCACCGAAGGAAGCGCACCCATAGCGCGTTTTTTCATGACCGGCGTCTCCCCCATTACCCTGGATGACGTCACATCCGGTTTTAATATTGCCGAGAATATCTCCTTAGATCACGACGTACAAGAGATGCTCGGTTTCACCCATGACGAAGTTGAAACCATTTTAAACTATTACAAACAAGCCGGATTAATTCCCCATTCCGTTCCTGAACTGATGGAAATCATGCATAACTGGTACAATGGCTACCGCTTTTCCAAAAGGGTTCAAAATCAACTCTTCAATCCCACCCAGATTTTGTACTTTATTAAAGAATACATGAAAAACGCAGAACCCCCTCAGGAAATGATCGACCGCAACCTCCGCGTCGATTATCACAAACTCCGGCACCTGATTGTCATCGATCAAAAGGGCACACCAAAAACCAACGGTAATTTTTCAAAGCTGAAAGAAATCATCGAAACCGGTTCGATTCAATCCACCCTGGTCAGCGGTTTTCCGATAAGAATGGTCGCGGCACCGGAAAATTTCGTTTCCCTTTTGTATTACTTCGGATTACTAACCATCAGCGATACGACCCCCGGCGATGCTGTTATTCTTAAAATCCCCAATGAAACCATTAGACATCTGTATTATGATTATATCAAGGATACCTACCGCGAAACCGGAAGCTTCGCCTTAGACCCGGATAAGTACTCGCAACTCATGGAGAATATGGCATTCGACGGTCAATGGCAAGAGTTAATCACTTTTATTGCCGATCAAATGAAGTCGTCCATGGGGCTGAGAGATTTAATCACCGGGGAAAAAACGGTTCAAGCGTTTTTAAACGTGTACCTCGGTTTAAGTAATCTATTCATTATTCACCCCGAAAAAGAATTAAACAAAGGTTTTGCCGATCTGGTCTTGGAACCGTTTATCGGCAAGTATCCGGCGATAAAATATTCCTATATGATTGAGATCAAATATATGAAAGCCATTCCCGAAGGTCGTAAAATTCCCGAAAAACAACTCCGGGAATTACGCGAGAAAGCCCAAAACCAATTGGCGCAATATTCACTGGATGAAAAGTACCGAAAAACGATCGAAAAAACCACGCTGGTTAAATTGATATTGATTTTCAGCGGTCATCAATTGGTAGAAATGATCGACGTTCAATAATTCAAGAGGGATTTTACCATTCACCCCTTAAACTTCATGGTGGTAAACCATCCGGTTCCCACAAAAGACTAAAACCAATTTCTTTAAAGTCGTCGGCCCAATGCTTTTCCGAAACTTTTCATCCTCACTGTAACGATTAAGCTGCGTTTCAGCTTCTTCCTGAAGCCGTTTGATCTTCTCTTCCAACATCTTCGGCTCATTTTCCGACGGTTTGAGGTATTTGAATTCGATTAAATACGCATACCGAATCATCGGGTATTCCAAGAGCATCGGCACCATCGCCAGATCGGAAAACCCCTGGTTCAATTCCTTTTCCGAATAGATAAGATATAATGAATTCAAACCCAAATACACATTCCAAAATACCTGGAGCGCTT
>JBLMYT010000039.1:0-6809 GCA_050258455.1 Candidatus Omnitrophota bacterium | reverse complement strand
TCGGAAATTATCCGAATGCCACTGCAAGAACAGCTTTTAGCCTACCTTAATTCCTTAGGAGAAATTTAAATAATTACTGGGGCTTCCACCATTGCGGCATAAAATCGCTGTAAATGTTCCCCGGGTCATTGATGTCCAGGCGAACGCGTACGCCGTTTTCCTCTAAGAAGATATCGATGTTACCCGTAGGCGTCTGGCTTGATTGGACCACGTATTCGTACGCTTTCTCGTTAATGGCAAACGAGCCATACTGGTTGCCCGGTTCGCGCGACATCTGGGTCAATGTTCCCGCCTTGATATCCAGCTCCATGAGTTCCTCATCGATAAATCCGGGCGTGCCTTCTTTCCACATCTCTGAATTAAATAAGAGGTAATTCCCATCATCGGATATGGAGCTCGCATATGCCCGGCGTATTGGAGTCCCATCCCCATACAATCGCACAGGGGTACCCCCGGATGCTGGAACCGAGAATAGCCCTGCGGCAAACTGATCGCCGTCTGCCTCAAAATATACGGTTTGTCCGTCCCGGGAAAAGCTCCCTTCGGCCGGGTTTAGCGATGCCGATGTATAGCCTGGAGGAATCAGTAACGAAACCGAATAATTCAACCAATTGTATGGCGTGGCGAAATCGAGGGTTTTCAAACTGCGGGCGTTCCACTCATCAAAGGCGGTGACCACGATCCGCCGACCATCCGGTGACCATTTGGGATATCCCAGATAGGCCAGGCCAATGACCTGCTTGGCAGAATAGATACCTTTCACAACGCCTTGGGCGTCGATGATTTTGATGACATCGCCCTGCAGGTTCGGCGAGGCAGTGAGATAGACAATGTACTTACCATCCCGCGACCAGGCCGGATGACGCACGGCATACGCATCCCGGGTGATTTGAACCGGGGGAAGAGACGAATCGACATCTTTAATAAACAATTGCTGAGGGGTGACTCGATTGGAAACAAATACGACTTTACCCCCGGATAAATGGGATGGCAGAGCGGCAGGCATGCCCAGAATTAGCGAGTATTTTTGAGGAAAGGGGGCACCCATCGACGTGGGAGAGACCGTTACCCGCCAGGTACCGGCTTGAGGGAACTCAACCACCGCCTGTTCCAGGTTATCGCGAATGTTGGGGATGTCCCGCCGCGCGGGGTGAATCGAGGCGGCCGTAATGGGTTCGGGCTCGATGGCGCCAGGGTATTGGCTCGGGTCTGTGGGCACATAGGGCAAATCAATCGACCAGGGATAATAGACTTTCCCATCCGGGGCGGTAAGCTGGACATCGAGGTTATTGATCAGCTTGGAAGTGACCTCATTGCTGGTGGGTGAAGCCGGCGGGTCATCCCAGGCCAGGGTAACTTTTAACGGCAGCCGCGTCTCGGGCGCAACAGTAATGGTATAGGTGTGCGGAGTCGATGAGGTGAATTCGCGCTCCACGATATACGGCGAACTCCCGGAGTGGGCGGCAACAAGGCGAACGGCTTCGGCCGCATTTACCATCCCATAGCCACTTACCAGGTCCGGACCGCGATGAAAGGTCGTGACGGCATTGGTATCCGGGTTTACCTGCTCGAAGGGAATGGGAACATAAGCCAGGTCACGGGCCGTATGAGCCAGGATGGCCTTGAAGGTCGAAGGCAGCGGCTGCCCGGTGGAAGGTGCCCCATACCAGAATGGGGATTTGGTCGTGCGGTCTCCAAAGGTCATATTAAACCGCGTGTGGACCTGATCCAAGAGCAGAGCCACCACACCCGCAAGAAACGGCGAGGACGCCGAAGACCCTCCTGCCGGCCCATACTGGTTCCCCAACGCCGGCCGCCACATCGGCGCGCCATCGTAGCGAACGTACAACGCCTGGATTCCTTGCAGCGAATTCCATTCCGTGTATTTGCCAACCGGGATGGTCACGGTATGCCATTTCCCATCAGCGATGACTCTGAATATAACTGGGGTTTTGTATCCGTAATAATCATTGAATTTGGGTGACCAAGTCAGTTCAAAGGCTTCAGTTCCCCGGGGGGGAATCGCTGACAGACGATAATTCATGATGAGTTTATCATTGGGCGCACCATTGATGTTCAGTAGGGACGATCCATCCGGCTGGGTATAGGAACCGATTAACGGCGATTTTTCCCAACCCGTTCCATAAGGGGGCAAATGTATGAACGTCCGCAGCATCTTTACCGTTCCACCTTCAACGGCTTGAACTGGCGTATCCATGTGTCGGAGGCTCCACCAGGGATCTTGTCCCCAGCCCCCATGCCAATTGGTGCCGGTATTGTCAAAACTCCATGTGATTGTGCCTGTGTCGCGGGCCAGTTGAATCCAATCGATGTCCAACCGGATGGGACCCGTGATCGAACGGCTCATGATTCCGGAAGCGCCGGGAGCCGAAATATCCGGTTTGAGACGCCCATCACGCGTGGGACCAGTACTCGATTGATTCCACTCAAAACCAATCGGGTTGAAGTTGGCAACGACGATCTCATTTTTCGATGGCCGGTAAACGGAATAGTACCCTTTTTCGGTTCCGTATTGACTCGTAATTCCCTGATTTGCCACTGCAGCCACCCGGATTCTTCCTTTCCGGACGCCATCATCGTAGGAGGCTGTACTTCCCCCGTATTCGCCGTAGGTGTCCACGAATGAATAATTTTGAACATCCGCGTCGGAAGGGCAACTGAAAATTGCCTGCGGCGCGACGCCCCGGTACCCATACTTTGGCCCTCCGGCAGCGGCACTTTGCCATCCATTGCCCAGCATGATACCGGCGGTCATGGTCGCATGTTCATCACCACCCGTACAGGACAACCAGCGCGGAGTTGTTCGGGCTCCCGCCGAATTGTGGCTCCAAAAGTCATCATGGTTGACATCCATTCCTTCACTATTGGACATCCGAACTCCCTTTCCGGACCAACCGCCGAATGTTGGCGGGGTTACGGATACGTTGATGCCCTGTGCCGTATCGACACCGGTATTGGCGCGCGCAATATCCATCACAGGTTCGTCCAGGAAAGGGCCTTCCTCAATGAAATGGACCTCTTCTTCTTCGGCAATGCGCGCAATATCGCCGGGCGCCACCCACCAACCCACGGTAAGGTTGAGCAGCGGATCGATCTCATTCTGACCACGCTGATATTGTTTGGCTAAGGCATCGATGGTCGATTGGGGAGTTCCGGGAAAAAAACTTACAATCACTTTGACGTTTCCCTCATTATCCGAAGAGCGGAGGGGCGTCTCGCCTAACCTTAGTTGCGGGGATGTTTTGTACGCCGGCTTCATGGCTGTTAGCGAATGAGCACCCAAAAGCGTCATCGCCTGATCGAGGCGACGCCGAACATCTCCGTTGGGTAGCGTGACTCGGATGATCCAGGCCCGGTCGCCCAGGTAAGCCGAATACGTGATGCCTTGGCCCCGCCATGTCTCCCATAATTCCGCATTGGGTATGGTATCCCGTTGAACAATCACATGGGTAAAATTCTTTCCCGCCGCTTGCGCCTGGATCGCCTGGGTCACTGCTGAAGCATCGAGTCCGGGGAATGCCGGCAAATTTGCATATCTCAGCAAAAGCGGCCGAGGACCGACGGCCAAATCTTTTGGTTTCTCCGGGGCCGATTGACCCCTGGATATTAAACCCAAAACCAAACACAAAGCAATACATAAAATTGTTAATGAACGTTTCATGGTTTACTCCTTTTTACTCTCCAAATAACTCCTCGGTTATAACTATTCTTATATTTTTTTGCATCCAAAATTAAACTGCTTCTTACCTCCTTTTCCTTCCTCTCACACTTATGCCCTTATTCGAGGTTATAAATACTCTAATTCATATAGAATAAACCTTGATTTCTGTCAACTTTTTAATTTAAAATTATTTTATTGAAAAACTTACCTTATTTTTTCCTTATAGTGTTTGGCATCATCCAGGTATTGCTGAGCGCGCGGGTTATCGGGATACGTTTTCAAGATCGTCATGGCGCGATCCAAAAGTACGGAAATTTCCTCCTTCATTGCTTCACAACTCCCAGGTGATGAACCATAGAGCCGAACAATGCATAAAATCGTCCGGCAAAGGCTGAGCTCAAATGCTTTGGGATTGGCAGCCGTCAACTTTTCTCGGATGGATAGCGCTTCCCGAAATTGGGGTAAAGCCTCCGGGTATTTCTTCGTCTCGAGGTTCAACAACCCCAGGTTATTGAGCGTGATGGCCATGTCGGGTAAATATGTCGAAACGTTCGCCAGATTGCGATATGTTTCCAATGCTTCGGCGTATGCCTTCTCCGCTTCCGCCAGACGCTGCGTATCCGAATACAGGGTTCCCAGGTTGTTGAGCGTCAGGGCAATGCCGGGTGAAAACTCGGAAGGATTGGCTGAAGCAAGGTTTCGATATGTTTCCAGCGTTTCGGCATACATCTTCTCCGCTTCATCCAATCGCTCGGTATTTTTATACAACACTCCCAGGTTATTGAGGGTCACGGCCAGGCTCGGTAAATATGCCGACGGATTGGTTTTGGCCAGGTTGCGGTAGTTCTCCAATGCTTCGGTGTATGCCTTCTCCGCTTCGCTCAGTCGAAGGGATCGATAATACAAATTCCCCAGACTATTGAGAACCATGGCCACGTCCTGCAAATGTGCGGACGGGTTGATCTCCGCCAGTTTGCGATAAATCTCCAATGCTTCGGCGTATGCTCGTTCCGCTTCAGCCAATTGTCGGGTATTCGAATACAGGGTTCCCAGGTTGTTGAGGACCATGGCCAGGTCCGGTAAATACCCGTAACTATTGGGGGATAAGGTCAGGCTGCGATAAATCTTTAACGCTTCGTTGTATGCTTTTTCCGCTTCGGTCAAGCGCAAGGTATTCAAATATAACCCCCCCAGATTGTTGACGATCATGGCCAGGTCCGGTAGATACCCGGAAACACCTGATGCATGAAGTTTTCGATAAATTTCTTTTGCTTCCGTGTAGGTTTCCTCC
The DNA here is from genome assembly GCA_050258455.1 of Candidatus Omnitrophota bacterium. Taxonomy (GTDB): domain Bacteria; phylum Acidobacteriota; class Aminicenantia; order UBA2199; family UBA2199; genus JAKAGC01. The sequence continues at coordinate 1,836 of JBLMYT010000039.1, read as the reverse complement.
GCTTCCTTCAATCGCACCGTGTACAAATACAGCGTGCCCAGGTGGTTGAGAAAATCCGCCCGGGTGGCTTCATCCATTTCCAATGCCAGCGCTTTTTTGCAAACGCCCTCTTGTTTTTGAAAGCACTTTTGATTCGAAAGGAATAACGAAAACTCCAGATAATGATCCAGGTTTTTGGGATCGGCTTCCAGAGCCTTATCAAAATACGATTCCGCTTCTCCCGGACGTACTTTCATTTCAAAAAGGCGTGCGCCCAGAATATAATCCATGGCCAATTGCTGACCGGTTCCGGATTTTTCCCTATTGACGACCGCCAACGCTTTATCGATATCGCCCTGGGTAAAGTACCCAAAGGACTCCTTGTATAAATCGGATACATGGTCCAGGTTTACTTGCGCAAAGTCTTCTGCCATTTTTTTTGCATTCGATAACGCGGCATTCAGTTCTTCCGTCAATCGGCGGGCTTTTGCATCTTTGCCCGCGCCGTTTTCGGATTCGATGGTTCTCAATCGTTTATCGAATTCATTGTGAATTGCTTTGGTAATAGTGACATAATAAATATAAGCGTTTTTCTCCCATGAGCCTTCCGGGCACATGACAATTTCCACTAACTCATCCGCGTTTTTCCGGAGGATGACGCGTTTTAAGGTTTTTTTATTAACAACGTCCAACCCCTTTTTTTGAACCACCAGCGACACCCCATCGCCTGGTTTTTTGCCGGGAAAACTCAGTTCGAATAAACCGAAACGGGTACTCGTTTGCGGGTTAGCGCCAAAAGCGCTGATCATGGCGTTCCGAATCGGTTTTCCCCCGCTGTTTTGCAGGGTTATTTTCCCCTTGACTGTGGCCCCATTCATCCACACCGTCACGAATAAAAACCATAAAATGATTGAACTGATGCGTTTCATGTTATCTCTCCCTCCTGCACGTTGATTCGCTGATTGAATTTATATCATCTTATGAAAAAAATATGAAGTGCCTTTCCGGTAAAATAAAAAATGATTTTTTTAATGCCTACTCTTGCAATTTAAAGTCTATTTCTTTTTTTTATTGTGATTGAGGGCACGACTTTGTATTTTACCCCTTAAGAAATGAATTCAGTTATTTAATATAAGGCGGTTCTAAGTAGTGAAACATAGGGAAACAAAATCAAGAAGTCCTCCTATCCAAAGATTTTCTTAACGCTGAAAAATCGGGAAGATCTTCTCTGTCTTTCCAAATCCCGGCCACCCGATCACGTATCATCCGGCGGTTGTATGCATCATTTTTTTCCAGAAGATTATCGATGGCTTCACGAATGAGTTGGCTTTTCTTTTTACCCTTTTGCTTTGCCAAGCGTTTCCAACCGTGTCAATTCACTTTATTTGGTGTTTCAATTTACGGATGCCATGATTTCATTGAGTTTTTTCTTATCCAAACCTGTTAATTTTTTTATCGTATCAAAATCAAATTTCATTTTGGCCATGTTTCTGGCTATTTCTTGTTTTTCTTCCTCTTTTCCTTCTTTTTTTCCTTCTCTTTTTCCTTTCTTCATGGCTACTCTTTCATATGCTGCTAAAAATTCCATTTTAGCTTCCTCCTCTAATTTTTTACAAATAATATTCAGCCGATTATCATATGATTCCGGTAGTCGAATGACCCACTCGAAAAATCGAAGCATGGTTTTAGTTGCTTCCCGGGTGTAACCCCTGAGGCTACACTCCCGCATCAGTTCTTTGGTGACTTCAAACTTCTGTTGATTATCGGAGCCCTGGACTTCAAGACTCTTCAACTGCGCTTTCACTACCATGACCATCGGATTGTCCGATGTCTCCAATTTTTCTTTTAATTCTTTGT
>JBLMYT010000038.1:0-60025 GCA_050258455.1 Candidatus Omnitrophota bacterium | reverse complement strand
CCGAATCGCTTATTCAAAAAGGATTTGCGGACTCGTCCAATTCGAGATCATTTATACTCGGTAAATTATCTTAACATTAAAGAGATTTATTGAAGAAAATTTTCAAAAGAAGAATTGCTGTGATTTTTGTTGATTTTTGTTAATGTCTCACCGAGTTTTTTTTATTTCTCATTTGATTTCTCACGGGGGACACGGAGGACGCGGAGAGGGAATGTGGTTTGGGAATTACCGCGTGGACCATCCCTTGCGATTCAGGGTAAAACCGGCAACCGTAAAGATCCAGATCATGAAAATACTGCTAAAGATCGAAAAGGCAATCACATAAGGGAAATCTTTTTTGCCCTCGATGCGAATGTAATACAACATATAGAAAAAGCCGAACAACGTCGTATATGCCACGGTTTGAACCACATAGGTCGTGTTCACAAATCCGGAGAAAAGAAAGTAATAAAAGATGGCCAGATGCAGAACGACCAGAATGGTCGTGAAAAAGAATTCCAGAAACGGAAGGAGATAGTTTCCTTTCCGGTTGCGGTTAAACATCAAGGTGGAAAACACGATACTTTCCCGAATATTACTCCGCGCCCACCGGGTCATCATCTTTAACACATTGAAGAGGTTTTCCGGAACCATGGTAAATGCCACAGCCGTTCGCTGAAACGCCGTCCCATAACCGATACGAAGGATATGATTGGCAAGACTCCGATCTTCGCCATACGTACACCGGCGGTTGAAAAAGGTCTGATTGAGCCACTGATCGATGACGGTCCCCAGAACCGAACTGCGGTAAGCCGAAAAGGCCCCGGAGGTACAAAAAACCGTAAAATAAGTGGACTGAATGGCACGGGTAAAATCAAAAGCCATGGCGAAATTGACTTTCAACATGCGGGTAAAAATATTGGCATTGCTGTTCCAGATACCAATCTTGCCGGTAACAGCCGCAATCCGGGAATCCAGAATCAACGGGGTCAACAGTTCCTTGATGGCATTGGGTTCCAGGCGTGTGTCCGAATCGATGGTAATAAAAAACGGGGTCCGCGCTTCCTGAAATCCCCGAAAGATTCCCTGACGCTTCCCGGAATTTTTTTCGAAACGGATGAGTTTGACTTTTTCGGGATACTTCGCCTTGGCCCGGCACATATAATCGTAGGTATCATCTTTGGAACCGTCATCGATCGCAATAATCGTCAACCGATCCTCCGGATAATCGCAGTCGGCAATCGAGCAAATCGTGGTATAAACGGTTTCCCCTTCATTATACGCCGGAACCACGACCGTGACCTCCGGCCACGCGTCCACTTTCCCCGAATCGAACGAGCGGTACCGGAACCATAAGAAGGTCCGAACCAGCAACGACACCAAAAAAGCGATGGAATTAAAAAGAAAGAGCCATTTGAGTATCGGGTACTTTATTCGCAGCAGCTCATGAAAATCCCAATTCAAAAACAGGTTGTTTTGAAAAGCGGCAAATAGAATACCGATCCCCGATGCAATGATCAAAAACTTGACGAACGGCTCCCAGGTGTCCCAGGTAAAAACCGATCGGTTTACACTCTCTCCTTTCTCTCCGTTCGCCGGGTCCAATATCGTTTTCATTCAAGGTATCCGATTGATTTCAGGTTCTCAATTTGATTGTTATCCGCACTGGTCCGGGTACTCACCGGGCTCAAAAACAGGGTTTTAGCACGCCCGCATGCCTGCTGAAAAAAACGATACGCCAACGGTGAGCGTTTCATCAAGACCTCCATGGCATACTCATCCATTCGGCGAAAGGATGGGGATAAGGCAAGATTGTAAAATTCCCTATCGGGCCGATTGTCGGCACCGTAATTGAGAATACATTGATATGGCCATTGAATAATGGATAATCGATCTTCGCCCGCAGACGGTTTAAACACATACGAATAAATGGGGTGAGAATTGCCATTGGTTTTGGGTTTTTCGTTTTGGATCAGGGGAAGCAGGAGATGCCGATTTTTAAAACCGGTGGCATCGATTCCCGTGAATTCAAGCAGCGCCGAAGGAAGCCAGCTCAGCGATACCGGGTCCGCAATCCGTCCGGGATCCATACCGGGCAAATGGATCATCAGCGGCACGCGGATAAACTGTTGATTCAAATACTTGAGGTGAGCAAAATAACCGTCCCGCTCGCCCAGCCCCTCGCCATGATCGGCCGTAATAACGACAATGGTGTGATCCAGCAATCGGCTATCGTTCAAAAATTTTAATAACCGGCCCACATGGATATCCATGTATTCGGTTTCCCGGCGATAATAATTGACGGCCGACTCCCGTTTTAATATCGGGATCACCTGAAACAATTTCATGGTTCCCGCGCCCCGCGCTTTCACCCGAAGGCGTCCTTCCTGTCCCCGGAACAGAAACGATCCGTTGTAATATTTTTCCGAATACTCAATGTTTTTTTGATCCACGACCTTACAGTTCTCGCTCAACTTCAATCGCCGAAGCACAAAGAATTCAAAATCCGTGGTCGGGTGCGCCAACTTAAGGTCCACGGTATGCTCCCCGGCCGTCAACGGAATTTCCATTTTGAGAATCGCCCCCCAGTATGCATTGAATTGACTAACAGGTTTACCATCGATCGATAGGGTAAAATGATTGTTGACATCCGGAGGCGCATAAGGCGTATGAGGATCGGAATAATGAATAAAGAAAAAAAACCGGTCATCTTTGATCCGATTTAAAATGGAAATAGCTTCATTGGTGACTTTTTGAGCAGGAGCAAAAAACACGCCCGGCTTATTCAAATTCTCGTGGAATTCGTCAAAGCCTCGGGCAAATCCGGTCTTGGAACCCAGGGTCCCCAATGAAATAATGCCCGCGGTATGGTACCGGTTTTCCTTAAATACCTGGGGAAGCATCTTGAACCGGCCATCATAGGGATTTTCATTTCCCAATACGCCCAGTTCACGTGGGAAATACGAGGTGAGCATGGAGAGATGGGACGGTAAGGTCTGAGGGATCGTGCAGAACGCGCGGTCGCAAACGATGGCGTCTTTGGCAAATCGCCTCAACGCGGGCGTAAACGCCCGAGCCCCTTCGGCCGTTCCGGTGTCGATGTAATCGGCGCGCGTGGTATCCAACGTCATAAAAATAACATTGTAATGATCCGGCTTTGGCCGCCGGCAGGCGGGAAAAGAAATCAGAACGATAAAAAGGAGAAGGAATGCTATTGTCGATGAAAGAGTGGAGCCTTTCGAGCGTTTTTGTTTTATCAATCAACCTCCTTTCGCAGGTCCCATAATTATAACATATAATACTATGTTATAGAATATGTTATCGAACATATACCAAAAGATTAAATAAAACCTGATGCAACCTTAAAAATTTTTAATTTTAAAGGGAAAATAAATATGAAAGGTGGTTCCTTTATTGGGTTCACTTTCCACATCCACGGTGGCGCGATGAATATCGGTAATTTTTTTGACAATCGAGAGGCCGAGCCCCGAACCGCCGCTCTCCTGCGATCGGGATTGATCCACCCGGTAGAACCGGTCGAAGATAAAGGGAAGCGAGTGTTTCGGAATACCGATCCCGGTATCCTGAACCGAGAAGCGTAAATGTTCGGCGGTTTTAACCAATTCGATTTCGATCTTCCCGCCATCCGGGGTGTATTTGATCGCATTGTCGATGATATTGGTAAACAGCCGGTTTAGTAAAATGTCATCGCCATCGATAAACACCGACTCGATTCCCTTGAGAATATAGGCGATGTGTTTTTGGGAGGCGAGCCGTTCCATTTTTTCAAAAACATTGAGAAGGACTTCATCCAACGGTATGGGGTGAAGCGAGGCCGTGTAATCCACGGCATCCACGCGCGAGAGAAAGAGGAGGTTGTCGATGATGGTCTCCAGTTTTCGCGATTCTTCGTGGAGGCTGTGGAGGGTCTTTTGATATTCCTGGATGGTTCGCTCTTTGCGAAGGGTAATTTCAATTTCGCCGCGAATCACGGTCAGCGGCGTTTTTAAATCGTGGGAAGCATCCGATGAGAATTGCTTGATTCGGGTGACCGATTGTTCCAACCGTAAAATCATATCGTTAAACGTGGTAATCAGGTGGCCGATTTCATCTTTGCGTTCCTGGGCCGGGATCCGAAGGCTTAAATCTTCGGTCGTGATGCGCCGGGCGGTTCGGGCCACCAGTTTGACCGGCTGAAGGGCTTTGGTCAGCACCATGAAACCGCCGAAGGTAAGCACCAGGGCCATGACCGGTCCGGACACAATCAGGATAATCAGGAAATCGTTTAAGGTTTCGGAGACCTTTTTGAGGGAGCTTCCGACTTCGATCAGGTAGCGGCCGGAGGTGACTTTTTTGACCGGATAGAGCATGATGCGCAACGGGTTTTCCGCATGCGTTTGTTCATTGGCATAAATCAGAACCGGGTGTTCGGGGAACCGGTGGGCGATCTTGTCCCAGATCTCTTTTTGGGAAATGTTACCGGGTAACACGCCGGCGCGGGCAATCAGGCCAAAGTCGCCGTCTTCCTTTTGGGGCATTTCCAGGACCTGAATAAACAGGCGGTTGACCAGGAATTCGCGTTCCACCCGTTTGATTTTTTCCCTCCATTTTTCAGAGCGAACCGTTAACATGGCTTTTTCGGCCTGTTCGGCGGCCGTGATCAGGGTGCTGTCCACCGTGGTCATGAGATTGCCCTTAAATACCTGGTAGAGAATGAAGTAGGAGATCAGGAAAATGATGGCCAGCATCACGGCATACCAGAAGGTCAGCCGTCCGCGGATCGTACTAAACTTCGAAATTTTCATCGATTTTATATCCCACGCCTCGGATGGTGTGGATATATTTTTTGGAAAACCCTTTATCGACCTTTTCTCTGAGGTGGTTGATATACACGTTCACGACATTGCTCAACCCGTCAAAATCCGTGTCCCAGACGTGATCGGCCAGCATGCTGTGGGTAATGACCCGCCCCTTGTTCTGCATCAAATATTCCAGGAGCGCGTATTCTTTACCGGTGAGAACAATCGGTTTCTCTTCGCGGGTGATTTTTCGAGACACCGGATCCAATTCCAGATTCCCCACTTTCAGAAGCGTACTCTTGTATTTCTGGCTGCGCCGGAGCAGGGCCTTGATTCGGGCCAGAAGTTCCTCGAAGGCAAACGGTTTGGTCAGGTAATCGTCGGCCCCGTCCTGAAGGCCTTTGATTTTGTCATCCAGGTGATCGCGGGCCGTGAGCATCAGCACGGGGGTCAGGATCGCGAGTCTTCGAATTTCCTGACAAAACGTGAAACCATCTTTTTTGGGGAGCATCACATCCAGAAGAATCAGATCGTACTCATTGGTTTGAACGACATTCAATCCCTCTTCGCCGTCGTGGCACACATCGACCAGGTAGTGTTCTTCTTTTAATCCCCGCTTTAAAAATCCGGCGACTTTTTTATCATCTTCGACGATCAGGATGCGCATGGTTTAAAGTCCGGTTTTGGCGAGATGCTCGAATAGTTGCTTTTGATGGTCGTCCAGGAACGACGGCAATTCCACCTGTAAGCGCACCAACAAGTGACCGGCCGGTTGGTCCCTTAACCCGGGAACACCTTTTCCTTTGATTCGAAACAGGCTGTTGTTTTTGGAAAGCGGGGGGATTTTCAATTCGATCTCTTTGCGATCGATGGTCATCACCCGGACCTTTCCTCCCAGCACCATTTCCGTTAACTTGACGTGAACATCCATGATCAGGTCATTGCCTTTTCGGAGGTATAGGGGATGGGGATCGATCATGATTTTACACAGAAGATCGCCCCGTTGGCCGGAAACCGGGTTCATGGGGCCCTTGCCTTTTAATCGTAATTTCTTTCCGTCTTCCATGCCTTTGGGGATGGTCACGTCGATTTGTTCGATGCCGGAACCGGTATCGAGGCTGACCCGTTTTCGGGCGCCAAACACCGCATCTTCCAGGGAAATATGCAGTTCGGTTTCGGCGTTTGCCGGAGGGGGAGCCGTTTCGTCTTCACCGAAGTTGCCGGTAAACCCGCCGCGTCTGCGACCGCCGCCAAACGGGGAACCGAAACCAAAGGAAAACGAGCCGCCGCGACCGCCCAACAGGTCTCCCAGCCCAAATTCTTTGAAGATACTTCCCAGATCGATATCTTTAAAAATATCTTCCTGAGAAAACCGTCGCGAAAATCCTTCGGCCCCGATCGTATCGTACTGTTTCCGTTTCTCATCGTTGCTCAGGACCGCATAGGCCTCGTTTATCTTCTTAAATTGTTCTTCCGCGGCTTTGTCGCCTTTGTTTTTATCGGGATGATACTTCATGGCCAGTTTACGGAACGCGGATTTTATCTCATCTTTGGTTGCGGTTTGACTCACTCCCAATAATTTGTAGTAATCTTCAGCCATATCCAACCTCCATCATTACTTATTGATGATCGTCTCGGTTCGACTGGAATCATCGGAAAGAATCGTTATTTTATCGGTCTTTAAGTTTATTTTGAGTTCTTTGCCGATGGTTTTGCCACTATCCGTGCCTTTGCTCTTTTTGATGATGTAAGGAGAGCCCGTAAACACCATGGTCTCTTCCTTAAAAAACCAGTCGACTTTTTCCGAATATCCGGATAATTCGTCTTTATTAAAAATGACTTTCTTCTCACCGATGATGCGTTCGATTTCATTCTTATCATTGAACCGGATCAGGATTCCGGTTGCCCGTAAAATCGTTTCATCGCTCTTGATAATGGCGTTGCCGCTGATATCGATGCATTTCTCTTTGGATTTAAAAATGATTTTATCGCCTTTTATGTTGATGATTTTACCGTTTTCTTTATCCTTGAAAGACAGGGATGCGGCTCCCGATGCGGTGATCGTATTGTCTTTCCCAACCTCGAGACTATTGGCCAATAAAACCGTATTGCCCTGATTTAACCGGACATCTTTTTCATAAACGGATTTGTTTTCTTTTTCGAGAATAGTGAATTTCTGGGCATTGATAAATACCGGGTCTTTGGAAAACAAGACATTTTTTCCTTCAAATTGCATAATGGACCGGCTGCCGGATGAGGTGGTTAAAATTTTATTTTTGGTATCAACCGTAAACGTATTGGAGCGGAAGGTATTCTTTCCGTTCAGCAGTTCGGAATTCTCCCCGGACAGGGTCATCGTGTTCTTTTCGATGTTGTAAGTGAATTTTTGGGTAATTCCGTTGTATTTTTCCACCCGGAAACCGACCTTACCGCTGCCATCGCAGGACTTCGGCTCCCCTTTGGCGTTGTATTCGAAATAAATGGTATCGCCCGTGACACTGAATTGGGTTTTCCCGGAGTGTTCGATGATGCCCCGCATTAAAATTTTTAAATTCTTCGGTCTCCCGGTACGTCCGTCGTAATTCATCTCGACTTTGGGAGACGCAATGGACATGCGGTGATTTTTATTTTTTAACAGGACGCTGACATTTTGCATGGCCAGAATCTGGGTTAAATGCCCGTCGGCATCGTAGGAACTTTTGATGACTTCCCCTTTGATTTCTTTGCTGTCTTTTTTCTCCTGGTCATCGACAAAAAGGTAGCTGTTTTTTTGGGAAGCCGTTTCCATGATATGTTTCATATCTTTGGTGAATTTCATGGAGAGCCAATCGCTTCGCAAATACGATTCCTTATCTCGGACCATCGTATCCTTTTCCATGACCAGCAGTTGGTCTTTTTCAATGACCCACATCACGGAGGTTTTGAAATTAAAGGTTTTCTTATCCCGGAGGTAGGTGCCGACCGTATTGTAAAATTTGAGTGTATTGATATTCAAATAAAGTCCCATGCCGCCCGTGGCCATCCCCTTGAGTGCGTCGGTTTGATATGACACATTGGGTGCGGAAGACATTTCCGCCTGATCTTTCAATTTAAAACTGTCACTGGACAAAGAGAGATTCTGAGCCACGAGGCGGGCATTGTTTTGGACAAAAAAATCATTGGAATCGTTTTCCACGTATCCCTCGTCCCCGGACACATGGATATCTTTGTTCATCCTTCCTTTCTTGTAGATCAACCCGTCGATCCCTTTTAATATCGTGCGACCGCCGGATTGTTCCATGGACTCTTTGCATTTGAGTTCAAGGGTTTTCTGGTTATTTTTATTAAAGCTGTAAACGACGAGCCCTTCCCCATCGGGAAGGGATTCGATCTTATAATTGACCTGGCGTTTTCCTTTCAATCCGAACGAGATGATCAGCACGGTTCCCACCAGAACAATGACCAGAAGGATGGTTAATAATTTTTTATAATTCATGGTGCTTTATTTGGGATAGGAGGCAAACAATTGTCCCCAGGGGGATTCGGTTTGCCATTTTTCGACAATGGGTTTTCCTTTCAAATTGTACCAGGCTTTATCGTGGTAGAATTCGGAACTGAAGATAAAGAGTTTCACCAATGGCGTATGGAAAAACAATTTTTGTAAATATTTTAACGGGGAATCGTGCCAGAACAGGCGGCCGGCGCCGGTCGCAAGGTTCACCCCGACTTTGAAATTCCAGTTTTCATTGGCGGCCTCCGTATCGCCGACGATTTCGATTTCCGAAGGGTCGCCGACTCCCAGACCGTGTTGATGCGAAAGGGCGATGCAAGGCAATTGGCGCCAATCGAATCCCATGAGTTTGGCAGCCACCGAATCGATCGCCACCTGGTCGGCGGAGGCCAGGATGATGTGTTTGTCGTGAGGAATCACCGTACGCGGACCCGGTCCGGAGCCGGCTGTGGTTCCGTCCATAGTGGCAAACATACCGGTATGGATTTCTTTGCCGATGGCCAGTAAATCCACCAGGGTTTCGTGGATCCAGGTGTGGGTATAGTGGCGGTGGTAGTTCAACAAACCGCCGAAGGCGTTTTTCAAGGCGCCGGTGTAAGAGGTATACGAATGCGTTTTGACTGTGGGCAGGTGAACGATATTCTTTCCGATAAAATAATCGGGGATGCGCAGACCGTTGGGGAAGATATGATGAAGGGCCAGGGTTTTGAATTTCGGTTGGTATTCGACCCATTTCATGTGCTGGTCTTTGAAATTGAAGAGCACGGGGATATCGAATTTCTCATAGATGGGTTTGAATTTCAGGTCGGTTTCGCCCTTTTCGGGGAGCGTGACCACCGTGTGATTATGAACGGCCACGAGATCGTTCAAACCGGCGTTTTTCAAACCGAGAATCGTTCCTTCCAGTTGCCAGGGAGTCGTGTTCACGCCCGGGTAGACGTTATGCCACGTGATATTATCTTTTAGAATCGTCGGGGTGGATGGATCCAGGGCGTTGCGGATCCCGGCCAATTCGCACAGACGTTGATAATCCGCCACCACGGTTTGGGGTGTTGTTTTCAATAGAGCCACTGTTGCTTTGGGCATCATTTAACCTCGTTAATTCGTTATTTTCAAATCTTATTAATGTGTATTATATCACATTCCGTATTGATTTAGTAACATGGTTCAAATTTATTGTCCCTTTTTTATTCCTTGATTTATAGTATAAAAGAGTTATGAAATACGCGCTCAAAGAAAAAATCAGAAACCCGGATTTGTTTGTGGGAATAAAGAGGAACTCGCTTTTTTCTCAAGTGGATCAATGACATCAGACAAGATTTAAAAGCTCAATAAACGCTTGTTTATCAGGTAATACAGTCTGATATCGACTGGCGAAAATTTGATCGTTGTTTTCCGGCAGGGTAATTTCCACCAGGGTCTGGCTTTTATCTTTACAGAGGATAATACCAATGGTCTTGTTTTCCTCAGGCAATTTTACAAAACGATCGTGATAGTTCACATACATCTGCATTTGCCCAATATCCTGGTGTGTAAGCTGCCCCATTTTCAAATCAATCAAAACAAAGCATTTTAACAGCCTGTTATAAAAGACCAGATCAACTCGAAAATGTTTTTCATCAAAAGTAAAACGTACTTGCCTTCCAACAAAGGTAAATCCCTTTCCCAGTTCAAGCAAAAATTGTTCGATCTTGTTAAAAAGTTCTCGTTCTAACAGCGTTTCAGAATAGGAATGATGCTCGGGTAAACCTAGAAACTCAAGAATATAAGGGTCTTTAATGACATCGGAAGGTTTTTCAATAAGCTGTCCCTGATGTGCTAATTGCCGGATTCCTTCTTTATCCCTGCTCAGCGCTAACCGTTCAAATAATGAACTATCGAATTGGCGTTGTAGTTCCTTAAGTGACCAATTATTGGTGGCGCATTCGATTTCATAAAAACGGCGTTCATCGGGATTTGAGATACGCATTAATTTAAGATAGTGAGACCAGCTCAACACGAATTCCGGCAGAATAGCTGAATTTGTTGAAACTCCTTGAATTTTGAGCGATTGGGATTCTGCAGACGATTTATGCGAAATTATATTGGCAGGGTCTTCTGGATTTTTTAATTTCCGCAAAGACGTTGCGGAAATTCGATTTGAATAGAGCAGATAAAATTTCTTCATTCTTTCCAGATTATCTTCTGAAAATCCTTTCCCGAATTCGGCTGCAAGTTTTTTTGACAATTCTTTTAAAATTTGTTTTCCGTATTCGGCTCTTTCTTTACCCTGTTGTTCATCTTCGACAATCATCCGTCCGATTTCGAAATAGGTATGAACCATCGTCTGATTTATAGTACGGGCAACGGTTTGTTTTGCTGCTTGCAGTAATTCAGATATTTTTAAATATAGATTATGGGTAACTGTTTCCTTAGTCATCTTTCTTTTTTTTGCCTATAACCTTTTTATTATTGCTTGGTTTATATCTTTCTTACTCATTGGGAGAAGCTTCCGCCGGCGGTCTACCTTACCCCTTTCGCGAAGCCAATCCATTTTCTTCAAAGTTCATCACGAGTTTTTCCATGTATTTCATTCTACAAAAAATAAACAACGAAAATCAAGCCCCCTTTGAGAAAAATTTTTTCCTTTTCCCTCTGTATTCTTTTAGTTTGCTGCTAATTTACTGTGGTTACACAGATTGGGTCCTTTTTCTGTAAAATTCATTAAAATTCAATACCGGGTTGACAAAAAGAGACAAAACCTGTATTATTATTCTTTAATATTTGCGCTCGTAGCTCAATGGATAGAGCGTTTGACTACGAATCAAAAGGTTGGGGGTTCGAGTCCCTCCGGGCGCAATGTTGTCCCCCTGCTGAAAGGAGCCAATGATGCCAACGATGGATGAGAAAAATCACTCCCCGGACCAATTTATCTCCGCCAATCACGCAATCGATGTGGACGAGATTATGACCGCGATCCGAAAGCGCATCCAGGAAAAAAAAAATTCCGGCCTTCTCACCCAATCCCAAATCGATGACATTTGCGGGATCGAACTCCTCCCCATCCCGGATTTCAGCGATGTTCCCAATATCTTCAAACCGCACCTCTATCCCCAATCCCCGACTCCCGAGGAACCCTTCCAGCCCCTGGCCATTACCCTGGAAAATGAGAAAGGCGCAGGCATCAAAGGCCTGATGAAAAATCTCCTCGGTAAATGGAGAAAAATCGTTTTTCCCCTGATCCGGTTCATGACTCGCCCCATTTATAACGAATTGAAACAATTTACCGCGGACCGGTACAACGATAATGCCCAAAAGCTTTTTGAGCTTCACGCATACCAACGCACAACCAACCAAAGCAAAGAATACATCAAATTACTCCACAACGCGATCAATAACTTAATCACGGAAATCACCCGGTTAAAAATCGATCATGATTTATTGACATCCAAAGTCAAGGTCATGGAAGATCAAATCGAATTCCTGGAAAATCGCGAACGAGCCATCGAGAAGAAAGTCTTTGAAAGCGATCAATGACGATTCATCAATTCTTAACTTCCTATTCGGATGGCGACGCAATCAGTAACGAAGCACTCGAAATCAGGAATTTCCTTCGCGGTCACCACCACGAATCCGAAATATTTTCATTTCGCATCGAATCGGAAAACGCCTGCCCGGTTTTCAATTATTTGGAATACGATCGGTTTTCGCATCCGGATAACATCGCCATCCTTCACTTTTCCATCGGTTCCCCGATAACGGAAACATTTTTACAAATACCGGGAAAAAAAGTCATCATTTACCACAACATCACCCCGCATGACTTTTACCTGGATTATCATCCGGTCCTGACCCGGGACTGTTACGAGGGCCGACGCGAACTCAAACGCCTTGCCGATCCTGCTAACCGCATCGATCTGGCATTGGGCGATTCCCAATACAATGCCCAAGAACTCCAAGACGCCGGTTTTTCCCATACCGGTGTGCTTCCGCTTCTCCTGAACTTTGAAAAATTCGATATCCCGGTAACCCCAGTTTTAAACGAACTCTTCGATGATGGAAACGTCAACATTCTCTTTGTGGGCCGGCTGGTTCCCAATAAAAAAGTGGAAGATGTGATCAAAACGTTTTATTTCTATCAGACCCATTTCAATCCCCATTCCCGTCTCTTTCTGGTTGGGAAAAGCGATGTGGTCGAACGGTATCACTTCGTTCTCCGGGACCTGGTCCGAAAATTAAACCTCAAGCATGTCCATTTTACGGGGCATATCCCGGACGATGAATTGATCGCCTACTTCAAATTATCCCATCTGTATCTTCACCTGAGCGAGCACGAGGGGTTTTGTGCCCCCATCCCGGAGAGCTATTACCTGAATATCCCGGTGGTGGCGTTTAACGCGGCTGCGGTGAAAGAGACCATGAACAATGGCGGCATTCTGGTCAATCGAAAGGATTTTCCGGAAATGGCCGCATTAATTCACCATATATTGACTGTTCCGGAATTAAAAACATCGATCCTGGAGGCGCAGCGCCAGGCACTCGAGTCGTATTTCCAAAATAAAACCGGGCAAATCCTTCTGGATTACCTCTTGCATTTGAGTTCCCATGACTGAAAAAGGAGTATTTGACATGAAACGCAAAGAAATTGTCCTTATCAAAGAAACGCGAAAAAAAGAGTTTGTAAAAAAAGTAATGGGAGCCATTTCGCCTTACATCACATTAAAATCGGGCGACAAAGTGGCAATAAAAATCAATCTTTCCGGACCGCGAGAGATTTACGCCAATACCAATTATGAGACGGTCGAATCCCTGATCTTTTATCTCAAGGAACATTTCGGTGTCACGGATATCTCCGTGATCGAAGGCTCAGACGGTGCCTACTATTCCAGTAAGACCACGTGGGATATTTTCTATAAATTTAAATACAAGGAAGTGGAGCTCAATGGCGCCAAACTGGTTAACCTCGACGACCTCCCCCATGAGGAGACGCTCGTGATTTCAACGCTTTCCGGAGAGCGCGAGATTCATTACACCCAATTCGAAGCCGATTATACGATCAGCGTGGTGCCCCCCAAGACCCACAATATTTTCCCGGTATGCCTGTCCACTATGAATATACTGGGATATGTGAAGCCTGAAGACCGGGTATTTATGTTTGGAACCAACAATTCGGAATTAAAGAAAATCAACTCCTTTAAAAATGATAAATTTCTCCAATTATTGGAAAAAGGCGGGAAGAATTTTGCAAAGCTTTTGAGTGCGGTCAATCCGTCCCTGTCCTTAATCGATGGCCTTTTCGGAATGGAAGGCAAGGGACCGATCAAGGGAAGTCCCGTGTTTCACGGTTTTGCCGCGGCGTCGGAAGATGTGGTTCTGGTGGATGCGCTGACGACCTACATCATGGGATTCGATGTGGACCATATCCCGTATTTATCCTATGCCCATAAGGCGGGAATCGGTTATAACCGCTGGCAGAACATTATTGGTACCGATCCCATCCAGTTAAAGTTCCCGTACCGACCGCACCCGTTGTTTCCGAAACAAAAACTGTGGGCGGACGCGTACCATCCCAAACCCAGTAAGCCCGAAACACCGGCTCCGAAAGAAGGTGTGCCGGTCAATACCACCAATGAAACCCCGCCCACTGAAAACGCCAAACGGATCCCGAATTTTATCAGGCGGGACCGATTTAAAAAGGAAAAGAATTAAAAGAATGAAAAATTTAATCCATAAACAGATCCAATTATTAAAAAGCGGTGACTTATCGGAAACCGGTTTTTTAACTTTTCTGGAAACCAATTTACCTTACAAGGATATCGGGGATATTAAACTCGATTTTCACCGAAAGATTCGACGCGGGGTCCCGGAAGCCATCTACGGAAGTGGAAAGACCGTGGACCAATTGAAAAAAATCGTGTTTCATTTCAAGGAGATGGGCGAAGATATCTTGATGACTCGAATCGATCCGGAGAAATACGCGGAACTCGGTACCCGGTGTTCCCCTACCCGGTTAATTTACCATGAAAAAGCCCGGATTGTGACTTTTGACAAAGAGCCGGAAGTGCAGTTCAAAGGCTCGGTTCTGGTTCTTTCGGCCGGTTCGTCGGATGAAGGCACGGCCGAGGAAGCGTTTGTTTCCGCCCGGTATCTGGGAAATCCAGTCGAAAAAACCTACGACGTCGGTGTGGCGTGTTTATCCCGGATTCTCGACCTGCGCAGTCGCTTGAATGCGTACAGTGTGATTATCGTGGTGGCCGGAATGGAAGGCGCGTTGCCGTCGGTTGTGGCCGGTTTAACGTCCACGCCGGTGATTGCGGTTCCCACCTCCGTCGGTTATGGCGCCAACTTTGGCGGGATCTCCGCGCTTTTATCCATGTTGAATACCTGTGCCGGCGGGGTGACCGTGGTCAATATCGATAACGGGTTTGGTGCCGCATATCAGGCGACATTGATTAACCAAAAGATTTCACAGGGTTCGGAAGATAAATAGAAACTATTAGAAAATAATAATCAAAAAAAATAATCAAAAAAATCCGGTTATAACTTTCGGAATTTTTCTTTTAGTTTTTGATCGACAATGGGAGGAACCATCGGTTGAATCTCGCCCCCCAATTTATAGATTTCTTTGACGAGGCGGGAACTGACAAAGGTATAGTTGACCGAAGGGACCAGAAATAAGGTTTCAAATTCGGGATCGATACTGCGGTTCATCATTGCCATTTGCAATTCGATTTCAAAATCGGAAATCGCTCGCAGTCCACGAACCACCACCCCGGCTTGCTTCTTCCTTAAATAGTCGACGAGCAATCCGTCGAAATAATCGACTTCAATGGCCGGTTGGTCGCGGAAACATTCCTTAAGAATATCAATCCGTTCCTCGAGCGAAAATAAATAGGTTTTGGATACGTTTTCCAATGCCGCCACAATGATCTTATCGAAGATTTTAAGTCCGCGTCGGATGATATCGATATGTCCGTTGGTCAGCGGGTCGTATGAGCCGGGATATACGGCAATGCGTTGGTTCATTTTCTTGCTCCATTCGATGATACGATAGTACGATTACTTGATTACTTGGTTCCAATTCTATCTAAAACAGTTACAATTTCAATTTTCAATTGATCCAATCCGTTGTTATTACGGATGATAAAGTCAGCCATGTTCATGCATTTCCCCACCTGTTGACCGTCTTCCGGTTCACCGATTCCCCATTCCCGGTCCATGCGTTTTTTTATTTCATTATCGTCCAGGGAATCGGTTCCGCGCCTGCGGAGTTTAATGCGTTCGATGATCAGGTCCAGGTCGGCATCGATGCCGAGAAGATAGAAAGCGTTGAGTTTTTTTAATTCGAGAACTTCGGCCGGGTTTCTCACGCCATCGATGACCCATTTGAGAGATTCGGGCGCGGCGGATTCGATTTTTTCTCGGATGCGTTTTCCCAGGACGCCGGCTCCGCCTTCCCGGCGCAGCCCGTTACCGATATTTTGGGTTTCTTCGCGAGTGACCTCGCGTCCGAGTTTGGCGGCTTCTTCCCGAACGATATCGGATAGCGACGTATAAGTATACCCCAATTCTTTTAAAATATGAACGACTTCTCCTTTTCCGCATCCCATACGTCCGGTAAGGCCGATACATATCGTTTCAATGTTTCGTTTATTATTCATATGATTCATATCATTGATATCATTCGTATCATTCATCTCATTCGTCTCATTCGTCTCATTCGTCTCATTCAATTGGCTGTCCATATCTGTACTTATCCTCGATGATGTCATTGGTTTGCCATTCGTTCATCCAGTCCTCCACGGAAAATACCATATACTTTTGGGCTTGATCTTTGACAGAGGTAATGACCCGGTTTAACCCGCAGTTGATAATCATTTTCTTACAAATAAAACAGGGAAAGGCATCGATGGGTGCGTTGGTTTCCCGGCTTTGACCATAAATAAACATATCGCCGGCCAATACACTCACACCGGCGCGGGCCGCGTTAATAATGGCGTTTTGTTCGGCGTGAACCGAGCGGCACAGTTCATATTGGGTACCGGAAGGGATATTTAATTTTTTCCTCAAACAAAAATCGTGTTCGAGGGAACTTCGGGTATTTCGGGGGGCGCCGACGTAGCCGGCGGCGATAATCTGGTCTTCCTTGACGATAATCGCGCCGATTAAGACTTTCAAGCACGTGGAGCGGGTGGAAACCACTCCGGCGATGTCTAAATAATATTGGTTTTTTTCGGGTCGTTGTACCATCATTAATATTACAATGATGTGTGAAAAAATTCAAGCCTTATAATGCTGGAAAATAAGAATCCCCAGCACGAAAACCCCATCGAACCAAACGGGGCAGACCCGCGGGTCTGCCCCTACGGAAAAATAAACCGAAGTTGACAATCATATCGGTTTGTACTAATATTGACAAATGAAAAAACATACCAAGAGAAATCGGATTGCTGCATGCGTTCTTTTACTGGTTCTGGGCTTTTTCTTCGGTCCGAAGTTAACCCACATCTATAAAAAAGATCGCTTGAAACACGTCAATGTCATCCTGTTGACCCTGGATACCCTGCGGGTGGATTTTGTCGGAGCATACGGCAAACATATGGCCCATACCCCGGCCCTGGACCGGATGGCCGACGAAGGCGTCCGATTCGAAACTTGTATTTCCCAAACCCCCTTGACATTGCCATCCCACACCACGATGCTTTCGGGAACCTATCCGCTGCATCACCAGGTTCGAGACAACGGCGGTTTCTGCGTTCCTCAAAACCTGGAACTGGTGAGCGAAATTTTAAAAAAACAGGGTTTTGCCACGTCGGCGTTTATCGGCTCCTATGTCCTTCATTCCTCGTGGGGAATCAATCAGGGATTTGATGTCTACTCCGATCAATTCGACCTATCCAAATATGAACGCGTTTCATTGGGAAATGTGCGAAAACCGGCATCCGAAGTTCTCGGAAACGCCCGCGAATGGTTGAAATCCAATAAAAAAAAGAAATTTTTTTCATGGATTCACCTCTACGATCCCCATGCGCCGTATGAACCGCCTTCCCCGTATAAAGAAAAATACCCCAATCGCCCGTACCGGGGCGCCGTGGAATACATGGACGATCAATTGGGGCAATTTTTCGAATTTTTGAAAGCCGAAGGCATCTCCGACAATACCTTGATGATTATTGCCGCAGACCACGGCGAATCCCTCGGCCAACACGGGGAACAAACCCACGGTTTTTTCATCTATGAACCCACGGTCCATGTTCCGCTGATCATCCATGCCCCATTTCGCTTTCCGGCCTCAACCGTCCATGAGACCGTCGAACTGGCCGATATCACACCCACCATTCTCGATTGTCTCGGCATTCCAATTCCTTCATTCATGCAAGGAGAATCGCTCCTGGGCGTCATGTTTAAAGACAAAACGCTCACCAAACAGGAGGCGTATACCGAAACGTATTTTCCGAGGCTTCATTTTGGCTGGTCGGAGTTGAAAGCCATCTATCAAAAAGGATCCTTCAAGTACATTCAAGCCCCCAACGACGAATTGTACGATATCAAAAAGGATGCGGACGAAAAAAATAATCTGGCATTAAAGAAATCCTATCAAACCGGTAAAGCCCGGCATCAAATCGAAAAATTTATCCGTGAGAAATCGCAACACGCTCAGATGCCCGGACAGGAAAAGAGACTGGACCGGGAAGAAATCGAAAAACTGGCCGCCCTGGGATATTTGACAACCGTGGTAAAAACAAAAGAAACCGACCGTCTCCCGGACCCGAAAGGGAAAGTCCGTATATTTAACGATCTGTCAACGGCGAAAGAAATGATGGCTAATGGAAAACATAACGACGCCATCGCTTTATTAAAAAAAATTCTTCAATCCGAACCCAACCTGATCGATGGGATGCTTCAATTGGGAAATGTGTACTATAAAAATCGAATGTTCGAAGACGCGCTGCATTGGCATTATGAGGTATTGAAAAAAAAGCCGGATTATAATGCGGCTATGATCAATGTCTTGAATTCATTGGAACAATTGGGCCGGTATGATCAGGGGCTCGAAGAAGCCCGGCGCTTCCTGACGATTTTTCCCAATGATTATACCTTCTATAACGAAATGGCCAATTTCCATCTATTGAAAAACGAATTTGAAAAAGCAGTCGATGTTTTGAATCAATCGATTGCTCTGGAGTCATCAAATCCCCAGGCCTACACCAAACTGGGAGCGATTTCCATTATCCAAAAAGATTACCGGCAGGCCAGGCTATATTTGGAAAAGGCGGCGGCAGTCAATCCGTATCTGAAAAACTTGAATTTCCACCGGGCCGAAGTCGAAGAAGCCCTGGGAAACACCGAAAAGGCCATTTTCTATTACCAAAAAGAAGCCGACCGTTACCCGAAGGATTACAAGACGGCGTACAATCTGGCGGAAGATTTAAGAAAACGGGGAATGGAAAAAGAAGCCGTGATCTACTATCAAAAATGCCTGGATGCCAATCCCCGTTTTAATATTCCCTACTTCATGATTGCCCGCTACTACCTGGGACACCGGGAACATATCGACCAGGCGATCGAACTCTGCCTCCGAGGAATCGAGATTAAACCGCTCAACAAATACACGGTACTGGGTTATTATCTCTTATCCGATATTTATTCCGTTAAAGGGAATCAAACGGCTTCCGATTCTTATTACCGGAAAGGGGAAATGGTAAAGAAAGATCTGGAACAAAAAAATCGATGGAATGAATGATTTTTAATTAATGATTTAATGTTAATGCTTGAATGAATTGTTGAACGTTAAAACCGCCGCGGTTGAGGAAAAGGAAACAAAAAATTTGGTTCCGACTCCCGGCTCGGACTCCACCCAGATACTCCCCTTATGCCGGGAAATAATCTTACTCACAATCGCGAGTCCCAATCCTTCGCCTTCGGTTTCATCCGGGTTGAGACGATGAAAGATTTCAAATATCTTTTTGTGATACTCCTGGGGAATACCGATACCGTTGTCTTCCACGCAGTACACCACACTATTGTTTTCGGGAACTTCTCTTCCCGTGATTTGAACGATACCGGGCCGGCTGGGATCCCGATATTTTAAGGCGTTGCTCACCAGGTTTGAAAAAACCTGATTCACTTGCATTTCAATTCCAAAACACGGCGGCAAATCGCTGACCTCGATTTTCACGCCCGCTTCCTTAAGTTGAAACTCAAACGCATTCAATATATCATCGATCAGGCGATTCATGCTGATCATATCGAAATTGGATAAAATCCGATCAACCCGTGAGAGTTTGAGTAGGCCCGACAGGAGGCCATCCATTTTGGTGGTACTGGCTTCAATGTATTTTAACGATTCCTGAATGTCTTCATCGAGAATTTCCCGTAATTTCATACGGACCGACTCGGGAATGTTTTCGATATCTTTTAAAATCATCCCCAATTCCTGGAGCGAAAACCCCAATTCCTGACTGAACCCCTGGATGTTAACCAATGGGGATCGCAAATCATGGGAGGTGACGTAGATGACCTGTTCGAGCTCTTTATTCTTTTCTCCCAATTCAGCCAATAACCGTTTTTGCTCGGCCTCGGCCTCATCGCGTCTCTGTTGGCCCAACTGAATTTGCTCGAGCATGTTGTTAAACCCATCGTAAAGCACGCCGATTTCATCCGCGCCATCCTTTTGAACCCGAACCGAATAATCGGATTGACTGGAAATGCGTTCGGTGACCCTGGCCAATTTGAGAATCCGGTGGGAGATCATCCCCTGGAGCCGAAGGGCAAGCAAGTACGATAAAACGATCAATCCCATCAGGATCATGATCATGAATAAGATCTTCTTGCGAATGCTTTTCTTCAAGGATTCGGTAGAAACCATTAAATAAACGGCGCCGTATTTGACATGCTTGAAGCTTAACGTCCGGCATACATGGATATAATCCCCCTCGTACTTTTCCATATCGATATGGGGGGCTTTCGGCGGTTTCACGCGCTTCGTCTTGTGATAAGAGGTGAATAATTCTCCTTTTTCATTGTAGAGAAAACCATTTTCAACGTTCGGCAAATCCTTTTTTAAATCCGATAGGAGTTCATCCCCCCCACCTTTGTCTTCGGCGATCAACGGGAAAACGTAGAATTTACTGATAATGGAAGCATCCAGAGCGGTTTTACCCAACAGATCGTTTCTCAATTGATTGATATCCGTCAGGATAATGACGGCAAAACCGATTAAAAGGGTCGATACGCTGACCGACAAAATAATGAGAACCAATTTGTTCTTAATGGAAAAGTTGTGGGGATATGTCATGGCCGTTCGCTCTCGTTTCTGGTTTCGACCAGGGTTCCGGCTTCAATCAACCGGAAGCTTACCGCTAAGCCCGCGGAAAGAATCGCATCTTTATTGATTTCAAATTTTAATTTTCCATCGCTTCGAAGGTAGAAGTTAATGTGAACGCCCATTTCGGCGAAATGATCCGTATCCCCCACCAGAAGGATCGGCTTATTTTTTAGGGCGGAAACAATCGCTGAAACATTCGATTTTTCCGAGCGAGAAATAACCAAAAGATGACAGCGGGCAATTTCTTTCAGGTTTGAGAAGAGACGAATTTTAACTTCCTTATCCCGTATTTTTTGTCGCGAAAACGCCGTTTCCAACCGCTGAGCAAACGCGTTGTTATTCCCGATCACCCCGATGATGAAAAACCGTGAGGATTCACTGACATTGACTTCATTGGGCCACTCGATAAAACGGGTAATTTTTTCAAGCATGACCGCTTTGACATCCAACTCTGCGTACTGGTCGCTTTTGGAGACGTCAGCCCAACTGATGGCACTAAAACAAATAAAATAATTAACGAATAAATAAAAAAAACTCGACTTTAATTTGTATTTCATTTATTAACTGCTATTTTTCACTCAAAACCGGCACCTCAATCACCTTGAAAAAGAGTCCCAATTTTTGGACCGCTTCGACAAACTTGTCATATTTTACCGGTTTGACAATATATCCGCTGCACCCGAAGGAATGACACTGTTCGATGTCCCGTGGGTCATCGGTGGTGGTAATCATAATCACCGGTATTTTCCTTAATTCGGGATCGTTTTTAATCGATCGCAACACTTCGACCCCATCGACCTTGGGCATCCGAATATCCAGCAGCAACACGTATGAATTGCCGCCTTGCCAATGGGGACCTTGTGCCGTTCGCTTAAATAAATAATCCAATACTTCCTGACCATCCTTGAAATGGGTGACCGGATTGGATAAACCCAACCGTTTTAGATTTCTCCGAATCAACGTTGCATGTCCTATATCATCATCGGCTATTAGAATATGAACTTCATCTCTCATGACACACCATATAGTATTTCTTTGACATTTTTTAACAGGTCTCCCAATGAATAGGGTTTTTGTAAGAAAGGGATTCCGCGTCGGAGCACCTCGGACCAATGCGCCCGCTGATCCGCATATCCGCTGGTCAGTAAAATTTTAATGCCGGGGTTAATGGCCGTCATGTCATTGGTCACATCGATCCCCGATCGGTCAGGTAAGACGATATCACTGACAATCAAGGCAAAATCTCTGTTCTCCTTCTCGAAAACATCGAGTGCTTCGGTCGCTGACCCGGCTTCCCTGACCGTATATCCATAATCGCACAATACTTTGAGCGCAACTTTCCTTACCCCTTCCTCGTCCTCAATTAAGAGAATGCGTTCCCCATTGCCCTGAAACTCTTTTAACGATACGCCCTTGGCAGCACCTTCTTCCTCTTCGATCGACAGTGCCGGAAAATAAATCTGAAAGATCGAACCGCCTTTCGGTTCACTCTCGACGTGAATCCATCCGTTATGCTGCTTGATGATTCCGTAAACGACCGAAAGGCCCAAACCGGTGCCGGTTTTTTTGGTGGTAAAAAAGGGTTCGAAGATATGAGGGATAATCTTTTTATCGATCCCATGCCCATTGTCCGAAATCGATAAACACACGTAAATTCCGGTTTGAGAGGTTGGGATCACCTTGACAAACTCATCATCGATGAATTTGTTCTCGGTTGTTATTTTAAGAATACCGCCCGAAGGCATGGCATCCACGGCATTGACCGACAGATTTAGGATGATTTGTTCCAGGTTTCCGGGATCGGCTTTGATTTTGTGCAGATTGGGCGCTAATTCGGAGATCAACTGGATGTCTTCCCCAATGATGCGTTTGAGCATTTTCTCCATGCCGTTGACCACCCGATTCAGGTACACACTTCGGGGTTTTAACATCTGCTTTCGGCTGAAGGCCAGCAGTTGCTGGGTCAAGGAAGCGGCCCGTTCCCCGGCTTTTTTAATCTCTTCGACCACATCCCGGTACGGGTTATTCTCGTCCATCTTAACCAGGAGTAATTCGGAATACCCCATGATGGCGGTCAGAAGATTATTGAAATCATGCGCCACGCCGCCAGCCAATTTTCCGATGGCTTCCATCTTTTGTGCCTGGCGCAATTGTTCTTCCAGTTGTTTGCGCAGTGTGATATCCCGGGAAATACATAAGATCACCCATTTACCGTTTAACTCAAACATGCGGGCATTATTTTCCACACAAATTCGATCGCCGTCTTTTGTCAGTTGAACGGCTTCATAAAGAATGAAATTTTTGTCCGCAAGGTTCTCTTTGCCAAACAGATCCTCTTCCGAATCATCGATGGACTCAATGTTTTTTAACGTCAGTTGAAGCAATTCATCCCGCTTATATCCCAATCGGGTACAGGCAACATCGTTCACTTCAATGAAATTGCCCGGAACCTCACCCTTGACTTCCAGCACAAAGATGGCATCGGTTCCACTGTTAAATAACATTTTGAAGCGTTCTTCACTTTCTTTCAAGGCGATGCGCACTTCGGACAATTTCTTTTCCGTCATCACCTGGGCAAACACCTGTTCCATGACCTGGGGAAGAACCTCCAGGAGCGAGTGATCTTTGACCAAATAATCTCTGGCTCCGAGCTTCATCATTTCCACGGCCGTGCGTTCATCGCCGTGTCCGGTCATGATCACGAAAGGTACCGAATGCCCTTCCTGGATCAATTTACTGATCAGTTCATTCCCTGTCATATCCGGAAGTCTGTAATCCAACAATAGAATTTTCTGAGATAATTCTCTCAAACGATCAATGGCTTCTTTCCCGGTTTCCACCACTTCGACGCTGAATCTTTCCCGTTCCAGCCGTTTTTGGATGAGCCGGCGTAAACCGATATTATCTTCGACAACAAGGATGATCAGTTCCTCGCGATTTTTTTCTTCCATATTTTTCATTAAACACTAGCTCCAAGAGGAAAAATGGCAGGTACATTATTTTCAAAAACACGATCACATTTAATTCTAAATAAATAACTCAATCTTGTCAATAAAGACCCTTGTTTTTCCTCGATTCCAATTTCTTCTTATAACAACCAACTGAATGTTAGACGAATACTTCGGGGCAATTGCATTTCAACCGAATCTCTTGAGCCTCCGGAATACACATACTCGGAAAGCTCTGCGCCGATGTCTAATATATTAAAAACCGCCAGACTCACCATTGCCTGACGGTGCAATAGTTTGAATTCATAGGTAAGATTAAGACTCAAATCGCCGATATAATCTTCGCGCGGACCGCCTTTGATTCCTTTTTCATTCTCTCCTTTGATGGTTTTGTAATAAATAATTCGCTGCCCATTTCGGAGGATGGTATTGAGAAAGGTAAAAGGGTCACCGTCCCGGTATTTAAGGCTAAAAGCGGCAAACAATCCCCGGGTCAGATAATACCCGAAATAACTTTTGGCCACAAAGCCGCGATCGCCGTCGACTCTTCCGAATCCATTGAGCCAGGAATTGGGATTGGCCTGGCTTTCATCCAGGATACCGATGTCGTTGGACCCCGGACCATTTCCAAACGCGGTATTGCCCATTCCCATATGGGCCATAAAGGAGAAGGAAAAAAACCATTTATTCGGTCGCCGGCCGTTGAATTCAAATGAAAACTGAGCATAAAAAGGGTCTTTTTCATACCCGTTGTTGGTCAGATAAAAATCCTTAAACGGCCGGTCAAAGACATAGAGTCTCACGCCATCGATCGTTTCGTAATGACCGTCATCCTGATTGGTCGCGACCCGCAAGATTTTTTTCATTTTCTTAACCATTCCCTTGACATGGAAGGTAAAATAGCGGGAAAGGGGGGTAGAAAATTCGAGTAAGACCCGCTGTTTATAAGGCGCTGCAATCTGAGGATCCACGTACCGGTAAGCCCCGCCGGTAAACCCGAAAATGGAACCTTCTTCGCCGGGCTGATACCGAGAATCGCCATTGGTATCGTTCCAACGGTAAATGGTTCCGGAAGGCCTGCTCGGTTCCAGAAAGAAGCTCACATTCTCCCGGAGGTCATAGGGCAAAATGCCACAGGCCACCAACAGATGGGTGCGGCTGTGTTTGAAAAACAACAGACCGATGTCCACACCCGGACGGAGAAAATTAAGATTATTACGACTGCCCGTTCCCTGAAAACGGATCCCATTGTAGTTGATAAAGGCATTGGCCACCAAAGAAATGGTTCTTGAAATATCTGCTGAACATACCATGCCGGCATTACCCGTGCAGGTGCGGTTTCGATACGGTCCGGCATTATCCCAGACGACAACCTGTAACGGCTGGTGATCAAAAAATATCGGATTGAACGTGTTGAACGTGTTCGCGGTTTCATTTCCTTCATTTCCATGAATCATGGAATACCGGAAATCGGCAAACGCGTCGAGCTGCAATCCCCTACCCGTTTCCGGTTTTATCAACGAATAATTGGCATCCGCATTGATGGTGGGACTGGAGAATTGTCCCAGTTTCGTCTCGCCGCCGTTGCCGTAGGGATAAAGCGCGTCACCATCGTTATCCATTAAATCTTTCGCGTAATTTTTTACATGGGGAGTCAGATTCTCATGCTCGAAAATAAAGGAAACGTCCATATTCCATTTTTCTTTTTTCAGCGACAAACCGGTCAAGACGGATAGCCGCTTCTTGCCGATGGTTTCCTGAGGGTAAGATCCAATCTCCGCGCCCAGGTTCGAGCGATCGAGGTAATTGAATATCCCAAACCACTCATAGTACGCGTTGTTGGGATTTGAATTTAAATCCTTTCGATATCGGGCATTGGCCAGAAACAATTTGCCCGTTTCCTGGAATGGTTGATTCAAGGTATTGAAATCGTTGAAATCATTAAATTGACGCTCGATATCAAAATAGGTCATCCCCAACTGGAATCGGGAATTGCCGTCGTTGTTTTCATTGTTTTCATTGTTTTCATTATTTTCGATGTTTTTGATTTTTTTGATGTTTTTGATGTTTTTGATGTTTTTGATGTTTTTATTCCATGCGACATCCAAAAAGTAGTTTTCATGGATGCGTCGCCGTTCGGTATACAGGTGGCTGGCCCGTTCCGTGGGGTGAGAGGGTTGAATCATAAACGTGGCCCAATAACCGCCCACATTGGGGAACACAGCGGAGGCGTTCAATCGCGTGACATTCTCGTCCGGAATTTCCGACCGAAAATCCATGCCGGAGCCATGGCGAAGGGGCGATTCGCCGGCGACACGAAAGGCGGTTAAGGTTGAAAAAGGAAGCAAGACCGCAGGAGAACCGTCGTTCAGGGCAGAGTTGATATTCATACCGTTATAATGCCAGTTGAACTGAACAAATGAATCGCCTTCGAAGTATACCCGGGGATTATCGATGAGTGAAAACCCATTGTTCTCTTCAATCAGGAACGTGGTATCCGGTACCATGTTTTCCAGAAAAAAGGGATAAAAATAACCGCCGGGTACCCGATCGATCAAGAACCGATCGAATTCAAACACACCCAGTGGTTGCGATGCATCGGAACGCGTTTCTTCGGCCGGAGAAGGAACGGATAATATAATAAATAATCCAATAAATAAGACAATAGATAAGACAAATACGACGGTTCGAATCATACATTTGAATGGCATTTTCATTGTTATACCTGGTTATTCTCTGATATTCTCTGATATTCGTTTATGCCTGAGGGATCAGAATACGTATTGAAGGTTCAGGCCAAGGTGATGGGTGCTGGCTGTCGGATAAATATTCAAACCGTTGGTTTCGAGACGGTTGCGCCGTTTGGCGACGAATTTACCGATCGCGTATCCGAGAAAAGCGCCGACAAACACATCGGACAGCCAATGGGTATCTTCGGTAACCCGTGATATACCGGTCAGGGTCGCAAGCGTGTAACTCAGGATGGGAACCCATACAGTGTGTTGATACATTTCGGCAATCACGGCAGCCGTACCGAATACCGTAATCGTATGCCCGGATGGGAATGCATCATAATGGGAGATTTGACCGTCCTCATACCGTTCGAAGAATGCGGAAGGACCCGCCCAATGATCCTTTCCATTATCCCATGACGGCCGCTGACGACTGAACATATGTTTTCCGAGCTGCACCACCATACCGGTATGAATGAAGGTCATGGTGATCAGCCGCGCGGTTTCAACGGCTCTCTTGTCTTTTAAGAGGAGACCGCCGAGGTAGAACGTGCCTGCAATCCCGAGGTTCCATTCTCCCAGTCCGAGTTTGGTGATCTGGGGGCTAACGTCACTCACCCACGGATGCTTGGCCTGAAAGGTTTTGATGCCGTGATAAATGGCTTCATCATTGGCAATGAGAATTCCCGTGATCACGGCGGCGCCGCCCCAAATTAAGAAATCTTTACCTTTCATTCGCGCCGGGGAAGAGAGAATGGCGAATTCATCCTCCAGTAAACTTTTAAAAAAAGGAGAATTATATTGATTTTCTTGTTTTTCCTGAGCTGAAAGTGGCAAAACATTGAATAAAAATAAAATGGTTATCAATGGAATGATGAGATTCTTTATTTTCATGGGAACATGATAATATAAGGTTGGGATTCTGTCAATATATAATGCCTCCGGCGGGTCAGGACCTTTTTGAAAAAAGGTCCCGACACCCCCAAAAACTTTTTATTATTAGTTGTTGGTACGTGTTTAACCTTATCCGGTTGTATGTTATAATTTTTTCAATGCAGCAGATACACGAAAGGCAATTATTTGATTTTTTTCATCCATTGGTTCGTCAATGGTTTGAGGAAAACGTCGGAACCCCGACCGATATCCAATCCCGCGCCTGGCCCGAAATCGCCTCCGGGAATCATGTGCTGGTCACCGCACCCACCGGAAGCGGAAAAACATTGACAGCATTTTTATGGGCCATTAACCGCTTTCTTTCCCATCCCGAATCCAAAGCATCCATGCGGGTGTTGTATATTTCCCCATTAAAAGCATTAAATAACGATATTCAGCGCAACCTCGAAAAACCCCTCGACGAACTCCGACGCTATTTCGACGCAGCAGGCGAACCGTTTCCGTTGATCCGCACCGCGGTTCGAAGCGGCGATACGGATCCTTCCGAACGCCGAAAGATGCGTCGCTTTCCACCGGAAATCCTGATTACGACTCCGGAAAGTTTGAATATACTGCTCACGTCCAAAAGCGGACGCCGACTGCTCACCGGTATTTCAACCGTAATTCTCGACGAAATTCACGCGGTTTTACCCAATAAACGGGGTACGTATCTCATCACGGCTGTGGATCGACTGGTTCCCTTGTGCGGCGAGTTTCAACGGATTGCCCTTTCGGCAACGGTAAAACCCTTAACCGCTGTTGCGGATTTTATCGGCGGTTACAGGCTTATTCAATCCGGAAACCATGTGGATTATCAAAAACGGAAGGTATCTATCATTCGGTCAACGATCTCAAAGAATTACAACATTCAGGTTCATTTCCCTGAAATGCCGGGAAACCGCCCGCCGGATTCGGAAGTCTGGTGGCCCGCGCTGGTAGACGAGTGGAACACGATTATCAACAACAATCATTCGACGTTATTCTTTGCCAATAGTCGCCGGACGGTGGAAAAAATCACTCGGTTGATCAATGAAAGCGGACAAGAGCGCGTCTATTCCCATCACGGCTCGCTATCCAAAGAAATTCGCCAGGTGGTGGAAAAACGGTTTAAGGACGGTGAATTAGCGGCCATTATCGCGACCAGTTCCCTGGAATTGGGTATCGATATCGGTTCGGTCGATGAAGTGGTGTTGGTCCAATCGCCGTTTTCGATTGCGTCTGCCATTCAGCGGATCGGACGGTCCGGCCATGGTGTGGGTCAGGTGTCATCCGGCGTCTTTTATCCGCTTCATCGGCACAACCTGATCGCTTCGGCCGTGATCGCGGCAAACATCGATCATGAGTCCATCGAATCCATGAA
Organism: Candidatus Omnitrophota bacterium; assembly: GCA_050258455.1. Classification (GTDB taxonomy): domain Bacteria; phylum Acidobacteriota; class Aminicenantia; order UBA2199; family UBA2199; genus JAKAGC01. The sequence goes on along the minus strand of JBLMYT010000038.1, from coordinate 31,477 downwards.
ACCCGTGGAAGCCCCGTTGGACGTCCTGGCCCAGGTGATCCTTTCCATGACCGCCGAACAGGAATGGAAGATCGATGACCTGTACCATGCGATTTGCGCCTCTTATCCTTACCATCGTCTCAATAAAAACGAGTATGACCTGGTGCTCGATATGTTATCGGGCCGTTACGCCGATTCGCGGATCCGCGAACTCAGGGCTCGGTTGCTGGTCGACCGGGTATCCCATACCGTTAAAGCCCGCGAAAACATCGACTGGTTGCTTTATACATCGGGAGGCGTCATTCCCGACCGCGGCTACTTCAATTTGCGCGACATCGAGACCAGGGCCAAAATCGGTGAATTGGACGAAGAATTCGTGTGGGAGCGCTCCCTTGGGGATGCCTTTCCATTGGGAAATCAAATCTGGCGCATTCAGCGGGTGACTCACAATGATGTGGAAGTCTCCCGAGTGTCGAAAAGCAATTCATTGGTGCCTTTTTGGCGTGCCGATGAGATGAACCGCTCGCACCATCTGTCTCAAAAAATCGGTGAATTTCTCGAAGAAGCGGAAGAGAAACTGAACGCGCCCGATTTTTCGCGCCAGTTGCAGCGTGACAATCATATGAGTGAACGCGCCGCCCGCGAATTGATCGATTATCTGGTCCGGCAGAAAAAAGAAACCCATGCGCCCCTTCCCCATCGGCATCACCTTCTGGTCGAACATTTTCGCGATCCCGTGAATCGCAGCGATGCCAAGCAAACCTTGTTTCACACCCTCTGGGGAGGACCGGTGAATCGTCCGTTGGGATTTGCCCTTGCGGCTGCATGGGAGGAGAAATACCATTACCCGTTGGAAATCTTTGTCAACAATGATTGCATCATGTTGAACCTTCCCCATGTGGTGAACGCCGCCGACATCCTATCCCTGGTGAGCGCCGATAATATCCACCGATATTTGCGGATGAAATTGGAAAGTACAGGATATTTTGGCGCGCGGTTTCGGGAAAATGCGCAACGGGCTTTGCTGCTGACCAAGCCAAGTTTTCATCAACGCATGCCGTTATGGTTAAATCGTCTGCGCTCGAAGAAGTTGTTGGAAGCGGTCTCCCATTACGAGGATTTCCCCGTGTTATTGGAGACGTGGCGGGAATGTCTCAACTACGAATTTGAGATCGACATATTATTGAATTTATTGGAAGAGATCCGAAACGGTGATATTCGCATTACCGAAGTCAATACTCAAACCCCGTCTCCGTTTGCCGATAACATCATCTGGAAACAAACCAATCAGTACATGTATGAGGATGACAGTCCGGGTTCGAAACTTCGGACGGGATTGAGTGAAGCGCTTTTAAAAGAAGTGATGGTTTCGTCCCAACTGCGCCCCCGGTTTTCGGAGGCTCTGATCCGATCGTTCCAAGAGAAGGTGCAGCGAATCGCCCTGGGGTATGCGCCGGCGTCCACGGATGAACTGTTGCAGTGGATCAAGGAGCGGTTATACATTCCGGCCCGTGAATGGGAGGAGTTGTCTGTGGCCATTGAGCGCGACGATGCGGTTAAAGCGGAAACGCTCCTCTCTCCTATCGCTGACCGCTTGTACCGACATTTCACCGGTTCAACGCATGAAACGTTTTCAGGGATTTTGGCATTGGAGAATCTTCCGCGGGTGAGTCATGCCCTGGGAATAGCAACGGACGATGCCCACGCGGTGGCCAGAAGACTCTCCCTCACCCGGGTTTTCTCCACGGACCCGGATGAACAGTTGGTCACGTTTTTAAATGAATGGCTTCGCTATTATGGACCTGTAACCGAGGATTTCGTCCAATCGGCATTGCATCTCAACGCGAAGCGTCTGGCGTCTGCCCTGGAAACCCTGGTGGAAGAAGGCCGGGTGATCATCGATGAATTTCGCGACACCGAAAACACCTCATCATCAGAACCAAATAAAAGTTTTGCGGGTGTCCAGGGGAGCAGTTTTACAAAAAGGGATTGCATCCCACGCCCCCTGGTAAAAGAAGAAATTTGTGAAGTCGAGAATATCGAGATTCTTTTACGGATGCGGCGGAGCCAGGCGCGCCCGGCGATTGAGCCATTGGGTATCGATGCCCTTCCTCTGTTTCTTGCGGTTTATCATGGTTTGGTGAACCCCGGGGATACTCCGGAACGCTTACAGGAGTGTTTCGAGAAGCTTTTCGGGTATCCGGCTCGGGCCGGGTTGTGGGAGAGCGAACTGTTACCGGCGCGGATGAAACCGTATTATCTCACGTGGTTGGATACGGTGATGCGGGATACCGACCTGATCTGGTTTGGGAGTGGGAAGGAACGGATTGGGTTTTGTTTCGAATCGGATGTTGAACTCTTTTCCTATTCCCATGGCATTCAACAATCTGACCCTCCTGAGGATGAAAACGATGAAAAAAATCAAAATGAAGATGAAAATGAAAACCAAGAGGATGAAGCCGGGGAACGTCCTTCCATTCCATTGAATGGGCGTGACATATTGGAAAAAACATTTTTTGAAACCGGGGGAAAGTATGACCTGAGTACATTGTCTCAGGTAACCGGGTTGGATTCGGACCGGTTATCTGCTGCGCTTTGGGAAATGGCGTGGGAGGGTCGAATTACCAACGATAGTTTCAAAGTGGTGCGGTCCGGCGTGATGAATCGGTTTCAGCCCGAGCACCCCATGGATGTACGGAGTGCCGGTCATTCGGTCAGGCGGTTTAATTTTAACCGTTGGAGTGCGTCGCGACCGTTTACCGGGAACTGGTACGGACTTCGCCGAATGGACACGGAACCGGCGGATGCCCTGGATCGCCAGGAGCTCATCAAGGATCGGGTCCGACAGTTGTTTTCCCGTTACGGGGTTTTGTTTCGTGAGCTTTTGGGAAATGAGCTTCCGGATCTTCGATGGTCGGTGATATTTCCTGTTTTGCGGCTGATGGAATTGTCGGGAGAAGTTGTTTCCGGTCCGTTTTTTAAAGGCGTTCCGGGTCTTCAATTTTGTTTACCGTCGGTACTGGGACGATTGACCAAAGAATTACCGGCAGATGCGATTTATTGGATGAATGCCACGGACCCGATTTCCCCGTGCGGAATAGGTCTTGAAGCGCTCAAACCGTTATTCCCCCATCGTTTGCCCACCACGCATCTGGTCTTTCATGGCAGGCGTCTGGTTTTGGTTTCAAAGAAGAATGGAAAAGAGCTCCATGTTGATGTGGAGCCCACGCACCCTCAACTATCCGATTATCTTTCTTTTTTCAACATTCTCATCGATCGAGAATTCCAACCGTTAACATATATCAGTGTCGATCGGATCAATGATCAACCGGTATTGGACAGTCCTTACAAGAAGCCATTCATCGACTTTGGCTTTACGAAAGATTACAAATCCCTGACATTGGTTAAAAAGTACCTGTAGTGTAGGGACTGTGTACGGTTCGTAGAGACGTAGCGCGCTACGTCTCTACAATATCCAATCTATATCTCGCTATATCTCGCCTTTCTTCTTTCCGTTAACCGAACCGTGAACCGAAAATTTTCTTGCCGACGTGGTCTTGATTCTTGAGGCCGACCAGCTACCGAGGCTGTAATGGGTGGCCGTGGTATACCGTTTGGCCGTTCCGCTCATTGAATCCTCGGTATTAAATCGTCCCGTATACTGGTAGGTGACATCAGGAAAAACCAGTGTAAAGTTGACATCATTGCCGTCAACCGTGTATGTTCCGGTTCCGCCGTCGCTATCCGTCACGATTCCGTTTCGGATTTCACCGGAGAACGTGGCCGTAACAGAAAAAGCACTGTTATCCGCGTAAGCTTCTTTTAAGGTCCAATTTCCCTGGATCGGGTATTCTTTCTCAGCAGAGACGCTCAATATATGATCTTTGGAAACGGTGATGGTTCCGCTGGTGGGAATATCTTCATTATCCAGTTTTACAGCCAAATTGGTATAACCGGATGAAAGGCTAAAGTTGTAATTGACTTTATCGCCGGCATTATAAAAATAGTATCCTGCCGTGGGCGTTCCGGTTACCCCGGTGGCAACCGAAACACTAAATTGATATTGACCGGTTCCTTTATACGCATAAACCGTCAATGTATGGTTGTCGGACATGGTGATGGTTCCGGCAGGATCGACTTTTGTGTTATCCAGTTTCACGGTCAACCCGGTATACCCTTCGGCTGCGGCGTAACTGTAACTGATTTTCTCACCTTCGGGGTAATAAGTGGTTCCGGATGTCGGCGTTCCTGTTACGCCGACGGAAACATTAACCGCTAATTCATAGGCGGCGTCATCGGATTGTTTACAACTGTTTGTCAATAATAAGATAGCCAAAAGAGCAACGAGCATCGTGACATTTATTATTTTTTTCCTTTTCATTGATTTCATTGTCTTCATTGTCTTCATTGTTTGCCTCCTTGATTAAATCCCTACGCCGAGTCCCAATGCTACTTTTAAGCCACCCATGTTGACCCGCACCGAGTTGATGCTGTCTGCGGCATAGATATACCCCAACGATACTTCTGAAAATAATTTTTTGTATAAGCCATAGGTGATTCCCAGACTCCCCCTGAATCCATAACCGGATTGTTTGGACTGACTGGTTCCGACAACGGCCTTGGTTTCAATTTTGGTATAGGTGGTATTAATCGTATGATAAATACCGCAGATGCCGGCTTCCGCCCTGATCCCAAAATGCGATTCTTCAATATATCCGGCAAAATAACCGGCCCCGAAGGATATAATGTGTTTGTCCAGTGTGCGCTTACCCGCAATATCCGGTTCGACATATTTTTTATTACTCCATTCCGTCCAAGTCGACCGAACAGGTAAAAAGCCGTAACTTCCCCATAAGTAAAAATTTCCCAAAATATTGGCGGTAATTCTTCCTTCCGGGTACAATTTCTTTCCCCCGTATTCTGTTTTGAAATCGTCATTGGCAATGGTTAAATAGGTTCCATGAATCGAAAAGGTAAAATTTGTATCTGAAGCGGCATTCAGCGCGACGGAAAAAAGCAAAATTACCATTAACAGGTAAAAAACTCGTTTCATTATATTCCTCCTGGTTAAGACAATTAGTATAAAACAATTTTTGCATCTTGTCAAAAGAAAAGCACAAAAACGGTTTATGGCTCGGCGGGTATGACGACATTAAAAAAAAATAGGTAAAAATGTCAACGCATATCTAACATTTTTAAATTTAAGGCCACTACCTTTTTCCAGGAGTGCCCCACTGAACAGGATGTCAATAAAAAAATTATTATTTTTTAAAGCACCTATAGGAAAAAAAAAAAAATTACAGTATAATAGTCCTAATTTAAAAACGAAAAAGGAGGATTAGATGATGTTTAAGAAAATGCTAATCTTGACTCTTGCTCTGCTGATTGCTCTTCCAGCAATTACCTCCGCCAAAGAAGTAAAAAAGCTAAATGTTGCCCCCCTGATGAAAGTACCGAAAAAGGGGATCAGCAGTGCAGAAAAGTTAAAAAGTATGTTCGAAACCTATCAAGACAGAATCAAAGAAGGCTTTGAAAAAGCAGGAATGGGATCCTGTTTTCCGGAGTTCATGGATAAGGTGAAAACAGTCGAGATCAAAGACACAGTCATCCCGAAAGGTCAAAAATTTCCGTGGATGCTCTTCTACTCACATAAACAAGTCAAAATCATCAATGATGTAGAGTGGGCCGGGAAAAAAACCTTTAATGCGTTTACCTTTACCATAAGCTGTGACGCTGATTGCAAAGACTATGAATTCATCGTTCCCAAAATCTGCGGAAACCTCACCCTGTTCAATCAAAAAAGCAGCCTTGCTGTCTGCAACACCATCACGCCTTCACCCGCGGAAGGTGATGCGGGTAGCCCGGTTAAACTAACGTTATCGGGAAAATGTGATGCATCCTATGAGGTTACGGTTTCACTGAATGGAAAAGATGTCTTTTCCCAGAAAGTGGCCCCAGGAACCAAAGAAGTCTCCATCACTGATCTTGCCGAACCCGGCCAATACACGGCCAGAGCCAAGGCGATTAATGCCGACGGCATCCCGTCTCAAAACGAATGCACAGCCACGTTTGTGTTGAGAGCGGTTAAGGCAAACCCGGTTTGCGATTTAAAGGTCACCCCGATGGAAGGTCGTACCGGGAAAACCTTTAAATTCGACGCTTCCGGATCCAGCGATAAGGACGGAAAAGTGGTCAAAGCCGATTTTACCTTAACCGGCCCGACCGCCGACCAACAATCGGTCGCCGCCGAACCGTTTGTCTGGAATAAAAAAATCAAAAAGGCCGGAACCTATTCCGCCCAGGTCAAAGTTACCGATAACGATGGTAACGTATCCGCCCCTTGCACGGTCGACAATATCCACGTAAAAGGGACGAAGCTCAACTTCCTGGGTGAAATCGGTCCGATGTTGGCCAAGGGAACGTATACCGGTTATATTTTTGGACGCCTCGGTTTGATGTTCCCCTTTGATCAAGATCGATGGGATGTTCTGGTATCTGCCGGTTACGCGGTAAAATTATCCGGTGAACGGTTTAAAAGCCATTTCCTGTCCAATCTGATGCTGAATTACCACATGTCCGCCTTATTCATCGGCGCCGGCATGGGCTACAGCTCCAGGGTCAGGACCGATAATTGGAAGGCCGGATTTAATTTCATCGGAAATATCGGATACGATATTAACATCGGAGGCCATAAAGGCGCCATTTTCGGTGAAGTCAGATTGCCGGTTGTCGCGGGCCTGCCGTTAAGCGATGCCCATGAATTCTTACTGGGCCTCCGCTATCGCTTTTAGTCCCTATTAACGGTAACAATAACCGATAATATAGACTAATTGGTAAGGGGGATGGAATCGTTTCCATCCCCCAAACTTTCTCCTCCCCCATTCTTTATTCATCCCCCCATTTGAAAAAAACGAAAAAATATGGCATCATATTACCTCACGTTTGACGTATGATCTGACGTATGATCTATAGTATTAATATTGGAGGAAATACCATTATGAATATGGATGAAAAAAAAGAACCCACCGTGGAAGAACCGGGAAAAACCGGAAAAAAATCAAAAGCAGGATTAATCCTTTTGATTATCCTGGTTATCGCGATTCTGTCGATAACCGCTTATTTTCTTGTATTTAACAAACAAGGATCCGAAACCGCCAATTCACCCGAAATTCAACAGATGCAGGAAATGACCCAGCAAGTCCAGGGCATGGAAACGGATGTGAAACAAAAGGAAAATGAAATCCTCAACTCAATGGATGAATACAAGAAAAAAACCGGAGGCCAATCCCTCGATCTGAACGCGTTGAAATTAAGCGACGATGAACGCAAACTTCTCGAAGATCGAATCGCCAATGAACAGGACGTTTCCGTTAAATCGTTATTAAAAGATATTCTCGACAAAAATAAAGAAATTCAGGAACTCAAAGAAAAAATATCCGAAATCGAAAAGAAATTACCGGTCCCCCATGTAGTCAAGGCCCATGAAAACCATTTCCAAATTGCCCTCAATTTCCTTGTCAAAGAGAAAGGATTGGAGAAAAAACAAGCCCGCGAACTCATCGAACGCGCCGCCCTCCTCGATACTCTCGTTCCCGGTTTTAAGGTGTATAATTTCTATGCCGATGGGGAATACGGTACCTCCGTAACTCAGGGTACAGCCCTCGTGTCCCCCAATACCTTGATCCGTAAAGCCAAAAAACAACTGGTCGATGCCCGGGATGAGGCCATCTCCGAACGCGATAAAGTATCGGAAGACCGAGATAGGCTGTCGAATGATATTACCGTTCTCGAAGAAAAACGAAACGAAATCATCCGGCAACTGGAAATTCTGGCCAAAGAACGGGAAAGCCTGATTCGGAAAGTCGGCGACCTGAATGCCCAGGTCAACTCGCTCTCGTATGTGGTCGATACCGAAAAAAATTTAAAAGATAAGCAAGTTCTGAAAGGAGGCTTTTTACGCACCACCAAACTGAAAGATCTCCCGCCCGAATTGTTCAACGCGTCGATGGACCTGAGATCCAATACCCAGATTAAGATCTCGGCAAGCGATCTGGGGATCGATAAAATAAAAGAGATTACGCTTTTTCCGAAAATCTTTACCGAAGGAACCGATTATAAAGTGGAAATGTCGTCCGATAAACAAACCGCGACCTTAACCCTGATGACTACGGCTAAATTCAAAAACGAAAAACTGGTCATTTCTGTGATCTGATCGATCGTTAGCATATGTAGAATGTTTCTTCACCGCAAAGAGTGCAAATTTTTGCATTCTTTGCGGTGGAAATTGATGAATATGATATAATCATAATATAATTAATAATTGATTTGATATAATATAAAAATGTAAAATGAATGACGGAATTGTTGAAAAGATTATAAATGGCGGTTGGGGGCTGGTGCGCAGCGACGACGGCGTGGTACTCTTAAATTACGTGATTCCGGGCGAAGAAGTAACCTACCGGATCAAGGAAAAAAGCGGAGGGATTTTATGGGGCGAGTTACTCGAGGTCCAAACCCCGTCCGAACACCGGGTCGAGCCTCCCTGTCCTTACTATGGCCAGTGCGGCGGATGCGTGTTTCAACACATCGATTATGCCTTTCAGAAAACGATCAAACAGGAAATCCTTCACGATGACCTCAGTCGGATCGGTCACGTCCACGTCTCTCTCCCACCGGTCATCGATTCCCCACCGTATCATAACCGGATCCGCGCCCGGATGAAAGCCCAGGACGATGGAAAGATCGGGTTTATCAGAAAGGGAACCAATTCCGTTATTCCCATTAACCGCTGCCTCCTGTTTCCCGAAGCCTTCAACCGCTTTCTCAACGCATGGAACGAGCTTCCTGCCCCACCCTTTTTTCATCAACTCGATATCTTAATCAACCGAGACACTCAAAAGGTTTTTATTCATCTCTCCCGACCACCGAAACAAGAAAAAGAAATTTTAAAACGTTTCCCAGATATTACCTTCTCCTGGAAAGGCAACGAAGACGCGGGCATGTCCGAATTAAAAATAAAAGATTGGAAATATTTGATTTCACCGGCCGCATTCTTTCAGGTGAACCCGTTCCAATGGGAAAAGATGCTCAACACAGTCGAATCCTATCTTGACCCCTGCAACACGATCATCGATCTGTTCTCCGGTGTGGGCTTCTTTATTCCGCTTCTCAAAACCCATGCGCGACGCGTCATCGGGGTGGAGAATGCCCCCTATTCGGTCACCCTTGCCCGGAGAGCCTTTGAACAGGATAATGTTGGTTTCATCAAGGTATCGGCGGAAAAATTCGCCTTTGAAGACGCCGACGCCATCCTCGTCGATCCGCCCCGTTCCGGCCTTGCCAAAAAAGTCATTGACGGCATCCTCCGGAAAAAATACCCAAAGGTCCTCTTCATTTCCTGTGCCTCCGCGACCTTCAGCCGCGACTTAAAAACACTAACCGAGAATGGTTACCGGCTCGAGGATATCCGCGTGTTCGATCTCTTTCCCCAAACCCCGCATCTGGAAACCATCGCGCTTTTTACTCGAAATTAAAAATAAAAAAATATAAAATCAATCAAAAAACAATTGAAAAAAAAGTTTTGACGTGAGATAATGATTGACGCGCCGTGCGCAATGGGTAAATTAAGGGTAGGAATAAAATATAGAAAACATCATATGGAGATGGGGTACCTCGATGATCGATGTAAATAAAATCTATAAACTATTGACGCATTTAAAAGGATGGCCGGTGAGGGGGGCCAGGACATTGGATGAAGCAACCCGAATGATCCTTGGAAGCCCCTACTACGATATTCCCGAAGATTGTTATAAAGTGATCGATAAAAACAGTACCTATAGCTTACTTGCCGTATACCATAACGGGGAAATCAGCAAAAAAAACAGGTATATGGCCGTCAATATGAATCTAAATAACCGCATCAAAGAAGAGGACGACTGATCGATTTAATGCTTACTCGGGAGAAATACTACCGGACGTGTTATTCCGGATGATGAAATACCGGCTGCCGATTCCATCCTGATGACCCGCGTCGTCTTCGACCACCCAGGAAATGGTATGAAGACCATCCGCATACGCGGTGGTATCCAGATAAAAATATCCGACCGCCCCATTGGTATTGTTGTATCCGGGAAACAACGACGCGATATCCTCCCTGTATTGATCGTAAACCGGATGCCCGATATTGACGCCGTCCACAAATACGGAAATCGTAGAACCGTCGGTGGGAATGGTGCTGGGCTGCGGCGTTAATGCCCATCCGAATACCACGTATTCGTTTCCACTGATCGTTTCCCCCTGCATCGGGGTATCGAGGGTCCCGAATGGTTTGACGGCATGGTCATTGTCGCACACAATGGTTTTGATACCCAGGGTTACCGAATTTCCGGAACCATCCTGGGCAATGGCATGGACTCGAAAGGTCCCGTTTCCGCCACCGGGTAAAAAATGAGTCAACAGCATGTATCCCCAACCGGCGTTATCGTTATCGGGGTAATCGGGGTAAGCATGTTTAATATCGGGCCGCGTGCCCTCCACAAACAGGGCGTCGCCGATATAGACCAATTGGTTCTCACTCTCATAATACAGTTTGACTCCGGTAAGCTGCACATCGTCCAAGGCCCACCCGGTCAACGCAATATTCCCGGATACGGTGGCGCCTTCGCTCGGCGTATCAAAACTTCCTACCGGGAGTTGATCTTCCCCTGCCCCTTTGACATCGAGCTGGACAGTGATGCTTTGCGGCGAATTGGAGGCACCGGAATCCACGACGGCGATGGTCCCGGTGTACTGACCGGCGGTCAACGCACCCGGACTAACGGTCACGGTCACGGTTCCGGCATCCGTTCCGGATGTCGGCGATACAGTTAACCATGACTCCTCTTCATTGACGGTCCAGGTCAGTGTCCCGCCACCGGTATTGGACACGGTAAAGGATTGAGAATGCGGAACAGCGCCCCCAATGGCATAAACAAAATGCAATTGCGTCTTACTCAGGGAAATGGTCGGAGGAACGTCGGGTGCGGCAATGGTAAAGGCCGAATGGCTGGTATCCGAAGGCGTTCCCCCGGTTCCGCTGACTTTCACCAGGCACTGCTCGGACGGCGTATTGGGAATCACCCATGAATACGAGCCGGTGTTTGTGGTGGAATTGACAACGGTGATCCAACTGCTGCCATTGTTAATCGAATATTGGATTTTCACGTTTGAAATTGTCCCGGTATAGGACCAATGAATCGAATGGGACGTTCCCACGGTCCATTCCTCACCGCCGTTCGGGGACGTGAGTGTAATCACGGGTTGAGTCGATCCGGAGCCATCCCATCCGGCCAACCGGGCCATTAACCACCAGGCAGCCGCCCCTTTCAGGATACAATTCAAGGTCTCGGAATGAGCGCATTCATCGCACCGGGAAGCCAGTCGCGCCAGTTCGCTGGACGAATGCGCCGCAATCCATTGGGACGCCCAATTACCGCCGGAATAATTACACCCATCATCCGCACCCTGAGAAAGAAAACCGGTACCATTTGGGTTATAACTCTCGATATCTGCAAAATCAAAAAGGATTTTCCCGTTGGCTTGACAATAACTGCGAATCCGGTTGTTGTTCTGATTCAAGGTGCCGCCGGTTCCGGTTCCATCGAGATGTCCGGTAAAGTAAACGAATTTGACAGAGGGAAAATCATGCTCAAGGTTGGACATTAAATTCAGGTAATTATCCACATCCGAAGTCGATGCCCAACTCAATTGACCGCACCAGGACCACATCACGACATTGCGTCCGCTCCCTCCCCCATTTAAATAGGCCCGGGTCTCGGCTTCCCAGGAAGTAAAATCGGGATTGCCCAGATCCATATTCGGGGGTGTATAATCGGCGATGGAAAGCACACCGCCGGAAATTCCCCCATCGGTGTTAAAGGCATATTGACTGCCATACGAAGGATCACTGTAATACGCGGTCATGCCGGTAATCAATTGACTGCCGTGAGAGGTGTGCCCATAACTGCAACGATTATGGCTTTTGGCCTGATTGATCCAGGATGTCGGTATTTTGGTGATATCCGTACAAGTATGATTGATGATAATGGCTTGACCCTGAATCCACGTATTAAACGTATTAAATAATAACACGACGCTAAAAAACACCATACCCCATAAACGAAATGAATAGGCTTTCATCCTGATCCTCCGATTCGAATATTCATTTTAAAATATCAATGAATATTTAAATATGCAATTTCAATGCCAGTCACAACAATTAAACCATTTGAAAGGAGAAAATCGGATAACGGCAATATCCGATTTATTTTCATTTCATTGAAACCCCGTTTCGATTAATTCTTATCGGGAATAAAGTGACAAAATTTGTCGCTTGAGGTAAAAAAATTGTTGAGTCTTTGGGTCGAAGATAAGTCGAAGAAAAAAACAGCGACCCTATTCCCTTGAATTTTTTTGAGTAAAGCGTTATAATTTTTCCTGCATCCTCTTCCTAAAAACCAAAAAGGAGATCACATGAATTCAAAAGTAATTTTAATGTTCATCAGCGTTATTTTTTCACTCTTCTTATCTTATATTCACGCGGAAGCAGAAGAACTTCCCGGCGTTTCCGTGACCAACCATACCATCACCCTCAATAAAAAACCATTGAATTACACGGCCACAGCCGGGCACATGATCATGAAGGACGAAGCCGGCAAACCCCAGGCCTCGATATTTTTTATTGCTTATACCAAAGAGCCCAAATCCGACCTGTCCGCTCGGCCGATTACCTTTGTGTTCAATGGGGGCCCCGGTTCATCGTCGGTGTGGTTGCATATGGGCGCATTAGGTCCCAAACGGGTTAAAATGGAAGACGAAGGCTTTCAACTTCCCCAACCCTATCAATGTATCGATAATGAATCCACCTGGCTGGAATTTACCGATCTGGTCTTTATTGATCCGGTGGGAACCGGGTATAGCCGGGCTGCTGCCGGAGTGGAACCCAAAACCTTCCATGGCTTGAATGAAGATATCCAATCGGTCGGCGATTTTATTCGCCTCTATGTGACCCGAAACAATCGCTGGCTATCGCCCAAATATCTATGCGGCGAAAGTTACGGGACCACCCGTGCGGCCGGTTTGTCCGGCTATCTGCAAACTACCCACGGGATGAATTTACAGGGGATCGTTCTTTTATCGTCGGTCCTGAACTTTCAATACGATCATTTTGCCCCGGGAAACGATTATCCCCCGATCCTGTACTTACCCACCTATACGGCAGCCGCATGGTATCATAAAAAATTACCGGAAAAATACCTCGGGGACCTGAAAGCCACCTTAAATGAAGTCAAACAATGGGCCGTTACCGATTACATGCTCGCCCTTGCCAAAGGGGATCGGTTACCCCCGGAGGAGAGGGAGATGATTATCGATAAATTATCCCAATATACCGGTCTCTCCAAAAAATACATCGATAAACATAACTTACGAATTAATATTTACTCGTTTGTTCAGGAACTTCTCGGCGATGAAAAACAACGGGTGGGACGCCTGGACAGCCGGTTCAAAGCCTATGCGGGAGGGGAAGCCAATGAGATCATGACCGATGATCCCAGTTACAGTGCCATATTCGCCCCCAATACCTCGGTGATCTACCATTACCTGAGAAATGATTTAAAATACGCCAACGACATTCCGTACTTCATCCTTTCCCATATCCCGTCGTGGAATTGGGGAACGGACAACCAATACGCCAATGTCGCGGAAACCTTGCGGGATGCCATCGAAAAAAACGTTCACCTCAAGGTCATGATCTGCAATGGGTATTACGATTTGGCAACGCCTTTTTTTGCAACCGAATACACGGTCAATCACATGGGGTTACCGCCATTTCTGGCCAAAAATATTTCGATGAAGTATTTTGAAGCCGGTCACATGATGTACATTCGCAAACCCTGTCTCCAGCAGCTCCGTCAAGACGCCGAGGCATTCTACACCCAGGCGGCGGCAAAATAACGCCGCCTGATATTTTATCATTTTTATCTCAATTTAAAGGTGAATACTTTGACTGTACTGTTACCGGCATTGTCCCATACTTTTACCCGGAGCACGTTCTTCCCCTTGCGCAGAAGATCCAAATCTCGGATGGTATAGGTGCCGTATTCGGGGTCAAAATCCCAATCGAAGTTCATGCACGCCCGTTTTCCATTGATCCATACCCGCACACTGCTGTCATTTAATCCCTTTCCACGGTCGTAAAGTTTTACCAGCAACCGCTCCACTTGATCCAATCGTTTGGCCCCGGCACCTAAAAACCGGATCCCCGGAGGAACGATGTCTCGCATTAACGCATACGTGCCCACGGATAACATCTTGACGCGATAAACCGAGGTCGTCGGATCATACCGGGTATTGACATACCGCCAGTTCCTGGACCCGGGACTGCATTTGAAAATTCCCACCTGTTTCGGGTTCGGAACCGTGGCTTTGAAACTCACGGTCACATTATCCAGAAAGAGAAAATTATTGGGCGAGAGATTCACCTGTCGGGACAACACGGGAAACCCCGCTCCATATTGGGTTTCATCCAACCGTAACGTCTTGGGTTCATACACCGAATGCGAATCAAAGGACAGTTCGCATTCGTGATATTGAACATTCTTTTTCTCTCCGTCTTTGAGATAAATCAAATTTAATTTCTTCTGAATCTCCGCCACCCGCTCATGGTTCTGTAAAACGATGAAATGACATAAGGTTTCCATATTATTATTGTTAATTCCGGAACCGGCAGGTTTAAAATGAAAATATATTCCCTGAATATCGGATTGAGGATAAATGAGTTGGGAATTGCTGCCTTGAATGACATTTAATATCAAATTTTGGGTGGAAAACCGTTTGCTTTTGACCAGCACAAAGACGTCATCCCGGTAGATCCGAACATCCACCGGTATGTCTGTCACTTCGGATAAATGCTCATCGTTGAGTAAGAACCGCTTGTTGAAATAATGAATGCCGTCATAATAAAAATCAACATCCATCGTCGCAGCATCAGCCGGAATGCCCTCGAGGATCAAGTTCTTATTTTGAGAAAAATCTTGATTTTCCAGGATGTGCGAGGCAATCATTTTTTCAGCGTCATTATAAATATGAACCTTGATCTCAGCCAAATGGGGAGCGGTTAATGTTTCGATGGCCATTTCGATCCGGTTGCCGGGCTCGTCCGGGTTCTTATGAATCGCCAGATTGGCAATTTCCAATTCAGGCTCCGGGATTTTATCGAATGACACCACGCCGATTGATTCATTGTTAAAAAAGTCTTTCACTTTGATTTTTAACTCGTGTTTCCCTGCGCCCAGTTTTCCCAGAATTTGCTCCAGGGGCATGTGCTGATGCTCGAGGTTGAATCCCTTCTGGTAAAACAAGTTGTAAAAATAGGAAACGGAACTGGAATAGGAGATGTCGTAGGCAAATCCCAATTGATTGTTATCATCGTGTTGGAATCGATCGAAGGTGAGGCAATAATAATGGATATTATCGATGAAAACGCTTACTTCATACGGGGCCACACCTCTGCCGGTATCGGCCATATCATAGGCCTCCAGAACGGCGTCAAAATTTCCGGTAATGATCAGAGGATCTTTGGTGTAATAGCAATTATCGGCTTTATCCTGGACAAACTTCAGGACATGATCGCCAATGGCGCCATTGACCGAGGCACTTCCCCGGGTTTTCAGGATCAACGCCTTGATTATCGGCGGAAAAGTGTCCTGCGAGGGAAATTCAATGAGTTTAAAGGGATTGATGGCCACATTTTTTTCGTTTCGGATCTCAAAATGAAGATGGGGAAATCCGGCCCCTGTCTCTCCGGAATACGCAATGACCTGCCCTTTCTTTACGGACACGGGTTGCGGTAACGTATAATAACCGAAATACTTCCTGCCGGTTAATCGCTGCGCCGTTTGAACGACTTGCTCGAGTTCCGCGTTGAACTGCTGCAAATGAAAATAAATCGACGAGTAACCGTCGTCGTGTTTTAAGAATACACTCCGTCCGGTTCCGCGTTTGGCCATGCGGATTTTATAGATATACCCGTCCGCTGTGGCATAAACCGGATACCCACACTTCTGAAACGTTCGAAGATCAAAGCCCGCATGAAAATGACCGGTTCGGTACTCCTGAAACGTCGAACTGAACCCATTATCAATATCCAGAGGCCACCGGTATTTTTTCTCCGGATTGGTATGGGGGGGGGCTGTTTCAATGGTTTGATTGTCAATGGTTTGATTCTCGGTAACCTGCCGGTCCGAGTGAAGAGTGGAATTGGTCTGGGATGCCGAAAAGGAAAAAGAAACGATAAGGATTAAACAGAGGATGAATCGAAAACATCTCAAACATCTATGTAAATATTGCATCAATTAAATTTCTTGTTTGTAAAATGATAAGTACGATAAAAGTTTATTTGAATAACTGTAACACCATTTGACTATTGGCATTGGCCTGGGCCAGCGAAGCCATGCCCGCTTCGGTCAGAATTTTGGTTCGGGTAAACATGGAAACTTCTTCCGCCATATTGGTGTCCATGATGCTCGACTCGGCAGCCAGGATATTTTGACTCTGGACCTGAATCACTCCGACAGCATTGGTCAAACGGTTTTCCTGTGCGCCCAACGCGCCCCTCATTTCTGCAATATCTTTGGAGGCTTCGCGAATGAGGAACAACGCTTCCTGTGCCTCTTTGGGGGTCGCCAGAGAGGTTTCTTCCAGTCCCAGAGCGGTCGTTCCAACGCCTTGCGTGCCCCCGATGGATAAGGCTATGGAGGATTGAAGCTGAGTATCACCGACCGCAATGTCTTTGGTCACGGGTGCAGTGGGCGAAAAGAGCTGTTCACCTTTGTAATTGGTGGCATCCACTAGGCGGTCGACTTCTGCCATGATCTGCCGGTATTCCATGTTAATGGTTTCGCGTTCCTGAGGGCCCACGGTTCCACTTGCAGCCTGAGAAGCCAGTTGAGCGGCCCGTGCCATCATATCCCCCATCTGGGATAAGGCCGAATCCGCTACCTGAATGATTCCTGCCCCTTCGTTTGCGTTCTGCACGGCCTGAGTCAATGCGGTGAAATCGGCTTTCAAACCGTTTCCGATTGCCAATCCCGCGGCATCGTCTCCCGCATCGTTGATCCGCATACCGGAAGATATCCGCCCCAGACTGCTATTCATCCCTGCATTCGCAACTCCCAAATTCTTCTGAGAATTGTATGAATTCAGATTGTTGATCACAGAAAAAAATTGACCGGCCATGTTTACCTCCAATCTACCTTAGACGTTTAACCCATATAATATAACATCAAACCAGTGATTTTTCAACTTTATTTAATATATTAAATATATTACTAGCAATTCGCAATTTGTCCCCAACACGAAAACCACTTCGAGCACACGGGCAGACACGGAACACACGGGTCTGCCCCTACAAAAGAATAATCCCCATTATATCAAGGGTTTTCCAAAACGTCGTTTTCTCGCTTACTGGCTTTTAAAAGCATGAACGCAAAGAACAATCCCACGAGTCCGAGAGACGAAAACATCACCTGAGAAGCCGTGTAGGAGCCCGTCACTTCTCTTAGTTTTCCATTTAAATATGGAAACAGAGCCAACCCGATGTTTTGGATGGCGGTCATGATTCCAAATGCCGTTCCCACGCGTTCTTTACTGACAACCAGAGGAACCGACGGCCACATGGCTGCCGGAACCAACACAAATGCCGCTCCCAAAACGATCATGGGAAGAACGGGATACATATGGGTGATCCCCATCACCAGATGACTGGGAATCATCAATAACGATCCATAGATCATAAACGTTGCGCGTTTTCCGACTTTATCGACCAATTTACCGGCAAACGGTGCCAAAACCATCGATGCAAAAATAATGATGGATGTGATCCCGCCGGCTGTACTGAACATATGAATGAAATTCGAAAATACCTTGTAGAGGAACGTTCCTTGACCGGCACTGACTTCCGGGATATGCCATTTCTCATTGAAGAACTTTAACGAAAGCGAAGTAAAGGGGAAGATCGCCGAATAAAACGTGACACACAACATGGTCACATACCAGAACGTGGGTTTGAAATACTTGATGTCACTGAGAACGATCTTATCTCCGGCCGAACCGTCTTTCAGGTTAAGCAGGCGCTCGCCTCTCCGATCCAGGAAGATATAAGCGACATTGGCCAAAAGAGAAAGGAAACAGACCATGGCTGCTGCCACAAGTGCATAAGTGGGACTTCCGAAATGTTTGGAGATGACTTCCCCGGTATTAAAGGCGAAAAGGGTTCCGATCCGGCTGACGGTAAGCGCAATTCCAAACGAAAGCGCCAATTCTTTTCCTTTAAACCACCGGGCCAACATCGCACTCTGAACGACCACCAGGGGTTCAGACCCTGCCCCGAAAATAAACCGGCTGACATACAGCAACGGAAGGCTCCGGAAATAGGATCCGAAGGTGGTCAGAATCGCACCCGCCAGAACCAGGGTGGAAAAGATCATACTTCCTTTCCGAGTCCCCAGACGATCGATCAGGAAACCGGAAACAAACACAGCAACAATGGCTGCCACACTGTACATGGTGTACATCGAACCGACCTGGCTCTCGGTGGCTCCGATCGATGTCATGATGCTGTCGGCAATTGCGCCGATAATATCATAAGCGAAATAACATCCCAGGGTCAACGACGCCGCGAAGGCTAAAACAGTAAAACGGTAGAACGAGCTGGAAGGATGAAAGCGACTGTGTATTACATTCTGCGCGATATCACGTTCGGTTTCTTGATTCGTCATAAGGGATCTCCTTTGATCTGATTAACTGAAACAGGGACATGCCCCTTCAATGCATAACTATACACCATCTTTTTGAAAAATACAAACGTTATTGTTCATTATTTTTAAAGTCAACGAAACCATGATATAAAAGCATGGAGAAATATTTCGTTAACCGTTCGTAAAGCTGGAGAATGGGTTCTTGATTTTCGGATCCGTCCTCCTTTTCCAGAACCATTCCAATCTGTTCAACGGTACGGGTTCCGTCGATTAAGTTCCATACTCGGGTGCCCAGAGCATCCAGGGAAATATTGAAGAATTCCGATTTACCCAAATTCAATCCGATCCGTTTCATCCATTTGTTTTTGAAACGCGGGATGCGAAGGAGGATTTTTCCTTCTTCTCCCATTTGCGACTCGCATTTCTTTTCCGGGATCATTTCGAGGTAATTTTTATTGGCTGTTTTTTTTTTCATCTTGATTCTATCAAAAATATAACTGCTTTTCGTTAAAACCAATTATACAAAATAAGATAAATTTGTCAACAAATTGAATTTTCGATTTTTTTATTCTATAATATTACCACATAACCTGGACAAACAGTGGGGGAAGACAGGTGGATGAACGATTAAGGGTAAACGTAGAAATTAGTGATGACGAATATACGGCTTATATTTCTATTATTCCCGAACCCGGTGTTCCTTTACTCTTAAATGAATTCGGTCCCTTATTGAAATCCCATGGCGTGGTATTCGGTTTTAAAAAGGAAACCATGATCTCGATTGTCAACAAATACAAAAACGGGGAAGGCGTGGATCATGTCATCATCGCCGAAGGGATTCGACGGGTACCGGGGGTGAAGCCTGAAATCGAATACAAATTCGATACCTCATTTTCACCCCGGGAAATCGAACCGGGAAAAACCGATTACCGGGAAATTTCAAAGTATCGAACCGTCAAAAAAGGCCAATTGCTGGTGGTGAAAAAAAGATTCAAGAAACCCATCGATGGCATTAAGGTCACCGGTGACCGGGATTTGACGCCTCAATTCGAGGATATTCCCGTACTCACCGGTGCGCATATCGTTAAAGAAGAGGATAACGATTATATTCGTTATTCTTCGGAGTTGGACGGCGTCCTGATATTCAGGAACAATGAACTGTCCGTTTATCCGGAGTTAAAAATCGCGGGAAATGTGGATTTCAATGTCGGCAATATCGATTTTGACGGAAATGTTAAAATCGGACGGGACGTGCTCCCGGATTTCACCATAAAGTCTGGGGGAAATATCAGCGTTATGGGGTCGGCGCTGGCTTGCATGCTGCATGCTGCCCTGAGTATCGAGGTCAAAGAAGGCATTGTGGGAAAAAACAAAGGGGAAATCCATTCCGGCGAAAACCTGACCGCGGGTTATATTGAAAATTCCATCGTTCATGCCGAATCCGATATCAACGTTCGAACCGGTATCATCGGCAGTCAGGTAACGTGCGGGGGAAAATTGATCATGGAAACGCTCAAATCGCGCGTCGTGGGAAGTACCGTCCAATCGGTAAAAGGTATTGTGGTTCATAATGCCGGTTCACCTTTTGATAATGCCACCACGCTCATCACCGGGATCTTACCCGAAAAGGAAAAAGCATATTTGAAAATTAAAAATTCCCTGAATGAGAAAATAAAAGAAGCCAAGTGTCTCGAACGAAAATATGGTCGCGCGGTTCTGGAAAAAAAATTTTCCCCGTTTGTTCTCCCCATGCAAACCAGAGGCGATTGTTCCTTATGGCATTTTCTGAAAGGGGAAATCCAGACGCTCTATGATGAAATGAAACAACTGGAAAGCGACATGTATGATAACAATGCGGAAGTCGAAGTCCGAGAAAAGCTTTATGCGCGTGTAAGAGTACGAATTGGGAGAGGAAAACTGGTTACAGCGCATGAATTTTTCAACATCAAAATCAAGTATTGCGCCGAAGAGGACAAGCTAAAGATTTACAGGAATATATAGTTTTTAGCCACAGAGGGCACAGAGAACACAGAGGGGTTATCTTTATTTTACTTATTTTCGGCCGCGGGTGGTTCTTCTTTTTTTAGGTCGATTGTTTTAATGATCCCCACATTCAGGGAATCGCCCCAGTTTTTTTCAGCGATTAGAAGGCGTAACTGTTCGAGAGTCGTGACATTGACGCCATCCATGGCCGTAATCCGGTCCCCTTCGCGGATCCCGTTGCTTTCGGCTATACTCCCTTCGCTGACCTGAGTGACGATCAGTTGGTTTTCTTTCTCTTCAACCGAAAACCCCATGGAGGGAAAAGCACTGGTTAGCGGTTGCTCGGCAGAAAAGACAACATCGGCAATTCCCCTTGAGAAAGCAGAAGCAGGGGGCATGGATTTTGCCAGCATTTTGATCATCGGATTGGTTTCTTCCTCATTATTTTTCTCGGTTTTTTTCTTTTCGGATGGAAGAAGAATCGGAACAATGGTCATGATTCGGGCATGCGGGTTGGCTTTCTCGTATCGGAAGGGAATACCCAGTTTATAAGCGACATGGTTGCTTCCGGCGATAATCACGCCTTTAAATCCGTTGAACTCGTTTAAAGCAAGTGTTTCACGCATGGATTCGGCCATAATCACGTCCCAGCATTTTTGGGCCATGTACACATTGGTAAACCACATGGGAACCTGGACGGCAAAAACGCCGAATATGTTTTTGATAAAGTATTCGTGTTCGACATTAGGGATATTGATCGTAGGAAAGAGTTTTTTTTCGTCTGCGGAAAGGTTTTCAAAACCTTTTCTGGATACGGTTCGCAGAAGTGATCGCGGAATATTCAAACCAATGGTTTTGATTTTGTATTTTTGAATGACATCCATGATCAGGCGGGTATAACCGTAATTTTGACTCCCCCGTTTGTACCATTCCGTTTGTTTGAGAAGATCGGTCTCACTGATTTGTCCGTTTCGCCATTGATCGAGGATCGGGTTATCGCTGCGTTGGAAGAACTCAAACCCAACGATCAGTTTCGGGTATTTTTTAACCAGCGCTTCGATCAAATCCCGTTGAAACGTGTGGCATTTGTAATTATCGTGGGCTTCACCGATGATCAGCACATCGGTATTGTTGGCTTTGGCGACAATATCGTCAATGGTGATGAGCTGACCCGACGCCGTGTCCATGATCTGGTCTTTTTCGATTTTATCGATCAACAATTTTTGAGGTGACGGACCGATCGGAAGGGTATCGGTCGAATTGTCCGCGGCCTGAAGGTTGACACCGGCGCCCGCAAGGGTGATAAACAATAGTAACCAGAGGGTCATTAATCGATGCATCATCGACTCCTTATTATATATATAATATAGTATCAAGTATCAAATTATATCACAATCGTGAAAGGTTGTCAGAACCCTTTTGAAAAAGCAGCAATTCGCATTTCGTACCCAACACGAAAAACCACATCGAACACGCGGGCAGACACGCGGGTCTGCCCCTACAGAAATTAAACCCAATTATCCATGTTCTCCGTGCGCCCTGTGAGAAACATCATTGACTAACATACTCTAAAGTATTATACTTACGAGTATGAAATTCGTCAACCGACATACCGAACGAAAAGTACTGGGTAACTTAATCGGAAAAGGTTCTGCAATGCTTTTCGGCAGACGTCGGGTCGGGAAAACCGCCCTGATCAAAAATTGCCTGACCAATACGCCGAACGTATTTTATCAGGCGGTGAAACTCCCCGCCCCTCTCATTTATAAAGAATTAAGTATGCTCATCGGTGAAGCGTCGAATAACCCTGTCTTAAAATCCGGGGATATTAAGGATATTTCGATTATTTTAAATATATTTGCCGAGCAATGTAAAGGATGGACATTGGTGTTGGATGAGTTCGGGTACATGGTTGAATCCGATCCGGCTCTCCCTTCCATTATTCAACGTTTTCTGGACAACAAACGAGACGCGGTGGGATTGTTTCTGACCGGCTCCACGTATTCGATTATTCAATCCTTACTTGGAGAGAAATCGCCTTTATGGGGACGCATTGACAACTCGATGGAGATTTTGCCTTTATCCTTCATCTATACTGCCGATTTCTGGGAAGAATTGCCTTTCGATTACAGGGCAGGACTTTATGGTGCATTGGGTGGGATTCCCTATAATTGGGAACGCGCTGTAATCAAAGATGAATTTTTCGACACCCTTGCCCATTCTTTTTTCCTTCCGGCAAGTCCGCTTTACCAGGAAGTGTATTATATTCTAAGAGAAGAATTACGGGAACCGAAAGTTTATATGGCTGTATTGCAGGCCATGGCATCGGGGCGCCGCAGGTTTAGTGAAATTTCAGATGCTTCCGGGATACCGGTTTCAAATTTATCCAAATATCTTGAGGTTTTAAAAGGCCTCAACCTGATCACGCAGGAAGTTCCGGTTAATGAAAAGCTCACTGGTGGGAAAGGATTATGGAGAATAAAAGATCCCATGATCCGTTTTTGGTTTAAATATGTATTACCTTACCGACACATGATCGAAGTGGAAGCAGGCGAAAAAGTGACCCCAATCTTAAAAAAAACCTGGGATGATTATATGGGGGAAATTTACGAAGATATTGCCATGCAATTGACGATTGAATTAATTAAGAGAGGAGAATTGCCTTTTGTGGAAAAATTGGGCAGGTGGTGGAACAAGGATATCGAGTTTGATATCGTAGGGATGAATCAAAAGAAAATATGTTTGTTAGGGGAAGTGAAGTGGGGGTATTTTTCCAATGAGGATTTGGGAAAATTTGAACAAAAGGTAAAACGAGTTCCGTTTGAATTGGATAAGGATATAAAGTACATCATATTTGCAGGGAAAGGGTTTAAAGTCGATGTTCCGAGTGGTATTACCGCGATAAGCGGTGAGCGGTTATTCAAACTGTCTGCCTCCGGCGGGTCAGAACCCTTTTGAAAAAGGGCTCCGACACCTCCCAAAACATTCCGGTTAAAATTCAGGGAGCAGAATCCAAAACGCTTAAGTAAAAACCGGTTAACAATTTTTTTCAATTTTTCCATCCAGAACATTGAAATAAATTAATTTTTTTTATATAATTCAATCACCATGAAATCAAAAAGGCATTATACACTCTACCGGCTTATCAAAAGAATTGGTAGAAAATCTTTGAATTTTGTCATGCACCTTGAAAAAACATTACAAGCAATCGGTTATAAAAAAGGAAGTTTAACTTTTTTTAAAGGAGAAGAAGATGGTGAATCGTTTTTTTAATACATCCGGTCCGATAAAACGCGATATTCATTATTATATCGATCCCCTGGATCGAATGAAACTGAATGAAATTCAGATGCTGCTCGATCAATCGAAATATTTCATGCTTCATGCCCCCAGGCAAAGCGGCAAAACAACGTATCTTTATGCATTGACGGATTATTTGAACCAACAAGGCGCGTATAAGTGTTTATATATAAATATCGAAGCCGCTGAATCTGCAGGTGAAAAGGTTAAGAAGGCCATGCGCACAATAATCGAAACCATGGCAAACCAAGCATATCATACATTAAATGACCCTTTCTTGAAAGACAATTGGGAGAAAATTTTTGAAAGCAGCAGTGAATTTTCGGTGATCCACGAAATTTTAAGCCTGTGGTGTAAACAGAACAAAAAACCCATTGTGGTGTGTATTGACGGAACCGATTCATTGATTGGCGATACCCTGATATCCGTTCTTCGACAACTGAGAAGTGGATTTATAAATCGGCCCGATTCATTTCCCCAAAGTGTCATTTTATGCGGCGTTCGCGATGTCCGGGATTACCGCATGTACTCGAATAAAGATAAAGCGATTATTACCGGCGGCAGCCCGTATAATATAAATGCCGCAACATTAAAACTGGAAGACTTTATTCCCCATCAAATTGAAAAACTGTACCAGCAACATACAAAAGAAACCGGTCAGAAGTTCAATAAAGAAGTATTTTCACTGGTATGGGAATTGACCGAAGGGCAACCCTGGCTCGTGAATGCCCTGGCAGATGAAGCCTGTTTTAAAATGGATGAAGGACGAGACCGGAGAAACGAAATTACAACGGATATGATCCAACAGGCCAAAGAAAATCTTATTTTGCGTTGCGAAAAGCATCTTGCCCAATTGGCTGATTTATTAAAAGAAGAACGTGTCCAACGTGTAATTGACCCTCTTATTTCAGAAACGCAAGTGTTTAGGCATAATATAAAGGTCGATGATATCGATTATGCAATTGAATTTGGATTATTAAAGAAAGAACGGGGTGGGTTACGAATTTCCAACCGGATATACAAGGAAATGATTTTCAGGGAATTAAAGGGGGCTTGAACAAACCTGGGATTATATGGATAAATGTGGCGCATCGGAAGGATATTTATTAGTTGTAAACCGAGCCAAAAAAACATCGTGGAAGGAAAAGATTTTCAAGAAAGAAGTGACGTTTAATGATGTAAAATCAACGTTTACGGGATGTAATCTCCCTGTCTTTTAAATACTTCGGTTTCTTCCTTTATATCTCTCGATCCCATTAAGTAGAGCTTTCTTTAAAAAATTTATCCCATCTGGTTTATATAACTCGATACGATGGTACTTTTCTACTCTTGGAGAAACTCGGCAATCTTCAAAGAGAACAGGAATCAAATAATTTATATTTTTTTTGATTCTTTCTGAGGCGATTTCTTCCCCAAGGCGAAGTTCTTTTTGAAAAAAGCCTCTATTATAAATTGTCTTTTTACTAAAGAAGGTAAGTAGAAAATGAGCATCTGTGATCTTCTGGCGTATAACTCTCTCCCAATGGTCACCAGCTAAAAGCTGTGTATCCATGTATACATTAAAGCCCTCTTTTTCTAAATGATTATTAATTTCCTGAACTTCCTTTTCATCGTTCCTTGAATAGCTAAGGAAAATTTGAAAATGCTTTTTTTGATCATTTTCGGCAGCATTGTATGCATCATGAACTGTTTGGATGAAAATTTCTTTTTTAAATTCCCCATCACTATCATTAGGAACTTTCTCCAAGTAATCAAATACTCCATAATCTTTAAAAGCCTTTTTCATGGTTTCGTTTTTGGGATAACCAGTCAATATAATAGCTTTGGTATATTCGCCCAAACGCTTCAATTTATAAGCGATTTCCAATCCTTCATAGTTACTTTTATCGCCGTCATCCAACCGAATATCCAAAACAGCGACGTGAAACGGGGGGTACTGTTTCTCAATAGCACTCATTGCTTCTTCACGGTTTTTGCAAGTCGTTACATCATAACCGTCTTCTTCTAAAATCTCTTTTATAAAATGTCGCCATGCTTCCGTGTCTTCTACGATTAATACTCTTCTTTTTTCCTGCTTTTGGTTCATTTTCTTCCTCTCATTATGAATTTTCATTCTATCGGAATATTAATATTGAAAGTCGTTCCTTCTTCTTCTTTACTTTCAAAAACTATATCACCGCCGAGCCTTTTGATAAAAGCCCGGTCTCTCCATAATCCGAAACCTAATCCCTTCTCTTTTGTGGTAAAGAAAAGGTCAAAAATTTTATAACGTATTTTTTCCGGAATACCTTTTCCTGTATCGGAAACTTTAATGCTTATGAATCTCTTATTGCTATTGGATATTAAATTCGTATGGATTTCAATAACCCCATTTTCAATGATGGATTCTATCCCATTTCTTATCAAATTTTCCATGGTATCGAGAAAGCATGTTCTTTCGGCATATATCCCTGGTAAGTTTTCCGCATAATCGCGAATCAATTTGATTCGCGTCACGACTCCAGGGGAACTGTTTAAAACATTGTTAATAGATTCCTCCAACAGGAAATTTATGTCAATATGTTCCAGTTTACCCATCGTTGTGGTGTGCTTTATTTCATTGGCAAGCTTTAGCAATTTTTGAGTGTCGTATTTGATTGCTTCCAATTGATGAATACTCTTTTTTTGAAGCGGGTCTTCTTTGTTCAAGTGTTCGAGAGCCATGCTGACTCGAGTTGGGATTGTACCTGCAAGATTATTCATTTTATGGGCAAATTCCGCTACGATTTCATTCACCAATGCGAGCCTTTCGGCTGCGGCGGCTTTCTCTTTTGTGCGCTCTAATTCAGCAGTTCTCTCCTCAACTTTCCTTTCCAGATTAAGGTAAAGGCTTGAATTCTCAATCGCAATAGCCGCTAAACCGGCAATTGCTTCTGCAAGATTGATATCTTCGGGTTTAAAAGAATTAATTTCTGCGCGCTCGATATTTAAAACACCAATCAACTCATTTCTTTTCATCAAAGGTACGGCAATTTGAGAATTTGTTTCTTCAATCGCTTTCAGATAACGCTCATCCTTCCTTACATCTTGAGCAACGTATGTCTTTTTATGTTCGGCCGACCATCCGACAATCCCCTCCCCTATACGAAGTTTTGTGTGTTTCTCCGATATTAATATCCCTTGCAGTGCCTCAACCACCAATTCATTTTTTTCTTTGTTAAAGAGATAAATATCACAAAAATTGACATTCACCATAAGGGTGACCACCCATTGTAGAATGCCCTTAAGAACTTCATTTAGATGAGTCGGCTCCGAAATGGATCTGCTGATCTGTTGAACGGCTTTTATTTGATTATCATGGTGATGTTTAACCTGATCGAATAATTGAGCATTTTTAATAGAAATGGCAGCCTGGGAAGACAACGTTTCCAGTAAAAAACATTCTGTTTCAGAGAAGTATCGGGGTATCCTATCGTATAAATATAGAACCCCTATGACTTTTCCCTCTATTTTCAGAGGCACTGCTATCACGGACTGAAATGATTCATGAAAAAGAGGATTTATACGATCGTCTAGTCTTATATCTGAAATGGGGATTATCTTGGCAGATTTGATGACCTGTCGCGTAATCCCCTCTTCTTTATCCATTCGGGGGAGCATTAAAGGGGCAAATTCGATCGGGTACGGATAGCTTTTTTCTATGGAGCGCCCATCACTTCCGATCATATAAATTATCCCGGATGTTGCATTTATGAGTTTGACCGCCCCGGTGATAAAACGCTGCAAAATGACATCTTCCTCTGTCGAGCTGATGATCTGCATGCTAATCTGGGGCAACAATTCCTGGCCGATACTTTGTTCAATAAAAATGCTTGAGCGTTTTGCAAATTCTTCAATCTTTTTTTTGTCATTTTCATTGAACCAGTTGGTTTCGCCTTTATCGGCGCTGATAACACCAATGGTACGGCTACCCACTTTCAAAGGAACCACTAACATAGAACGTTTGGATGCAGTATTCCTTTTTCCTTGGATAAAACGAAAGTCTTGTGCAGCGTCAGGTAGCATAATCGATTGCCCCTTTTGAAAAACCCATCCGGCAATCCCTTCACCGGGTTTAAATTTTCTGTTCATTTTATGGCCCTTCGGCCATCCATGGGTTTGGCGGGGAACAAGAACGATTTCGTTATTCTTTTTTTCAGGCAATAAAAGTGTGCAATGACTGCATCCCAATGTTTTAGCAATTTCTTTAACCAAAGTTTTTAATTGTTTTTTCGTATCGAGACCGGTATTTATTTTTTCAACAATATCTTGAATAATTTCCAGGTCACGAATTCGCCGTTTCGCATCATCCAGTACCCGGGCTTTGCCGATGGCATTCGACGCATCCCTAGTAAAGGGCATCAGGGCATTTATTTTATCTTTATAATACTCCAAATTGTCATGTTCGAGTGTTAGCACCCCGATCACCTTATTTTCAAATATTAAGGGAAAACCAGCCCGTGCTTTGAGTTTGTCATCGCTCTCTCTATTTTGCGAGTAATTACTGGTAATTAAGGCTTCTTTTTGCTTAATTATATTTTCTAAAAACGGATCTTGAGATACGGGCCGAAAAGATTCTTTTTCAATACTTTCCTTGTTATATCCACGGTGGGCAATTATTTCTCGATCATTTCCTCTAAATAACTGGATAGATGCCTTTTTATATTCGACAACCTTTCCCAGGTTATCCAAAATATTTCCGGCCGTTTCATTCAATTCAAGAATTGACCCCATTGCATTTGACGCTTCTCTTAAGGTTTCGGCTTGACGCCTTAAATGAATCGCCAATGCGGCTTGCTGTGCCAATCGTTGCATAACTGGAAGATCATCCCTTTGTGAAAATATCCTCCTTTCCACATCATCGAATACAGCAATAACCCCGATGCATTTTCCCATTAAAAGAAGAGGAACTTCAATTACAGCGGTAAATATGTGCTCCAATCGCGGGATACGTTTTTTCCATTTCGAGTAATCGTTCACAATCAAATATTTGCCTGTTTGAACAACCCGCCCCGTCATGCCTTCGCCAAAATTTATCAAATCTCCAACAGGAAAATCCTTGGGGGGAACCCCTTTTTGAGCAACTAATTTTATTTTTTGCTGTTCATTAATGATGAGGAAAACCATGCCACCTTTGGCGTTAAGTAATTTTACCGATTCCTCAACAATAACTTCCAGCAATTTATCGCAGTCTTCTTGGGCAACTATTTTCAATGATGTTTCATGGAGTGCTTCCAATTCTTTCGTTTGCCGTTGAGATGTTTCATAGAGATAAGCACTTAAAATAATATTTGCCAATTGATGAGCGTATATTCGTATTAATTGCATTTCATCTGCAGAAAAATCATGCGGCTTTTTGAAAAAAATAAATAAAACCCCAACTTCTTCCGATTTTATTTTTTTCGTTTTTTCATCTTTCACCACTCTCAATGGTATTCCAGCAAATGCTTTGATATTTTCCTGTTTAAAAAACTTTGTTTTTTGAATGATACGCAAGATTTTACCTGCCCCAATCCGGACAGTTTTTTCTCCATCCTGAAAGAAATCAAATATTTTTCTATCAATGTCATGAGCAATGATTTCTCCGGTTTCCCGAACTAAGGTCGCAGAACACTTTATCCAATCTTCTTTTTTATTCCTATTTGATGACAAAGGACATTTTTCAGACGAAAAAAAACAATTATCACATCTATCATCGTAGCATTCATCTTGAACCCTTGAATTACTGATTCCAATACGTTCACATTGTTTCGTTAAGGGATGATAAATAAAAATCGCTGCATAATCGGCTTGGAAGAGATTACGAGCTTCATATGAGGCTCTTATAAGAAGTTTTGTCTTTCCAAGGGGCATTTGTTGAGTGAGGACTTCGCCAACTTCGGCCAATTTTTGAAGTTTACGGGACTCCCTCAACTTCTGAATTGCAATCGCCGCAATGAGGATGAAACTCTTCAATATCTTTGTATCGAAATTATCGAATTTTCCAACCTCTGGACTATGGAATGTGAACGCGCCAATTCTGGTGTCATCTCCCAAGATTAATGGATAAACCATAACCGAATGCCAGTTATGCTTCTTGGAATATTCAATCCCAAAAAAATTTGATTCTTCCGGATTATTTTGGATATCACATCTTTTTATTGGCGCCTTTTTCTCAAATGCTAATTCAAAAATAGATTTTCCCGTATCAACTGGAAGCTCAATCTTGTCATTGGATTCTTTTTTGAAATCTCCTTTATAGGAGGCAATTTCCATATATTTTCCTTTTTTTCCTTCTTTATCACTCATCATCCACAAAATGACATCTTCCCCTGTTAATTTGTGTATCCCATCAACCAGATAGTCTGCCAATCTCCTATATTCTGAATCCATGATACAATTATCCTTTTAAATTGATTGAGCGATTAAAACGCATCATTTCGGTTTATGATCCGGGAAATTTAATAGTAGCCCATTACAGAAAGATTTTCAATAAGGAAAGATTTGATTTAATTTTTTGTTCGCATATAGCGCGACGGCGCATCCCCGAAATGTTCCTTGAATACTTTGTTAAAATACTCCGGATTCTCGATCCCCATTTTATTTGATAATTCTTTTACCGATATTTCATTGTTTTGGTGCATTAACATCGCACATTTTAATAATTTAACCCGTAAAACAAACTCACGAAGTTTCATATTTCTTGCAGCCACAAACTCCCGCGACAGATGTGAATGACTAACAGCAAATCTCTCCGCCAATCCCTTTATTGTTAACTTCCCCAAATCTTCCAATTCACTATCGATTATAAACGCGACAACTTTATCGACAAGATTTTCTTTCTTTTTCCTTCCGCGTTTCATTGACTGGCAATCAATATCAATAATCTTTTAAACATTCCAACACCGGTTAAAAGGAAATATTTTCGCTTTCATAAATGGAAGGATCAACGGGAGGCAATCGGTTCAATATTCTTGAAATACGAATATCCACCTCAATACCATCCAAAGGATCTTTCAATGGAAATATCCCCAAGGCAACCGCTTCCTGATACATGGCTTCATAAATTTCCATATTCT
Source organism: Candidatus Omnitrophota bacterium (assembly GCA_050258455.1). GTDB lineage: Bacteria > Acidobacteriota > Aminicenantia > UBA2199 > UBA2199 > JAKAGC01. The sequence continues at coordinate 345 of JBLMYT010000038.1, read as the reverse complement.
TATTAAAATCGACTTCTTCCTCTTCGGCAAGCTGCCGTTCAAACGCTTCAAGATACTCTGCATCTTTTACCATTTATACCTTCCTTATTAATTAAATTGTAACAAAATCCTTGCATGAAGTAAAGAAATCGATAAATGAATTAAAAAATCGTTCCGCTTTCATCTTTTCATTCGTCAACCGAGCAAATTACATGATCAAACCCATTTTTTTTCTGATCTCACCGGAGAGTGTAAAATATTCTGTGTAAAATCTGTCATTATAGTCCTGATTGTGTATATTATGATAAAATAGTGGCTTGAAATAAGGAGAAAAAGATGACAGTGAAAGAAGAAATTTTGAACAAA
>JBLMYT010000037.1:0-2674 GCA_050258455.1 Candidatus Omnitrophota bacterium | reverse complement strand
ATCTCATGTCAGATCAGAGTCACCCCTATTCCACCCGAGGCGGAAAATGAAACCGTAGACAATTCAATTCAAAGTGATTATAATACACGCATGGAGAATGAGTGGATGAATGACGTGCAAGCGGGATCGTATCGGGATACCTATTACATTCATTCCTTTGATGGGAAGCTGTTATCCGAGTATGATGGCAGTGGGAACTGTTTACGGGATTATGTTTACATGGGAAACCGGCTCATTGGGGATTATCAACCCGGAAGTGGAACGTACCATTATTATATGAGTGATCAGGTCAGTTCCACGCGGGTCATTAGCGATGGAAGCGGAAATATCGTGTATTCGGAAGCGTATGGACCGTATGGGGATATCCAGAAGAGTTTTAAAACCGATTATATCCCGCGGTTGACGTATTCGGGAAAAGAGCGGGAAGCTGATTCCGGGTTGGATTATTTTGGCGCGCGATATTTTCAGAACCGGTTATACCGGTTTATATCGGTAGATCCCTTTGTGGATAAGGATAAGGCCTTGGTTAATCCCCAATCATGGAATTTGTATGCGTATTGTCGGAATAATCCGATTACTTATTTTGATCCGGATGGGAAATTGGAGACACCGCATTCAGCATCCCGGTATCGGCAGGAAAGGTATCAACGGTATTTAATGGAAGGGGGTCATGAATATGCGTTTCAGAAGATAATGAGTGATATGAATTGTGAATTTGTGGGAGGGCTTGCAGGTGCAGCCTTTCTAACTGGTTATCTTTATGGACCGGAAATTATTTCTGCTCTGATTTCAGCGACCTCTTTAACCCCTTTAGCCTCAAAAGGGACCGAAAAAGCCGATAGATTCAAATTTGCTGTAGACCCACTTGAACATTTGAAAAATCCAGATAGATCTGTTCCAATTCAAATATTGGAACAAGCAATGAAAACGAAGGGTTTTCCTGACCCACAGGGCTCAAAAGCTCTGATGTATTATGCTCGGATTTATAGAAATGGTAAATTATATAATCTGGAAGTACTTTATGAAAAAAGTAAAAATATGATTTATCATTTTGAGTATACCGATAAAGCCGCAGGCCCGTTTCCCCCAACAAAATAAGAGGAAAATTGGAAGAAAAAGAAGTATGAACCGAGGAAAATGAGAGAAGAAGAAAAATTATATGAACCACTTGAATTGTTCTTGAAAGGAGAAATCAGTGTGGATAAGTTTTGCAAACTGTTTTCTGATGTGTATATTCGAATAGATGAAGACGATTTGACGGAAACCGAACGCTTGAATTACCGGAAATTATGGGAATTCACTCTTGGGTTTTCACCAAATGAAGAAGATATAAGAAATGGCTTTTATAGTGAAGCGCAGGTAAGAGAAGAAGCCGAAAGGGCATGGAAGTATCTCAAAAAAATGAATGGAAAAGAGATATTATATTATTTGATTGAAAACTTCTTGAATGGAAACTTTAGTTCTAAAAAGTTCGAATCATTGTACTATAAAACATATAATTTTGATACAGACTATAATGAGTTAACCAAAATTGAACGCGAAAAATTTTATGAATTACTAAAGGTAGTTGGGCGATTTTCTACTTATGAAGAATCTGTGAAAAAATATGGTTATTACAGTGAAGCGGATTTAAGAGCAACCGCTCAAAAGGTATGGAAGACACTGAAAGGATCCGATAATAAAGGTAACAAATAAAAGAAGAATAAGTGGATGATTATTCAATGGTGAGCGTCCGCTCACCGGGAGAATAATAAATGAAACGGAGCTAGGCATTTCGGTCTGGCTCCTCTGATTTTTAGGCGACCAGTGACCGATTAAGCCGCAGTGTCATCCAGTTGGCCTTTATAATAAAACCGGTGACCGGAAGCCGGCAACTGGCCACTTTTTACATTCCACTATGGTACGATTAAAACGGCTCGATCACCCCGGGGACCGCATCTTATAATTACTTTACATTCCACTATGGTACGATTAAAACAATCTTTGGTTATTATGCCAACGCCAGGAATAGGGCTTTACATTCCACTACGGTACGATTAAAACGTTATAACTGATAATTGACTCCCATTAATATTTACATCTTTACATTCCACTATGGTACGATTAAAACCCATTCAATTGAAAATAGGAGAATGCCTATTCTCCTATAAATGATTATCGGCATCCCTTCCATTTTCAACCGACTTTCTCGTCGGCCTCCGGTAGTGTAAAAAACCCCGGGGGGTCGACGAATATTTCGAAACCAAAAATAAACCTAAAATAGTCAAATATCGGGGCTTATAACACTTTCAGGCATGAATTTTTTTTTCGATTTACCCCATTCGCTAAACCCGATCCTCGAGTCAATGCCTTATCGTTCAATCAAAGACGCATCATACATCAAAAAAATAGAATTGTCAACTCAATTCTCTTTTAGCACTGCGCTTCAAGGATAGTGAAGGAAACCGGGTATCGATATTTTTCCGAATCGATCGATGGAAAACATGGCAATCGACTATTCCTTGGATGAAGGAAAACGGTGGGTTCGCGTTACTGAAAGTATTCCATTCAGTCGACTATTTACCTGGTCCATCTTAACAACGTCCAAACGTGTTTCAGGGGGCCAGGGCATCTCATGTCAGATCAGAGTCACCCCTATTCCACCCGAGGCGGAAAATGAAACCGTAGACAATTC
>JBLMYT010000036.1:0-15526 GCA_050258455.1 Candidatus Omnitrophota bacterium | reverse complement strand
CGGGGCAGCGATGATGAAGGGAATACGCTGTTATCCATCCCCAATGAAACCGTGAAACATCTCTATTATGATTTCATTAAAGCAACGTACGAAGAGACCGGAGGCCTGGCTCTGAATACCGATGCGTACCTCGAGCGGATGCAAGAGATGGCATTTCGGGGAAACTGGGAAGCGCTGGTAAACTATATTGCGAAGGATATGGAATCCTCATTGGGTTTAAGGGATTTAATAACCGGTGAAAAAGCCATTCAGGTCTTTTGGAATGTGTATCTGGGATTGAGTAAGTATTATATCATCCACACTGAAAAAGAGATGAATCAGGGTTATGCGGACATTTTAATGGAACCCCTTTTGAATCAATACCCGAATATCAAGTTTTCCTATGTGCTGGAAATCAAATACATGAAACCATTGGCCAAAAAGAAAGAGATACCGAAAGAGAAAATCGAGAAACTTAAACAGGACGCCGGAGCCCAACTCGATCGATACGGGAATGATGAGCGGTTTTTAAAGGTCATCGGTCAAACGGCGTTAAAAAAAATCATCCTTATTTTCTCTGGGCATCGCCTGATATATCATGGGGAAGTATGAAATAGGGGCAGATCCGCGTATCTGCCCGTGTTGTTGATGTGGTTTGACTGAATAAAACAGGGGCGCATCCTTGATGCGCCCCTACAAACAATTTATTATCCTTTCATGATCCGCTTTAAATAATCCATCTGCTGGTCACGGGTAAACGTGACAAACGGCGCATTCCATCCGCCAACCCGCACCGAAATTTGACTGTACGGATTTAAATCCGAAGCGGGCCGCTTCCCTTGCCGTACCTCTTCGGCAATGTTGAATATCTCATTGAGCGTATCCGAACCAATAACGGATATGGACGTGATGTTACCATTCATGGCCACAAATTGCTTGATAACGGAAACTAAGGTCGGAACATCAAAGACATTCTCTTCCAAACAAAGATCCACCATCACTCCGGCTCCAAATCGATCGAGCCCCAACTTATCCAGAGACTTCAACGCATGACCGACTCCCATTTTAACGGTACCTGAAACGGGTGAACAATTCGGCGCGAGCGGCTGATTGTCTTCCCTTCCGTCCGGAGTGGCGGGTATACCCTGTCCCTGAAAACTGTACTGCCCGAATGTTCCTGCTCCGGCATTAAAGTTAATGTCAAACTTCGAACCGAAATACTCTTTCATGGAAACACCCGAATACCCAACCAGATTGCGCAGACTACTCATTTCTCGTTCCTCTGCCGGAGTTTTGGGAATATCCAAAAAGACCTGATCCGCCAATGCTTCGGCTTTGTAAATGGCCGACCGGTACTCATCCATGAGCCATTTCATGATATCATCGGCATAAGAATCGCCATTTCCAAACTTGGGAGCCGAGATCAAATCGGTTTGGATCTGTCCATATAACTCTTTCTTCTTGCTGTCGGTCAATGCGGAGGACTTTCCGAAATTATAACTAATGGCATCCACGATTTGTCGAAGTGTGTATTTGTTATCTTCATAAACGAACTTCTTGACCGCGGCTAACGCATTGGCCGCATTGGGAATCGCCGTGGAAATGACGCCGCCGACAATATACTCGGCTCCGCCCCAGGTTTTATCCATTCCCACTTTCAAACACGTACTCAGTATGGACGACAAAATCGGCGTGGGTGTGACGGACTGATCAATGGTATAAAACTTGTAAATGTTTAAAACGACCTGATCCACAAAGAATTGAAGGTGAAGCCGGAAGGCCTCCTGGAGTTTCTCAAAGGTATCGAGTTGTTCAGGGAGCGGTGTGGCATAACTCTTCTTTGAACCCCGAAGCAGCGACGGATTGCTCGACGGTACGGCGCCACTGTTTACCGCACAGTGCAACACGGTCAGCATATTCAAGGTACCAAATGTCCAATCGCCTTTGGCATTCAGGATCGGTTCCCAGCATCCGTCCGCAACATAATCCCGAGCTTCCTCGATCGGAAAACCGGCAGACTCAAACCCCGGGGTAATGGTGTCGTCATTGTAAACGATGGGGAGACTCGCACCGCTATATTTCAAACATTCGGCGATCTTTTCCAGAAAGGGCGCCGGACTGTCTTTATGAATCCTGGCACATACGGCCGGCGTGGGAAGTCCGACATTCATGCACGCATCGAGGAACAAATACGAACATTGGTTGACCGCATCCCGACCGTCCCGGGTTCTGCCGCCGACTGCAATGTTTTGCATGAAATTATTCGCACTCGCAAATTGATCCAGAAACACCGGGTTGGTTCCTAACCCGGTTCCGAAATCCAGATGATCCTGCTGAACCAGGTACGCCGACGTCATGTTGAGCCGCTCGGCACATTTGATTAAAAAACATTCCAGCAATTCGGTTGCTCGGGCATCATCGAGTCGATTGGCTGCCACATCTTTTTCATAATACGGTTGCAGTACTTGATCCAACCGTCCCGGTGAAGTCAGGTCCATGGTGCTGTGAAGCGCCAGGTGCATGAAATAAATACTCTGTACGGCTTCATGAAAGGTATCCGCAGGATACAGCGGAACTTTACGGCAAATTCGGGCAATTTCCGTGAGGTCCTGCTTCCATGAGGCATCCGTGGTCTTTTGACTTTCCGACTCGGCCAGGTCGGCAAATGCAGCCGCATACGCGACAATCGCGTTGCTGCAAATTTCAACGGCACGATAAAAATCCAACTTCTTACTGGCCCCGGTATTCTTTCCCAGGGGATAATCTTTTTCAATCTGCAAGAATTCGATGCGTTCCTTACAAAAATCGAGCATGCCTTTTAATCCATGGTTTAAGACGCGTTCAAAATCCGGGCAATTGTGTCCGAACACGGATTGCACGTCGCGACTGGTGACGGAAGCCAGGCGGCGTTCTTTCTCGTTCATGTATTGGGGAAACGCTTTACCCAAACCCACAGAACCCAGCGGGATCACACCGACAATAAGTTCTCCCTTTTTAATCTCAAACGTGTGGGTCGTTTCCGAGTATTTCGGATTGGCCATGGTTTGAAACATGGCTTCGCAGGCGCGGGCACGCCGAATAATAATATCTTCCCCCACCAGGGTGGACACTTCCGGAAACATCTCTTGAGAGAACCATTCGCCGGACCGATCCGTTGTTGCCCGCTCGGTTAACATGCGGAGCAATTCTTGAGTCCGGGGTGTGCTTCCCTTTGGTTTTTCGTTGGTCATGATGTTATTCTCCTTGATTTAATTCCTATTTTATATTTTGAATTTTGAATCTGCTCTGAATGCTCTATGATATCCATTGGGAAAAATTTTTTCAAGCTTAAAAGATAATTTCAAGCGTAAAATTTTTAGAGATCTCTCTGTTGACACACATACACAGATGGTCTTTCCCCCGAATTAATCAATCAATGAATCAAAAGCTTTGGGAGTGAAGGGGGCAGACACATGGGGCTGCCCCTACAAAATGGAAAAAAGAGACGTTGCACGCAACGTCTCGACATCTTTTATTTCTTGGCTTTTTCCCAGAGGATTGTGTTGTTCTTCCAGTGATCCAGGTTGCTGAGATCGGACTTCAGAACCGCGTATTCTTCCGGGGTATAACGGTTTTTCAGGTTTTTGATTTCTTTCTCAAAAATTGCCGTGCCGGAACCTTCGTTGAATTGGAAGGTCAGACGGGTGGTGAAATCCTGGCTTTTACCGGTCAGGCTTTTGGGAAAGTAGAGAATATGGTTGGTTTTTTCCATGGCGATTTCCCATCGGGTGACGCATTTGACCGGGTAGGGGAGGCTCAGGTCGTTTTTGCGTTGATCGAGGAAAAGATCGTACGGGTAGGTGGCAATCTCGAACGCGGGAATGGTCAAAAACGTGATATGTTTTTGAGAAATCGTCGGGTTATCCGAAGTGATGTCCAGGTCGATTTCGACGTTTTTGGTAAAATCGTCCAGGTGCGTGACCGTGAAATTTTTCAGGGTAGCGCCTTCCACCAATTTTTGGGCAGCGGTCTGGAAATACTTGAGTTGTTCTTCTTTGCTTTTGTAGTAGAGTTGCTGCCGCATTATCATGTCGCAGTATCCGTTGGCAGACACATGAATATGGAATTGGGCGTTATGTTCATCGGTGAGGTTCAGCCGAACCGTGGTTTCGATCGTGCTGTCGCATTTCGGTAATTCCAGGTTGGGAAAACCCGGTTTCAGCGCTTTCCCGGTTCGAGAATCGATGAGGTGTAAAAAGTCGATGGTTTTATATTCGGTGAACGGATCCAGGATCAGGGTTTTTCCTTTTTCCACTTCCACGGCGATGAGGATGCCGTCGTATTGATCCAGGTTGGGAATGTCCTCGTTAATGGTTCCGGTGGAACTGGACAGCACGGGAAACGCATTGAATTTAGCGGATTTCAATAAGGACAGAAGGAGAACCGCGCCGTCTTTGGGGTCGCAGTACCGGTTATTCAACACCACATCCGCGGAATGGGCGGTATAGCCGCTCAGCCAAACCGGAATTCGGACCTTTTTGATCTCTTTGGTCATGAAGTTATAGATAGCGTTGATTTTATCGGTATTGGTTTTCGCCTGTTGACAGACCTTTTTGACGCACATTTGAATGGCTTTGGTCGGTGTGGCTTTGGTTTCCAGGTCTTGTTGAAGGGGAGTCAGAATTTGCGACCATTCGTTGGTTTCGGAGAAGAAGAGTTTGGGCGATCGTTGTTCCAGAGACGGCGTATACGGTTCCGGCGTCAAAAACGGACTGCTTTTCACCGTGACCGTGATGCGGTTATCTGTTTCAGCAACCTCGATATTATCCGATTTTCCACTGATTCGGTAAACCGGTTTTTTCGGAGCAGAAATCGAATAAACCAGATTTTCGCCCGGTTCTTCGGTATGGAGGAGGATGCAACCGGAAAACGGCATGCCTGTTTGTTTCAGATCCTGTTTGGTATATCGAACGTGGATCCCGTCGCCGGGTTGAACTTGTTGAAACGAATACACGCGGTCCACAATGTTGGCATACATACCGGCATTGGATAAGGCGGGCGGGGTAACGTCGTTGATGCCGTCTTTTTCCACGCCTGCGATTTTATCTTCTTTCAACACCGAGTCGGAGGTATTGACCTGAATCGTCTGAGATTCTTTGTTAAAGGTCATCCGATAGTTGCTGTGGGCGTCTCTTCCTTTCTGGTTGAGCAATTGGAAAAAATGATCGACGTTTTCCTTGATGATTCCCTGGTTATCGCGTTCGATTTGACGATAGAGGTAGAAATGATAAACGGGGCTTTCCGGGTATTGGTCCGCTTTGGTCGAATCCTTGAGCAGTTGAACGAGATTCATCTCCTGGCTATGGCCGGGGATGAACAGCGCGAGGATCACCAGCAGGAAAATCAGTGATTTTATATTTAGTTTGTTGGGTTGTCTCATGGGTTAACTCCTTTTCTTTAAGATAATCATGGAGCGGCTGAATTTGTCCACTTTTTTCATCAATGCTTTTAAGGTTTGATATTCCTGGGGGGAGATATAGTCTTTGGACCAGGAAAACGTTCCGGTAAACGTGAGCGTATTTTTCGTTTTTTCCGTAATTTTGACATCCAGGACGAAGGGGGATTCGGCGAAGGTTAACGTATCGGGGTAAGCCACGATCTCGTATTCATCGGGGATATGGATTTCGGTTTCGGTTTCCGATTGCATGGGGGTAAACACGAAAATCGGGTAGAGGCGTTCCGGGATTCGGCTGAGTTGATACGCGGTGATTCCCAGCAGAAGGTCGAGTTGGAATTGACCCAGGGGTAATTTCATCATATACACATCGCCCAGTTGACTGATGTATTCGGGAATTTCAAACTCCAATGAAATTTTAAACGGTTGGTTCAAATCGATCGGGTCTGTGGGTTCGACCTTGATAATTTTGACGTTCGGGTCGCTGCGTTGAAGGAGTTGTTGCATCACCAACCCCATTCCGAAACCGGGTAATTGTTTTCCGAGGGTTCGCAGTTGCAGATCATAGATACCGGATCCGGAGATCTCGGCTTTTAACTTCAAAGATTCGCACGGATTATCACCGTCTTTATTCAGGGAACATTGGGTGGTGACCCGGCCGGTGCTTTCCGTCGGTTTCCCCTGGGGAACGAGTTCCAGCGGGTTGCCTTCGGGGGTCAGGTTAAGCACATATTTTCCCTTGACGTACGGTTCGCCGAACGACGTGGAGAGTTCCAGCGTCGGGTCCATGTAAATTTTGGAACCATCGTTCAGGTGGACGGCAACAATGGCGTGTTGAAAATAAATATTCGGGATTTCCGGATCGACCTTTACCGTTACGTTGACCAGAACATCATCCGCTTTCACGCCGATTTCCTTGAGCATGGAGATAAACAGAACGGATTTATCTCGGCACACCCCGTATTTTTTTTCAAAGGTGAAGGACGCGGGATGGGGTTCGAGGAAAGCGCCGACATCCATGGATGAACCCATGTAGCGGACTTCGGTGGAGATGAAGTTAAAGATATTTCGGATTTTATCTTTTTCGGTTGTGGCGTTTTTGGTTAATTCCTTGACTTTCTTGATCATTTGCGGAGACGAATCGATTTTCCCGACGTTCAGAGATGCTCCGTATTTGGAGAGTTCTTCCCAGTTATTATAGGTCGAAACGATGAGCTTTTGTGCAATATCCGTGGGTGAAGCCATTCCCAATTCTTTTTTTAACGGTTGGACGTTTTGAGCGTCCCAGGTATAGAGGATGCGGTTGTTGTTTTCTTCTTGTTTGAATTGGGCCGTTCCGTTTTTAACCAGGAAGTGGAGGGGTTTGTCTTTGGGACCGTTTATCGTGATTTTGAAAATTTTGGCAGGGTCGAAGGATTGCAGGGGAAACACGCTGCAAAAATTATCTTTGACCAGGGCTTTGGATTTGATGCGGTAATGCATTTCCACGGTATCGCCGACCGCCACGTTGGCGAAATTGACGGTTTTTTTTCGGAAGTTTTCTTCGAAGATATTCATCTGTTGCGTTTCCGCGATTGATTCATCTTTGATCGCCGATTCCGGTGCGGATTCGACTGTTTTATTTTCGTGGTATACGTTGGCAGCCAGGAGTTGAACGTCCTGATAGCGTTTCGTGTATGAAACTTCCTGCGTGCTATTGGCTTTTAAACCGCGTGGGGAAAGGATTTTGACCAGTTCGTGAATCGTGGAAACAAAACTTCCGTCTGCTTCGAAGGTCACATCGTGGTTGGCGTACAGGATAATGGTATCCTGATCCGGGTAATCTTTGGGGTTACCGTATTTCTCGATGATTTCCCAATTGGATTGCCCGAAAGCTCCGATTGAGAATACAAGTATTAATAAGAAAATAAAGTAGTATCTTTTCATTTTTTATGCTCCTTCCCTTAATTACGCATTTATGACAAGAATGGTTCGATATTAAAATGATTATCTTACTTTTTTATATTCATCATTTCCTGGTTCACGTCTTCCAGGAAGTCCCAGATATCGTAGCCTTCTTCCAAAATTTCTTCCAGTAGCCACAGGAGGTTTTGATCTTTGATATAATCGTTGAGTTCATCGGGTTCCATTTCGGAATCGAACAGGGGGTTGCATTGGGCGGCTATTTTTTTGATCCAGGTTTCTTTTTTGGTATCATAGAAATCATACCGTTCGAATTGTTGGTTGGAATGAGGGCGAATAAACAGTTCGGCTTTTCCCTGGCGGTGGAGGGTTCCGGTTCGGGCGTCGTACCAGAAGGTCACCCAGAACCCGTTGGAAGATTGAACCGGGGTATGTTCGATATACGATTTGTATCGTTTTTCGGTTAGCCAGTCCATGACTTCGTTTTCGTCGTCGCTGATGCCCAGGTTTTCGGTCATGGTGTCGAGGAGTTTTTGGAGGGAGGGTAAGTCGATTTGGTCTGCAAAGGCAAAGCGGTATTTTTTATTATATTCCAGGAAGTCTTCGATGCCGAGTTCCTGGAGTTCCATGGGCCCGATTTCCGGGTCCAGCATCATATCGAAAGTTCCCTGGCGTGAAGCCAGTTGGTTGTAAAGTTCGTTCATGTAATACCTCGCCGAAGTTATGATTGATTATAAATTGTTTGTAACCGGATAATTATAGTACATCAAAAATTTATATTCCAGTAATTTTGAATTAAATAATTTTGGATTTTTTACTTTGAAAGAATGCCTATTGAAATATCGATTATTTCAGTAATTTATCGATGCCCAGTTCTTTTTTTTCTTGTTCGGTGAGTTGCGGGATCGGGGCGGTTTTGAGCCAGTTTAGGATGACTTCAAACGTAGGCCAAACAATTGCTGTTCCGTCAACTGAAGCTGTTACAATCCATTTCCCATCCGGGGAGAAAGCGGCATTTGGGACTTTATCTCTATGACCTTTCAAATCCGCCAAAAGGTTCCCTTTTAGGTCCCACAGTTTTGCGGTATTATCATACGAAGCAGTGAGAACTTTTGAATCATCGGGTGAAAAAGAAGGAGTCACTACCTCACTCGTATGGCCTATAAAGTCACTCAAGCGGTTCCCTTTCAAATCCCACAGTTTTGCTGTTTTGTCGCAAGATGTCGTGAGAATTCTCGATCCGTCGCGAGAAAATATCGCGTGGGTTACAACCGAGGTATGCTTCATTTCAGTCAAACGTTCCCATTTTCCCTTTTCCGTCAGCCCCCACAGCCTCGCGATTCCCTCTTCGGAAGAGGTGAGAATTTTTGTACTCTCCGGTGAAAAGGCTGCATTAAAGCCTTGCAATATTTGGATTTTGGTATTCCAAATTCTAGTGGTTTCATCAAAGGAGGAAGTAAATATAAAGGCGCCATTAGGAGAAAAATCAGCGGTGAATATAGAATCTTTATGGCCTTTCAAGGGGGGGCTGATTAACTTTCCGTCAATATACCACAGTTTTGCAGTTTTATCCGCTGAAGCGGTGAGAATCTGCTTCCCGTCCGGAGAAAATACTGCAGAGTTTACTGGGCCCTTATGACCTATAAAGGTCACGAGGCTTTCCCCTGTTATTTCCCAAAGTTTTGCGGTTTTATCAACCGAAGCAGTGAGAATTCGTTTCCCGTCCGCAGAGAATACTGCGGAGTTTACTTGGCCTTCATGCCCTTTGAAGGTCACGAGGAGCTTTCCCTCTCTATCCCAAAGTTTCGCGGTTTTATCACCTGAGGCGGTGAGAATCCGAGTTCCATCAGGTGAAAAGAACGCAGTAGATACCCCTTGAGTATGGCCTTTGAGCATCACCAATGGATCATCCCTTAAATTCCAAATTTTTGCTGTTTTATCAAACGATGCAGTGAGGACTATAAGAGGATTTTTCGGATGGAATACTGCACTATTGAGCTCACCGGAATGCCGATTCATATCCTTCAGGAGATTCCCATTAATATCCCATAATTTTGCGGTATTATCCCATGACGCTGTGAGAATACGATATCCATCTTTGGAAAACACTGCACTGGTAATTTTACGTGTATGCTCGGTCATCTCAGCCTGCTTGTTGCCTTTGAGGTCCCAAAGTCTTAAATTCCCATCATATGATCCCGTAAGAATCCGGGAACCATCAGGAGAAAAAATTGCCATGGTTATACTGGCTTTACCCTCCATAATTATCTGCATCTTACCCTTGCTATTCCACAGTTTGGCAGTTCCATCATTTGAAGCGGTGAGAATCCGTGAACCATCAGGAGAAAAAGCCACGATGGTTATACCTGCTTTATGATTCATAGAGGCCAATGAATTACCTTTGAGATCCCAAATTTTCGCGGTCATATCATCGGAAGCGGTGAGAATGCGTGAACCATCCGGAGAAGAAGCCACGTTGGTTATTTTTTTTGTATGGCCTTTTAGTGTCACCAAATGTTTCCCCTTGGTATCCCATAATTTTGCAGTTTTATCCTTTGAGGCGGTGAGAACCCGGGAACCATCCGAGGAAAATATAGCACTGGTTATATTATCTGCGTGGTTGAAAGTCGCCAATAACTTCCATTCTAAGTCCCATAGTTTCGCGGTCTTCTTATAAATGGTGAGAATCCTTGAACCATCAGGAGAAAAATCAGCGCCATCTACCTGAGCGTTATGTCCCATCAGGGTTACCTTAAGCGGCCCATTGAAATTCCATAGTTTTGCTGTTCCATCTCCGGAAACTGTGAGAATCCGGGAACCGTCCGGAGAAAATGATGCACTATAAACGTTACTTGAATGCTCCAATGAGTAAATATAAATTGGGTACATCAAGATCGAATAAACGGTGGAACATAATGATCGCGCTGTGGTAGCAGATTGATCGATTTTATAAGCCGCTTCTGCCATACGGATCGCTTTGAAATGATCTTTCGGCACAATAATTTCGGCCTCCGACGCAAGCTGCATACTCGTTGCAATTTTATATTGTTTATCCGCACGATTTTTCTGAATAAACAAGAAAATAGCAAGAATAATCGCGGCGCTGGCCACCATTGAAATAATTGCTGTTATCCTTCGTTTGCGCCGCAATTCTTTTTCCATTTCCAGTCGCTTCTTCTCTCCAATTCGCCTCTTACGTCGCTCATTTATGACTGATGCTAATATATCGTGAATAATTTCTACATACTCTTTTTCTCCCATATACAATTTCCGCAGTAATTTCTTGTCGACAGCAGCTTCAATAACTTCTCTCATTCCATGCTCTCGTTCGAGATAAAAAGGCGTCCGAAACCCTCCCTCTGTCAATAAATGGCTTTCGATCCATTCTTCCAATTCTTCCTTTCGCGGCAATTGCCCAAGTATCTCATCATAAAAAGCAGTGAGAATATTATCCTTGGTTTGTCGTGTTAAGGCCTCCATCCCTTTTTCATATACTTGCGAGCACAATAAACTAAATAAGGCGGGTTCTATTTCCAGTTTATCATCTGAAAGCTTTCCTGGTCCAATATCCGCAGGATAAAATTGGTCGATAATATCCTTTTTAATTTTTTCATCCGGAAATGCTCCACTTCGATCTAAGATTTCACGCGCTTGGATTCCATTTACTTGAGTTACCCGAAACAACACTTTAAGAAGGGAAGGAATGCGTTGTTTCAATTCGTTCAGGTGGGGCAGGTAGTCTTCACGAAGCCCCAATATTATCCGAAATGAGGAATCACCTCTGAGATACGGAAAGGTCTCCCGGCTATTTAAAAGCCTCTGCCTTAATTGAGGAGGCATCTGATCTTCCACAAGCCAATATAACTCCTCTACCAGCAATTCTCGTTGGGGATGATGTTTCCCTATAGTAAAAAATTCCTCAAATTGATCGAATACCAATAACGGTGTCAAAAAGGATGGGGAATTTTTTTCGAAAGAGCCCCCCCTTCTTTCCTCTGAAAAGCGTTTGTTGAGATGATCAACACGACGGAAATATTCCCATAAACTTTCATCATCCCGGATGGGATCTGCCGGTGCATCCTCGCCTTTCTTCATTTCTAAAATTTCATGCCTTTCCAGCTCTCGCTGAATGGTCTGTTTGATCTGGCTTATAAGGGGCAAACCTTCTTCTGTGTAATCTAACCGAATTCTTATAGGCAAAAAGCCCTTTTCCCGTATCAATGGGAACAATCCGGCATTAAGTAACGAGGTTTTTCCAATACCCGATTTCCCAAATATCACAGTTATTCTATTCAATTCTACTAAATTGGCAAGCTCTTCCGATTCGACAATACGCCCATAAAAAATATCCTTATCTTTTTCTTCATAAGAATAAAGCCCCTTGAACGGGTTTATGCTCTGGCTGGGGTTCATGGGTTATTCTCCTAATATTTAAGATATTTTATTCAATATAGGAATAATTTCTTCCAAAATTTTTATTACGGAACCGCCTAGTTTCCCGACAGAGATTGCAGCGTCCTTAATACCTGCAGCACTCAATTCCCACCATTTCTTTCTCGGTTTGTCTTTCGTGGCTTCATTATTAAAGGTATTAAGGTCTTCGGAAACATTTTGCGCACTTTCAGGGGTAAGCTGCTCTGACATTTTAGCTACCGATTCGGTAAGTGCCTTGAGTAACTCTTTAAGTTCAACGTTAACATTGGAAGATTCTACTTTGTTAAAGCTGTTTTTTATGTTTTCGGCAACAACAAAGTCTCCATTATTCATCGTCACATTTCCTACCTGTACATTGATCATCTTTCCTATCTCCTGTTGTTTATTAACGTAAATATTTATTGCATCCCCTCCCCTGTTTTCTTCTACTTGCTCTTCTTTTTCAATGCCGTTTAGCAAATAATCCACTTGATATTCCCTTCTCAATCTGCCAATGGTCAATTTCTTCTTTCCCATCGCCTTTAGGCCTTTCAATTCTCGGTATTCAATGACTTCATTGGGAATATCAGGTAAAGGAACGTATTCTGTAATTCGTAATTTCTCATAGCTTTCATGAATTTCTTTAAAAACGTCACGGATTTTACTTAGTTGAAATTGCTTTTGATCTCCTGATATATAAATAGATATCTTTTTGTCTTCTTCTTCCAATTTGACTAATATTATTGATTTGCATTCGTCTTCTTTAACTTCTAGAACAACGCCACTTCGCCAAAGCAGGTTTTCTTTTATATATTTGTGTTTAAGAACGATAAACTTTGGCATTACTGTTTTAGGTAAAAAATCATATCGATAAACGAATTTTATTGAATCTTTATAATCAAACTCGAAAATGCACTCTTCTGTCTGAAGCAGTGAAGGCAAAAGTAATACGCCGTTTTTAATCTCAAAACAGAGCTGGAATTTTTTCATTAAATATACTATATATTTATATTTATCCGGCGGATAGTCAGAATAGTTTTCAATACTTTTGAAAATTTCTTTAACTTCAATCGTGTTGAGAATTCCTTTTTTTTCCTTAATTTCTTTTGAATTAGTTAAGGCATAAATGCCTTCCGTAACCCATCTTGGATTTAGCACATAGGTGTCTTCAAGCTCAATATCTTTATAATGGAGAAAAATTCCAAGATCATTTAATGAATCCGCAAATTTGATCTGGTCCGATTCTTCTATTATGCCTTGTTCAATGCATATATCCTTGAATTTATTAATCGAAATGAAGGGATCCTTAATCGTTTCCAAGTGCTTTTTGGCATTTAACCAATTAGATTGCCATTGGGTTTTATAAAATTCTACTTTCAAAATAGCAGTTTCTATTTTGGGTAACAAATTACCAATGCCAGCTCCTGTCTTGCAAGAAATGCGATGGAAATCAACTATATTTTTATATTTGTCTCTTAAATATTTACCGTTAACTTCAAAGTCTGGATTTAAATCGATTTTATTGAGGACTACTAATATGGGGGAATCCCCACCAAATGCTTCAATATATTTAAACCAGTATTCGTGTTTTCCTTCTGTTCTAGCATCCAATACCAATATATACAGACTGCGCTTGGATAAAAATATTTGATGTGTGGATTGTAAAATCTCTTGTCCGCCGAAATCCCAGATATGGACTTGAGTTTCGGACGTATTTTTTCCTACTTTAAATTTCCAATTATTAATATTTATACCAGGAGTCTTAATTTCATTTTCATCAAATCCTTTTCTCAATAAAGAGTTTACAAGGGAGGTCTTTCCAGCTCCGCCGTCTCCTAAAATCAGTAATTTTACTTCATTTAATGGTAAGTAGGTTCCAATTTTCAGATTTATCGGCATAGAATACGCTAATATCTCTTCTCTTTCCTCAATTTGGTTTATGGTCTTGTTATAATAATTGCCCTTTAGGAGATAATCTATTAATCTTTTATAATCCCCCTGTCTCTCCCCATTGGAAATCTTTAACGGCATGAATCTTTGAAATGGCCCAAACATCCAATTGGTATCATCGATGATTACCGGAATAATGTGTCTCGGATTTTCCCCTTTAATTGTTTGACCGTAAGCCCATTCCCATTCTCGGGCTACATAATCGAGAGATTTCCTCTCCTTAATATTTAATCTCTGGGTCTCTTTCGAGATTATAGGGATAAATGTGCTACATTCAGACAAAGCCTTTGAAATAGTCTCCTCAAAAGCAGCGCCTAATCGTAGTTCCCATTCATCAAACCATACCGGGATACCGTCTTCCTTAAGATTTTCTGCTAACCGTTTTGCGGCAATTCTATTTCTTCCATAAAAACTGAGAAATACTTTCCCTGGAAACTTATCTTCTTCAATAATATCTTCAGGGTTTCTCTCCTCAATCTTCCGAAACAAGATATCTACGAAATCTTTACTATCAACTTTAAGAATTGCTTTGGGTTCGAAAGTTCTAAAAAAATTATTAATTTGTGTAGAATTGAAGTTATCAAGTTTGTCATTTATGAATATATGACTAGTAATTGATTCCTTAATAGGGTTATTCGTCAAGGATCGGATAAAGAATCGAAATAGCCAATCCTCATACCCACATCCGATAAACAAGAGGCTCGATTTCTCCAAAGTTTGAAAGAAAATGTTTTCCCGGTCGGTTTCCATATCCTTCTGTAACATCACAATGGTTTCCATGATATCTTTTTCCGTATATGCCGGGGCCATACTGTAATCAGCATTACCGTAAATGTTAAATATAAGCGAATGCTGACCTTCCTTCAGTGTTTTGAAAAGCGAGCGCTCGGGGAGCAAAGGGGACCATTTATCATGGCTATTATAGTGAATTGTCTCAACGGGGTGAGAGCGGACATTTTTCAGCATTTGATACAGGTAATTATCATAGGTTATATTGATAAACAACGAAAAGTTTTTGATCTTCGCGAGTTTCCATAAAGGTCCATCGGTAATCGGGGAAATCATTTCTAATTGGCGAGTAAGAAAATGATTCACATTGAGGTATTCGTAGGGATTTTGTTCCAGATAGCGAAATGCTGCCTGATGAAAGGTTTCATTGGGGATGATAGGAAGTGCCATCTCTTCGGCGAATTTTTTAGCCAAATAAGAGTATAGGAGAACTTCTCCCTCATCGGGGGTATGGACCCAGTAAAGTTCTTCCCCAATAATGGGGATCACATTCTTCATAGCAATACGGGCCAAGAGATCAGACCAATTAAAGTCTGCATAATATTTTCTTTCCATCGAATGGATTATACCATATTAAAATTAAAAATTATTAGAAAAATATTAAAATTTAAAAATTATGAGTCTCCCTAATTCTTTCGCCTCCGGCGGGTCAGAATCATTCGGTTGCCAGTGGCCGGAACCCGGTTGCCGGTAAAAGAAGTAAATCGATAGGTCTGGAGTTTATGGTAGAGATGTTGCGTGCAACGTCTCTTACCAATGATTATATTTCGGAGTGGTGGATTAATTTATTTCCGCTGAAAATCAGGATCAGTTTCTTTAACGTGGTGTGAGAAACTGTTTTCCTGAATTTTTCATCCAGCGAATATTGTGTCAATTGCTTCGCTGCTTCCGAGCGAAGGGTTTCTACTTTGTCTGGACCATCTTTTTTTTCATAATCAGACGGTTTGATGTATTTGAGTTCAATGAGATAAGAATATTTTATCGCCGGGTATTGAAACAGCAGGGGAATCAATGTTAAGTCAGCAAATCCCTGGTTCAATTCCTTTTCCGAATACACAT
>JBLMYT010000035.1:0-3377 GCA_050258455.1 Candidatus Omnitrophota bacterium | reverse complement strand
CCAATTCGGCATCAGTCATATCCAAATTTAAATCCCGCAGGATTTCCTCGCGGGTGACTTCGTGGTCTCGATTCTTGCAGATATACAAGACGATGTTTTTGGCATTGCGGTCATTGATCTGTGGAAATGCACTGGCAATGTATTCCATCCAGGTTCCTTTGATGATTCCCCGGTTATCCAGAGTCTCGAATTCCAGAGTATCGGTCAACCCTTCGATCGTGGTCAAATCTTTATTCCTGGACCGGGAACGGAAAATGGAACTAATATAAAAAGGGCTCCCTTCGGATATTTTTGCCAGTAAATAAGCGGTCTGCTCTGTTACCGGTACATCAAAGAACTGGGAGTATTTGTAAACCATTTCAATGGCTTCATTTTCCGGCATGTTTTCAAGGTATTCATACCTGAAACGCGAGGGAAGCATCTCTTGCAAGAGATGCATCAACCACCCGACCCAGCTCCCCGAAACCAGAAGCGGCGCGATTTTACTCTCGGCCGTACTCAAATACCCGGCAGCCATATCCTCTTGAAGAATATTTAATGCTTTATCTCGATAGAATTTCGCATTCAAAAACTGAAATTCATCGATCAGTTGAACGATATACTCCTTTTGCATAAACGCGATATCTTTTGGGGTATTGCGGACGATTTCCCACAAAATGTCCACCTTTTCATGAGTATATGCATACGAAGCATTTTCAATAACACCGGTCAGATATCCCAGTCCCTCTTTTTGGGAAATGTCTATTGCTATTTTAAAATCGTTTTTTCCTGCAAGGGCAAGGTATTGCGGATTTCGGGTCTTAAACGCGATGTATTGATAAATGAAAGTCAGAAAAAAATCCTGGCAAAAATCCCCAATCCACATTTTTTTCTCTTTCACTTCATAATAAAACGGGATCACCCCATTGTTCTTGAAGAACATAATGTTGAACAGCCGTTCCATAATGGCTGTTTTTCCCATCTTTCGCCGGGCCAACATCGCGGTGCTCTGAGAACGCTCTTCTTTAATGTCGTCGATCCACTGAAGAAAATAAGACATTTCTTCCTTACGACCTGTAAATAATTCCGGCTTGCCGATTCGTTCTTTTAATGCATATTCCATGGGGTTTATATACCATAAATAAGCAAGAATATCAAATAAGCAAGAATATCAATTTTATTTGTTGGAAAATGCTTTGCCGGATTCATTATTGACATACATAGCATTTTGTTCTAAGATACCCACATGATTGACGGACAAGATTTTAAACACATCCCGTATGGCGTATCGGATTTCAGCGACTTTCGTGAAAGTAATCTCTATTATGTAGACAAAACCCGATATATCAGGATTATTGAACAAAAAGGAAAATTTCTATTCCTCATCCGCCCCCGCCGTTTTGGTAAATCCCTATTCCTTTCAACCCTGGAAGCATATTACGATATTACCCGCAAGGATCGCTTCGATTATTTTTTTAATGGAACCGATATCCATCAAAATCCTACAGATAAAAGAAATAGTTATTTGGTTCTCAAATTTAATTTCTCTCGGGTGGACGCCTCGTCCGAAACCGTTGAGGACGCCTTTCTCAAGCATATTAAAACAACTTCCCTTGCATTTGTAAGAAAGTATAAACGATATCTGGATGTGAATATCAACGAGATTAAATCCGAGTTTAACTCGGCAAAGAGTGCCTCGAGCATCATGGATATTCTTTTGAATTATTGCAGCGGGAAAAAACAGAAGTTGTATGTCATCATCGATGAATACGATAATTTTGCCAATACGATTCTCTCCAATTCCGGGGAAAATGCTTATCGGGCCATGACGCGCGGGGAAGGTTTTTTTCGCGCATTTTTCAATGTGCTCAAGGGCGGAACCTCCGATGCAGACGCCCCGATTGCCCGGTTATTCATGACCGGCGTTTCCCCCATTACCCTGGACGATGTCACTTCCGGTTTTAATATTGCATCGAATATTTCATTGAACTCTGACTTGAATCCTCTGATGGGATTCACGGGTACCGAAGTCGAAACCATGATCGACTATTACAGAAAAACCGGAAAGATTCATCATGCGACCGATGAACTCCTGGGAATTATGGGACAGTGGTATAATCATTACCGATTCTCGATCCATGCGAAGGAAGAAGTATTTAATACAACGAATGTGTTGTACTTTCTCAAGGAATACCTGGTTGATTCGCAGGTCCCGATCAATTTAATCGATACCAATTCCAGTATCGATTACGCCAAACTCCGCCATTTGATTATTATCGATAAAAGAGGAAAAGCGGAAACCAACGGAAATTTCTCCAGGCTTCAATCCTTAATTGAAACCGGGTCTGTTAACGCCAATATCCAGCCCGGTTTTTCGATCCATAAACTGATCGAACCTGAAAACTTCTATTCCCTGCTCTTCTATTTCGGGCTATTGACCATTCGGGGAACCACCTTGACCCAGCAAGCCATCCTTTCGATTCCCAATGAATTTGTCAAACACCTGTATTATGACTTTATTGCCGAAACATTGGATGAAACGTTATCCTTCTCATTGGAAACGAAAATGTATTCCAATTTATACGAAGATTGCGCGATTGATGGAAAATGGAAACCGTTAATCGAATATATCGCCGGTCGAATGGAATCATCGTTGGGTTTACGCGATTTAATGTCAAGTGAGAAGGCGCACCAGGTTTTCTGGAATGCGTATTTGGGGTTGAGTCAATTGTATCATGTATATTCGGAGAGAGAGCTGAATCAGGGGTTTTGTGATTTGGTCATGGAACCGTATCTTCTTCAATTTCCGGCGATCAAGTATTCGTATTTAATCGAATTCAAATATATCAAGCCCACAGATTATGAAAAAAAAGATGGAAAAGAAATTCTGCAAAGGCTTATAAATGAAGCGAAGATTCAGTTGGATCAATACAGCCTGGATGAAACGTTCACGAAAGCCATTGGAAAGACGACGTTAAAGAAGATAACCCTCATTTTTTCGGGTAACCGTATGGTTTACCACGATGATGTTGATTAATCAATATTAATTTTCTTATTTTAGAGGTCCAACCACCGTTCATCGTCACTGCATGCGATGCCTTTCTCCTGACAATAACTCTCCGCGTCCTCGGTAAATCCACAACGGGAAAAAATAAACCCCTGGGCTCGGTCGATTTGCTCGCACAGCTTTAGTTCAACCAATTTCCTCTCAAAAATTACGGCCTCTTCACGAGAAAACCGACGGTTTTCACGGTTCTTTATTTCTCCGATAAGCGAGTAATCATTGGGGTTAACCGCCCGGGCAAAAATATCCACATTAAAATTTCTCCCGCAAACCGGTGAGTAATCGTATCGCCATACCTGACTGTATTCGGTGAAATGAAAATCCGCCGGTAAGT
>JBLMYT010000034.1:0-7752 GCA_050258455.1 Candidatus Omnitrophota bacterium | reverse complement strand
TTCCTTATTGAAAAATTTTTTTTTTGTTTACTGTTGACTGCTCGGAGGAGGCGAAATAAAATTCGCAGGCCCCAATTGGTGGAATTTCTAAAAATTACCCACTGATTTTTTTATAGACCCAAAAATGTTTCGTATATGGTTCCACCTGATATTCCTTCATTCATCTGGATCTCTAATTCAGGCCAGATTTTTTCGAGATAAAGCGGATATTTTTCTTTTAAACTTTTAAGGCCTTGAATTACAATCCACCTGAAAGAAAGACTGAAATCCTCAACTTGCAAATATTTGGCGTCCGGCCAAAATTCATTAAATATATCCGGATATTTTTTTTCTAGCTTTTTAAGATTTTGTTTCGTCTTTGTAATAAAGCCAGATTCGGATTCTTTTGAAGTATATTCCGATGTATCAAGTGAAATATAAGCTGCCAAAAAATCATGAGGCTGAAAATTTTCACGAAGACGATGGATGAAACTGGTTTTTCCAATCCGGCGAGCGCCCATAATAGAGAAACTATCTTTTTTTCCTAGAAACGTACATGCAGTGGCCAGTTCTTTTTCGCGTCCGACAAACATATGAGACGTTCTCTTTTCTCTGCTTAAGGCTACCCCCCCTTTAAATGGATTTTTAGGCCTTATCCTGAAAATGGATTCCTTGACTATTTCTTCACCTAACAAGGAGACTTTAAATAAAAGATTATGATTCCCCCAGAAATTCTCTTTTTGTATTTCAAGCTTATTTTCTTCCCATATAACCGAAAGGCATTCATTGGTGCTCTTACCTTTTAGTTTTCCGGATTTAAAGTCCGGGAGATCACCGATCTTAATTTCAAAATCAAATTCAACTTTTTTGCCGGAAAGTAAATCCGTATAATTTTTAGTTATCGGTAACTCATGGGGAGTATTACTCTCAATTTTCCATATAAATTCGATGGGTTCTCCTTCCATCCATGTGAGATGTTCCGGCGGAGTCACCTTCAATGAATCGATGATCGTCCGCAATTCAGAGCATCCTTTTTGAATAAATCCTTTATCCAGAGATACCTGGCGTGAACTTCTTTCTTTTAATTCCAAAAAAAATTGGTCCAGTTTTTTTTTATATGATTCTTCCAATTTTTTTGTATCCTCCGATGAAACAATATCCCAATAGGTGATCAGATGTTTATTGATAATATTGTAAGCCAGTGCGCCAATTGAATTATCGGCCCATTCGCCATAAATGATCGCGTGGTTCAAATTTCCGATCAGGTGAATCGCAAATACCTCTTTGAAACTGGTTACCAAACTTCCCCAAAGGGATAAATCGTTGAGGGTATCCCAGATTTCCACAACAGATTTTCCGCGTTTCATAAAAACAAAATCTTTAAAGCGGTCTGTAAAAATTTGACTGACCGGCTCGGATTGGAATTTATTATCTATGGCTGTCCAATCATTTTCATTCTTCTCAAATAGAAATAACCCCCCCCAATCGGTTGCAACTACAATTTTTCCGGGGTTTAAGAAGATAGCAGAAATGCCTTTTCCGACAAATCGATCCGAGATATCCTGGGTGTCTTTAAACCAATCATTTCCATCCAGGTTTGATTTTATAAACATACGAGTGGGAGTATGAAATAATATTTTTATTTTTGTTGTTTCAACTTTGTTTTCATTTTTTTCCTTGTATTTGATTACATGATCGATTTTTATCCCCTTTTCCCTCAAATCCTTGTAATTCTTTTTCATTTCTTTTGAGATATAGTGGATACTATCTGTCTTTACAAAAAACAATTCCGGCTCCCCGGTTATTTCATCATAGAAATCGATGTAATTATACCGTTCAAAAAAACGTTCGTCTTGAACCTCCCCCGCCTTATTTTTATAACCGTAGTGTTCAAGAGTTACATCGGGGTTGATTTTAAATCCATACCGGGTATAAAATTTAAATCGTTTTTGAAGCAAATGAATGAGCAGGGGTAGATCGTATTTCTCTTCTTCTCCACCAACAATTGAGGAACCTTCAGCCCATATTTTTTGGGACATCATGTTGGATTCCAACTCACACGTATCCTTAAAGAAGCAACCGATCAATATCGCATTTTCATACTCGTTCTCTTTAAATTTACATCGATCAAAATATGACCCGGAAAAATCAACGTTATTAAACTTATTTTTTTCAAACAGGCAGTTCAGAAACGTTGAACCCGCAAAATATGCAGATGTTAAATCACAGTCAAAGAATGTACAATTGATGAAAATCGATTGTTGAAAAAGGATATTGGGCATTTGTGTTTCGACAAATTTCAAATTTTTGAGAATTTTGTGCGACATTTTTTTGTCATTAAGGTATGAACTCCTTATTGCCTGTATTTCTATATTTAATCTACCGGGATTGTTCACAATGGCAATATGTAATCCAAAGGCGTTTTCGATAATCCTTTCTGATGCCCCGGCCTTTTGAATCCAATCCAATGACTCTATATATAAAGAAGTCAATGCGTTTTTTTTGCCGTCCGATTCGAGCCCGGAGAGCAAGCGCCTACAAATGCGTTGATTAAATATTACTTTATCCAATAAGTGATCCAGCGATTTTTTTTCAGCGTATTCCTCCCGGAGCATCCATAAAATAATCGCCTCCCCCATGAGCCGGGATACAGGGATCAGATAGTTAAAATCCGACATCATCAATATATTGGAATTCATGATCGCCCGAATGATTTCGTGAATATGCGAAAGGGTACGAGTGCCTTCCCGTAATATCCCACATTCAAATAATATATTTCGGAAATCGTCAAGTTCCAAAAGATAAGATCCTTTTTCCATCCACTTTTGTGCAACTTGCTTGAGAATTTCGCTTCTATCCACTGGTTTTAGAATGGGAAAATCCGGGTTATTTTTCCATTTTATCAAGTTTTCCTCATTTAATTTCAATAATTCTTCAATTTTAACCCGTTCCTCGTTTTCTTCTTCTTTTGTTTTAGGCCCAAACATTTTGGCATTGACTTCGTCCTCGATGATCCGGGAACCCATTGGTTTTACTATCATTTTTTTCCATTGGTCATCGGGTATACTCAATGAATCAAGCCCTTCTCCGACATCCTCATAGAGCAAACTATCCCGGGAACAACCGGCGACAAACATACCCCTTTCACCGCAGAGCTGGAATAAATGGGCCACCCTGGGATCCTGGGGGTTTAAATAACTTTCCGTACAATATAAATCCATCTCATCAATGAACGGAACAATAAATCCGAGTTTGGTCATATAAAAAACAGTATCTTCCGTAAAAAATAGCCCAAGGTCTTGATTTAAACTTTTGGTCAATTGAGTATGAATCATACCCCCGAACCAGAAATCCATGCTGGTGAAATAGACTGGAAGAGACTGGGCCATCACGCCGTCTTCGTTGCAAAAAAATTCCATGAAGCGATTGAATTCCCTTTTAAGATACTCGGTTTCAGGCCTCTCCTCAATAATGAATCCGAATCGCTTAATTCCAAGTTCCTCATCCGAAAAAAATTTTTTCTCTTGCTTATATTTGATATTTAGCTTTCCCACTTCCAACAAATCCTTTTTTCGATTTTCACCAAAAAATTTTGAAAAGAGGAGGTTTTTTGCCATTCCCAGATACCTTGAATCATACTCGACGAGTTTATCCTCAATTTTTAGCTTATTCTGTTTTTTATTATTTTTTTCTTGAACGTCCAGGATTTTCGATTTGATCCTTTCTTCAAGGCTCTTTTTGTTTTTCAGGTCCCAGCCCGAAAATGAATCGTTCCAGATCACGATATCCGCTTCGTCATTAAGCTCTATTTCAGCGTCTTTCCCATCGATAATCAAAATTTTCAGCGATTCTTTCTGGGGGTTTACCTTATGGAAAAGCTTTGCCATAAAATGATTACCCTTTATGATGTCTGATAAAATGAGAATGTTGGGTTCCTTTTCATTTTCCTCAAAACGTAAATTATTTCCCAACAAAAAAGCTTTTACCAGTTCATTAAATTCACTCATTTCCTGAAATTCACTCATTGATTGCTCCTTTTCCCAAGATAGGCTCTATCGAAATATTTTTTGAATTCCAATCTTTCCCTCGATAGTACAAATTCTCCATCTGCTAAAAGATACTCCGGGGGGATGTCCTGTTCATTAAAATAAGTCATCAATACCGGCACATAAGCCCCCACGCATGATACCAAAGCCAATTGCTCAACTTCGACTGCCGGTAAATAAACACCTTTATTAATAGTATCCATGGCTGTATTGCTCCGCCCATAGATTTTCGTAAACACGACATCTTCTTTTTCTTGCCCCATGCCTTCAACCGGTGAAAAAGTGACGGGATACAATAATTCGGCGTCTCTAAACCCGGAACCGGGAGGAAACGGCGTGTCCAAAATCACGATCTGGACATCTGTTCCATCATGCGGAGACCTTATTCGTCGGACATCGATCACTTTGGTTAATAAATAACCGCTTTCTCCGACCAGATATTCCCCGGGTTCGATCGCAATCCCCACTTTTCCCAAACCCAATGTATTGGTTAATTTATTTGTTATGTCGACGATTCCCTGTGTGAGCTTTTTTAAGTCAAGCTGCCCTTCCCTTAAATAAGGTAACCCCCAACCGCCACCGAAATTAATCGTTCGAACGCTCTTCCATGCCCAAATCGGTATTGCTTCAAGAGTGGTTGAAAAAGACTTTAATAAGTCTTCATGCGAGATGAAGCCTTTGGATTCATGCCGATGGATTTTTACGATGTCCAGGTTGTGTTTGAGAATAATGGTACGAATAGCGGGCCAGTCCTGACCGAGAATGCCCATTTTAATGGCGTAATCCACGGCAGATTTCACGCCGGGATTAATGGTACTGACACGCACGCCAATGGAAGAGTCGGGAAACAATTGTCCCCATCGTTTGATTTCTTCGATGGAACCCAGGTTTGGGATGATTTTTTTGCTTTGGAGAAGCCGCATTTCCTGTTCATTCAAACCGACACCGGTAAACGAAATGTTCGCAGACGGTACATCAAGTATTCCCGCTATTTCCAAATCCCCCATGGAGCAGGCGTCGATTCCCAACCCTTGTTCAACGCAATAGCGTACAACATCCAAGCAAGAGTTAACCTTAATGGGATAATACTGAGTAAAGGAAATGGGGGAAAAGGCATCTCGGATCGCTTCGATTTTTTCTCCGATGGCTGCCAAATCATAAATGAAACAGGGCAGATTGATCTCTTTTAATGATTGTCGGTCAAAAATACTTAAATCTTTGAACCTTGGCATTTCACCTCGAGAGCTTCATTTGCTCGGCTTTTTCGCCTAGATTAAAACAGTTGATAATCAACTGTTATCCTTTGTGAACTAAAACGGTATTTTACTGAATTATTAGAAATATTTCAAGGGGAAAACCGAAATATTTTACATTTATATCCTTTTAGGAATCCAATTAAAAATACAATCTCAATTTTCATTATTCCACATAAAGTACTTACACCTTCCCTATATGTCTGAGCTCGAAGTATAGCCTTATCATCACCATAGTTTTTATTGGAAACACGGGTCCAGTATTCTAGTCCTTGCTTATATTTTACTAAATCCTCTTTGAGTCCAGCTTTGTATGAGAGTCTTTCTTTGCGCCCCATATTCGAAACCTTTCTTCTCTCTTCTGCGCATTCTTTTCCTTAAGCATGTTTCTTCCTTAAAGTTAGATTATATTATAATCTTCACCTTCATAAGTGACGATAATAGAAGAGAAAAGTACGATTGTCAAGAACTTTTTGAAATATTCAATTCTTTTTACAGGGAATTAGCAGATTGTAATTCAGGCAATGGCACTCGTTTGTTTTGACGCTGTTTTATCTGGTATATTGCTGGAGGAGGGATTCTCCGACTTCTCGGTTGGGATAAGACAGGATATAATTTCTATGCAAGCATCCTTCATTTTCCACTTTCTTTTTCGTCAGATAACCCTCTTGAAAGAGGCGCTCCGAAGTATGGTGGGAACCGATTTCAAAGGTATCCAAAAAATTATTACTCACACGATAATGCTCATATTGTTCAATTTGGGTATTTGTCAGCGTATGGTCCAGGAAAGTGGGCGGATTGGAAGCAAACCAATAATTTTTGAATTCATAGGTGCCGAAAAAATTAAGTATGGAAAAGGGGTTGTAGACAGTGTTTTCCCCATCCCACGAATAACCGTTATAATAATCCTTTAGTTTTTCAAAAAGGACATGACGCTTTTCACCCGTTTGGTTTTCCCATTCCGTTATATAAGGAGAAAAGAAGTCCTCAATTTCATCGGAAGTAAAACCTAACATCTGTGAATAGCGCGGATGCGACGTAATATCCGACCAATAATTCAGATCGCCAAAGATTGAAAGGTTACCGTATTTCGAGACGCCGGTAATCAAGAGGAATTGTATGTGAGAAGAACGGGCTTCAAGGATGGATAAGAAATTCTTCAAAATATCCCAATTTTTTTCTGCTTTCGGAGTGTTATCGATATACTCCATAAACGGTTTATCGTAATTATCGATTAGAATGACCACCTTTTGATTGTTGGATAGAACTTTGATCATTTCTCCGAATTTCTCTTTGATGGATATTCCGCGTAATTTAATATTGAATTGGTCGACGATGCTTTCTAACTTCTGATCAACAGCTTGTTCCAGGCCAAAAGTTTTAAAATCGATCTCGATGAAGTCCAAATGAATGATCGGGTATGGTTCCCAATTGATCTTATCATAAATCCAACAATTCTTGAACAATTCCTTATTGCCGCTGAACATCTCTTTCAGCGTGGAAACCAGGAGGGATTTCCCAAACTTTGGGGGACGGGCCAAGAAACAATGGGATTCGCTGTTAATTAAATCGTAAATATATTGCGTTTTATCGACATACAGGCAATTCTGTATGATACGGTCTTTAAATGAATTGATATTTACCTCCAATTTGGGGAACATATTTGATGAATTATTTATTTTCATTATTTCTCACCTCTATTGGAATTATAAAATAACTTCATTTTTATTTCAATAATTAAATTGAAATACTAACCCGATTTTCTCAATGGGGAAACATTTAAAAATCAAGAAACACTTCTATCCAGAGATTTTCTTAACGCTGAAAAATCGGGAAGATCTTTTCTGTCTTTCCAAATTCCGGCCACCCGATCAAGTATCATCTGGCGTTTGTATGCATCATTTTTCTCCAGAAAATTATTGATGGCTTCACGAATGAGTTGGCTTTTCTTTTTACCCTTTTGCTTTGCCAAGCGTTTCAACCGCGTCAATTCACGGATGCAATGATTTCATTGAGTTTATTCTTATCCAAACCTGTTATCTTCTTTATCGTATCCAAATCAAATTTCATTTTGGCCATGTTTCTGGCTATTTCTTGTTTTTCTTTCTCTTTTCCTTCTTTCATTCCTTCTCTTTTTCCTTCTTTTTTTCCTTCTTTTTTTCCTTTCTTAAGGGCTACTCTTTCGTATGCTGCTAAAAATTCCATTTTCTTTTCCTCCTCTAATTGTTTAAAAATCACATTAAGCCGATTATCAAATGATTTCGGTAATCGGATGACCCACTCGAAAAATCGAAGCATGGTTTTGGTTGCGTCCCGGGTATACCCCCTGAGGCCGCACTCCCGAATCAGTTCCTTGGTGACTTCAAACTTCTGTTGATTATCGGAGCCCTGGACTTCAAGACTCTTCAACTGCGCTTTCACTACCATGACCATCGGATTGTCCGATGTCTCCAATTTTTCTTTTAATTCTTTGT
>JBLMYT010000033.1:0-23135 GCA_050258455.1 Candidatus Omnitrophota bacterium | reverse complement strand
CCGAATCGCTTATTCAAAAAGGATTTGCGGACTCGTCCAATTCGAGATCATTTATACTCGGTAAATTATCTTAACATTAAAGAGATTTATTGAAGAAAATTTTCAAAAGAAGAATTGCTGGGCGCTCCGTGAGAAACATTGACGGAATACCCAATTTCTTCTATAATGATTCAATAATAAATAAACTCGTAAATTTATACAACAAGGAATAACACGGATGTCCATAAAAAAATACGCAGTTCTTTTAATCGGCGTTTTGGTTTTGCTCTCTTGTTCCAGGGTCAACACGATCCCCGAAATATCCCCTTCGGTTTATGACGAAGATATCCTGGACCTATCCTCAAAACCCGTGGTCAAAAAGCTCATCAAAAGCAATGCCGGGTTAATCTTCATTACCCAGGACGGCGAAATTTTCCGTTGGAACTTTGCATCCAAAATGAAAGACTCGCTGTATACTCTCAACCACCCCGTTCAGGCCGATAGTTTTGTCCAGAACAATTACCTGGTTCTCAAACAACTACCATCGACCTATTTTGTCTTCGACCTCGACCAAATGAAGATACGCACGGTACTGAAGGATCTGAATATCGATCGGATTTCGGGAATAGACGAAAAATGTCTGGTTTATGTTTCCGGCGGCGATAAACCCACGCTCACGGTCTTAAATTACCAAAACAACAAGCGCTTAACGGTCGTCCCCCTGGACCCCAACGAATCCATTTTTAACAGCGACTGGAAAGCGAATAAACTTTTCATTTTAACCACCCTTCGCTGCTATATGTACGATAAAACCAAAAACACAGTCGAATTTGTTCCCCTCAACGACAAAGCCGCGTCCAATTTCCTTCTGGATCAGGATGTCATCTACTACGGGTCGGAAAAACGGGAGCTGATTCAATTGTCCCTGAATACCTTCACCACCCAGTGGCGATTCAAGTTGGCAGAACCGATCCGAACAACGCCCCGCAAAATCGGACCGTATGTCGTGGCGGTTCCCAGAGATAACAATATCTATTTTTTCAACAAAAACGGAACCCTATACTGGTGGTCCCCTCTCGGTTCCACGATCGAAATGCCCCCGGAACCCATGAACGAAAACGCGGCGGTCTGTCTGTGGGACGGGAGTATCAAATTTTTTAATTACAAAACCAAAACGGCGATCACTTACCCCGTGAAAAGCGATTTCCGGTCAAACCCGGTTTTTATCAACGGCTACCTCTATATCGTCACCGAAAATGAAATGTCGAATGACACTGAAAAAAAAGCCGAGCCTTTTCGCTGGTTAACCAGGATCGGAAACTATTACGGCGTCGAGGTTAAAACAACGCCGGAATATGCCAAAGTCCCCGGTAAATCGATCCGGTTCGCGCTAACCGCCGTTAACCTGATCAAACCGAGTTTCGACGTAAAGATCATCAATAACCGCTCCCCGAATCAGGAACCCGTATTTCAAAAAACCATCGGTGAAAAAGATAAACCGGAACTGATCTGGGTTCCGTCCACCGAATCCGAGTATATGATAAAAGTATTGATCCACGCCCAAAATAAAGACAACCTCACGGTTGAACAAACGTTTAACGTGATCGATTACAACCGCATGATGAGAGAGTATTTTTATAAAGTTCAATCCCAATGCGATTTCGGTTCCATCAATTAATATTATAATATTTAAATATGAAATGAACATGAACGATTTTAAAGAATTTCTGAAACAACGCGATATTCGGTACACGACGGACGCCGCGATTGCCCCGTACCTGACCATGGGCATCGGCGGAAATGTGGGCATGATCATCGAGGTATTTTCCACCGCTCATTTGAGGGAGCTTCTGGTTTATCTTTCAGGAAACAGGGCGCGTTTCGATTTCCACGTCATTGTCTTGGGCGGCGGGAGCAACGTGATTTTCCCGGACCACGCTCCCAACCTGGTGGTGATCATCAATCGCACATTAGGTATTTTCTACGAACCGGACTTCTTACTCAATGTCAGTTCCGGCCTTTTTCTCGATGATCTGATGATCTGGAACGTGACCAATGCCATGGATGGGATGGACTTTTTAGCGGGCATTCCGGGAACCGTGGGCGGCGCCGTAGCCGTCAATGCCGGTGCGTTCGGTCAATCCGTTTCCTCGCTTGTCGAAAAAGCAGAGATCTTCACCCGCAACGGCGAAATAAAAATCGTGGACAAAGAGTATTTCGGTTTTACCTACCGGGACTCGGCCTTTAAACACGGGGAGGACACGATCCTTACCGTTTCCCTCAAGTATCTCCCGGGAGAGAACGCGTCCATCCATCGGAAAGTTCAGGAAAAATACGATTACCGAAAAAAGAATCATCCCTGTTCAACACTTCGTTCGGCCGGATGCTTTTTCAAAAACCCGGTCATTAACGGCGAGAAAATACCCGCAGGCCGACTGATCGAAAATCTGGGACTTAAAGGCCAAACGTTCGATACCTTACGGATTTCCGATCAACACGCTAACTTTGTCATCAACAACGGGTGTGCGTCATTTGCGGATGTGGTCCGCTTTGAAAACGATATTGTCCAAAAAGTCCTGGACGAAAAAGGTATCCGCCTTGAGCGGGAAGTGATTTACATTTCACCCGAAGGAAAAAAATATTAAAAATACTATATAATATTTATATATGAATATGGAACATTTCATCTTTATATTTTTGGATGGTGTGGGAGTTGGAAAACCGGAGGATTTCAATCCGTTTTATGTAAATCGGCCCGAATATCTGCCGTTTTATGAGGGCGGATTGGTTTTACCCGACGGCACGCCGATAAAACCAATCGATGCCACATTGGGAGTGGAAGGTATCCCACAAAGCGGTTCCGGTCAAACCTCGTTGTATACGGGCGAAAACATCCCCAAACTCATGGGGCACCGCGACAGTTACCCCAGCCGCGAGATGCGGCGCATTATTGTGGAAAAGAACATCCTCTCCCGCTTAAAAGCCCGTGGGATGGATGCGGTTTTTATCAATGCGTATCCGGTCCATCATTATTTATTTACGGATCAGCATATCCGGCTAATGCCATCCGGAGAGCTTCAGGCTTCAGCGGAGGTTCTCCCGGCGTACAGACGCCGGCTATCCGTCACCTCATGCATGATGCTGGCCGCCGGCCAGCCGCCGTTTACCGAAACGGATATCCTGAACGGGCGCTCGCTATTTCAGGATTTTACCAACCGGTGGTTAATTGAAAAAGGCATGCGAATTCCCGAATTTACCCCGGAAATAGCCGCCCAAAACCTATTTCATGCCTCCCGACTGCATGATTTTACCCTTTACGAATATTTTCAAACCGATTTGTATGGGCATCGGCGAACCTTTGACGAGCAACTGGAATTGATCGATGATCTCAATCGCTTTCTTCGGACCTTGTTTTCGCTCTTAAATCCGAAAACCGATACCCTTCTGCTGACCGGTGATCATGGAAACCTGGAAGACGGAACCACGCGGGGGCACACGCTCAATCCGGTGCCGTTAATCGTATGGGGAAATCAGGCCGAACGGCTCCGGGACCGGATCCATGATCTTGCCGAGGTGACGCCCGCCATTTTGGATCATCTGACCGGCAGTCATTCACGTAAGGATTAGAAGGTTAGCAAAATAAATTGAAAATTTTTTTTCGGTGTGATAGTATATCATCTCTATTTAACCGAATAAATTAAACAACGTATTCTTCCGGCAATTTATGAATATCTGGAGTGTACCATGCTAATCCCAATAGGCCATGAGGATAGTGAAGTTCGTCGGATTCCCTGGGTCAGTATAGCGATCATTGCGCTTTGTATCATTATCCATGTTTATGTCACAAAAAAACTCGAGAAAATCGAGATGAGACTGACTACCGGTTTTATGCAGTACGTCCAATACTTTCAGCAGCATCCGTATCTTCGGATCGATGATGAGATGAAGAAATATTTTTTCCCGGGGATGGATGAGCGGACGGTAAACACCAAACTTTCGGAGTTACAGGACCAGTATAAACAGGGACAGGGCATGCCCGGAGAAGAAGAAGTTGAGGAGCAGCAGCAAACCCTGGATTCGTATGGGAAGGAAATCATCGCCATGATTAAAGAGGTTCCCCACATGAAATGGGGGTGTATCCCGGCCCATAAAACCTTCCGGACAATGATTAGCAGCATGTTTCTCCATGGCGGATGGATGCATTTGATCTTCAACCTCTTGTTTCTGTTTCTGACCGCTCCGTTTATCGAAGACGTATGGGGAAAAACCATTTTCATTTTCTTTTATTTAATTGGGGGAATATTTGCCACGCAGATGTACGCGCTTCAATACCCGCATTCGACCGTGCCGTTGGTTGGCGCTTCCGGAGCCATTGCCGCGGTTATGGGGGCGTTTTTAATTCGGTATTGGAGTACGAAGATTCGATTTTTTTACTGGATTTTCCTGCTTTTTAGAGGAACGTTCAGTGCCCCGGCCTGGTTGATGCTGATTCTGTGGGCCGGCAATGAATTCATGAATGCCAAAGCCATGGATACGTATAATCCCACGGGTTCCGGAGGCGGTGTCGCGCATTGGGCGCATGTTTGGGGATTTGTCTTCGGTGTGGTGATCGGACTGGTGATTAAACTCCTTCAGGTGGAAGAAAAGCTGATCAACCCGAAAGTCATTGCTCAAACGACGTACACGGATAAACGTTACCAGGTATTGGAAGATGTCAAAACCATGCTGGATTCAGGAAAGCGCGAGCCGGCCTTTGCCATGCTGCTGGGATCGGCGCGGGCCAATCCCACGCATGCGGATACTGTGGAAACGCTCTGGTCGTTGAGTGTGGAAATGGGCCGGGAGACGGAAGCCGCGCCTTTTCTCATCAAGACGATTGAAAAAATGGTTCGGGAGAATGAGCCGGATATGGTGATGGCCTATTATGTTCAGTTGAGATCCCAACTCCCGGATGCGTCGCTTTCCATACAGGCGCGGATTTATATTGCGGGTATTTTGTTGGATCGGGACGAGCTTCGGGAAGCGGAGCTCATGGCCACCGAACTCACGCGGGAGATTTCGCCGGTTTCTCCTCCCGGTATTTTATTGGATGTGTGTGCATTGACCCAGCGGGTGGATGCGCGGTGCGCCGCTTCCTTATCCGGCAGTATCATTCCACTCTGTCTCCAACACCCCGAAATTCCTCAAGCCAGAAAAGACGAATTACAAACAGGATATAAACCCGAATCCAACCCGGCACCCGATGTGATTCCGGTTCAGCATGTCGCCCTTGACTTTCAAAATATCAACCTTGATTTCCAAACCATCGATTTGGATAGCCAAAACCAAACCGTCGCCGAACCGGAGCCGGACATGGTGCCGGTTCAGGAAGAGGCCTTTGAGTTGCCGTTGCTCCCGCTGAAAAACTTGAATATCACCAATGTCATACCGGTTGAGATGAAAGAAGGCAAGTTGACCGTGAATGCGGAAGGGGTTGGGCAGCGGGTGCTTTCGTTGGAACGCATCAAAGTGATTTCGGTGGTTAAAATCACGCCGACCGGTGGGCGTGCGTATCTGATCATCGATCTTTTTTTAAGCGATCCGTTTGATGCGTCGCCGGATCTTCGGATTATCCGCCTTCATAGTTCGGTGTTTAACCCGCGGCACTTTTATCCGGCTGCGGCAGATGCGCTGGGAGCGTTTCGGGGGTTTATCACCGAGTTATTGAATGCAGCGGGAGCGAAGCCTCATCCGGATTTGGAGACCGTTCAATTGAGGAAAAGTATGGTTTTTCCGTCTGTGGAGCATTACGAAGAAACCCTCATGCGGATTCATCTTCCTTCCGAATAGACGGTTATTTTTTTTTATTTGTTCCCGGATCGGTGTAACAGAAAATAAATCGCAGGGGTTGCCAGCAGCGACAACAGAACCGAGATGGATAAAGCGCCGATAACAGCAATCGCAAACGGTTTTAACATATCGGCGCCTGCACCGACCCCATAGGCCAGCGGCAGCATGCCGAGGGCAGCGGCCAGGGACGTCATCAGAACCGGGCGCAACCGCCGTCTCCCGGAGCGGATCAACGCATCGGCAAGGGGCAATCCTTCCTTTTGGAGATGGTGGGTGTAATCGAGCATCAGAATCCCATTTTTGGCAACGATTCCCACCCCGATGATGGCGCCCAAAAATGAGATGATATTGAGCGTGGTATCGGTTAACCAGAGGGCCAAAACGGTTCCGAACAGGGCCAATATCGCGCCCGCGATAATGGCCAGCGGCACCGCAAACGAACCGAATTCCAGCAGCAACACGGTAAACACCAATAAAATCGCCATGACCAAAACCAGCATCAGGTTGTAAAACGATTCGCGCTGTTGCCGGTACACCCCCCCATATTCGATATTTCCGGGCGGAATACTCGGGTCCCTTTCCAATACCTGCCGGATGTCATTCATCGCACTCCCCAGGTCGCGACCTTCCAGTCGCCCGGTAATTGCCACGTCCTGGCGTAAATCATCGCGCCGCCGTTCAAATTGCCCGGGTTCTTCCTTCATATCCACCACCTGCGACAACTTAACCAGCGTCCCATCGGGGGTTCGTAGCGGGAGATCTCGGAGTGAGGCCAACCGAGCGATTCGGTCCGGCGACACCTTGACCCGGATACGGATCACCCGGTCCCCTTCCGGAACCGTTGAAGCCGTTTGCCCCAACATCGCCGTATGGACGGCCGTGGCAATATCATCGGCAGTCAGGCCGAAACGCAGGGCTTCGGGATAACGCACCTGCAACCGAATGGATGGACCTGTTGCCACCAGACCATTGAAGGTATCGACCACACCCGGAACCTTCTTGATCATTTCTTCCACTTCCGGGGCTTTGGCTTTCAAGAATTCATAATCGGGCGAGAACAATTTTACTTCAATGGGAGATGGGGCTCCCATCAGATCACCGATCAGATCACTGAGAATTCCGGGAAATTCCCATTGGATATCAGGCAAGGCTGCATTGAATTTTCTCCGCAGTTCCGAGATGATTGCATCGGTGGATCGTCGGCGGTCGGATTTGAGCTTGATCAGGAAGTCGCCATTATTGGGCTCGGTAATGGCAATCCCCAATTGGGCGCCGGTTCGCCGGGAATAGCTTTCCAATTCCGGGATGGTTTTTAAAATGGCTTCCGCGTGCTGTAACTGACGGTTCGTTTCGGCCAGACTGGTTCCCGGAGGGCTCAGGTAATCGATGACAAACCCTCCTTCATCCATAGCCGGTAAAAATTCACTCTTCAACTGCGTGTAGAGACCGAAACTCAGCAGGATGATCAACCCGCAGATGCCCACGGTCCACCCCGGATGACGCAGGACGGTTTCAATCCCGCCCTCATAGACGCGAATGACTCGCCCCAGTATCGGGCCTTCCTCGGATCGCCCCGGTCGGCTCCCCATTCCCGATCGACCTGATCGAGTAAACAGGATGGCCAGCGACGGGGTAAAGGTGATGGCCAACACCAATGACATCAGGAGAGATACCACCATGGTCAGGGCCAGGGAACGAAAGAAAACCCCGGGAACGCCTTCCAAAAAGGAGAGCGGTAAAAAAACGACAACCGGTGTCAGCGTGGAACCCAGCAGCGGATGAACGATCTCTCCGATCCCCTGGCTGATTGCCTCATGACTCGAAAGGCCCGCCATCATCCTGGTGTAAATGGCTTCGCTAACCACAATGGCATCATCGATAATCAAACCGATGGCTGCCGCAATCCCTCCCAGGGTCATTAAATTGAAACTGAGCCCAAAGCCCTTCATGGCAAGAATCGCTGCCAGGACCGCGACCGGGATCACGGCAATGGCAATCAGGGTAATCCGCCAGTCTTTCAAAAAGAAGTAAAGAATGAGAACCGAGAGGAATAAGCCAAAGACAATCGCATCCCGGACGCCGGAAACCGAGGACCGTACGATCAAGGACTGATCATAAAAAAACTTCAACGTCATGTCCGGTGGCAGGATCGTTCGGAGTCGCGCCATTTCCTGGTGTACCTGTCGGGCAATATCCAGGGTGCTGCCGTTGGGTTGACTATAGATATTGAGCAGTACGGCATCCCGGCCATTCGCGGTAACGATGTTAAACACCGGTTCGGGGCCGCGTTCCACCCGGGCCACGTCTTTAATTCGCACCGGGTGATTGCCGTTAAAGGTGATCATGAAATCATCGATCTCTCTTAACGAGCGGATCCGGCCATCGACAACCGTTAGATAGATGAGATGGTTTTCTTCGTGAAACCCCGACGACGCCACCCGGTTATTCTTTTCCAGCGCCTCGGTCACCTGCTGCAAGGTCAAATTGGCCGCCTGCAACCGCACCGGATCCACAATGACATGGAATTCCGGGGAGCGTCCACCGATCAGATCGACCCGGGCCACATCGGGGATCCGGAGAAATTGCGGTTTGATCCGATAACGGGCCGTCTCCCACAGGTCGATCAGCGTTCGGGTGGGACTCGTCAGACTGACCCCGAGGATGGGGAAATTGGCAAACGTGACCCGGTAGACCTCGGTTTCAGTTCCGGAGGGCAATTGCGCCCGAATCTGTCCCAGTCGCCCCAACACGAAGAGTTCCGATCTCACCATATCGACTTTCCAATTGAAAAAAACATTCACCTCGGCCGAACCGCGCCCCGTGGCCGAGCGCACCGTTGTAACACCGGGAATATCTTTGACCGCTTCTTCGATAGGCCGAGTAATGGTGGCCATCATTTCATCGCTCGGCATCACGCCATTATCCACCAGAATGACCACCCGCGGAAAATCGGTTTGGGGAAAAACCGATGACGAAAGAGTTAACGCCGCATAAATCCCTGCCAGGCAAACGATAATGACGATAAAAATAACGGATAACGAGTGGCTCCGAGCAAAATTTCCCAATAAATTCCGGTTTTCCATTTTTTAGTTTTTCATTTTAGTTTTTTAAATCCATTCAGTGTTTGGTGTCGTTATCGTCGTCAGAGACGATGATAATCTTCGTCTGATCCGGCAGACCGTAAGCACCCTCGGTAACCACCGGCATGCCCTCGGTCAACCCGTCTCCCCGAATTTCGACCCGTCCCCCTTCCGTGAGTCCCACGTCCACGACCTTTTGAATGGCCATTCCGTTCTTAACCTGCATAATCGCGGGTTTCCCCTGCTCATTTCGGACCAACCCGGTCTCGGGGATCGTGAGACAATTCGGGTGAACGGCGCTGATAATCCGGATGGTCAGGAATTGGCCCGGTTTATGAGGGGTGGCGTTGGGGAGGGATGCCCGAATCAGAACCGTATCGGACCTGGGATCGACTTCGGATCCGATGAAGATGAGTTTTCCGGATTCCTTGGCTTCACCCTCGCCGATCTCCACCACTTGCCCCAATTGGAGTTGCGATACTTCCTGGGAGGGAACCCTGGCCGTTACCTCCAGTTTTTCCAGGTTGACGATATCTGCAAGCGTTTTGGCGGTTTCGACGGCTTCTCCCGGCTGGACATAAATTCGAGTGATGGTTCCATCGATGGGGGCCCGAATCTCGAGGAGTTGGGCCTGAGCTTGGGCATTGGCCAGCTCATTTTGGGCGTTCGTGTATTGTTGTTCGGCTTCCGCCACATTCTTTTGAGAGGTTCCCCCGGCGGCCAGGAGCGCTTGCTGGCGCTCAACCGCCGTTTTGGCGAAACTCACGGCTTGTTTCGCCTTTTCGATTTGCAAATCCGCCAGGCGGCGGTCCAGAGAAAAGAGCAGTTTTCCCCTTTTTACCCGCTGACCTTCGTAGCAATGAACCCGGGCAAGAATTCCGGAAAAGGTACTGGCCACATGAGATACTGCCCCGGTAAGGTTTAGGGATTTCATTGGCGGTTCAACGACTCCATAGGCAATCACAAACCGGTGAAGGGTAGCCTTGCGGATCTTCCCGACATGCACGGAAACTTCGGGTGTTGCATTCTCCTTTTCCCTCTCTTCCCTTTCCGTTGTTTCCTTGATTTTTAAGATATGCCAAACCAGGAGGATGACAAGGATCAGTACCACACCAAGGGCGATGATAATCCGGCGTTTTTTCATCCCGATACTCCGTAATGATTGAGATCCTTTTTCACTTACCTCATTTCCTTTTTTTATTTTCTTTTATTTCTTTAGTTACATCGTTCATCCAACGCGTCAAGGCCGGTGAATCCTGCATGGCATCTTCCAGAGCGCCTAAGGCTTTTTGCGTGTTGATCCGGGCATTGAGCAAGGCGATTTCTGCCGTATTGTGTTCCAGTTCAATCGCCAGCAGGTCGGATTTGGATATTTCGCCCAGCTTAAACATGGACTGCGCGCGTCTGGCTTGGGTTTGAAGATTGTTTTCAATTTCAGCGGCTACCTGTCTTTTGTCGTTGGCTTGACCCAGTCCGGCAACAGCCTGTTCGATCGCGTTCAGGACCGTGGTCTGTAAGGCCAGGAAACGGGAGGCCATTTCCTCTCGGCGGGCCTCGGCTTCAGCGATCGGGCCGTGGTTTTGATTGAAAATCGGAAGTAAAAACGACAGGCCGAGGGTCCATTTGTTTTCGAGGGTGTCCCGGATGTATCCCGGTCCCAGGTGAATGTCCGGGTATTGTTTGGCCACCTCGAGTTGGAGCGCGGCCTGGCTGGCCGCGTAATCGGCCAATGCCGCCAATAGGTCGCTCCGATTGAGCAGTGCCCGTTCTCGGGCCAGGCGTTCGGGCATATTCACGTTCGCGCCTTCGAATTCCGCAAAGTCGAAGGTCACCCCTTCCAGGGCCGAAAGCGGGACGCCCAGAGCCGAGGCCAGGGAAATACGGGCTTGCGCCCGGGTGTTTTGGGCATCAAGCCATTCCAGGCGGCTGGTTTCGAAATTCATGCGGGCCTGGGCCAGTTCATAGGCGGAGATTGCGCCCGCAGCCAATTGGTTTTCCATGATTCCGATGGTTTCGGATAGAAGGTGCTGGTTTTGGGAAAGGAGGGTTTGCCGGTGTTCGGCGGCGTAGAGTTCTAAAAACGCCTGGCGCAGACGGCTGCGCACTTGCCAGGCCACGGAATGGATATTCAGGTAGGCCGAGCCGGACAATTGGCGGGCCTGAGCGATTCGGTACCCGCGTTTACCCGCGGTTTCGATCGTAATATCAAAATTGATCGCCGGGTTCCATGCTTTGGCGCCGCTTCGCAGCGTGCTATTGTATTCGGTTGGAAGGGAGAGATTCGGATTGGGGCGTTCCCCGGCTGTAAGGCGTCCGGCCTGGGCCACGGCCCATTGGGCGCGGGCCACATCCAGATCCGGGTGAAAGAAGAAGCCAGCCAGCGTCAGGGCATGGAGATTCCAGGAGGTGAGGGGCCAGTCCGGGGTTTGACCATTTGCCTTGAAAAATTCCCGTAATTCCCGGCAGTTCAGAGATCGACCATCAAAATCGTTCAGCGTTTGTCGGGGTGAAAGTTCATGCGGATGAAAGCGGATACAGGCACACCAGCCGAGGGTCAGTCCCAGAAGAAAAACAATTTTTATTTTATGATGAACCATATCTTATTCCTTTCCAGATCAAGAACTTCATTTTTTCATCATCAATCATCGTATTTTTAAAATTTACGATACCACTCAACCATTATAGCACGATTGGGTCCATTTGTGAAAAAAGAATAAATCTGGTAAAATAAAGCATGTCATATTTAACGAGGTGAATGGATGAAAAAGTGTCCTTATTGTGCTGAAATGATACAAGATGAAGCCGTCAAATGTCGGTATTGTGGCGAATCGTTGGAAGGTCGCATGATTACCGTTCAGGGAGTGGGTTATTGGGGGTATGAATATAAATCGAAGTCCAGGTGGTTTGGGCTTCCGTTGGTTCACATTGCGCGGGGAATCGATCCGAAAACCGGTCATCCTCGGAAAGCCAAGGGGATTATTGCCATTGGGAATATTGCCGTCGGTGTATTGGCGATTGGTGGAATTGCCATGGGGGGCATTACGCTGGGAGGGCTCAGTCTGGGATTGTTGGCCTTTGGTGGACTTGGGTTGGGCGTGGTATCGTTTGCCGGATTATCGATTGCTCTTTTTCTTGCTGTTGGTGGATTGGCGTTATCTCCTTTTTATGCAATTGGAGGGCTTGCCTTTGCTCAGCATTCGATTGGTGGAAATGGGGTGGATCAGTGGTTTTTGCGGCAGGTTGAGAAATGGTGGATGTATTTAGGGCCGCGGGATCCGACGATCGTTGTTCCGCCTCAGTGATTTGGACAATTGTAATGTAAAAAGAAAAAGAGTAAAATGACGTCGGAGGTATTTTGTGGACAAAATACTTGATCGGATATCCGTGGATCCCAATGTATGCTTTGGAAAGCCGTGTATTCGGGGTACACGGATATGGGTATCTCTGATACTGGATCTCCTGGCGGATGGGAGGTCTTTTGAAGATATTCTATCGGAATATCCTTCGCTTACCATTGAGGATATAAGGGCGGCGATCGCTTATGGCTCAGCGATGTCAAGAGAGCGGTATGTTGAAGTCAGAATATGACGAAGTTTAAACTGGATGAGCATTTTGGTACGAGATTACAAAAGATTTTTTTGAATGCCGGATACGATACCGAAACGGTCAGAGATGAAGGTTTACAAGGAACGACGGACCGAAATTTATTCAAGGTTTGCGTCAAAGAATCACGTTGCTTGATCACCCTTGATCTTGATTTTTCCGATATAATAACCTTTCCACCGTTCAACTCTCCCGGCATTGTTATTTTAAGGCCAAGGAAGAGGATATCCATTGAGGAACTTGAGATCTTAGCGCTACAATTTCTTTCATTTATTGATAAAAATTCCGTTGAAAATCAATTATGGATTGTAGAGAGGGATAGAATCAGGATTCGGAAATCGGAAAGGGAAATAATACAATAGAAAAATCAAGAGATCAATAAACGTTTTACACGTAAAAAAAGGAAACCGGGGGAGAGAAAAAAATGGAGCTGAAGGGATTCGAACCCTCGACCTTCTGAATGCCATTCAGACGCGCTCCCAACTGCGCCACAGCCCCAGGATTAAAGTTCATTTATACCATATTTTAACGTGGAAAGCAAATTTTTAAGGCATAAAAAATCAAAAGTTTTGAAAATGGCATTATTGGTCCGGGAACAAACCACCCAGATTTGATTTGATGTATTTTTGGCCCAGGAATTCCCATTTCCATCGGAAGAAATCTTTCCAGTGTTCTCCTTTTAAACCGCGTTTCAAAGGTTTGTCCAAATCTTTCAACTTAATAATGAAAGTTTCATTCCCGCCCCCATTATCTTCGTATTCAATCCCGTTTTGTTTTTGACGGGCGAGTTCAATCCATTCACATAAATATGACGAGTGCTTATTGGCAAATTCTTCAAAAATTTCCATTTCCAGAGGCTGCCATGATAATCCCTTCCAAATATGAGGTATTTCGTGTTTAAAAATTATCGAAATAGGAAAGAGAAGCCTGTCTCTATTGGAAGAAATGCCTTGAAAATCTCTGCAAAAAGTCAGCCAGGAAATACAAGGCTCGAAATCCGTCTCACGGGCTTCGTCATAAGGGAATGTAAATGTTATCCCCTTTTTTTTATCGATTTGTGTATGAAATCTTAAGCAATTTTTCATAAGATCTGGCTTATTCATACCCATAAGTGCACATCGATCATCACTTACAAAGATACACGGTTCGCATACTTTTTCTTTTAATTTCTGAATTTCCGTATCGGGTAAATGCCCTAATCCTCCGACCCACATCTTGCTCATCCTGATTTTTTTATCATACAAAGGTTTATCAGAGAATCTTAAGCTTTCAATAATGCTATGCGCCAGGGGATCCGGTGCGATCCGGGGGCGGCCCCATTCCTGGAGATGGTCACAAAGCAACAGAAGAAAACTTAATGGTTCTTTTTCGGGATCGATTTCCTGGTTTGAGAGGTTATGTCTGAGGATGGCAGTTAATGCGGGCGCAAAGGTTTCAACCGGTATACGGACCTCTTTGATCCAATGGCGTAAATGAAGCCAACCGACAATGCCGTGTTCGATTCTTATTTCTTCATTTTGTAATTTGGTTACAAGCTCAGGAGGAAGGAGAGAGGAATCTTCTTTTAAAATGCGTTTACTGATTTCTCGCATTTCATTCTTTCCATCATTCAAACCATCTTTTACTTTCTTTGACAATTCTGAAATTCCTTCTCCTTTTACTTCTTCAATGGGTTTGATGAATTTATCCGCCTGTTCGATGACATAACCCAGGTCATGGCAGAGGGCAGCCACATACCAATTTTTTAATAGGTCGGCTTTGGAAAAGCCCTTAAAACTCTCCGCTATATCGGAATTATTTTCCGATATTTTGCTCCGCAGTAAAAATTCTCCAAATAAACAGACATCGATGACATGATACAAATGGTCGCGGTAAAAACTGCTGGCTGCATAAAGGGGGAGTTCATAACTCATTTGTTTGCTAAGCCGTTCGAAAATTTTAAGCTCACGGTGAACGCCTATTTCACGGTACGCGTATTCGCTCGTGATGTACAATTGGGCCATCGAAATATTCGATATCGGATCTATCGGAACATCCGAAAAAGGCAGAGGCTTAAATTCCTCTTTTTTCTTTTTACCTGTATATTGATTGGTTTCATCTTCATAAATTTTCTTACGCATGGCATGCCGGGTACAGTGAAGCACGTAAAGGACAATGTGGCTGAGATTTTTTAAATAACGCATCCTGGCCACGCGATTTACAAGTCCCCCCTTGTTCTCCTTATTTTTACCTTTTGGGATAAGGTCATAAT
The DNA here is from genome assembly GCA_050258455.1 of Candidatus Omnitrophota bacterium. Lineage (GTDB taxonomy): Bacteria > Acidobacteriota > Aminicenantia > UBA2199 > UBA2199 > JAKAGC01. The sequence goes on along the minus strand of JBLMYT010000033.1, from coordinate 8,393 downwards.
AGTCATTCAATTTTTTACTTAAAAGAACATTTATGGATAACCAACACATCAACCAATCCGAATCAATGGATAAATCAGAATCGGGATCATTATTTTCAAGAAACTTCATCAATCCCCTCACTGTGTTTGTCTGGGTATTTAAATAAAGCTCAATGCATTTTTCAACGCATTTGTCCAGGGGTTCCAGTATTCCTTTACTTGATAAATAATAAATATATTGCCATTCGATTCTTATCCAATCCAAATATAGTTCATCAATTGTGATGTTATCCTTATCTTTTAATTCACTGATAATGGATAAATATCTATCCATATATTCTATTTTTTCTTTTATTTCTACTGGTTTTAAGAATAATTGTATACGTAATCCGGCGGTCGCCGTACGAGGGTAATCAGAAATTTTTAATAATTTGGTTTTACCGTTTTCTTTAAAAGTTATATTGAATTCAGTTTCTCCTTTGAACGCAAAAATATCCCCGGCCCTTCCTACAGGGTCTTCTTCCATTGAGGAAGAAAAAGCCCCTGAAAATAAAGGCATTGATCTTAACCGAATAGAGAGTTCGGCATCCAGATAGTCGGATAGCACATTATCTGGGTGTATAATATTTTTTGATGGATCTATTTCGTTTAAATTATTTTGTTCGGTAATATCAAAAAATGTCTTTGCATAATCCTCGCTCGCCCTGGAAAGATACTCCCATTCTCCACGCAGATGCGCCCATTCATAACGGTCTGAGTAAAGTTGACGTTCTGTTTCCTCCTTTAGCCTACGTTTTGCTTCTTTTTCCAGACGTTCTCTTTCCTCTTTTATCTTACGATTTGTTTCTTTTTCAAGATATGCACGTGCGCGACCATATTCTATCCCAAGTGAAAGTAATTGGAGAATCGTATTGAAAAAAAATAAATCTTCTGCTATGTAAGGAAAAGGTTTATTATTTCCATTAGCGACTCCGATAAACCTTTTTCCCATCGGAGTATTGGTGTGGACGACCAGCATTGAATTTAAATTAAATTTTTCGAGTTCTGGAGCCTTCCCAAATGTACCATCAACAACAAGGCGCTCTCCCATATTTACAAGTTTATCACCCGCTTCTGTCCCTCTCAATGTTATACCGAGAAAGTTCTTTTTTTTAGGGTCTGAAAAAAAAATTCCATTTTCATCAGCTATAAAAAATATTTGGGAATTTAAAACTTCCCGAATAACCGGTAAAATTTTTTTTAATAATTCATCGATATTTGACTTCGCAGTTATTTTTGCCAGTTTTTCAGTAATTTTTTTTAAAGCTGGAAGATACTTCTGCAGACGTTCACCATATCGGAGTATATCAGAACCACCTGATAGATTAGAATTTTTTGCCATTCTTTCACCTAATTATTCTTAGTGTTAAAATCTTTTTTACGGATTCTTCCAAGTCATCTAAACTGAAAGGCTTCTCCAGAAAACCATGGATACCAAAATTCTCAGCTTCTTTGCGCGCAGAATAAGCAACTACCCCTGTGGCCACCAGTACAGGAACTTTCTTTTCAAAGCCGTATGCTTCATATTCGCCTGCCCTGATTCGCTTTAAAAATTCCAACCCGGTTTTTCTCCAATCACCTTCGGAGCATTCCATATTTTTCACCTCTAGCCTGGAATCATAATCGAAACTGGTCATATGAATCATCATGTCAAGAATTACCAGATCGAAAGTCCTCTCTTTGTTCCCTTTAATGAGACCATCGTGCGCCCCAACGATGACCTCATAACTTGAGCGTAAAACTTCTATACAATCGGAGATGGAAGCGGCATCATCTTCAAACCAAAAAATTTTCTTTTTTTCGGGTGTCATTTTTTCTCCCAAATTAATCTTTTTTTAATGTTTATCTTGTTTTAAGGGTATGGTAAGCCATACCCTTACCTCATGGGCTTTTATCTGATGTTTGTAAGCACTATAGAAATCCAATTTACCGCCATGAGCAGCCGCAATAACGCTGGCGTCCCATAAACCGAAACCTGTACCTGGTATACTTCGGGCACGTGGGCTCATTGCCCAACGCATCCCGGGTTGGACCAGATTCTTTCTTGCTCCTTCCGGCATTTGTTCTCCATAATTTTGGATATAAATATTCACCTTATCGAAATTAAATTTTGAAAAAATTTTGATTTCCGTGTCTTTAATCGAATACTTCAACGCATTCTCGATAAGATTGCCTAAGGCAACGGAAAGCATCATATGATCGATTTCCGCATAAGGCAGATCTTCAATACTATCAATTTCGAGTTTCAAATCTCGTTTTTCAACCTGGGCTTTTTCCCGGAAATTTTCCACACAATTCTGAATCAATACGGTAAGTGGATAATCTTGAAAGTCAAAATCCTTCGGTTCCATTTCTCCGATATGAGATGTAACGCCTTGCTTGATGACACCCGCCAGGTGGCTGACAAGCTTCTCGCCGTCATCTGCATGTTTTTTGATAGCAGAATCGCCTTCCACGATTCTTTTTATTACACCGAATTTTCCGATAATTTGCTGCAATTGCATGCGCGCTCGATGAACGATGAGTTGCTTGGCGATCTCTGACTCTTTATTCTTGTATCGCAGGTAAAGGGTTTGGAGCCAACTGAGCGCATTAATGCTAATAGTCTGCCCGACATTGCGGATGAAGTCGGCAATATTTAAAAGAAAAGTATCATCTTTAAATGGCCCCAGAACGAGCACAGCCCGGTAATTATTGGCTAACCGAACCGGTACACCGCAGGAAAGGTTTTTAAAAAAATCTGCATTTATTCCGCGAATGCTTATATTTATCCAATGTTTCCATTCATCATCCGGCAACCATTTGTTAATTCTATCTGTTTCATCACTCGGATAGCGACACATTTTCCGCCAGTTGAAATGGGGTAACGCTTTTTCTACATTCGGGGGAAGTCCAGTCCAAGCGACGGCTTTTAGAACCGTATCATTTTCAACAGTGCTGGCAAATAATATTGCATATTCACATTTGCAAAATTCACCAGTCATTTCAAGAAACCTTGTAATTCGTCTCTGAAGCTCGACAAAAGTATTGATTGGTGAATCTTGTGGATACTGTTCAATATATCTCAGAAAGATCTGCTGGTTTCTGTATTCTTGATCTAAAGATTTGATTTCTCTGAGATCTTTGATAAAACCGATAGAACCGATCCCTTCGGCCAATTCATTTTTTAGTATCGCGCCGGAGAGTAATGTTGGGATTTGATCCCCTTTGGGCCCTCGCACTATGGTATAAATATTTCTCGCTGGGTCTTTTTTTCTTTCACTTTCAAATAATATATTGTTTATCCTTTTGGCTTCCACTTCGCCGCTGTAATAAAAATCTTTTATATAATTCCCTATTATATCTTCTCCTTTATATCCGGTAACTCGTTCTGCTGTTTTATTGAATTGGTTGATGATACCCAAGCGATCCACCGCAATAATAGCATCAGGACTATTATTCAGTATCGTTTTTTGAAATGAAATATACCTGGCAATGGCTATCGCAATCGAAGCAGGGCCTGCAAAATGATTTAATAACTCTGTATCTTTTTGGGTAAACAATCGATTTGAGCCCGGTTTATATGATAATGCAAGAACTCCGAGTAGTTTATTCTGAAATTTTAAAGGAACTTCTGCTAATCCTTTTATCAACGTTCGAATGATAGGTGAATCAAGTTTTGGGGTAAAGTATTCCGATGTATAATAATCATTTGTAAATCTGCTAATTCCGTCCATGGCCACCTTACCCGTTATAGCTTCGCCCTTTTTAAAAATCATTCCCTTTAACGCATCCATATTGTAAGTAGAAATAACCCTTAAATCACCTGAAGTCTCATCGTAAAGCAAGAATTGCCCTCCATCTGTCTTTGAGAGCGTCACGGCTTTTTCAAGTATTATTTTTAATACGGATTTGATACTCATCGATTCCGTAACTATCTCTTGAGAAATTTTATAAAGGCCGTTTAACTCTTCCACCTGTTGTTTGGATTTATGGAAAAGGCGTGTTTTATCAATAGCAATAGCAGCTTGAACAGCAATCGTTTCCAGAATATGCATATCTATATGATCGTATGCGTTCTCTTTTTCAGAACTCTGAATTACGATTACCCCTAAAACTTCATTCTTAAACATCATTGGGGCTCCTAACCAGGATTTCGCTCCGGAACCTATGATATTAATATTATGAGCATGAATCCATTCCTCGACGTCCTTTTCAATTAAAAGAACTTTTTTATTACGAATGAGATGCTCGGTCAACCCATTGCCCGCTATTCGATCTTCCCATTGACCTACACCAGTCTTTTGAGGTTCTCCATTCTCTACTGCAAATTCAAAACTAACAGTATTACTGTCTTTGTCGAAAAAAGCAACAAAAAAGTTTGTTACATCCATCAATTTTTCTGTTTGCCTATAGATCAGATATAGAATTTGAGGAATATCCATGGCGACCGATGCACTAATTTCTCGTACAATTGTGTTCAATACGACTAATTGCTCGATATACCGCTTTTCCCTGTTTTGTTCACTCAAGCTTCACCTCCATTCAGGTATATATCACTGAACGGTTAATCGGTTAGGGGTTTTAATACGACAGAAAGCCCTTTATTATATTTGAGAGATTAGTTTACATTAAATAAATGGAAATTACAATATCGCCGATATTTTTCGTATTTTAAAATGCAAATCTTATTTTATTACTCTCGATGAGTCGCGTTTTAACCCGAAGCACAACGGCATTTAAACACCTGATTGACATTCGCATCATTTTGGTTTACCATACGAATATGATCAATCAAAACACGTTATTGAAGGTATATAAGCAATATGGATAAGCCAGCCTCTTCAATGAATGCGCCTCAATTTCCGGCCAAAAAGCTGGAAATCAGTATCCATTCGTTCAAAGACCGCATCCTCGAAAATTGCGTCTATGTGGATAAAACCCCATATATTTACGAACTAATCAGCAATGAATCCAATTGTTTTCTGTCTCGCCCCCGCCGGTTCGGAAAATCGCTGCTGATTTCGACATTGAAGGAAATCTTCAGCGGCAATAAAGAACTATTTAAAAACTGCTGGATTTACGATAAAATCGGTTGGGAAAAGTATAATATTATTCATTTGGATTTTATCAATGTCGATTTCAATTCGATCGGGCTGGAACGGGCGATTTATCATGCCCTGGATTCATTGGCGGAACCATTTAATATTAAGTTATCAAAAGAAACCATCAAAGAACGATTTCTCGAATTAATTAAACTATTATCCAAAGAAAAAAAGGTGGTTATCCTGATCGATGAATACGATAAACCGATCACCGAATACATCGACGACATTCCGGAGGCCGAAAAGAACCGTGATATTTTAAAGAATTTTTATTCCATTCTTAAATCCCAGGTATCCAATATCCGATTCCTCCTGATTACCGGGGTATCGAAATTCAGTCGCGTTTCGATTTTTAGCGATTTGAACCATCTGGCTGATATTAGCATCGATCCTCAATACTCCAATATGCTAGGTTATACCGCCGAAGAAATCGAAGATTATTTTTCCGATTACATCAATAACTGGGAAAAACGGGAAGGCCAAAACCGGTCGATTTTGTTTGAGAGGTTAAAGGATTATTACGATGGGTATTCCTGGGATGGGGAAAATTTTGTTTACAACCCATTTTCCATATTGAGTTTTTTCAGAACGTATCAATTCAGAAATTATTGGTTTGCCACAGGTTCCCCGACCTTTCTCGTCAAAAAATTAAAAAACACAGATATCGCGATCGATCGATACGAATGCTTAAGCGTAACCGATAGTTTCTTTGACAAATTCGATATCTCATCCATCGATATCTCCGTTCTCCTCTTCCAGACCGGTTATCTGACGATAAAGACAATTGAGGAAAACGAATATATATTGTCTTATCCCAACCGAGAAGTGCGAGAATCTTTCTTTCGCTATTTATTGGAAGGCTACAGCGGCAAATCCCATGAGGCAATTAGCCCGGTTACCAAGAAAATCCGCCAAACATTGAATGACAATAACATTGATGCGTTTATTCAATCTTTAAAAATACTCTTATCTTCTATTCCCTACAATATTCAGATCGAAAACCGGGAAGCCTATTACCATTCCCTCATTTACATTGCGCTGCGATTATCGATGTTCGAAGTCCAATGCGAAATTCAGTCCGCTATGGGAAGAAGCGATATCGTGGTCTTGACCGATCATTATGCGTATGTGATGGAATTCAAACTGGGAAGCGCAACCACAGCCTTGAATCAAATCGAAGAAAAGAAATATTATCTTCCCTATTTGGATACAAATAAAAGGGTTATTTTATTGGGTATTGGATTAAATGAAGCCGAACGCAATATCGGAGAATGGAAAATCCGGGAGGCCAAAAGGGAAACGGACGAATTAAAAGAAACAAATAAACCGGAAACCAAAGTTCAGGCTCCGAACAATGAGAAAAACGAAATGGAACGCCAAATCGAACGGCAAATGGCCAAACGCATGCTTGCCGATGGGCTTCCGATTGAAATGATTGTTAAGTATACCGGTCTATCCGAAGAAGAAATCAAACAGATTAACCTGCCGGAATCATGATTGACATTGGTAGGATTTTGGTTTAATGCGATTCAGGGGCACTTCAATGCTATGATTTCTTCCTGGGTTAAGCCGGTTGTTTTGATGATAATGTCAATTGAAATCCCATTGTTTAATAACTCTTTTGCGATAGTTAAAGATTTCAATTTTATTCCTTCTCTTTTCACTTCTTCAATTCCTATCGCTATTCCTTCTTTTTTTCCATCTTCATAAAAACCCCGCTCCAACCGCTCGACTCCTTCCCAAAGTTTTTTTTCATCCGCGATATACACAATATCATCGGGTTTCAATTCATTATGGTTCAACCGACGCATAATCTCACTGAATATCGGATCATTTTTATATTCTTCAAAATCCTGCTCATTGTTTTTATCGTTTCGCGTTCGCTCGGCAAACGTAAACCACCGCTCATACCGCGTATGCGGTTTATTCTTTACGATATTTCTCTGAAGCAAAAATATTAACCGGTTCAGCGACAAAAAAGACATTCCTTTATTTTTATTGTGGAGCACATCCAGAATCGAGGCCCGCTCTTTGAGCAATTCGATGATATCGGGTTTTCGCCATAACTTATTATTTCGAATAAAATCCACCACCAATTCGGGCGTCATGCAATAAGATACATAATTCTCTTTTAAATGCATGTTATCAGCCGCCATCCAGATCAACGTCATTACCGGTTCCAGAGACCGGTAATCTTTTACCTCTTTCAAGGTTAGAGTATCCCGGTCCGTGATTAAATTCTTATCGGGGAGTTTTTCCAATTGTAGTCCCGTATTGAGCGCATGATACAGATAATAACGCTGCCCGATATCCCGTTTATACCACTGCTGCATGTCGATAATGACATAAGCGCCTTTGATTTTACACCGGTAATCGAACTCCACGATCCTGGTATCATCGGTGATACGATGCTGACCATTTAACATTTCAAATTCTTCGATGGTTTCATCCAGGAAATCTTCGAGAAATTTTTTGGCTATCTCGGGATCGGAAAATACCTTCTTAAAAAAACGGTCGTAATTTAACGGCGCTAAATACATGGTTTACTCCTTTCGCTATCGATATAAAACATTTGTTAGTGATGTTAATGGGTGGGATGAATGAATGTGATACATATAATTTATTGGAAACCGAAATTTCGGTAAGGGGCGAATCCGTGGATTCGACCTCATTTTCATTAGGCGCTCTTTATGTACACCATGGCCAAGGGATCGCTCATTGCATCGAAGTCGTTATTTCCTGGATTTTATTTTTATCCAAACCTGTTATCTCCATTATGGTATCGATATCAAATCCTTTCTTGAGCATATTTTGGGCCGTTTCATTTTTCTCTTTTTCTCTTCCTTTTTCGATGCCTTCCTTTTTCCCCTCTTCTATTCCTTCTTCTCTTCCTATTTCGATTCCTTCTTCTCTTCCTTCTTCTCTGCCATCTTCATAAATACCCCGCTCCAATCGATTGACTTCTTCCCAAAATTTTTTTTCATTCTCGATATAAACGATATCATCCGGTTTTAATGCATTACGGTTCAACCGGCGAATAATTTCACTAAATATCCCATCGTTTTTGTATTCTTCAAAATCTTGCTCATCGTTTTTATCGTTTCGCGTTTTCTCGGCAAACGTAAACCACCGCTCATATTGCGTATGCGGTTTATTCTTTACAATATTTCCCTGAAGCAAAAAGATTAACCGGTTCATCGATAAAAACGGCATTCCTTTTCTTTTATTATGGAGCACACCCAGTATTGACGTCCGCGTTTTGAGCAATTCGACGAAATCGGGTTTTCGCCA
>JBLMYT010000032.1:0-68368 GCA_050258455.1 Candidatus Omnitrophota bacterium | reverse complement strand
AATGCTGTAGGGCAAATTCCAAAATGCCCCCAATTTAAAATTCAAAAATGAGGGCGGTACGCGAACCGCCCCTACTGAAGAATAAACGGCGCTTCGCGCCGAGGCATTCTTTTTCTCACCTTCTTATATCACTTTAATACCAATCAATAACTTCTAAATTCTCAATACGCTTAAATTCCTCGACATTATGGGTGACTAAAATGGCTTGGTTTGCTAAAGCCGTACCTGCAATTAAGATGTCATAAGGCCCAATCGGAGTCCCCTTTTTTTCAAGTTGAGCCCGTATTTTCGCAGAAGCCCGCGCTTCTGCCATCCCAAAAGGTAAAACATTAATGGTCGAAATTAAGTCCTTTAATTGCTTGATCCTTTTTTCAGGCGATTTTGATTTTTTTATACCCACTTCAAGTTCATAATAAACGATTGAAGGAATTCCAATATTAATTGGCGACTGAGCCAATATATTTTGCGGAACCCTTCCAACCCCTTTAAAGAAATAAATCAAAATATTTGTATCAAGCACATACATTAGATTTCTTCACGTTTAGCGTCTGTGCCTTGAGTTTGTCTTATCTCTTCAACCGTGGGAAAATCTTTCCAGGCTCCGGCCAATTTAATAACGGATTCCGGCCACTGTGTCCTTATCTTTTCTTCGATCAAATCGGCGATCCATTTATTTTGGGATAGGTGCATCGCTTTTACAAAGGCCCGCATTTTTATTTCGAGTTCGGAATCAAGGTATATCTTAACTTGTCCCACAACGCACCTCCTTGCATATTATATGCATTTTCCATTTGGATGTCAATAAAATGCCGGGAGCGATTGCCAGAGGGGGCGGGAAAAGATAGAAGTTGAGAAGATGAGAGGTTAAGAGGGTGAGAACGGCGCTTCGCGCCGTGATTCGGATATTTCTGTAGGGGCGCACCCATGTGTGCGCCCCCAATCATCAAACCCCAATTCGAACACACGGGCAGACACGCAGGTCTGCCCCTACGGGATAATTAACGGCGCTTCGCGCCGGGCATTCTTTTTTCTCACCTTCTTATCCTCTTAACCTCTTAACTTCTGCTAAACAGCCGCCGGCCGCTTTTAACTGGCTACTGTCAACAAACTTCCCATACCCGACATTGGTTTTCGCACCGATCCCCAGATCCGTTAATATGCGCTCAAATAATTTCTTTTTCTCTTCAGCTTTAATAACCCCATCATTTAACCGGAACTGAAACCTGAACGTCACTTGCGACCTCACTTTGAGGAATTGAATCGGATTGGGTTCTCTGAACGCATGGGGATGCGGGGTGATGAAATCATCGGCTAAAAATTTTTTATTATTATCCGCACTGGAAATTATAACCGCATCCAGAAAGATATCCCTTTTATAAATCGAAACCCCTTCACGATCAAATATCTCTTTTTCAAGGGCTTCAATATCGGAAATATCCTTTCCGGTAATTTCTTTAATATATTCCCTGGATTTCTTGAACGCCGAACGCAATACACCTTTGACCGACGACCCGGGAATGACCGGTAACCCGGTCGTATGATCAAAATAAAACCCCAATTTGTATTCGCCATCTTTATGCGATTCATGCGGGGAACCTAAACCCGTCACTAACCCCGGATATTCAGTGGTCAATTCAAACGACTGAACGGTATCGAAATTCAATACCGATGCCTCTACTTCATGGGCGTACTGGGACAATCGACGAGAAGTTATGGCTTTATTTTTTTCTTCGAATTTTTCCTTGAATATATCTTTGGATTGCCGCGGCTGAAAATCAATGCCATGATAATAATCCTTATAATACAACCACCCAATATTGGCAGGAACCTGATTCCCGATATCTCCTTTTTTGTGCTCACTCTTTTCAGGCCTCTTATTTTCCCTTTTTCCGGAATTATCGTATTTCGAGTGATTCCGGTCGCTATTCGCGGGCGAATGCGTTCCTGAAAATAACCCCAGATCATTGTTGGGTTTATTGTTTTGGTGCGCCATGTTCATCCTTTTTCTCGATCGCAAACGTTCTTAACGCCAGTTTAATGGCAATGGCCGCATCCACAACCTTCTGCCGAATCTGCTTTTCCGCCACCTTCTCACCCTGCCTGGCTTTCACATACTCGAAAAGAGTCGGGAATTTTCCTTCTTCTTTCTTGAGAATCACATCCAGGATGGCTTTCATCAACTTGTTCCGGTTTTTATAAATGCCTTCCTTTTCCTTGTCATCTGTAATGGATGCACCTTCTTTTCCCCCGGCAGTTTCAAAAAAAATAATGGCCGGTATTAAGCCATTCTGTACGATACTGGCCCCGAAGGTATCGATATACCCTTTATACTCATTGGGAACCTTCTTATTTTCATTGGGAATCCCGTTTCTCTTAATCGCATCGATTGCGGCTGGAATCAATTCGGCAATGCGTTTCATGATCCCTGCTCCGCTATTAATTGATCGATTTTTTCTATTTGTGTGAATCCATACCCAATGCTGGCATTTCCTCCGATATGAACCGGGTCGCCTTTGCTGAACTCAAGATCATAAGGGCTTTGATTCGGTTTTAACAGAAAGAAATAAAACCGGCTTTCCCGCGGAACCACTTGCTCATGCCAGATATTGGTACTCCGGCCGTTTTCCAGACAATTGCGCGCAATAATCGGCAAATGGTAATCATCGCATATATCCATGAAATCCTCATCGTTCATTAACACGCAGTTTTTGCCGAGAATGGATTCGAGAACCGTAAGATTCAAGGCTTCGTTGCCCTCATATTTTACGACCCGATATTCATCATCTTCCAAAACCGCGTCTTTTTCGACGGGCGTAAAACACAACGCTTGACCCTTCTCAGGCGTTAAACCGGCGAGTGTTTGAAGATGCGTTTTTATTTCATTCTCATCGGGATAGCCGAATGTGTTCATCTCTTCGATTAAATCGGCGATCACATGCGGTGACGTGGCCCTGAAAAACGGTCGGACATTGCTTCGTACGGGAATGGAGAGCAGATTGGCATTAAAGAATCGAAAAGACCCGGCTTTGTGGATTTTATCTTTTTTCTTCTCACCGTTTGGGTCCTTCTCAAAACTATCGGTGCCGAAAATATCGATGACCTTTTCAGGTTTCTCCTCCCACCGAAATGAGAAATATTCCCGAAACGCCCCTTTGAGTCCGGAGGCATTAATATTGGGAAGGTTGGTGACCACATCGCGTTGCACGCGGTTATCCACCAATCCCAATGCCTCTTCGCCACTTCCGACATGCATGTTGGTCCTGGCAGTAATAATATACAAATCGCAACAGTAGGTATTTTTGGTTTGATTTTGATCTTCCGGCATGGTTCATTCCTTTCCTTTTTCCTTCTGTGAAGGATATGTTTTATAATAATTGAATCCTATTTTTTGAAAATGGGGGTTATCCAGTAAACGGGTTAAGTGCGTGAGGCACGTTTCCGGGTCATTTCCATAATACAAAACCGTTCCCCGGGATAAAAGATTGTACCGGTCTCCGAGAAAAGGAGTTTCTTCGCTTTTCTGAGCGGTTAAATTCCAATGGTTCCGAGTGGTCTTAACATAAGAGCGGAAATTCCTGAAGAAGACGCTGTCGGAAACAGAGAAATCGCAAGTATTTAAAATGTTGGGTTCAACGAAGGCATCGCCGGTCAAAACGATTTTGGGGCCTTCCCATTCGGGTAAGGTTTGATCGAAAAGTTCCCGGACGGTGATAGTGGAATCGGGGCACTTCCGAACCTCCATTCGAAACGCGGAGCGTTCGCCGCCATTAAAGGTGATGTTGTTTTCAAAACGAACCGTTTTATCATCGATGGATGTTTTCAATTTTAAGAAGAAAGAAAACGCAAAGCCTTTCTTTAATCTTAAAAACACTTGTTTATAGTAGCCTTGTTCTTCGGACTGACCGTCTTTTCCTTTTTTAATACCGCTTTGTTCATCGGGGATAAATATATCGTTCAATTCGATCGGTATACTTGGGGATTCTTTCGATCCTAGCTTGACCGGGTGTGGATCTTTGGCTTTGTAATTCTCGAAATTGGGGATAAATGGTTTGGACGTTGCTTCGGGATGGTTGAAAAAGGATTTTCCTTCCGGTTGAGGCGAGTATGGATGCCCGTAATCGTTGGGCAACATATGGAATATACGATCTTCATTATCCTTGATGAATACGGGTGAGAGTTCCTGAATGGCCCCGAATTTCTGATCGGTTTCTTTCGGGTCGAAACTGGATTCGCCGATGAAGCGGGCGGCTTCTTCTCGATTGGAGGTATTGAGGGGAAAGAGGTTATTTTGGATGAGCAGTTCCATTCGCAGTAATCCAAGGATGGTGGTTTGGGGTGGAAAAAAGAGGGATTTGACATAGTAATCTTTTTCATTTTCGACTTCCGTGCGTTTTTGGCCGCCGAAGAAGAAGTTTCCCAGGGGTGTAAGGGTTACCTGGACATTTTGGTAGAGGTTATCGTTATCGTTGGTCATCGTCCTCCTGGTTAAAGAAATGCAGTGTACGCAGGATCGCGTATACAGCCTGGTATTTTTGTTCGTCCTTCCACGAGGAAGGGCTTGTGGTATAGATGTCGGAGATTAGTTTAGCCACAGCATTGATATATTTTCTGTAATCGTCGTGTATCGATTCATTGAAGGAGTTATCGAAGAAATGTTGAACACGCTTGGCGGCCGGGTCTTTGACATTTTCGAGGAGTTCTTTAAAGATGGGGCGGTAGAATTGCAGGTTTTGGACAATGGAATTGAGGTATTTGTCTTTTTCGGGATACGTTTGATGGTCGCCGTATCGGGATAATACCTTTTTAAATCGTTTATAAATTCTGTTCCCTTTGTAAAAAATGGTTCCGAATGAGCGTCCGCTGTGTTTTAAGATTTTAAATGCAACGGCGTTTTTCTTTTCGTTTTTATTTTCATATTGTTTGGCATCATGAAGACGGGAGCGGGCTTCGGCGAGTGCTTCATTTAAAGGGTATTTGTAATACGTAATGGAAATACCGAAGGAGAGAGACGCATTCGGAAAGTTCTGTATGAAATGGTTATCGAGGTTGTCGATTAAATCGAAGATGTTTTGAGATATCGATTCACCGGCGTCATTTTGAAACCGGTTGGCGATAGGGGCAAAGAAGAGTAGATCATCGCCGCCGGCATAAACGGGGGCGCCGCCATATTGTTTGATTAACCGGGCGGCTTCGCGGGCAAAGGCGGTTAGCTCTCGCGAAAAATTTTGAAGTGCGTTCGAATCCGTTCCGCATGCGTTGATGGCGTCTCCGATATTGTCGCCGTCTGCCTGAACAATGGCGATGTATTTATGATAGGTTCGAAATTCCTCCTTAAATGTCTCTTTCAATTTTTGGATAAACGATGTTTCATCTTCGTCTTTATCGTCTTGGAAAAGGTGTTTTTGAATTTGTGCATATGTGCTTTTATCGATGTGTCTTAATTCATGGGTCGCGATTTCGATGAGGGACTCGAACCGTTCCAATTTCGCGTCTTTGGATAAGAAATCCGGTTTTTTGTTTTGTAAGAATTGAGGAAGGATAAGGTGGGTATCGTGGTGGATATATTTGGAATGGCGTTCCATGACCTCGAGGGAAGGGCTTAATTTCAATATCGGATTATCTGATGGGTTCAATTCTTGTTCCAGAAAATAGACTTGAATATAATGATCCAGGTCCTGGCGGACCGCCTCAATCGGCGAACCGATCTTTTCAGAAATACCGGAAGCGATGATTTGCATGGTATCGTGGACCGCTTCTTTTACTTTGTCGAAATCGCCTTCGGACGCTTGAAAGATCAGGCGGTCCGGGTAGAGGCCTGCGCCGTAGTTATACGCGGTATTATCGATATCATCCGCATTCGGAACAATGAGTTGATCTTTTCCGATACCTTTGGCCAGGAGTTGTTGGATGAGAGTTTTCATCAGAAATGAAAACAGGTAGCTGGCGGTCCATGTTTGGCGTGTTTTTTTGGCCAGGTTCAAAGTTTTGAAGATTGGCCCGATGGTTAATCCGATGAATTTCACTTTCTCGTTTTTCTCATTCATTTTTTCGGTATCCTTTCCCAACCTTTCAACTCTTTAAAAAGGCTGAAATCTAAAAACTCGATCATTGAGAATTGGTCTTTCTTCGGTGTAGGAATTGTAAATAAATTATTATCATCGAGTAAAAAATTAAAATTCCGGTTGAACATGGCGTCTGGGATTTCATTGGGGAATATATAAATGGTTTGATTAAACACTTTGAACATCAAGGGGGACTGAAAACGTTCGATTTCTTCTTTATGATCCTCAATCGTGATTTGTATTTTGCCTTGCCAGGTCCTGAACTCGTTGTGTTCGGCCAATCCGAGTAAAGCGCGAATATAACGATAATCCGGATCTTTTTTATCCGAATCGCATGTTGCGATTCGGTTTCCTTTATTTTCGCCCCGGTGCATCAGTGAATTAAAAACCCCCGGATATTTGGCTTTAAGCGTTTCTTTTATTTTTCTTTTTTCCCAGGCGATTTGCCCTTGCCCACAGAAATATCGGAACAACTCGGATTTGAGATATTGGTTGTGGTTATTACCGCTTTTCAGTATCTTATAATCCATATCGATTTCGGAAAAAACGTTTGGCACTGTAGTTCTTTTCTTATAAAAAACCGGGTATTTGATCAGGGCTGTTTTTTCAAATCCGTCTTGAGTGGTATCGGATGTCGTAAAGCATCCAAATCCTTTGCTTTGTCTTAATCCGAAATTGTGTAGGATAAAGAAATCATCGATAACTTCTTTAATTTTATCCAGGAGTCCCGGTTTGAGACTAAATATCTCCAGGGTAAGAAGAGGGTATCGGACGCCGGTTTTTTTCATCGTAATGATCGAAAAGGATTCGGTGCGTACCTTGCCGGGATCGACACGAATTTTTACCTTATAATCCAGGGCTTTATGAATTCTTTCTTCATAATCCTTTTTCTCATTTCCCTTGAGTTGCAGGTACTTCTTTTCATCATACTCCACCAGGAAACGTTTATATTCCTCGAAATTATCCTTAAACGTATGGGCGATCAGGAATTTATCCAGTTTCGGTTTTAGTTCCGTGGCACGCAGTGTGGCACCCGGCTGATCCGATTGAAAATGAATCAGCGGACTGTGCTGCTTCAATTGAACGGTAAGTACAAACGGATTACCCATGACTATGCTCCTATTATCCAAAATATATAACCGAAAGAATCATCAATATGAGGATTACCACAACACCCAAGCCGATAAGGGCAGTCTTTTTCCTTTTATCATGCCGGATTATCCCTAACGTGACAATTAAGCAGGCAATTAAAATGACACCTAAAATTACCCATAACTTACCCGGCGCCGCTACTTTCAATCCTTCTGAAAATGTATTCATACCGAAAAAACCGGTAATAAATGCCGGGATAAGGAAAAGCGCGCCAATAATTGAGAGAGTGGTGAGAAGATCGTTTCTCCGTTTTTCTTCCTGAAGGGAAGCGTAATGATGGAGCTCTTCGATTTCCTGGTCCAGGGTTTTGACATCCCGTTCGATTTTCATCGCCTCGACGATTTTTTCATACAATTCGATTCCCTGTTCAAATGCCGTAATTTCCCTGAAATAGATTTTATTGATGAATTGGAGGTATTTCTTTTGAAGTTTGCTGAGATTTTCCGTGGTATTTTCGTGTTCCTTCATATCGGCAATGCGTGAGGCTTCATCGGAAAATCGAAGAATCGATGCACGCTGCACCAGGGCCAATTGGACCATCCGGAAATACATCGTTTTCAAATGGTCTTTAACAAACGTTACCGGGTTGTCATTCAATACGATAAACGAGTAGCGCGTTACCCCGAAAAGCGAACTCCATTCCGGTCCGATCCATCGATCGTACGTATGCTCCGTTAACAGTCTTTTTTTCATGGGAATGCTGGTACATGACGGCGAATCCTTATCGATAAAAACCAGTTTGTACCAGTCGTCGTTTTCCGAATACGCGTATGTATTGACATCGTTACATAAAGACAATTTTTTACATAATTCTTGATCTGCCAGCCAGCAGAGAACGAACATCCGGTCATCCAGAATAGGGGAGATCCGGATACCGCTTTTATCTTTACGTTCGTCTTTTGATTCGGTATAAAACGCATCTCCCAACACGCCCATGATTATTTCGGATAATCGATGGCGGTTTGCGTCTAATTTATCTTTCTTATCGAAATCCTTAAAGTCCTCTTTGAATCTCCTTTTATTATCGATCCGCACTTCCAGGGACTCGGCTAAGAAAGCGATCTTAGGGACTTGAGTGAGAGGTTCGCCTCCCAGGAATTGGGGATAGAGTCGTCGTCCGAATTCATTGATTCGGAGAATATCGCTGAATTCGGTGTATCGATTATTGGCCAGGTGAAAGGAAAGAACCCCCACGCCGGTAAAGTAAATCGTCAAAAGGATTTTATCGATTGGCAGCGTATAGGGTTCATTTGAATCCTTGATTTTGATCTTATACAGTGATTGAGGACTGGTTTTAATTTCGTATTGACTGAGGGTTTCGCTATTCTTTTCGTTTGGATATAAAGCCTCCCGTGCAAAATCATAGAAGTAGATGTATTCGTTGAAATCCGAAGGATCGTTGATTTTAAACGTATTTTTTTCCCAATCCGAATTTGACCTCAAAAGCTTGTCAAATTCATTCAGAGAGGTTCGAGTAGAGAAATCGGTTTCTTCCAATAATTTATCTTTGGGTTTAAAGTCCCATTTGAAAGGGAAGGTGAAGATATGATAGCTGCTGCGATTGCCCGTATTGTCGGTCATTTATTCTCCTGTTTTGATGGAAGAAAAAATTATAGTGAATTGCAAATTCAATGTCAATGGTTATTTCTAAAAAAAGAACCGACAAACGGGGAAAAGCAGAAGTTAAGAAGGTAAGAAGTTAAGAAGATGAGAGACGGCGCTTCGCGCCGGGATTTAAAAATTCTGTAGGGGCGCATCTATGTATGCGCCCGTCCTTCGATCCTTTTTTCCATAACGATCACCCGAGCAGCGACGGGCAGACACGCGGGTCTGCCCCTACGGAAGAACAACGGCGCTTCGCGCCGTGATTCGGATAATCCTGTAGGGGCGCACCCATGTGTGCGCCCCCAATCAACAAACCCCAATTCGAACACACGGGCAGACACGCAGGTCTGCCCCCTATGGAATTTCATTCATTTGCAGCGTTCTTAATAAGTAATTTTAAATCATTGGATAAACGAAAATTTATCAGGGTTTCCAGTTTTTCTATCTCTTCCATGACTTTTAAAATAAGCCCCTTCTTTTTTGCCAATAATAGAATACCAACAGTTCCAATAACATTTAAACCGATAGTTTTGGCAATTTTTCTGGCTTCCTTATCATCTAACAAAATATAATCAGGGTGCATTTCAATGGCCAGGGTTAGTGCTTCGCTTTCGCCTTTATCTAAATTCAAATGAAAAGACATAAATAAATCAGAATTGGTTATTTTTCGAACTTTTATCCAGTCTTCCAATTTAAAAGAATGCTCCTCATTTGCTAACTCAATGGAGACGCCCTCTGGTACAAGGACTTCATTAAAAATCGCTTTCAATAATCCCAATTTTCCGATGCTATAGAAAGCAATCAAAACGGAGGTATCCGATACAATTATCATGATTAAAAATTTTCGATCGTTTTGATATCGGCTTCCAACTCTTCCTTATCATAATTAACATGAATACCTTCTTCTTTCAACATATATAAGAATTCCAGGTGGCTGACTCCAAGGTATTCACGCGCCTTACCTATCCCCAATATGCCTTTTTCATAAAGTTTAATCGATAACAGTTTTTTCAATTCCTTTTCTTTTTGTTTTTCAGGAACCCTTAAGGCATATTCGATCGATTCGGGTATTGTAATTACCATTTTTTCCTCCAATACAACGATAGCAACATTTTTAATAAAAATCAACAATTCCAATAATATTTTTTCAATTGAAAATCTTTCGGTTGCCGGTTGGGAAAAGCAGAAGTTGAGAAGATGAGAAGATAAGAGGGTGAGAAGACGGCGCGCTTCGCGCCGTGATTCGGATAAATCTGTAGGGGCGCATCTATGGTTGCGCCCCCCGATCATCTTACCCCAATTCGAACACACGGGCAGACACGCGGGTCTGCCCCTACGGGATAGCAAAAAAAGGGAGAGTGTATCCTAATCGTCGCGACTGTTACCTCAAACTTTTCACCTGTCACCACCAACTTTTGAGATGACACCATCAACCAGTGACCCGGCACCTCAAACTTTTGGTCTGACACTTCAATCTTCTCACCTGTCACCACCAACCAGTGACCCGGCACCTCAAACTTTTGAGATGGCACCATCAACTTTTGATGTGTCACCATCAACCATGTGACCTGTCACCTCAAACTTTTGAGATGGCACCATCAACTTTTGATGCGTCACCATCAACCATGTCACCCGGCACCTCAAACTTTTGAGATGACACCATCAACTTTTGATGTGTCACCATCAACCATGTGACCTGTCACCTCAAACTTTTGAGATGGCACCATCAACTTTTGATGCGTCACCATCAACCATGTCACCCGGCACTGCCAACCAATGACGTGTCACTACCAACCAGTGACCCGGCATCACCCACTTCGGGGAGGGAACGCTCAACTTTTGGCCGGTCGGCTCATTTTATTAGAGATAAATGCGTATCGCTGATTGGATACCCGGTGAGTTCTCGCTTGCAACTGCGATTCCGGCGATCGCCTCTTCTTGCAATTCGATGGCTACTATGCTATACTGCATCGGAGTGAGTCCAATGCGCGAAAAAGAGAAAGAAAAATCAAATCAAACGAAAAACTACTTGCAACGACTGATGCAACAAACCAAGAAAGTCGTTGACCTGGTCGTGGGAAACGCCGATGATTATACCGACGAAGACAGCGGCGGCGATTTACCGTTCGATCCACGCCTCATGATGAAGCTCCGTGTGTCCTTCGATAAAGATCACCTGCCCCAGGAAAAAGCCGTGAAATTCAACCTCCGAGGAACCCGCTTCTTTAACGAGATTAAATTCAACCTTCGCGAAATCAACTGCCTCTTTATCGTCTACCCCAACGTCTACGCTATCCAACTCGACCACCGCAAAGACGAATGGGAACAAAAACTCATCCGCGAACTAAACGCCGATTATGGCCTCGAACTCAAATCCATCCGCTTCTTCAATGAAGAAGATATCGCCGGCCAATACCAACGCGTCGGAATCGCGGGCATTCGCCATCCGTATCGCCTCAACGAAGGCGAACTCCTCCTCATCGCCGGCGGCTTTACAAACTTTAACTTCAATGGGGTTTCCATCTGTCGCATCCATGCCGATATATCCGTTTCACACGGCGATCAAACCGCGAAACACACTTACACCGGAAATTATTTCACCCGATACAGCGAAAAAGCCGGAGCATACTTTTACGCGGGAAGCGAATGGTATCACAACCTCTTTATCCCCGAATTCTTCCTTTCCCACGCGGAACCATTCTTCTTCTCCCTCCGTCTCGCAGACGATGGAAAGAACTTAAAGTTCTTCAGCTCCCCGGATCGCTCCGGAATCGACATTCGAGGCGACGCCAAAACCGAGATGTCCGAAACACAAGAAACAATTACCCATACCATTAACCCGGAATATCTCACGGGTTCAAACGTCAATGAATGTCTCCTTACCGCCATTTATGACATTGAAGAAAAAGATCATGCACCCACCGTTCAATTCAATCCCATAAACGGAAAGAAAGAGATCGTCGGCGATGCGAATGAACATACGCCTTTCCTGGAAGATGCCATGATCCTCCTGCCGGCCCCCAATAGCGACGATATTCCATCCTATATGATGAAGATTGGCGATGAGAAAAAAGGGATTAATTTCTTTGCCTCGTCGGTTGAAAATGAAATCTCCATTACGGCTTCAGGGAACGAATCCGATATCTATAAACGCGCGATTAAGGAGAGTATCGATTATTCGATTCGATTCGGGAGCGCGCGGTATTCGGTCTCCAACCGATTCCTGACACGCTTTAACGATAAAGAACTCAAAATTTATTTCTCCTGGATCCTCAGCAGCAACATGGTCAACCGGATCCCCTTAACCAAAGGCATTTACGTCTTTGGTCGCGAACCGGTTCCTGACACCCACCCCGAAGACATCGAAAAAATCAAACCGTATTTTATTCAACTGAATGAAGGAACCCATAATTTTTGGAGAATCGGAGTCTCGCGTACCCATGCCGCCATGGTCAAAGGACCCCGGGGGAAATTTCGCCTCTACAATATCTCGAGCAGCTTTCCGGTTTATACCGTAAGAGAAGAAGACCTCGGCAAATCCATGATCGCTCCCTTTCGGCTCGAACCCGCAACCGACATCCGACAACGGGAAAACGTGCAAGCCATTTTAACCGATATCAAAAAAGGACGAACGGATCCAATGATCCTGACCAAACGATTGAGGGAATGCGCTGAAAACCTGGAATTGGAGATGAATGATTTAATCATCATTGGAAACCGGGGATTTAAGTTCATCACTCCCCTGGTGATGGAGTCGGAACTAAGCCCGAGAGTACAAATGAGCGTCACGCGAAAAATCCGGGAGAGTACCCTCGCGTATCGCTCCGACTAACGTTCCCGACCGCTCGCCGAAAGTCCGTCCGGCGATTCGTGGAATGGAATACCTGGCAGGGAACCGACGTTCCCTGCCAAATATCCATGGAGTGGCAATCGAAAGTTGATTTAAATGACTCAAAAAAAAACTTCATTGTTATTAGTTATTTATTTATGGTTGAAAAACGTTGTTATCTGAACAATTGAAGCAGCAGTTGCGAGCTGGCATTGGCCTGAGCCAGGGACGACATGCCGGATTGCATCAGGATCTGGAATTTGGTCATGTTCACGATTTCCTCGGCCATGTTGGCATCCATGATGACCGATTCTGCGGCCTGAAGGTTTTGGACCTGAATTTGAACCGTAGCCACGGAATTGATCAACCGGTTTTGTTGGGCGCCCAACACACCGCGCCATCGGGAAACCGAGGCAATCGCACCTTTCAACAACCGTAAGGCCGATACACCGCCGGCCCGGGTGGCAATCGACGAAAAACTCATGGCAGCGCCAACGCCGCTCGTCAATCCCAACGAGGTGGTATTGGATCCATTGGGTCCGCCAATGGATATCGTGATATAGGAAGAGATCTGAGTATCTCCGATATAAATGCTTTTGTTATAGGCCTGGGTAATACTGAATAACCGTTCGCCTTTAAAGTTGGCTACGGAAACCATCCGGTTCACTTCGTCCAGAATCGCCCGGTATTCGATATTCAATGTTTGTTTTTCTCCGAGACCGACCGTATCGGAGGCCGATTGTTCCGCCAATGTGACCGCACGCGTGAGCATGTCGCTGAGTTTGGAAAGCGCACCGTCGGCAATCTGAATAATGGCGACCCCGTCATTGGCATTTCGCACGGCTTGTTGAAGCGCCGTAAAATCGGCCTTTAACCCGCTGGCAATCGCCAGTCCGGCGGCATCATCACCCGAATCCACGATTCGGCGACCGGACGATAACCGTCCCAATGTTTTATTTAATCCGATGTTTGATGAATACAGATTCCGTTGGGAATCGATTGACGCTAAATTGTTTAAAATCGAAAAACTTTGTCCTGCCATGTTATTCCTCCATGAAATTAATTCCCGGCCTCAATACCGGAAGTTTTATTTTTATTCCTTAGTTTAGGGGTGATCATGATTATTATTGTCATTATTTATCTGAACAATTGAAGCAGCAGTTGCGAGCTGGCATTGGCCTGGGCCAGGGACGACATACCGGATTGCATCAGGATCTGGAATTTGGTCATGTTCACAATTTCTTCGGCCATGTTGGCATCCATGATGACCGATTCCGCAGCCTGAAGGTTTTGAACCTGAATCTGAACCGTAGCCACCGAGTTGATCAATCGGTTTTGCTGAGCGCCCAACACACCGCGCCATCGGGAAACCGAGGCGATGGCACCCTTCAACAACCGTAAGGCCGAAACACCGCCGGCTCGGGTGGCAATCGATGAAAAACTCATGGCCGCACCGGTGCCGCTGGTTAACCCCAACGCCGTGGTATTGGACCCATTGGGTCCGCCAATGGAAATCGTGATGTAGGAAGAAATCTGAGTATCGCCGATATAGATACTTTTGTTATAGGCCTGTGTAATACTGAATAAGCGTTCGCCCTTAAAGTTGGCCACGGAAACCATTCGGTTGACTTCGTCCAGAATCGCCCGGTATTCGATGTTCAATGTCTGTTTTTCGCCGAGACCGACCGTATCGGAGGCCGATTGTTCCGCGAGCGTGACCGCACGCGTGAGCATGTCGCTGAGTTTGGAAAGCGCACCGTCGGCAATCTGAATAATGGCGACCCCATCATTGGCATTGCGCACGGCTTGTTGAAGCGCCGTAAAATCGGCCTTTAACCCGCTGGCAATTGCCAGTCCGGCGGCATCATCGCCCGCATCCACGATCCGGCGACCGGACGATAACCGTCCCAATGTTTTGTTTAACCCGATGTTTGACGAATACAGATTCCGTTGCGAATCGATTGACGCTAAATTGTTTAAAATCGAAAAACTTTGTCCTGACATGTTATTCCTCCATGAAATTTAAATTCCCGGCCTCATTACCGGAAGTTCTTATTTTTTGTTGTCTGTTTATTTTATAATTTTATATTGGAAACCGTCGCCGACGGTTTGTTAATTGCCGGATCATCGCACCAGATTGATGGCGGTCTGGGTCAGGGTATCGGCAGCCGTAATAATCTTGGAATTGGCCTGATACCCACGTTCATACAGCAGCATCTTGGTAAATTCCGACGCCATATCCACGTTGGAGGCTTCGGTCGAACTGCCCATGACCGTTCCTCGGCCGCCCGTGTCTGCCGCACCGATCGAAGCCGTGCCGGAGGCATTGGTCTCGGAAAAAAGACTGTGTCCCTGTCGCAGCAACCCCTTGGGGTTATTAAACTGGGCAATCGCCAATTGGCCCAATTCTTCCACCTGACCGTTTGAAAACACGCCTTGCAGGATCCCGTCCTTATTGAAGATAATGGACGTTAAGTTTCCCGGAGGGCAACCATCCGTGGATGTCGAGCTGGTCGTGGAAGAGATCGGGTAACCGGTAATATAAGGTTTGGTGGTATCCACCGTGGCACCATCGGTTTCGTACAAGTGCCACGAAAAGGTCTGAGCTGCCGCGCCATTGGCAAACGCCGCGGTTGTAGTGAACGGGATGTTGGCCGTTGTAGCCGGAATTGCAGCAGCCGTTGCACCCGAACCGGCATACGTCCCCGAAGAGTTAAAAAACAATGCCCCGGTTCCCAACAGTCCCCGGTTGGCAGCCGCACCCGCGATATCCGCGTCCGGGAGCGAAGCCGTATACGTCCATTTATCATACACACCGCTAAGCCCGGTATGCGTAAACGTGAGCGTGACCGTATGGGGAGCGCCTTTGGAATCATAGATGGTCGTGGAGGCACTGTAAGTGGCCCCGACCGCATCGCGGGAATTCAAATTGGAACTGATTTCCATGTAACTCGTGGCCTGGGGAGCGGAAATGGTATTGGCGGAAAACGATAAGATCGATAACGCACCCGAGGGAATGATGTTCCCGTTGGCATCTTTGTTTGTATATCCCAGCACGTATTTTCCGGACGAATTGATGAGATTGCCTTCGCTGTCAAAGGAGAAGTCTCCGGCCCGGGTATAATATTTACTATCCACGGTATCGCCGACCACAAAAAAGCCGTTTCCTTCCAAAGCCACATTGGTCGGTTCGGCGGAGGCTTGAATGGAGCCCTGACTGAAGACCCCGCTCACCGAGCTGGGAAGGGTGCCGAGTCCGAACTGCATCGGGTTTCCCGCTGCATTGGTGGCCAGACCGCCAAACGTTCGGGCCACCATATCTTCAAAGGAGATATCCGAGGTTTTAAAACCGATGGTATTTAAATTGGCCAGGTTGTTGCCGATGACGTTTAATGCATTTGAATAAGCCGAAAGGCCTGTTAAACCGGAATAAAATGATGAGTTCATGGTATGCCTCCCTAATTTTTAATGACCTGGCTGATATCTTTGGCAGCCACATCAAGGGTCCCGCATTTTAAGGTAATCTCGGTTCCTTTAAAGGAAACCGCGTCCACCAGCAGATTGGAATAGGTTGTGACGCCGGTCAAGGTTTTACCCTGAGCATCCACAATCTTATACGTATATTGACCGGGGGCCAGCGCGTTGCCGTTGTCGTCTTTCCCATCGAATTGAACGGTGTTTTCCCCGGGACTGCATTGCGTCAAATCCATGGTTCGAACAACATTTCCTTTATTATCCATCACCATGAGCTTTCGGGGCGTGTCTTTCCCTTCCAGATTGTATTTCAAATCGATCGGCTGAGTGGAATTGCTGTCAATCGAAAGCGCGTTACCGGACACAACGACCCGTTTACCGATGAGATTGACCATCTGGCTGTTGGTCGCAGCGGTTTGACTCAAGGCCAGCATCTCGACCGAGGAGGCAACATTTTGCATCTGTTCCAGCGACGAAAATTGAGCCAACTGAGAAACAAATTGGGAGTTATCCATGGGTTCGAGGGGATCCTGGTTTGCCATCTGGTTAATCAGGAGCTGCATGAATGCGTCTTTGCCCATTTCCTTGCTGTCTTGCACCGCCGTCTGGGTCGTGGACGGGGTTGCGGTCAGACTGTTTAAATAACTGACTGTGTCGATCATTTTTTACCTCCACCTCTGGGAAGCATGGATCATGCCAAAAACAAATTTTCCGCGTTTTTCACCTCAGGAAATGTCGGGAGAATTGCCGGAAACGAATCGTTGATCGATGGATCCGGTAGAAGAGATAAAATATTTTCCTTTCCCTTTTCCCCTTTTGACGGCGGCAAGGTGGAGGGAAAGGAGGGAAATATTTTCCAGGCATTAAAGATTTTTTTCTAACCTCCGAAATATGGGGTGTAAATGCAGCGGCAAGTCAGGCGTTGCAGTTAGTTTTTAATCGAATTTATAACGGGCAAGGATGCCCAATAAATTAAATGATCACGGAGGATCACATGGCAGGACAAGCCTTTTCAGTATTAAGTAACTTTTCATCCCTGAAGGCCCAGAAGGACCTTTATATGACGAACATTGGATTGAACAAAACCCTGGGGAAGTTGTCCTCGGGTAAACGTATCGTCGATGCATCGGACGATGCAGCCGGTCTGGCAATCGCATCCAGTTTGCAAGCCGATTCGTTGGCTTTGGATCAAGCCGTCAGAAACGCCAATGACGGGGTCGCCATCATTCAAATTGCAGATGGTGCGTTAAGCAAATTGAATGACTTATTGATGAGAGGCGTGACCCTGGCAGAACAAGCGGCTTCCGATACGGTTGGAACCACTGAAAAACAGACCTTAAACGTCGAGTATAGGGAAATTATGAACGAATTGAACCGAGTCGTTTCCGTCGCCAACTTTAAAGGTGAACGGTTATTCAGTGTCAGCAATGCCTTCACCAAAGGCATCTATGTCGGAGACACCGAATTTAGTTCATTCATCACGATTTCCATCGGTGGAAGCAGTGGTGCCGGAACGGCGGCTCTGGGGCTTTCCAACACCGGAAGAACGAGTTTCTCCTCGATTGCCACGCAGTCGAATGCCATCACCACCCTGCGGTTACTCAAGACGGCCGTCAACTCCATTTCCAAATGGCGAGGTTCCTTGGGTGCGCAGCAGAACCGACTGGTCAACGCCGTGGGAATTATCCAGGTCCAGGGTTTAAACATCAAGGCCGCCGAGTCAGCGATTACCGACGCCAACATGGCCGAAGAAATCGTTAACATGACCAAATGGCAGATCTTGATGCAATCCGGTATGTCTTCCTTAGCTCAAGCCAATGCATCGTCTCAAATGGTGCTTCAACTTCTGAGATAATCGGGTTTAATATTTTAAAGGTAAGGAGGTAACTATGATCGAGAATGTAGTCGCAACAGGTGATAACCTGGTAATCAATAAAGGGGAAGGCGTCCAGCCTTCCCCACCTCCTTCGCCGCAAAAAGTTCAGAGAAGCGATTCAGGGCCGGCGGTAGAAGTCGAATTAAACGATACCAGTACCCTGGATACCGCGCAAGACGTGAACGGGACTTCTCAGACTGCTTCCAACGTTCAATCCCAGACTGGCAGTGGTGAAGAAGAAAAATTAAAACAAGTTATCGACTCTTTAAATGAAAAATTATCCCGATTGGATCGTGAAGTTGAATTTAAGTTGGACAAACGGATCAACAAAAATTACATTAGCGTAATCGATAAGCAATCCAAGGAGACGATTCGGGAATTTCCTCCCGAAGAGATCCGATCCTTTATTGCTCGATTCGATGAGATCAATAACAAGCTAATGATGACGACGGATGTTAAAAGTTTAATCATTAATTTAGAGGTGTAACATGTCAAGTATAGGTTCAATGAGTTCGGGTAGCAGCATTAGTGGGCAACTGGATGTTCAGTACATCGTCGAACAGATTATCTATTCGAAACAGCAGCCCATCCGAGAGTTGGAGACGTACGAAACGTTTTATACCGCCAAGAAAACAGCGTTTCAGGAGTTAAACACCAAGGTTTCGGCTGTCGAAAGCGCGTTGTACGCAATCAATTCGAGTGGATTTGAGACCAAGAAAGCCACGCTCAATTCCGAAACCAACCTGACCGCTTCGGCGTCGACGACAGCGGCGAATGGGACGTACTCGATTGCGGTCAAACAATTGGCCCGGTCCCAATCCTCCGTTTCCACCACCTTCTCCAGTGCAACCGATCAAACGCTCAGTCATGGCAAGGTCACGATCAAAGACCATGACGGCACCAATGTGTTGGGAGAAGTGGACTTCTCAACCGGAACCTTGAGCCTCAATCAATTGCGGGATCAAATCAATTCGCTCGACCTCGATGTGACGGCGACCGTGATTAACTTTGGTACCAGCTCGACGCCGGATTACCGGCTCCAGATCACCTCGGACAACACCGGGACCGAAAACGGGTTTACGATTGTCGAAACCAATGCGGGAGGAGGCACTCTCCCTGCAATGACGACCTCGATTGCCGCGACCGATGCTCAGTTTTACATCAATTCCGACCCGGCCACGGGGACGATGATCACCCGTTCGTCCAACACGGTCACGGATGTGATTTCCGGGGTGACCCTCAATTTGAAACAGCCCCTGGATGCCGAAGACCTGACCCTGTCGCACGCCACGACCTTAACGGTTTCGGCGGATTCGTCTGCGTTGAAAGAGAAAATTGAAACGTTTGTGACCGCCTTTAACGATACGATGGATTTTTTAAACGCGCAATTCACCTTTGATGAAAAAACGCAGCAAGCCGGTGTATTATCGGGCGAATCCACCGCCGTTCAGATCAAGGGGAATATGTTGTCGATGGTTGCCGATCGCATCGGCGGGATCGATGATTCCGAAGGCTATAAAACGCTCTCGACCATGGGTGTATCGCTGAACCGCACCGGACACCTGGAAATCGATGACACCAAACTGGACCACATGCTCTCCGATCACATGGATGTCGTGACCCGGATGTTTAAGAACGTGGGGGAAAGCACCAACGCCGAAGCGACCTATATTGGGTCTTCGACCGCCACCGTGGGTGGAAAATACCAATTATATGTCACCCGGGCCGCCGAGCAGGCGACGATCCAGGGCGCGGAAAATATTGCCACCTTAGGTCAGGATGAAGAACTGACCATTACCTATGGCGGTAAAAATTACACCGTGAGCCTTACGGCCGGCATGACGTCCAGCCAGGTCGTCGAGGAAATCAATTCCACCATGGATACGGCCGGTATCGGTGTCACGGCTCAGCTCAATGGCAGTAAATTGGAGATTGTAACCGATGAGTACGGTTCGTCTCAGAGCCTGACTGTGGTCTCCGATGTGGACGCGGCGGATCCGGACGGGAGTACGGGAATCGGCACGGGTGCGCTCAGCGATACCGGGGTGGATGTGGCCGGAAAATTCAAGGATGCCACCGGGACAACCCTGACGGCTTCGGGGAGCGGCACCCTTCTCACGGGTACATCCGGAGGCGCCACCGGGCTCATTGTCAATGTTTCCACGAGCAGTGTGACGGACGCGGTCAATGGGGACAGCAAAGGCGAGATCTACTTTACCCGGGGTATCGGTGAAACCTTGCGCAAACGGATGTCCGACATCAGTATGCCCTACATTGGATCGCTGGCCCACAATATCGACTCTTTGGACAATCAATTGCAAGGCATCACCGATAAGATCAGCGATATCAACCGCAACCTTGCCGTCGAAGAGGAAATGCTCATTAAACAATTTACCCAGGCCAATGAAGCCATGGCCAATATGAATTATATGCTATCCCAGATGAAGGGATCATCCAGTTCGTAAGTAAAGAAGAAAAGGGAAAGGAGATTCGGCTTATGTTAGAAGGAAACGTATATCTTAAAAGTAACCTGGAAGGAATGACCAACGATGAGCTGATCCTGTACATTTACCAGGAAATGCTGCGGATCCTCAATCAAACGCTTTTTTATTTTGAAAAGAATGATATCGAAAACCGTGTCAGTGGGATCAACAAAGCCATCGAAGTCTTGCATTCGTTGATGTCGATTCTCAATTTTGAGGCGGGCGGCGAAATTGCCGTGCGTCTGCGCTCCCTTTATCTGTACTCCATTAAAAAATTAACCGCCGCCAATTTTGATCGGGATCCCAAGCCCGTGGATGAAGTGATCCGAATTTTTCGCGAACTTTATTCCGGATGGGCGCAAAAGATTGAAAACGACAAAAAGAGCAACGCGGTTCGGAGTCCGCTTTCTGTCTCCGTAAACGGGCCGGAGGTTCAGTCGCTGAAAGGGTTGGAAATCTATGGATGACAAAGCCATACTCGGTTCTCTGCGTCTGATATCCGACAATCTGGATCACATTGAAACTTATATCCACGCAAACAATTGGGAGAAGGTCGGGCTGGCCACCACTCAGGTCAAAGCGCTTCAGGTCGACCTGGCCGCCGCGGATCCGGATTGGGATCGGCGTTTAGCCCAAAATCCAACCTTGAAGAACGATTATCAGGCGCTAAGAGACGCGATTATAACCAAAACCGAACGCATCGTCGCCTCGATTCAGGGGTGGAAATCGCAGCAATTGGAGAAAATCAGCGCTTCCCGAAATGTCCTGGATAACCTTTCCAGGTTCTATAAATCGTCCACGCAGTCCTACTATATCGATACCAAGGAATAAGGGTTATTTGGAAATAAAGCGTTTGAAACTGAGCAGTGAAATCGTGATCAACGTCATGGCAATGGCGGCCAGGGCCATTAAATCCTTGTAGAAATAGTCGATGCCGTTTCCTTTCAGAAAAATTTCCCGGATGATTTTAATTAAATAGGAGAGGGGATTTAGCGTCACCAGAAATCGGAGCGCCGGAGGGACATTCTGGGTGGGAGTAAATAACCCTGATAAGAGGATGAAATTAATCATCGAGTACCAGGAGAAGAAGAGCGCCTGCTGTTGGGTACTGGCAATCGTGGAGATCAGCAAGGCATAGGAGAGGATGGCCGATAGGAAGACGACGGCTGACAGCAACAGGTACAGCAGATTGCCGCGAACCGGGATATCGAACCACAGCACCACCACGCCGATTGCCATGGTCATTTGGATGAGTCCGATAATGGCCATGGGTAAGGCCTTGCCGATGTAGATTTCCAGATGCGTCAACCGCGAGATCAGCAAGGTGTCCATGGTCTGCTGTTCTTTTTCCCGAACCAGGGAAATGGACGTTAGAAAAAGCGTGAGAATCGTGAGTAAGAGGGCCACGATGCCGGGGCCCATATAATTGATACTTTTTAACCGCGGGTTGTAGCGGATGACCGTCCGGTTTTGGACCGGAATGTTCAAGCCGCTTCGTCCGACATCGTCCAGAATATACTTTTTGATGATCCCATTGAAGTATCCGGCGGCGATGGCGGAGGTATTGGAATCGATGCCATCCATTAATATCTGGATTTCCGGATAGCGGAGCGGGGTGAGTTGCCGGGTCTTTGGATCCACGCGGTCCAGCGGGTCGCGAAACACAATCACGGCTTTGACCTCGCCCTTGCGTAGGGGTTCCACCACATTTTTTTCCACCTCGGAGACGCGTTTCACATCAAAAAGGGGCGTTTGTCGCATCCGGTTGATGAGTCGCGTCGCGTGTTTATTTTTAGAAACATTGACGATTTCCACAGGAACGTGCTCGATATCGGTTTTCACGACATAACCCAGAATAATAATCTGGAGTAAGGGCGCCACAAATAACAACGGCAAGATTTCTTTTTGGCGGAATATCTCGATGAACTCTTTTTTAACCAGGTAAAAGATTCTCATTTGGAATGTTTCCTGTTTCGGCTGAATTTAATCCCTGCCAGTGTGAGAAGAATGACGGCAAATAAAATCATGGCAATGCCTTCGGTGATAAAATCACCGATTTTTGCCCCTTTGACCGCCACCCCGCGGATGATCTTCAAGTAGTAGGTGGCCGGAACGATATGGGATATCCATTGAAGAACAGGCGCCAGAGAGTCCAGCGGAAAAATAAAACCCGATAGCATGATGGACGGCAGAAGGGTGCTGAGCAGTGCGGCCAGCATGGCCGCTTTTTGACTCGGGGCCACGGTTGAAACCAGGATTCCCAACGACAGCCCGCTGATCACATAGAGCAGCGAAAAGAGGAGCAGTGCCAGCAGGCTTCCCCGAATGGGGATACCGAACCAGAACCGGGCAAAGGCCAGGATTAAGGCGCCGACCAGCAGGGCAACCGAGATATAGGGCAGGGTTTTACCCAGGATGATTTCCGGGGTCTTTAATGGGGATATAAAAATCAAATCGATCGAGCCGGATTCTTTTTCACGCGCAATACTCACCGACGTCAATATGGCGGAAATCATCATCAGTAAGATCGCCACCATGCCCGGAACAAAGAACGTCGAACTTTTCAGTTCCGGGTTAAATAAAATTTTGGTTTTCACATTCACCAATTTGTCCAGGCCTTGCAGACCCGTTACAAAATCCATGAGCACCGACTCGTTGTATTGATAGACGAGATTGGCCACATTGGAATCGCTTCCATCGATCACAATCCCCACATGGGTCGTCATCTTTTCGCGCAGCCGTTGGGTAAAATCGGGGGGGATAATGATGAATTCCTTTAATTTTCCGGCCCGAATCAGCCGTTCCCCCCGTGTCAGCGGATCCTCATTCGGGGTTTGAAGATCGATGACCTTGAAATATTCATTGTTGGCAAACTTTTTAATCAGATGCCGGGAATAATCGCCCCCGGAAAAGTCAATCACCCCGGTTTCGATGTGTTTGAGATCGTAATTAACCGAATAACCGAATACAAACATCATGACCAGCGGCATGATAAACACAATCATCAGACTCGTCGGGTCTCGGAGGATATGCGCAAACTCTTTGCGCATCACGGCTTTTAATCGCCTCACGAAACCTCCTGTTTCATCTCGCTTGCGTTTCGGTCGGTTTCGGCAATGGCATCTTTGAACAACTGGTCGATCGACGCTTTGCCGTGTTGTTTCAATAATTGGTCCGGTTCGCCTTCGATCAGGAGGTTTCCCCGGTGAATAATCAGCATCCGGTCCGCGTATTCGACTTCATCCAGGTTATGGGTGCTGACCAGGATCGTTTTTCCGGCTTTTTTGAGTCTGTAAATGTCAAACCAGAAATTGCGGCGCACCTCAGGGTCAACCCCGGAGGTCGGTTCATCCAGAAAGATGATTTCCGGGTCGGGCATCAGGCAAACGAACAGCGAGACCTTCTGACGAATCCCGGGCGGAATATCGGCGACCTTTTGTTTGAGGATCGAACGATCCACCTCGGCCTTGATCTCTTCCTGTTTGTCCTTAATCACCCGTCGCGGCAAACCCGAAATGCCGCCGAAAAATTCAATATTTTCCAGGGAGTTGAGAAGCGGGTAGAGGGAAAACTTCTGAGACATGTACCCCATGATCCGTTTCAATGCTCCCCTGTTTTTCTCCGAATCCATGCCTTTGATCCGGATGTGGCCCGAGGTCATTTTCAGCAACCCATTGATCATTTTGATCGTGGTGGTTTTGCCGGCACCGTTGGGTCCCAGAAAACCCAGGATTTCACCCGTGTGAATATTAAAGCTGATGTGGTTGACTGCCACGAAATGGCCGAAACGTTTGGTCAAGTCGCTGACTTCGATAATCGGTTCCGAATGCGGCGTCATCTTAGATCGTCTCGCCTCGATTTTCAACGCGCGTTTGATTCAGGCGTTCATAATAAATGTAGATGTCTTCCAGCCGGGGTTGTTCTTCCTCGATGGAGATATGAGGGATCAAATGGGAAACGTCCCGGTTATCTGCTTGAAGGTACTTGATGTATTTCCCTCGGGCATACACATAACCGTTTTGGGGGGTATCGTGGGGGAACTGTTGAATCACGTCAAAAACGCTGCCCTTGGGGAGTATCTTGAATAACCGCGCCGGAAAGGCCTGCTTTAAATCTTCGATAAAATTCTGTTCGATGACTCGTCCGTTTTTTAAAAAGACAATGTAATCTCCTTTTTCCGCTTCATCGAGGTAGGGCGTGGCGATTGCAATCGTCTTGCCTTCGGCTTTGAGTTGTTCGATAATATGAAAAAATTCGATGCGGGACAGCGGATCCACCCCGGTCGTGGGTTCATCCAGGATAATAAATTCGGGGGCAGAGAGGAGAATCGAGGAAAGGGAGAGTTTTTGTTTCATTCCGCCCGACAGGGCGCCGGCTCTTCTTTTTTTAAAGGGAAGCATCCCGGTTTTTTCCAGCAGGGTGTGTTTGCGTTCTTCCCGTTCGGTGCGAGAAATTTGATGAATATCGGCAAAAAAATTCAGGTTCTCTTCCACGGTCAGATCCGGGTAGAGGGAGAAGCGTTCGGGCATGTAGCCGGTCACACCGGTGATTGGACTGTAATCGGATCCGATATTTTTTCCTTTTAAAAAAATATCGCCGCCGTCTTTTTTGATTAAACCGATGATCAGTTTGAACAGGGTCGATTTACCCGCACCGTCGGCGCCGGCAATGATCGTGATTTTGGATTTCGGAATCTCGAACGATACGTCTGTCACCGCCTCGATATCGCCGAAACGTTTGGATAGGTGTTCCAACCGGATCATTTTCCTTTCTTAATTCAATTATTTTCGGATGGTAACCGTGACCGGCATACCGATTTTCAATATCCCTTCGGGATCCTGGATTTTTATCTTAACCTGGTACAGCAAGGATTTGCGCTCTTTTTCCGAAATAATATATTTGGGAGAAAATTCGGCTTTTCGGCCAAAATAAGAGAGCGTTCCGGTCAATGCCCGGGGCGACCCATCGGGTTGAATCCGGGCGCGATCGTTTAATTTGAGGCGCCCCATTTCATTTTCCTCGATAAATATTTCCACATAGAGGCTTGAGACATCCAGAATATCGGCGATAGCCGTACCGGGAAATACCTGTTCTCCGGGGGACACAAATTTTTCCAAAATAACGCCATCGACCGGTGATTTAATAAAATAATCATTCAGCGTCAGTTTAAGATAATCCCGTTTGTTCCGGATTTGCTCCCGTTGGACCGTCAAGGCTTCAATCGAGCGTTTCAGATTAAAGAGCGCCGTCTGGGCGCGCTGTAATTTGAGTTCCAGGGTTTCCAGACTTTCACCGGAGACCGCATTTTGGGATTTTAACCGTCGAAAGCGTTCGACCTGTTTTTCTAAGAGTTGCACATCGGCGGCCTGGACCCGAATTTCCTGGGTTAATTTTTCCGAATCGATGGTGATTTGTTGGGTACGGATATCCAATTCTTCCAGTTGATTCCGGATTTTATCCGGATCGACTTCAGCGATCAGTTGGCCGCGGGTGATTTTCTGGCCTTCAACGATATCCATTTGTTGGATCGTTCCGGCAATGGCGGATTTGGAGGTGATGATATCGCCGTCCACCATCCCCGGCGCACGAATCACCCCCATGTCTTTTTTCGAACAATTCGGCACCGTGATTAACGTAAACACCAAGAAAAATACCCATCGATGACATTTGGGGTTAACGATTTTATTCATGTCCTTCTCCACTTTGTCCGGTTCGACCGATAACCGTATTTATATTTGTTTTTACCAACTGGTATTCCACGGACTTTTCTTCCTTTAAGGATTCATACCGTTCCCGGGTCAGGAGAGCCGAAAGATAGTCGATATTGGAAATCTGGCTTTCTTTATATAAATCTTCTTTTAGCGAGGCGTTTTCTGCCGCAGCGCGCATCAGGTTTTCGAGCGTTTCCAGTTGGTTTTCCAGGGACGCTTTTCTCGAATACAATTGAGCGAGGTTTTTTTCGGCTTCGGCGATGAGGTCGGTTTTTTGATTGTTCACTTGTTCCATGGATTTATCCGCAATGGCGTGTTCGTATTTCAATTGATTCCAGTCGAAGAGTTTCAGGTTTACCCCAATGCCGCCCTGAAAATAAAGGGACCATTTGTTTTTAAAAAAATCAATGCCGGGTTTTCCGTAATGAATTTCGGCAAATCCGTTAATCTGGGGTAGGTAAGCCCCGGAGGATATGCGTTTTCGCAATACCAGAAATTGGATATTCTGATTCATGGAATGGAGAACGGGATGTTGGGTCTTAAAAAAGGAGAGGGCCTCATCCATGGACCCGATGGCGGATTCGGTATAGGTGGGTTCAATCGCATCGATATCCAATGTACTGAGTTTCTTAAAATTAATTTTTTCTTCGGTCAGGGCTCGGTTCAGGTCCTCGATCGTCATGTTCGTTTCGGCGAGTTGCATCTCGGTTTCGATCACATCGGATTTTTTGATTTGCTCTTCCGCATACAGCGCATGGAGGCGTTTTAAATGAAGACGGATATTTTCGGCCAAAACCTCCAGGGTCTTTTTCTTATTTTCCAGCAACCGGCACGTAAAATAAGAGGTTTTAATGCGTCCGGCCAGCTCGATTTTGAGCATCTCCGTTTTGGATGTCTCGGCTTTTTCTTTTTCCGCTTCCATCTTAATGGAGTTGGCGAGGATGTTTCCGGTAAATAGCGGCTGGGTCAATGCAACCTTGATGTCGTAATTGTTTTTGGCACCCGCTTCGATGATTCGGCCCGGAAAAAACGTAATCTCCATGGTTTCGGATTTATATAAATAAGAGCCGCCCAGATCCAGGTTAAAATACTTCTTCAGTGTGGCGCGTATCCGGTTGGTATGGGCCATCGACTCGCTCAACAATTGGTTTTTATACCGCGAATCTTGTTGGATTCCGATTTCGATGGCTTTCATTAATGGAATAGGAAGGGGTTTTTCAGCCGCTCGAAGACCATCGAGGGGGAAAAGCATCTTGAATAAAATGATTAAAAAAAGAATCAAATAGGTATCATTTCGATTCATTGACCGCTTGACCTGTCGTTTAACGCTCATCGGCATATTATACCTCTTATACCTCTGCATGAATGGAATATGAATGAAAGATGTATCATACTTTTTATCCGATCGAATGTCAACCTGAAAAAGTGTGGGATGGATAGATTTTTAAAATATGCGGGAATTGTTGATACATAATGTGATCTGGGAATTTTTAAGCGAATTTTTGGAAAAGACACTTGACAATTTCTGATATATTTGATAAAAATAAGCATTAGGAGGTCTAATGAGTGTTGATGTAGGAACTTCCCAAAAATCTGATCCGAACGTCGTTCCGCTGTGTGATATTTTGTTGGTGTTATTGATTATCTTTATGGTCATCACCCCGGTTGCACAGAAGGGAATTGATATTCAACTACCCGAAATCAGTCAGCCAGGGCCCGAACAAGCCCAAAAGTCCGGTATCGTTTTAACGGTGGAACGGGACCAGACCATTAAATTAAACAATGAGCCCATTACGTTGGAAGTGCTGGAAATGCGGTTACGTGAAATTTACCAGCGCCAAACCGACAAGACGATATTTATCCGGGCGGATAAAAACGTGTTGTATAAAGACGTGTTGCGGATAATTGATTTAGCGAAAGGCGCGGGTGTCGAGGTTCTGGGTGTTATGACACAAACATATGAAACCCCTCAATGAGCGTTTACAGTGACAATGCAGGATTTATATAAGTTGGAGGTACCTGTATAATGGAATCAAGTGAAGATAGGGAACTTAAACGCATAATCGAGGAATTTGGCAAGGGCATTGAATTGTTCAGACAACATCGGTACGGGGATGCCCTTCCGATGTTTGAGGCCATTTCAAACGAATTCAAGGATTCGTCATCTTATCGGGTGGCGGAGGTTGAGGCCCGTTCAAAGGTTTACAAAAAAATTTGTGAAACCCAATTGAACCCGACCACCGTCTCGTTAGAGACAGATGAGGACTTCTTGTTTAACGGAATTTTTCATTTGAATGCCGGAAAAATTGATATGGCGTTTGAGCGATTTAAATACCTGGAAAAAAAGAGTTACAATGATCCCTTTTTAAGTTATCTTCTCGCTCTTGTTTATTTCAAAAAACATGAGAAAGAAAACTGTCTCAACTATTTAGGAATGGCAATCTCGCAGGATGAATCTTACAAAATCATTGCGCACAATGAACCCGATTTCGATCCCATGTTCGAAGATGCAAATTTTTCCCAATTGATTGAAATAAAGAACGAATTTGAATAATCGATAGCTGGAATGTTGATTGCTGCATTTGAACCGATTGAAGTTGCACCCGGTACTGTTAAGTTTAGAGGTCGGGACAGTTTTTTTTGGAAACGTGAGATATTCCGGCTGGCTCTATTCGACCCTGATACAGAAGGAAAAAATAATTTTGACTTTTTAATTATTTTTGATCCGAACTTGTTTCTGGCAATAGAGCCTGACGGGATCGATGAAATCCTGAATGATTTAAGACATCGAGATCCCGAAAAGGATACGATTATCTCCATTGAGGGTAAACCGTTCTTTGCGATTTCATATGGTGCCTATCTGAAGTTAAAACTTCAACCTAAGGGAGATGGTGAGCTCTTATCCAAATTGCGAAATAACGGAAATGTCCGAATCACGACATTAAAATCCCCGTTCGATGTACTGGATATGCGGTATGTGGAAATCATTGAAAAAATGGTGGTTGCTCATCAATTGCATCGGCTGATACGGAATGGGGTGACTGTCGACGATTTCGGACATTTTTATATTGAAGGTTTCGTTCCCATTGGTACGGGCTCCCAATTGGGCTCCGGTGTGGTAATCAAGGGGGAAACGACAATTGGTAAAAATGTTCATATTTACCCCCATTCGTTTATCGAAAATTCCATCATCGGCGACGATTGTACCGTTTTGCCGGGAAGCATTATCATTGATTCCAAACTGGAAGAAAACGTCCGGATTGGTCCATACACGCATTTGCGCAATGGCTCGGTGGTAAAAAAGGGCGCCAAAATGGGTAACTTCGTCGAAATGAAAAAAAGCGTATTGGGTGAAGGTTCCAAATCCATGCATTTAACCTATATCGGAGATGCTGAGATCGGTCAGCACGTGAATATCGGTGCTGGAACCATTACCTGCAACTATGATGGCGTCAATAAAAATAAAACCATTATCCAGGATCATGTCTTCATCGGCTCGGGCACGGAATTGGTGGCACCGGTAACGGTGAAAAAGAATAGTTATGTGGCGGCAGGCTCTACCATTACGCAAGATGTACCGGAAGATGCCCTCGGCATTGCGAGAGAAAAACAAAGGAATATTGTTGGTTGGGTTACAAAAAAGAAAAGACAACCTAAAACTGTAGGTTAATAAAAATCTAAATAACACAGAAAATAGGGAAAACAATTAAGCTTACTTAATGATGGGTTGACATTTGTGGCCAATTAAGGTAAGATATATCGTATCGGCAGAAAGAGTTAACAAGGAGTAAAAATGACCCGGAAACTGATAAAACCTGACCTGAATGAAATAAAAAAATTTCAGAAAAAGGATAACAAAAAAAAACCGCCTCCGGCATATAAAACACATGCCGAAAATTATTACTACGTAAAGCAGATGAATAATCGCACGCCAATGGTGATTGAGTTGGTGAATGGCGAAGTGTTGAAAGGCCGGATCGAATGGTATGACGAAAAATGTCTTAAAATCAAAAGGGATGACAGCGACAATTTCATCGTTTTCAAACATTTTATAAAATATATGTATAAAAACCCTGAAGCGGGCGATAATAGGAAAGAAGACTCCAACTCGAGGGATTAAAATCTTAGCGGGTAAAACAAAAATAATTGCTGTAACATCAGGTGATCCCGAAGGGATCGGACCCGAAGTTATCCGGAAAAGTTTGGATACGCTTAAACCGGAAAGTGCCCTGGTGGTGATCGGGCAAAGCATCGAATCGGCTGGCAGGAATGCCCGGTTGATAACCCATGTGGACCAAATTCAGGAGAATGGCATTTATTTTTATCTCGTAACGGAAAGCCAAATTCATACCTATGGAGACCCGTCGTTTACCTATATGAAATTAGCGACGGATTGGGCGCTTCAAGGCAAAATTCACGGATTGGTGACAGGACCGATTTCCAAAGATAAATGGATACGCGCCGGAATCCGGTACAATGGTCATACCGATATGTTGGCCAGGGTCACGGGAGTCCGCAACCATTGCATGTTCTTCTGGTCCAAGGACATGAAAGTGGCCTTATTTACCATTCATATTCCTTTAAAAGACGTATTTCGACATATTGAAAAAGATAAAATCGTCTTTTTTATCCGGTTTGTGGATTCGGAGTTACGTCGGTTGTTCAAAAAAAGGTTTACGTTTCTGGTGAGCGGTTTAAATCCCCATGCGGGTGAAAACGGTCTCATGGGAACGGAGGAGCTGGAAGCGATCATTCCCGCCATCGACGAATTAAAATCCGATACCCCCATCATGGGGCCATTCCCACCGGATACCATTTTCATCAACGCGCGAGAGACCCGGGACAGCGTGGTGATTTCTTTTTATCATGACCAGGGATTGATTGCGTTTAAGCTTCTCAATATCCATTCCGGAGTGAATATGACCCTGGGGCTTCCGTTTATTCGCACATCGCCGGATCACGGAACGGCTTACGATATTGCGGGAAAGGGAACCGCGAATCCCTCCAGTATGCGGCAAGCCATCGCTCTGGCGCAATACCTGGTCCGCCAATCAGCGCCCGACGCCCTTCCGTTTGATTTCAATGGCCTTTAAGTATTTCATGGCCGTCGCCCAGGATGAAACCACGGCAATGACCCATCCGGGAAATCCGTCAAGGATTCCTCTCTTCCATAGATAAAAACGCAAAAAGGTCACCGGCGGCAGAAACAGGGCACGCAAAAAAAGAAAGCCGGTGTTTCGTTGAACGATATCGTCGGCCTGCATCCGAGAATAACGATTCAATCGATTGATGTGATCGGTCATATCCCGGTAGGTAAAATGAAGAATATCCCCCTCGATCCGATCGGTTTTTCCATCCAGGACCAGGCGTTCATGAATCCTCCCTTGCCATTTCCCTTTTTCTTTCCGAAATAGGCGCAGTTTTCGATCCGGGTACCAGCCCGAATGCGTAATCCATCGCCCCATATACGCGGTTTTCCGTTTGATGAGAAATCCATCGGCCTCGATCTCCCGGTCGGATCGTTTCAGTTTTTGAATCGCGTCCTCCAGCTCCGGGGAAACACGCTCATCGGCGTCGAGATTGAGTACCCAGGGACATGAGGTATAGTTTAAGGCCACATTTTTTTGAGTCCCGTAATCCACGAATGGATGTTGAAACACGCGCGCTCCGTATTTTTCTGCAATCCGGACGGTGTTATCCGTCGAATAAGAATCCACAACAACAATTTCATCGGCAATACCGGCGCAACTTTTCAACGCATCCTCGAGCCGATCTTCTTCGTTTAAGGTGATGATGGCAACCGAAAGTTTCATTTTTTGTATGGGTAACATTCTATTATTTGTGTTTATTTTTGCATGAGTATTTAATTTATATCGAAAAATTATTATATCGAAAAAAATTTTTTAATCAATATCCGTTTGGCTTTTAATTTTTTTGAAATCGTGTTATAAGTACGTGTATCAATAAACGTGTATAATTAACAATAACGCGTTAACGCAATGAGCGGAGGAAAGAGATGGATCACACGATTTTTAAAATAAAAGAACCGGCCAATGAGCCGACGTTGTCTTACGCGCCCGGTTCGCCCGAACGCGCGATCATGAAACAAACGTTGGACCGCATGTCCAACGAAACATTTGAGATTCCGGCAATTATCGGTGGAAAAGAATTTTTTTCCGGGGAGACGGAACCCATGATCATGCCCCATGATCACCGTCACGTCATGGGAACATGGCATAAAACCTCTGAAGAATGGATCGAATTGGCGATCAAAACGGCGTTGACGGCCAAAAGAGAATGGGAAGCGATTCCCTGGCCGCAGCGGGCATCGATTTTTATGCGGGCAGCCGAATTGATTCATCATCAATACCGATATCTCCTGAATGCCGCCACGATGCTGAACCAGGGAAAAAATGTTCACCAGGCCGAAATCGACGCCACCTGTGAAACCGCCGATTATTTACGTTTCAATCCGTATTTTATGAATATGATTTATGATGACCAACCGCATTCGCCCG
Organism: Candidatus Omnitrophota bacterium; assembly: GCA_050258455.1. Classification (GTDB taxonomy): domain Bacteria; phylum Acidobacteriota; class Aminicenantia; order UBA2199; family UBA2199; genus JAKAGC01. Next base: position 35,658 of record JBLMYT010000032.1, on the reverse strand, counting down.
AGGGCGTGAGCAACCGGCTGGTGTATCGCCCGCTGGAGGGGTTTGTGTATGCGATTTCGCCCTTTAATTTCACGTCCATTGCAGCCAACCTGGCCACGGCTCCGGTGCTGATGGGAAACGTGACCCTTTGGAAACCGGCTTCCGCGGCCGTGCTTTCCGGCTACTACCTGATGCGACTGTTCCAGGAAGCGGGGTTTCCGGATGGCGTGATCAATTTTATCCCCGGCTCGGCGTCCAAGATCTCCACGCCGATCCTGCGCCATGTCGATTTGGCCGGGGTCCATTTCACCGGTTCCACGGCGGTATTTCAGGAGATCTGGAAACAGGTCGGCTGCAATATCGAGCGCTACCGAACCTATCCCCACCTGGTCGGCGAAACGGGTGGGAAAAATTTTATGGTGATTCACGCGTCTGCGGATTTGCAAGAAGCGGCCACGGCCGTGGTTCGAGGCGGATTCGAATACCAGGGACAAAAATGCTCGGCCGCTTCACGCCTCTATGTTCCCTCCTCCAAATGGGCGCCGTTGAAATCGATCCTCGAAGCCATGGTGGCAGCGATCCAAATCGGGGATCCGCGGGACTTCAGTAATTTTATGAACGCGGTACTGGATGAATCGGCCTTTGACCGAATCATGGGGTATATTCAAAAAGCAGAAGCGGATCCGGATACGGAAATCATTCTGGGCGGAAAAGGGGATAAGCGGGTGGGGTATTTTATCGAACCCACGCTTTTACTCACCCGGAATCCCCGTTCGGTTTTTATGGAACACGAAATCTTCGGACCCGTGGTGACTGCTTTCCTTTACGACGAGAGTGCGTTTGAAGAAACCCTGCGCCTGTGTGACCACACGTCGCCCTATGCGTTAACGGGGTCGATTTTTGCCCGGGATCGGGCGGCGATTCTCAAGGCCGAGCATGCCCTGCGCTATGCCGCGGGAAATTTTTACATCAATGATAAGCCGACGGGCGCAATCGTCGGTGAACAACCGTTCGGCGGGGCGCGGGCCTCGGGGACGAACGATAAAGCCGGCTCTCATATCAATTTGCACCGCTGGATCAGCCCCCGAACCATTAAAGAAAATTTTTATCCGCCCGCGGATTTTACCTATCCGTTTTTGCGTGAACCCTGATCGGTGCCTCCTCACCTTCGAAATGGTATTGATTTTTCCTGCATTTCGTATTATGATTAGGCTACCAAAAGGGAGTTACAGAATTACCGATAAATTGATGTCAGGAGTTAGAATGCAGCGCAAAGTAAGCGAATTGTTAAAAGAAAAAGGTGCCGAGGTATATACAATTGGTGAAAATGGAAGATTAAAGGATGTTGTTAAAATTTTCAATGCGAAACATATTGGCGCGTTGATGGTCATTAATGAGCAGGGAGAAATTCAGGGGATCATTACCGAACGGGATATTTTGAAAAAATTGGCCCGAACCGAAGGGGAAGTGAAGGAAATCGGTGTCCGATTGATCATGACCCCCAAAGACCAATTGAAGGTGGGTACCCCGGACGATACGCTCGAACATTTGATGGAAATGATGACGATCCACCGGTTCCGGCATGTGCCGATCGTTGAAAGCGAAAGTACCTTGAAATTATGCGGCATGATATCGATTCGAGACATTGTAAAAACGATATTGACCGATCTCAACCTTCAAAATAAATATTTGGAAAATCTTGTGTATTAAAGACGGTTGACTTTATTTGAGATAACGATATATAATGATATATAAATGATATATAATCGGATATATTATTTTACAGTTTATTTGGAGCTAAGGAGCAAAACGTGAGCGAAACACAATGGATATATATTAAAGATTTAAAAGAACATGCGGACGCGAGAGTGGAAGTCCGAGGATGGATCCGAAACAAACGAAGCAGTGGAAAAGTGGCGTTCTTGCAACTCCGAGACGGGACGGGTTTTGTCCAGGGGGTTGTCGAAAAAGAAACCGTGGGTGAAGAAACCTACAAAATCGTCAAATCTCTCAAGATTGAATCCAGTATTATTGCAAGGGGAAAGGTCAACAAAGACGAACGAGCACCCGGCGGCGTCGAGCTCTATCTCGACGAGTTTGAATTCCTTCACCTCAACCAGGAGGATTATCCCATTGCCAATAAAGATCATAATGTGGATTTCCTGATGGGGTACCGGCATCTCTGGCTGCGCTCCAAACGTCAATACCACATCATGACCATTCGGAATCAAATTATCAAAGCCATCCGGGAATTTTATTTCAACAATGGATTTAAGGAAATCGATACCCCCATATTTACCGGATCCATCGGCGAATCGGCCGGAAATCTTTTTGAATTGGATTATTACGATTACGGTAAGGTTTATCTGGCGCAAACCGGCCAACTCTACCTGGAAGCCGCTGCCCTGGCTTACGGGAAAGTGTTTGATTTCGGTCCGACATTTCGGGCTGAAAAATCCAAAACCCGCAGACATTTAATCGAATTTTGGATGAACGATACGGAAGTGGCCTTTTATCGCCATGCGGATAATCTCAGATTGCAAGAGGAATTTGTTTCCTACATTGTGCAGTCGGTGCTTCAACACTGTCGGGCCGACCTGGAAGCGATTGGCCGAGACACGGCTCCGCTTGAAAACGTCAAAACCCCCTTTCCCCGCATCACCTACACCGAATGCGTGAAAAAACTCCAGGAAGCGAGTTTTAAAATCGAATGGGGCGAAGACTTCGGCGCTCCCGAAGAGGTCTTTATTGCCAATCAATACGACCGGCCGGTTTTTGTCGAAAAGTTTCCGAAAAAGATTAAAGCCTTTTACATGCAGCCGGATGAAGAAAACCCGGAAGTGGCTTTGTGCGCGGATTTACTGGCACCGGAAGGTTACGGCGAGATCATCGGCGGATCCGAACGTATATGGCAAAAGGATCTCCTGATCGAACGAATCAAAGAAAGCGGTTTGAATCCGGAAGAATACAAATGGTATCTCGAATTGAGAGAATACGGTTCGGTCCCCCACAGCGGTTATGGCATCGGACTCGAACGCGCCGTGTACTGGATATGCGGGTTGCAGCATATCCGGGAATCGATTCCATTTGCCCGAACTTTGTACCGGGTTTATCCGTAGAGCGTAAAAGATTTTCCACCTTTTTGAAAAAAGGTGGAGCCAAAAACTTTTCGTAAGCCGTGTATCATTTGATCTTTTTTTGATGTATAATATTAGCTTACATTAGAATTAAATCAACAAAAGCAATATGAGGTCCGTATGTCTGTCGAAATTAAAGTTGTTGAAACCAAAAGGGATTTAAAACGGTTCGTGAAATTCCCATTTGAAATCTATAAAGATGACCCCAATTGGGTTCCGCCCCTTATCCTGGATGATATGGAACTGTTTAATCCCCAAAAAAACCCTGCTTATGAAAGCGCCGAAACCAAACTTTTTCTGGCGTATAAGGATGGGAAATTATCGGGCCGAATTGCTGCCATTCTCAGTCACGCCGCCAACAATAAATATAATTCCAAAAATCTGAGGTTCGGATGGTTTGAAACGATTAAGGATTTCGACGTGGCCCGGGCTCTGTTTGATGCCGCGGAAAACTGGGGCAAGGAACGGGGGATGGAAACCCTTACAGGCCCCCACGGATTCACCGACCTCGACCCCGAAGGCATGCTGGTCGAAGGGTTTGATCAATTACCCACGATTTCTGTCTATTATAATCTGACATATTATCCGGAGTTTGTCGAAAAATACGGATTCGCCAAAGAGGTCGATTACGTGGAATTCAAATCCGAAACTCCCCGCGAAACCGGCATACCGGAGAAACTCTTACGCATCGGAGAAAAAATCCGGGAACGCAGCGGGGTTACGCTGTATCCGTTTAAAAACAGGGCCGATGTCATGCGACGTGCACCGGAAATCTTCTACCTCCTGGATGAGTCCTTTGAAGAAATTTATGGCTCGGTTCCCCTGACCAAAAATCAGGTGATGTATTATGTGAAAAAGTACATCACCTTCGTCGATAAAGATCTGGTCAAGTTAGCCGTGGATGAAAATAATGAAGCGGTTGGGTTTATGATTACCATGCCCAGTCTCTCCCGAGCGTTTCAAAAGGCCAAAGGACGCCTCCTTCCGTGCGGGTGGTACCATATTTTAAAGGCCCTGAAACAACACGAGGTCATTGATTTTTATCTGGCCGGGGTCAAGAAGAAATACCGCGGGGCAGGAATCGATCTGATCATGGTTCTGGATATCGTTCAGACCGCTTTGAGTAAAGGATTTACTTACTCCGAATCCAACCCGGAATTGGAAAATAACCTCAAGGTTCATGCCCAGTGGAAGTATTTTAATCCGGTTCAGCACAAACGCAGACGTATTTATAAAAAAACAATTTTATAAACAATCGATGAATGGATTCGATGCCTATTGATTCCTTATCATTGAAAGAAAAAATCGGTCAATTGTTCATGATCGGTTTTAAGGGGACCGCGCTTTCCGATGAAACCCGAAAATTCATCGAGGACTACCATATCGGATTTACCATCCTGTTTTCTCGAAACGTGGAAAGCATTGCGCAGGTTCGGGAATTAACCGCCTCGCTTCACTCGGTGGGAAAAATACCGGTGTTGGTCTATACGGATCAGGAAGGGGGACCCATTGTCCGGTTTAAAGAGATGGCTGCAACCGCGGTATCTGCCATGGGACTGAGTGCCACCGGATCAGCGGCGAATGCCGAAATGGCCGGACGGCTCATTGGTGCCGATATGCACGCCTGCGGAATCGACGGGGTATTTGCACCGGTTCTGGATGTCAACGTGGAGGAGGATAACCCGGTGATCGGGATTCGTGCTTTTTCCGATCAACCCGAAGCCGTGGTCGAATACGCGCAGCGGTTTGCTCAGGGGTTACAGGCGGCCGGCGTGCTGAACTGCGGGAAGCATTATCCGGGGCACGGAGCCGCACGCGCCGATTCCCATCTGGAAATTCCGTCCATCGATCTTTCCGATGAGTATTTCATGCGGTATTGTTTTTATCCGTTTCAAGAGATGGCCCAAAAACAGATCGATTCGATCATGACCGCCCATGTGGTATTTCCCCAAATCGCGCCTGAAATGGCGACGTTTTCCCCGTTTTTCATCCGGAAATTGCTGCGAGAAACCGCGGGCTATCGCGGCGTGGTCTTTTCCGATTGCGTGGAGATGAAAGCGGTCAAAGATCATTTCACGCCCGAGCAAATCGTTTATCATGCGATTCGTGCCGGCGTGGATGTCATCATCAGCAGTCAGTCGCCGGACTTTCAAAAGGAAATGATGGATGCCCTGTTTGTTAATGTTCGAAACGGGAAGATTTCGGAAACGCGAATCGATGAATCGCTGGAACGTATTTTCGCGCTAAAAGCAAAGGCGAAGCCCCGGGAAGGAAGACCGGAACCGAGCGTGCGCCCGCATATGGATACCGAACGGCGTCTGGCCGATCAATCGATTACCTTGCTGCGAAACCGTGGCGGCGTTCTTCCGATCAAAACGAAGATCAAAACGAAAGAGAAGACACGCATCCTGGTTCTGGAATGGGCCGAACCCGTTACCGTTCCCTCGGTGTTGGATCATACCGGACAATCCATGGTCGAGCGGGTTTCCGCAGAGTATTTGGAAAATCGCGACTTTCGAATGTTAAAACCGTCCGAACCCTTACCCAAAGAGTTGATCGATCGATTGAGCCGCAAAACGGGTGATGGTAATTCCAATTATCGTTACGATTATATTATCGCGTGTATGTATTCGCGTTCCGGGGAGAAAGCGTTAACGCAGGCCCAATCGATTCGAAAACTGCTGGAATTACGACAAGATGCAATCGTGGTGTCATTGGAAAGCCCATATGAAATCAAGCATTTTCCGCTGGCCGATACGTTTGTGGTGGGTTATGGGTTTCGGCAGGTTCAGGTGGAAGCGCTGTTCCGGGTATTAATCGGAGCGATCAATCCTTCCGGTCAATTGCCGGTTGAGATCAAGTATCTTTTCCCCCGTTTTTATCGGTTGAGTTATTAAATTAGAGAAAATATTGAAAAAATCGGCCTGTCTTTCCTTTCAAAAAGACAGGCCAATTGAAAACTATTTATTTACTCGAATAAAACCGGTATATTTCTTCGGCGATTTCAGCCACCCGCGGACCGGGAATCACCCATTTGGCGTCTTTCACGATCTTAATTTTATTGTTTTTTACCGCGGAGATGAAAGGAAATTGCTTCCACTGGTTGACGACCCGTTTGTCCTGGATTCCTTCGTTAAAGGCCGACAACTCGATAATGGCTTCCGGGTTCATGGTCACCACCGATTCGATAGAAACACTCGGGTATTTGATGTGACCGCTGTAAGCATTCACGCCGCCGGCAGCATCCAAAAGCGTATTGAGATAATCGTTGGCACCGATGATATACATGTTATTGAAGTCATTGGGGTTTCGCCCGATAATCAATAACGTTTTGATTTTTGGATGGGTCATCGATTTTTTACGGAGCTGCTCCAGGCGCTGCTGAACCGAAGCGGTCAATTCTTTTCCTTTGGATTCGGTGTGAAGCGCCTTTGAAATCACGGCAATACCGCTGTATAGATCATCCAGGCCGATATGGTTGACAACGATCAACTTCACCTTGTCTTTCAATACTTTGATCTTTTCATAAACCTCGGGGTAAAGAATGACCACATCGGGTTTTTGGCTGATCAGCATTTCCAGATTCACATCCATGAGCCCGCCGATGCGGGGAATCCGTTTGGCTTCTTCCGGGTAGTTGCAAAACTTGGTGTTCCCCACAATCTCCTTTCCCTTTCCCAAAGAAAAGACGATTTCGGTTATGGCTGGGGCCAGAGTCACGATGCGTTCCGCGAAAATCGGGGAAGCGAATCCCATCATCCCGATCAGGATCAACAGCATATAACGTGTCATTGCTCTTTTGAAAATCATGGGATTAGTTGATTTTATACGTAAAACCGACTTCAACGCGTCGGGAAGGCGCCGGGTAACCCATAATTTCCTGATACGTTTTATCAAACGCATTGGTTAATTTTCCAAAAACGTTCAGGTTTTCGAAAATCGGAACAATGAGGTTCACATCAAACACATTGTAGGCCGGGTTTTTGATATCCGGCGGCCAGATTGCAAAATTAAAATCGTCGCGTTGCCCCACATAAATCATATTGGCCGACAGGGTAAACCGTTTGCAGGCGTAGGCGGCAAACGCCGAAACCGTGTGTTTGGGTTTTCGGGCCAGCGGTTTTTGGGTACTCAGATCTTCGGTATGAAGGTAAGTGTAGGCACCGGAAAGGGTGAATTGCTTAAACGGGGATACGGTCACCGCGCATTCGATGCCGTGGGTATTCACGTTTTGAATGTTTTGGTATTGGCCTTCGTACGTGTTCCAATCGATTGTGACCCAATCGATCATGTCCTTGTATTTGGTATTGAAATACGTCGTACTGAACGTAAACGGCCCCGAATAAAATTCCGCACCGATTTCATAGGACTTTCCCTTTTCGGGTTTCAGGTTCGGGTTGGGTCTGCCCCAAGGATTCACGATTTGCGAGACAAAGGGGGCTAAAAAGCTTTGCGAGTACGAGGCGCGAAGTTTCAGCCGGTGGGCAATCAAATACGACACCCCGATTTGAGGAGAAACGTTCGCTTTGATATCCTTGTATTTATCGTATCGAAGGGACGCAGAGAGTTGAAACGCATCCAGATTCAAGCCCGTTGAAGCAAAGCCGGAAAAATAATTCATTTTCATATTGTCCAGGGTTTTGCCCGTATCGTTTTCGTTCAGGATATTCTGGTTCGAGTAATCGATACCCGCGTGAAGGTCGAGGATTTCCGAGAAGAAATGCCCGGTGTATGTCGTTTCCACTTCCTTGTTTGTGAATTGACTCATAAAATAAGGGCTCCACAGGTCCGCTGCATCGTTGAACGTGTATTGCGTACCCGTGTAAGAGAGTTTGACATCGAGCATCGAATGGTTATTGAAACGATACACAAACGGCAAGGCGAGAATCGCATAATTTTGTTTGTAATTGCGGTCGGGGGTTTGGGCTCCGAGGCTGTCGAAGGGGATTCCGGATTGGGTAAAGTTACCGAAAAACTGAATACCGGTTTCCAGTTTATCCTTTTTGTAAATAGCACGGGTCGAAAGCGCGGTATTTTTAAAGAGATCGTTGACGACGTTATCGCTGAAGCGTTGGGTATTGACCGACAGGCCCAACGTCATATTCTTTAACGCCGTGGTGGCACCGGAAAATCCACCGGTGTATGACCCGTGGCTGGCAAGGGAAGCCGTGATGTTCATTTCGTCTTTGGAGGCAGTAGTGATACTGATCACGCCGCCCATGGCATCCGAACCGTAGATATTGCTGAGGGGACCGCGGACCACTTCGACCTTGTCCACGACAAATGGGGAAAGCACGCCGAGGTTCACGCCGCTGATACCGGCGGCGTCGCGGAGTTTGATTCCATCCACCACATAAAGCACCTGCGAGGGTTTGGAACCGCGGATCGTTGTGGATGACACCTGACCGAATGACCCGCTCGATAGGGTTAATAAACCGGGAGTGAGTTGAAGAATCGATTTCAAATTATCGAAATTGAATTTCCTGAACTCTTCTTGCTTGATAATCCACACACTCTGAATGGTTTTGACCACCGGTACGTTGCCGACCACTTCCACCACTTCGGTAAACCTACTCTCGTCATTTTTCTTTTCCGATGGTTCCCCAGACCCGGATGGATCATCGGAAAAAAGGTAAACATTTTGAAAAAACAAAACCGATACAAATAAAACGAAAAAAATGATAATTGTTTTTTTTGGCATACGAAGCTCCTTCTAAATTAATTTCGAGGGCTTGTTTTAACATAATACCGGCCCTCCGCAAGTATTATGCAACAATCGGTTTAAGGTTTAATAGGTCTTCCGACTCCCGGGATCTTTAAAAACCTTCCCATTCCGTTTAGGAACAGTGGCTGTAACGTCAAAGACTTGTTTTCCGGTTACGCAAATGAAACAGTGATCTTTCCTGCATCGATTGGCGCCCGGAACCCGGTCACGGCAGCGGGGGCTGTGGGGTTTTGTTCCCTCTTCCCTTGAATTAAGCCTTAAAAAAATATTTTATAATTATTGACCCGGATTGTCAACCACCCTTTTTTGAAAAAAGGGGTGGGCTAAAAAACTTTTATTTAAAGAGTTTTTAAATGTTGGCCTTCTTGTGGGGTTCCCAATTTTTTGATATATTTTATTATTCATCGATTGTGATCTGTGTTCCCAGGAAACTTGTTAACCGATTAAAAACAGTGATTTAAGAAGAAGCCCCGGGCGTTCGATGTTTATTTGATTTGAATTTGGAAAGCCTGGGGCTTATCACCGATTAGTTTATTGCGGTAAATACCCCCAGCGCATCCAAATAATTACCGCTCCGACCAAAAAAGCCGCCGGTTCGAAGATCCCCCAGTCGAAAAGGGGCGCCACCGGTTCCTCCATAAGGACCAAACGTTGTTCCCTTGTTCGTGGTAAACGATATTTGATTGATATAATCTCCTGCGCGACCTGCGATTTGGGTGATATATTCTCCTTCTTTTAAATCGATGGTAATGGGTGTGCCTCCGGTTCCGCCATGACGCACCGTAACCGAATTCCCGGCTCCCAAAATATACGTCACCTCAATACTATCGATGTAGTTTCCGCTTCGGACAATAATCCGAGAAATTCGTCTCACCTGGGTCAGGTCATCCGAAAACTCCTTTCCACCGGTGCCTCCATACAGGGCGCTCTTCGCATAGGGACAAAAGCAATCGCGACCGCTCGACGATTGTGAATGCACCGCTACCGTAAACACCAATCCCATGGCAATCATTGCCACCGATAAACCCATCAATACCCCTTTGTTCCATTTTTTTTTTTTATGTGTCATCATTGGTTTCTCCTTATTATTATTTTTATGGCTTTTCGTTTTTCATCTCTCTCTTCAGCCACTGGAATTTTAACACAATTCAAAAGAAAATTTAAGCGTAACTGATGAAAAGTCAGAATATTAGTGCTTTTCGGAAGGGTATGTCAAATTAAAAACATTTTGTTTATCTGAGCCATAAAGGCCAAAAAGCTTCCGGACAATGAAATGGCGCTCACCGACTCAAATGTTCAGCCATTGACCGGGAACCCTTTCGAGAAAGGGGTCCCGGACTTCCCAAATTTTTTAATAATTTTCTGTCTAACCGCTTAATTAAAGTTTCCGGTAAGCACTTTTACATTTGCTGTCGCTGCCCAACTCGCGAAGCCACGGATCGCTTTATTGGTAACATTAAACGTTCCATTGCCGTTAGAGAAAGCAACGGGTATGCTTCCCCATCCGCTTCCGCCGGTCAGGGCAATGTCTGCCTTTCTATCGGAATTGAAGTCACCGACCAAAATTTTTACATTCGCTACGGCTGCCCACACCGCAAAACTATCAATCGGTTTATTGGTAACGTTGAAGGTTCCGTTGCCATTGGAAAAGGCTACCGGCAGATTACTCCATTTGCTGCTCCCGGTCAGAGCAATGTCTGTTTTTCCATCCCCATTAAAATCCCCCACGAGAACGTTTACATTTGTGTTGACGGACAAGCTAGCGAATCCACTAACCGCCTGATTGGTAACACTGAATGAACCATCGCCAATGGAGAAAGCCACCGGTAGCGTGCTCCAGGTGGAAACTCCGGTCAGTGCAATGTCTGTTCGACCATCGCTATTGAAATCCCCGGTCAAAACTTTAACATTTTCAGTCGCTGCCCAACCGGCAAAATTGGCAATCGATTTATTGGTCACATTGAAGGAACCGTCACCTTTGGAGAAGGCCACCGGCACTGAACCCCATTTGTTATTTCCGGTCAAGGCGATATCTGTTTTTCCATCGCCGTTGAAGTCGCCGGGTAACACCCTTACATTGGTGCTTGCTGCCCAGCAGGCAAAGTTGGAAATCGGTTTGTTGGTGACGCAGAAGGTGCCGTCGCCATTGGAGAAAGCTACCGGTAGAGCATTCCACGTACTCCCTCCGGTTAAGGCAATATCTGTTTTTCCATCGCGATTGAAGTCACCGGTCAAAATTTTTGCATTGGCGTTAGAGGCCCAACTTGCAAAATCGCCAATCGGTTTATTGGTAACATCGAATGTGCCGTCGCCATTGGAGAAAGCTACCGGTAGAGTATTCCATGTACTCTCACCGGTTAAAGCAATGTCTGTTTTTCCATCGCCATTAAAGTCACCGGTCAGCACTTTTGCATTGGCGTTGGCAGCCCACCCCGCAAAATTAGAAATCGGTTTATTGGTGACCGTGTATGTTCCATCCCCGTTGGAGAATGCTGTCGGTAGAGTACCCCATCCGCTCGCACCGGTTAGGGAAATGTCGGTTCTCCCGTCGCCATTGATATCCCCGGTGAGAGCCTTGACATCTGCGGTGGATGCCCAACCGCCAAAATTGGCAATCGATTTGTTGGTGACGGTAAATGTCCCATTGCCATTGGAGAAGGCTGTCGGAATGGTGGTCCAGTTTTTTCCTCCGGTCAGGGCAATGTCGGTCTTTCCATCCCCATTGAAGTCCCCGGTGAGAATTTTAACATTTGCGGTTGTTGCCCAACAAGCAAAATCACCAATCGGGTAACAGGTGACACTAAAGGTCCCGTCGCCATTGGAGAAGGCAACGGGGACACAGATCCATCCGTTCCCTCCGGTGAGTGCAATATCGGTGAGACCATCCCCGTTGAAATCCCCGGTGAGAATTTTAACGTTCGCGACTGCCGCCCATACGGCAAAATCACCAATTGGTTCACTGGTGACAATAAAGGTCCCGTCGCCATTGGAGAAGGCAACGGGGACACTGCACCATCCGATTCCTCCGGCCAAAGCAATATCGGTGAGACAATCACCATTGAAATCTCCGGTGAGAATTTTTACATTTTCTGTTGTCGTCCATCCGGCAAAATCGATAATCGGTTTATTGGTGACGCAAAATGTTCCATCCCCCTTGGAGAATGCAATAGGTAAAGCATTCCAAGTGCTCTCTCCGGTTAACGCAATGTCTGTTTTCCCATCGCCATTAAAGTCCCCGGTGAGTACTTTTGCATTTGCGTTGGCAGCCCAACCGGCGAAATCGCCAATCGGTTGGTTGGTAACTTTAAATGTGCCATTGCCATTCGAGAATGCCACGGGTAAGGTATTCCACGTGCTCACCCCAGTTAGGGCAATGTCTGTTTTTCCATCGCCATTAAAATCGCCGGTCAGCACTTTGACGTTCACCGTGGCGGCCCAGCCGGCAAAATTGCCGATCGGTTGATTGGTAACGGTGAATGTTCCGTCGCAGTTGGAAAAGGCGACGGGTAAGGTATTCCACGTGCTCCCTCCAGTCAGCGCAATGTCGCTTAATTCATCGCCATTGAAGTCTCCCGTGAGAACTTTCACATTCGTGGTAGCGGACCAACCCGCAAAGTTTCCAATGGTAAAATTGGTGACAATGAAGGTACCATTTCCATTGGAGAAGGCTAATGGTAGCGTTGACCAGTCACGTATTCCAGTAAGGGCAATATCGGTATTCGGCTTAAATGAAGCCGCTGCGATGTCAGCATAATGAGATTCTTCTTCCGGAGTGCCGGTTTGAGGTTGCTCGATCCCCTTATCTGCGTAATATGGGTATACGGACAAAATAAATATAAAAAGAGGTATTAAAAATAGTATTAAAATTGGATTTTTTTTGTTGGCATTCATTGTTCTCTCCCCTTTAAAACATTCTTATGTGTACTACTTATTTAATGATAATATAAAGAATAAAAAATTCCAACTTTTTTTTACTTTTACTGTTTGAAGAAGTAATGCACCGCACCGAGCCGGGACTCCGAGGTACATGAACAGAATGCGAGCGCACCCATGGGTGCGCTCCTACGGAAAAGTTCCGAACGATCCCCCTTGATATAACGCTAATAATTGGGCTTAATTTCTGTAGGGGCAGACCCACGTGTCTGCCCGTGTGTTCGGAGATATTCACGAGATGAGATCGAAACAAAGTAACGCACCGAGCTGGGACTAGTTGCAAAGGAGAAACTCACCGGGTCTCCAATCAGTGATACCCATTTATCTCAAAAAAATGAGCCGACCGGCCAAACGTTGAACGTTCCCTCCCCGAAGTTGGTGGTGACGGGTCACGGGTTGGTAGTGACACGTCATTGGTTGGTGATGCCGGGTCACTGGTTGGTGGTGACACGTCATTGGTTGGCAGTGCCGGGTGACATGGTTGATGGTGACGCATCAAAAGTTGATGGTGCCATCTCAAAAGTTTGAGGTGACAGGTCACATGGTTGATGGTGACGCATCAAAAGTTGATGGTGCCATCTCAAAAGTTGGTGGTGACAGGGCACATGGTTGGTGTTTCCAGGTGAGAAGATTGAAGTGTCAGACCAAAAGTTTGAGGTGCCGGGTCACTGGTTGGTAGTGACACGTCATTGGTTGGCGATGCCGGGTCACTGGTTGGTGGTGTCATCTCAAAAGTTGGTGATGACAGGTGAAAAGTTTGAGGTAATAGTCGCGACGATTATGATACACTCTCCCCTTTTTTTGCTATCCCGTAGGGGTAGACCTGCGTGTCTGCCCGTCTCTGCCCGGATGCTCGCTATTGCAACAAAGGATCGAAAAATCGGGCGCACACATGGGTGCGCCCCTACGGAAAAGTTCCGAACGATCCCGCTCGGTATAACGCCAATAATTGGGTTTAATTTCTGTAGGGGCAGACCTGCGTGTCTGCCCGTGTTCGGAGATATTCAAGCGATGAGATCGAAACAAAGTAACGCACCGGGTTGTATAAATTATTTGTCAAAGAATCGCCGATATATTGAAATTTAAGAGCTAACATGGTAATCTTATTACATAATTAAAAAAATTTTAATAGGAGATAGAAATGAGACCACAAGAAATGCGTCGAAAGCTGAATTTAAAAAAAGTCACGATTTGTAACATAACGGATTCTGAATTAAAAAACGTAAAAGGTGGAACCTATTACACATGGGATGCAATTTGCACCCAATTCACCTACGTTTCCGGTCCCCCTGAAATTTATTGTCCATGTAATAGGATAGACTGACCTGTAATTTCGGGATATTGAAAGGATTCCTCAGCGACTGACAAGAAGATTTTAAATCGTCGATATCCTGGAAAGCAAAGGCTGTATTGTATTATTTTTATCTCTTATCCCGAAATGATGGATCTCTTTTTCATAGATGCCGCGAAAAACCTTATCAAAAATGTTATCTTGCACCGCGCGATAATCGAAATTCGTTTGCCCCTGATTAATGATATTTGCTCTGACCAGGGCTTTGAGTTTTCTTTCCAATTCGGGATCGGTCAACTGCCGGAAATCAGAAGGGGGGCAATTTTACTCTCGGCTGTACTTAAATATCCTGCGGCCATATCTTGTTGAAGGATATTTAATGCTTTATCCCGATAAAATTTCGCATTCAAAAACTGGAATTCATCGATCAGTTGAACGATGTATTCTCTCTGCGTGAATGCGATATCTTTTGGGGTATTGCGTACGATTTCCCATAACATGTCCACATGTTCATGGTTATATGAATACGCTGCACTTTCAATCACACCGATCAGATACTCCAAGCCCTCTTTTTTTGCAGTATCGATTGCTATTTCAAAATTGCCTTTTCCCGAAAGTGCAAGGTATTGCGGATTTCTTGTCTTAAACGCGATGTATTGGAAAATAAATGTCAGAAAAAAATCCTGACAAAAATCCCCAATCCACATCTTTTTTTCTTCTGTAGGGGCAGACCCGCGTGTCTGCCCGTGTGTTCGGGTATATTCAAGAGATGAGATCGAAACAAAGTAACGCACCGAGCTGGGAATGACTGGAACTTTCAATTATTCCCGTTTTTATAAATGGTGTAACCTTCATTACAATTTACTGAAACTGTGAGGACCTTCCTTTCGACAAAGTCAAATCGTAAGCCAGACGGATCCGCAAACTCTGATAATTTCAAATTGATCCTTTCGCCTGCATTTAAACATCTGTCATAAATGAATCGATATTTTCCGTTTATTTCAATCGCTATTCCTACTCCTTCCGGAAGAGTGGTTAACGTCCAAGCAAAATTATTTTTGTTTGTAATTGAAAGATCGTTTAATTTTGTTGACATGTCCGCCATTAATTCTGGTGTTTGGACATTTTTTGAATTCTTTGAGGGCGAAACAGCACAGCCCCCGTTATACCAAACGACTATTGCAATTATCAGAGAAGCAATCCCAATTATACTGATGGTAGGAAAAATCCACTTAAAGCCTATTCCCTCTTCTATAACACCATCAAAAACGCTCTTTTTTTCCATTGTCACTCCTTTTGGACTGCGTATTTTATCATACCGTTAAATCGTTTTCAAATCTGCCCAATGTCTTCTCAAAACATGTCCTTATATTCATTTAAAAGTACTCCATAATTGTCGTTATATCACTATTTATAAGCACCGAGCTGTGACTTCCTGACAATAATACTTGGCAAAATATCCCCTAAAATATTTGAAAAGTCCCATTGTTTCGGTTATAATATAAAGATATTGTTTCATGCGTTTCAATCCCAAACGAAATTGGAGGAACTATGAAAAGGTCTAAACTTCTATTCATTATTTTTGTAATGGGGCTGTTTATCCCTCTTAACCTTTTGGCTCAAGCACCGAAATCAGACCCCGATCCGAGGGGAGTTCACGTATTGGCAAAAGATAAACAAACCGGAAAAGAGAAAATGGTTCCCCTCTACAAAAAGATTTACGGCGTCATTATAGGTATTGATTCATACCAAAATCTTCCCCCGGATCAACAACTCCATTACCCGGTTAAAGACGCCAAAGCAATCGAAAAATTATTAAAAGAACGGTTTGTTTTCGATGAAATCATAAAGTTACACAATATTGAAGCATCACGTGAATCCATTATGGCCATACTCAATGGTAAACTAGGTCAGACAGATCCCAATGACGCTGTGTTTATCTTTTTCGCCGGACACGGCTTTACAGAAATTACCAAATATGGCGACTTGGGTTATCTCGTTCCCTATGACGGTTCAGTTAATAAGGGAGAACTTTATAAAAATATTTCGATGACCCAGTTGAAAGAAGAAGTAGGAAAAGCGATTCCGGCCAAACATATTTTTTTTATGATTGATGCCTGTTATGGCGGATTAATGGTAATGAGGGGCGGCAATACACCTTCAATCCGCCGGGATTTTGATTATATGGAAAAGATAACCCAAGAAACCACTCGGCAGGTGTTGGCTGCCGGTGGAAAGAATGAGCGCGTATGGGATGGGGGACCTCACGGGCATTCGGTTTTTATGGGACGAGTGCTTCAAGCGCTGAATGAAACGGTTGACTTTCTAACTGCCTCAGAATTATCCGTGAAGGTGAAAGAAGGCGTATTTTCCGACGCTCGGGGGATGGGACACTCCCAAACGCCAGCTTTTGGGGCCTTTTGGGGAGAGGGTGATTTTGTCTTTGTACCCAAAGCAGATACGCGGCTTGAAGAACTTCAAACCGAAACCCTAAAACTTCAGGCCCAATTAGAGGAAGCCAAGAAACAAATTAAAGAAGCGGAGAGAATAAATTCAGAAAAGAAAATTCTGGAAGCGCGGAATAAAGAAAATGATATTCGAATCAAATTGAGATTACAACAATTGGAACAGGAAAGATTAAAAAAAGAAGAGGAGAAAAAGGCCAGGCTCGAAGAAGAGGCAAAAAAAGCCGTCAATGAAGAAATCCAAAAACAGGCGGATTTAGAGAATCAAAAAAAACAAGAAGAGAAAAAAATGGCGGAACTTCGTCAAAAAATAACGGAAGAAAATGCCAAATTGAAAGAGATAAAGAAGGAAATTTTATCGGTCGAAGCCGCTAAAAAAGAAGTATCAGAGTTGGAAGCTAAAATATCGGCTGCGGATTCATTGGTAACTCCAGAGAAAGAAAAGGCATTAAAAGAATTGAAGACGGCTTATGATCTTTTATTGGAAAAAGAAAAAAACATTCCTATCCCCCCCAAAGGTCAATTCGAAACCACGGCGGATTATGAAAAGAGACTAGAAATTCACGATCAAAAAATACGCGAAATCAATCAAAAACTCGAGACGGAAAGCAGCGAATTATCAAATAGATATCAACAGGAATATGAATCATGGGTTAAGCCATACCAAGATCAAATTGAAATATTAAAAAGTAAAAAATATCCAATAGAAGGATTAAGCGCAGAACTTTTAAATTATAATGCCGATGACGAGGTTTTCTTTGTTTGTTTGGTTGAACCCAGTGGAAAGAGAAATTACTGCTCATTTAAATTGCAACCAGAAATTGCAAAACAAATATATGACCGAAAAGAACTACTCAAAGTGGAGGGTTATTATAATGATTTATTAGATAATCGCTTAGGCGAGGTATTTGTTATTGACCCAAGCGCTGGAAAATTTCCTCTGACGTTTCCTAAAAATCCATTGAGAGCATTTCGGTTTCCTTTAACTCCGGATGAGGTCGTAAAAATGGTTAGGGAAAAAGGTTTTTACGATTCAGATTATAATCCCAATATCAAAGTAAAAAAAACATTGGAATCCTTAACCATTAATGGAGAAAAGGTGATTCTGGATTTTTCCACCGGTTTAATGTGGCATCCAGATGGTTCAACGAAGAATCAATGGTTAAAAAAACTAAATGAAACCGGTTACGCCGGTTATAAAGATTGGCGATTGCCAACACTGGAAGAAGCCGCATCCTTACTCATCCCCAACTCATTCATTTATATTAATCCCTTGTTCTCTTTGAGAGGAACAATGCTGACAAGTGATCCTGATTCATCCAACGTTGATATTTGGATGATTGATTTCCTTGAGGGACGGATTCGATTATTTAAATCTTACAGTGATTATTATTCTTGCCCGGTCCGATTTATAAACGGTGAGTATTCTGAATAATTAGGCGCTATGCGATCAATCCCTCGCTGATGACTTAAATATAAGGAATTAGAGGCCCAACCGCCGCTTATCATCACTATAGGCGATTCCTTCCCCTTTCAATAATTTTCCTTCCCCAAAAGGCTGTCGTACCGCTTGCTCAGCTTTTCAAATCTCTCATTGTATTTTTTTTTATCTCTTAAATATCAAAATGATGAATCTTCCTCGTATACCCCCGAAATACTTTATTTTGCATATATTAAAAGAATCTCATTGATTAATGACATATTGACAGTGATGGTATTCTGTACTACCATGATGATCATGGATAAGATTCCCAATATTCATCCGGGTGAGATTCTATCGGAAGATTTCTTAAAGCCCATGGATATCACACCCTACCGTTTAGCAAAAGAAACAAATATGGATCGAACGCGGATCAGTGAAATAATTAAAGGGAAACGAGGAATCTCGATAGATACGGCATTGCGCTTTGCCAAATTTTTTGGAAATTCACCGGAATTTTGGATTAATATCCAAAACCATTTTGACCTCCAAGAGAAGAAAAGAAAATTATCCGAGGAATTGGATAAAATTAAAACATTTGTTTATCTGAGTCATAAAGGTCAAAAAGCTTCCGGACAATGAAATGGCGCTGACCTAGAAAAATTATTCCATATTGTCCTATTTTCTGTAGGGGCAGACCCACGTGTCTGCCCGTGTGCTCGGAGATATTCAAGTGATGAGATCGAAACAAAGTAACGCACCGAGCTGGGACTCACAAAGAGGCTTACTTTCAGAAGAAGGAGGCCGATTTCAGAACAAATGAGACCAGGGAGAGCTCAAATATCGAAATTAAGGACGGAAATAATTCTAAATATTCCTAAAAAACGCTAACAAAAATTTTGGGTTTGGTGTATCATACCTCCAGGGGACAAAAGGAGGTTATCATGTTCATGATCACATCTGTATTTAAACGCTTTTTTGTTTTATTTCCGTTTTTTCTCGTCTGTTTTTTCGGAATCCTTCAGGGGGCCATTCCCACTCAAGAACGCTCCGCCTTAATCGCTTTTTATAACGCCACCAACGGCGACGCCTGGGGCACCAATTGGAAAACCCCACCTTTAGACACCGACGGCTTTGCAATGCCCGGAACCGAAGGTTCCTGGTATGGCATTACAGTGGAAAGTGATCACGTCACCGCGATCCAATTAAATAATTACAATGTGATGGGAACCATCCCTTCCACAATCGGAGAGTTCAGCAATTTGCGAACCCTCAGGCTCCTGAATAATCGTCTCACCGGACCGATTCCTCCCGAAATCGGAAACCTCTCCCAACTGGAAGAGCTCTTCTTGGGCTCCACCCCAATCGAGGGCTCGATCCCACCGGAAATCGGAAATCTTACCAACCTTCAAATCCTGCGCCTGTCCGGAACTCAACTCTCGGGTAATATCCCGCCCGCTTTGGGAAATTTCCCCAACCTGGGTTTTCTGGAACTCTCCGGTAACCACCTGAGCGGGAGTATTCCACCCCAATTGGGAAACCTTCACCGACTGGGAATACTCGACCTTGGGCTCAACCAGTTGAGCGGGGCCATTCCTGCCGAACTCGGAAACCTGGCCAATTTGGAGTACTTGATACTGAACTCCAATCAACTCAGCGGCCCGATTCCCTCCGAACTGGGAAACCTCGGAAACGTGAAATACGTTTACCTGATCAATAACCAACTCAGCGGCTCGATCCCGCCCAGTCTCGGAAACCTCGGCCATGTCCTCGATCTCTGGTTGTACAATAACCACCTGACCGGCCCGATCCCTCCCGAACTCGGAAACCTCCCGAATGTCAAAAAACTCTTCCTGGATCACAATGGACTCAGCGGCGAAATTCCACTCAATCTGACTCATTTAACCACGATCTCCGACCTCGATATCGGGTATAATTGTTTGTTTAGCTCAGACCCCACGCTAATCGCCTGGTTAAATATCCATGACCCGGATTGGAACGCCCATCAGGATCAATGCGGAAGCGCACCTCCGTCCATCACCCTCACTGCTCCGACGGGCGGCGAAACCTGGGTCATCGGCTCCTCCCATTCCATCACCTGGACCTCGATCCATCTGACGGGAAATATCAAAATCGAACTGTCCATCGATAACGGTTCAAGCTGGACCACCCTTACCGCTTCAACCGCAAATACCGGCTCGTACGCCTGGACCGTTCCCGATACGCCGTCCTCTCAATGCAAGGTGAGAATCAGTGACGCAGAAACAGGCAGCCCATCCGATATTTCCGATGTGTTCGCTATCATTGCCGCTTCCACGCCCTCGGTGACGGTCATCTCTCCCAATGGCGGCGAAACCTGGACCGTGGGTTCCTCCCATACCATCACCTGGTCTTCCACAGGATCGATCGACAATGTCAAAATCGAATTGACAACCGACAATGGTTCGAGTTGGACGCCTATTACAAGCTCCACCCCGAATAATGGCGCCTACAATTGGACCGTACCCACCGTGTCGTCGCTTCAATGCCGGGTGAAGGTGAGTGAGGCGTCGACCGGTAGCCCATCGGATCAATCCGACGGTACGTTTTCAATCCTCAATACCGCGATTCCTGAAAAGGAACGGGCGGCGTTGATTGCACTTTACAACGCCACGGGCGGCGATCACTGGACCATTTCCAGCGGCTGGAAAACACCGCCTCTGGATACCGACGGCTTTGCCATGCGCGGAACCGAAGGCCGATGGTACGGCGTTCTGGTGGAAAGCAATCATGTGACCAAAATCCAAATCTATAACAACAACCTGACGGGCAATCTTCCCTCCGAATTGGAAGACCTCAACCGCCTGATATGGCTTTACCTGGACTCCAACCGCCTGAGTGGACCGATTCCCGGCTCGCTGGGAAAGCTCAGCCAATTGCAACTCCTCCTTCTCGGCCAAAACCAACTCTCCGGAAGTATTCCGTCCAGTTTGGGAAACCTAAGCAGTTTAAAACTAATTGAACTAAGTAGCAACCGTTTGACCGGAAGCATCCCTTCGGGTTTGGCAAACGCTGTTAATTTGGAATCTATCCAGTTGGACCAAAACCAACTGAGCGGGGATATTCCGTCCACGTTCGGCGACATGCCCCGGCTACAGGCCCTTAATTTATATTTTAATAATCTGAGTGGCAGTATTCCAAATAGTTTGGGGAACTCGCACAGCCTCCAATACCTGGATCTGAGTATCAACCGGCTCAGCGGGGAAATTCCCCTGAGTTTAACCCATCTCACCGCGATCATCGGATTGGATATCAGCCACAATTGCCTAAAGTCCACGAATGAAACGGTTCGCGCCTGGCTCGCCATCCATGACCCGGATTGGGAACTGTTTCAGAATCGGTGTGAACCATTACACCCCACCATTAGCCTGAGTCGGACCCGTTTGAATTTCGTCGCAAAAAAGAACGGAAGCGTCACCGGGCCGCAAGATGTTCGGATTGTCAATACCGGAAATGGCACCTTAAATTGGCGTATCAATATTGAAAATGCGCCCTGGCTGACGGTTTCGCCCATGAGCGGAACCGGCAACGGTCAAATCACCGGTTCGGTCAACCCTGAAAACCTGGACGATGGAACGTATACGGGGTTCATTCGGGTGAGCGATCCCAATGCGACCAATTCGCCGCAATCGATTACCGTGACCCTGAAGGTCAAAACCGACCATCCGAATGAGCCGCCGTTTGGAGAATTCGAGACACCCCAAAACGGGGCAACGGTTAGCGGCAGTATTGCGGTGACCGGATGGGCTCTGGATGACTCCGGTGTTCGAGAGGTTCGCATCTATCGAGAAGGAGAAAAAAATGCGTTGATCTATATTGGTCAGGCGGTATTTGTCGAAGGTGCCCGGCCGGATATCGAAGCGCAATATCCGGATTATCCCAATAACAACAACGCCGGGTGGGGGTACATGCTGTTGACCAATGCATTACCCGATCACGGCAACGGCACCTTCCGACTTCATGCGATTGCCACGGATATCGATGGCCATGACGTTTCATTGGGGATCAAAACCATTACCGTCGATAATGAGGATTCGGAAAAACCCTTTGGCGCGATCGATACTCCGGGTCAGGGAGAAACGATCGCCGGCAAGAATTTCATCAACTTCGGATGGGTATTAACCCCCCAACCGCATTTTATTCTAACCAGCGGCTCGAGCATCGATGTCTGGGTAGACGGCGTTTATGTCGGGCACCCGAATTATAACAATTATCGCGAAGATATTGAAACCTTGTTTCCCGGATACGTCAATAGCGAAGGCGCCGGCGGGTACTTCTACCTTGATACCACGCTGTATGAAAACGGCGTTCATACCTTGCAATGGACCGCAACGGATGATGGCGAAAACACCGATGGCATCGGCAGCCGGTACTTTACCGTGTTGAATGCCGATGGAAATGCCGGCGCTGCGATTCCAACGAATCGATTGCCGGTACGGGGACAGACCGACGACGGGGTTTGGGTGAAAAAAGGATATAACGATACGAGCGATCCGGAAGAAGTAATTCCGGATGAAAACGGGACCTTTCACATCACCATGAACGAACTGGGCCGAATCGAAGTGCATCTCGGGATCCATGGAATCGTCAATCGCGCGCCGCTTCCCATCGGTTCGACGCTGGATCGGGAACAGGGGATTTTTTATTGGACCCCCGGACCCGGGTTTCAAGGTGATTACCGCCTGGAGTTTGGGACTCCGGGGGATCCGAATGACGCGATGAGAACCACCCTCATTGTTCACATCAAACCCTTATTCTGAAATAAAGTCGGGCGCACCCATGGGTGCGCCCTTACAACATTTTCAACGAACGCCTTTGTTTTTAAACCATTGCGATACGTTGTTCATTAATGCGCCTTTGGGAGACACAGGAGGCAGACATTTATTATTTCATAATTATCGAAAATCTGGTATAATTTTAAAAAACGTGAATAGGTGAACAGTTGATGAAAGAAGTTACTATTATTGCCGGTGCCAATGGGTCGGGAAAAACGACTTTCATTAGATCTTTTGAAAAAAAATATCCGATTACATTCATCAACGCGGACGAGATTGCGAAAGAAATTAATCCAAATGATATTGAAAACCCTAAAATAAAGGTTGAGGCTGGGAAAATTTTTTTCAAAAAAATTTCTGATCGGCTTAACGCAAATGAAAATTTTATCATCGAATCCACACTATCGGGACGGTCCCTGTTAGGATGGATTAAAAAAATCAAATCGAACGGTTACTCGATCCGGCTCCTATACATTTTTACTGAGAATCCTGATTTATGTATTGCACGCATTAAAGAAAGGGTTTTAAAAGGGGGGCATTTTGTTTCGGATAATGACGTCATTCGCCGCTTCTTTAGGAGCCAGCAAAATTTTTGGAATGTATACAAGGAACATGCCGATGAATGGTATTTAATATACAATTCCCAAGAGGAATTTATCGAATTTGCATTCGGTAAAAAAGAAAACTATGCCATTAATGACAAAACGCTGTTCAGGGAATTCATGAAATATATTGAAGGAGAAAACAATGGAGGTCGAAAAATTTGATGATATCGAAATTTATCAGAGAGCGTTTGAAATACAACGAATCGGTAATGACGCCGTAAGAAAGGTGTTAAAAGAAAACAGAGAAAAGGGTATCCCGATTGTCTTCTCAAGAAACGGAATTATCTATTATGAACTTCCCAACGGGGAAATAACCACCAAAAGCCCATTCGATCATTAAAGGCTGCCTTCGGCGACCAGAAACCCTTTCGAGAAAGGGTTTCTGGACTTCCCAAAGCTTTTATTTATGTTTGATTTATTGATGTTTTTTTCGGGTAAATATCGAGGAAATATCGTCAAGTACGGTGTAAACAACGGGAACAACCAACAACGTTAATAACGTCGAACTGATTAACCCACCGATAATGACATATCCAATGGGCGCTCGAAACTCGGTACTCGATCCGATACTGAACGCCACCGGCACCATTCCCAATATCATGGCCAACGTGGTCATCAAAATCGGCCGCAATCGAATCGATCCGGCTTCAATAATCGCCTCCAACCGACTCATTCCCCGCCGACGTAAAATGTTGGTGAAATCGATCAACAAAATCGAGTTCTTGGTCACCAACCCCATTAACATGATGATCCCAATAAACGCCACCATGTCAAAGAGTTTGTTGCCCACCAATAAACCCAACACCGCCCCGATAATCGAAAGCGGTAACGCCAACATCAACGCAAACGGCTGAATAAACGATCCGAACTGCGACGCCAGAATCATGTACACAAAGATAACCGCCAACGCCAACGCAATACCCAGAGATGAGAATTGCTCACCCAACTGCTCGATCTGACCGCCAAACTTGTACGTGATATCCCGCGGTAAATTCATCGCTTTTAACTTGGTTTCAACCTCCCGACGAATATCACTCATGGCCGTTCCCTTTAATAAGTTACCACCCACCACAATCTGACGCGTCCGCTCACTGCGCTTGATCTGCGACGGCCCATTCACAATCCCAAAATGCGCCACCTGATCCAACGTGATCGCCCCGCCCTTTAAGGTGGGAATGTACACATTAGCCAACCGACTCAAATCGGTTCGCACATTCTCGGACCCACGAACCCGAATGTCGATCTGCTTGTCCCCAGCCCGAAACTTCGACGCAATATCCCCATCGATAAAGGTCCGCATCACACTCGCAATCTGCGCCGTGTTGACCCCCAACCGCGACGCCCGGTCCCGATCGATCTGTATTTGAATCTCCGGCTTGGGCGTTCGATAATCCCAGTCCACATCCACAAAACCCGGAATCGTGGCAAACGCCGCTTTGGCTATCTCCGCCGTACGCGTCAAGGTTTCCAAATTCCCGCTGTTACTCCGGAAATTCACCTGAATGGGCAATTGCTGCATGGTACTGGCCGCAGCGCCACTCACGGCCACCGCATCCTGGAACGTGATCGTGACACCGGGAATATTGGCAAACTGAGGCCGTAACCGATCCTGAAACGCTTTGTTCAGGTAACCGGCAATATTCAACCGCACATTCATTGACGCTTGATCCGACGAACCATCGGTCGTTCCAATAATGGAATAAACACTCTTCACCTCTTTTTGGGACAAGAGGATATGTTCCACCTGACTAACGATTTTATCGCTGTTTTCCAAAGAACTCCCGGCTTGACACTGAAGAAGCAAGTTAAAATCCGGCCGGTCTCCCCGGGGATTTCCACCGGTTCCCAAAAGCGTAAACAAAAAGGCACTCAATAAGAAGATGACGGTCGTAATCAGGACCATGGTCTTTCGATGCGTGACCGCCCACCGCAGCAACGGCCGATAACTGCGCCCCAAATCCTCGTAAACCACATCGACCCACTCTTGAAACCGCTTCCCCAATCCGGGCTTTTTCGTATGGTCGACCTTCTTAAAGAAATACGCGGACAGCATCGGCGCAAAGGTGAACGCTTCAAACAACGAAATCAACACGGCTGCAGTAACCGTGATTCCGAATTGCTTGAAAAATTTTCCGGCAATACCCGTGGCAAACGCAACCGGTAAAAACACCGCTACCATGGTAAACGTGGTCGCCATCACCGCCAGACTCACCTCCGACGTTCCATCGTATGCCGCAATCTTGGGCTCTTTACCCAATTTCTCCATGTGTCTAAAGATGTTCTCTCGCACCACAATGGCATCGTCGATCAATAACCCGACCGAAAGACTCAACGCCATCAGGGTAATGACATTCACGGTAAATCCGTAATAATACATGATGGCAAAAGTACCCACAATACAAACCGGTAACCCGGCAATGGTAATGATCGTATTGCGTAAGTCCCCAAAAGAGAGAAACACCACCAGACCGGCGAGCAACGCCCCTTCAATCAAACTCTTCAACACGTCGTCGCGGGACTCTTCAATAAACACGGATTCATTGATCGCCATGTTGATATTCAACTCGGGAAATTCATTTCGGACATTTTCCATAACCTTTCGAACCGCTTCGGCTACTTTAACGGTGTTGGTCCCGGATTGCCGACGAACCAGCAACGAAATACATTCCTGACCATTGACCCGCGAAATAGCATGTTTGGTTTTAAACGCATCCGAAACCGTGGCCACATCCTTGAGATAAACCGGTTTTCCGCCAGGCGTGGCAATGATGATATCGTTCATCTGGTCAACCTGGGAAAACTCGGCCTTGGTTCGCACCAGAAAATCATAGTCTTTCCGCGTCACCGAGCCGGCCGGAAGATTGAGGTTTTCTGCCCGAATCGCCTGGGAAACCTGAGTGATGGATAAATTCAACGCATTCAATTTATTGGGATCGACATCCACGTGAATTTCCCGTTCGTTTCCGCCGATAATCGTTACGGCACCGACGCCTTCCACCCGTTCGACCAGGGTTTTGATCTTATCGTCGATCAGCGTGCGAAGCTCCAACAGCGGCATTTTGTTGCCTTTACTGGTAATGGTATACGACAAAATAGGGGAGGACGACGGATCGAATTTATCGATCACCGGTTCATAGGCTTCACGCGGCAGGGTGCTTCGAATCGTGGCAATCTTTTCCCGCACTTCGGTGGCTGCCACCTGCGAATCCTTTTCCAAAACAAATTCGGCAATCACCACCGATACGCCTTCCGCCGAAGTCGAACTTACGCGTTTGATCCCATTAATGGTCGTAATCACATCCTCCAACGGTTTGGTAATCTGCGACTCGATTTCTTCGGGACCCACACCGGGGTTAACGGTGGTCACAGCCACAATGGGCAAATTGATATCCGGGATCATGTCCACACCCAAACGGGTATAGGACATCAAACCCAATACCACAATGGCAATAATCACCATCGTGATAAAAACGGGTTGCTTGATTGATATATCGGCAATTTTCATAGAGCTTTTTCTCCCTGAGGATTCGGCATGCTCGGCGACTCAACCACATTGACCTTGGTTTTATCCTCGAGTTGATCCGCGCCAGAAATCACCACCGGCTCATTGCCGGTCAGACCGGATACGATTTCAATGGTGTTTTCAATGATTTTTCCGACTTTTACCGAAACCAACTGCGCCCGGTCTCCTTGAATGACAAACACATACCGACTCCCCATGCGTTCGACCACCGCAGCCACCGGTAACACCAATGCCTTGCGGGTCCCTGCAACCACTTCCGCTTCCACGTACATCCCCGGTTTCAACCGGTGCGTGCCATTGGCTACGCGCAATTCCACTTCCACGGTGCGGGTCTGCGGGTTACACACCGGGCTGATATTGGTCACCCGGGCGTTAAAGATCTCGCCGGGATACGCCTGAACCGAAAGCGGCAACGTTTCTCCGACACGCATGAACCGGATGTTGAGTTCATCGACATTGATCACGGCTTTTACGATATCGATATCCACGAGCGTTAATAGGGGAATATTCGGCGTAATCATGGCGCCGGGGTTTTGAAGCACCTTGGAAACCACCCCTTTCACATCGCTTTTCACTTCAAACGTATTGTATTGGTATCCGATTTCATCGCGGTTTACCGTTGCCACCGTCATACCCGGATGAACCGGCGTGCCGAGAGTGACCAGGTTGGCGATGATCTTTCCTCCCACTTTGGAATACAACGTCACTTCGGAGTTTGCCTGCAAACTCCCCGATGCTTTGAATTTATCCGTGATGTCCTGGTACGTGGCTTTGCCGGAGTTCACCGGAATGACCTTCTCCGGAACCACTCGAACCATGGCGGCTTTCTTTGCCTGATAATTCTGGTAAGCGCGAAATCCGATAAAAAATAATATGGCTGCTGAAATAATAATCACAATCACTCGCTTCATGATTTCATTCTCCTCTCACTTATGGAATCAATTTCCGTCCGGACGCCCGGTACAGGTTGTATCTGGCCAGGACATGATTAAATACCAGTTGAAGACGGTTCAACCGGGCATTTTCCAACGCATTCTGGGTATCGATCATATCGGTCATGGGAATGACCCCGTTTCGAAAGCGTTCTTCGGCAATTTGAAGCGCTCTTTCCGCATGCGTAATTTTCACGCTCTCAATCGCAATTTTCTGCTCCAGGGATTGAATATCTTCCGTTCCCTGATTGATCTCCAGTTCGATCGACAGTTGCAGGTCGGTTTTTTGTTTTTCGACCGTTCGTGACGCGCTTTGAGCCTGGGCCACTTGCGCACGGGTTCGAAAACCGTCAAACAGCGGGTAAGACGCCGAGAGCGTCGCGCTCCAGGTGTTTCGAATTTTGTTCAGGTCGGGTAACACACCGTTGCGGTATTCATAGTTCAATATGGCAGAAACCGACGGTTTATTTCCCGCTCGTGCCAGTTCGACCTGGAGATGCGTCAGATTTTCCTGGTAACCGGTGATCTTCAACTCCTCGCGATTGGCGAACGCGTCCCGCAGCAGATCGCTTTTGTTCTCGTTGAACGGCAGGTACGTCAATGATTCCGCCGGATTAAACGTGGCGTCGGATTTTCGGGCGGCAATCCGGTTATAGGTCAACATGGCCTTATTGATATTGCTCAACAGCTCGATCTTTTGCTCCTCGATGG
Source organism: Candidatus Omnitrophota bacterium (assembly GCA_050258455.1). Classification (GTDB taxonomy): domain Bacteria; phylum Acidobacteriota; class Aminicenantia; order UBA2199; family UBA2199; genus JAKAGC01. The sequence goes on along the minus strand of JBLMYT010000032.1, from coordinate 7,123 downwards.
CGCTGATTTGAACCTGAAGCAGGGAAATATCGAAATCCGAGGCCAAACCCGCTTTGTACCGTTCCTGGGTAATGGAGAGTCTTCGCCGGAAAAGGTTGAGATGATCATCCAGAACCGAGAGCGCGTCTTTGGTAAACACCACCCCGTAGAAAATCGGTACCAATTGATAGGAGATCACGTGTTTCACCTGGAGCACGTTTTCCCGGGCAAGATCCACGTTGGTCTTACTCATTCGAATCATGTTCCCGGTGCGTCCCCAATTGTAGATCTGTTCCACAGCACCGAGTTTGAAATCGTAGTTATTGGGCAGTCCGAATTTAAGGTTCATCATTTGACCCCCGAATGGAATGTTAAATTCCTGGATCGGTCCCAACCGCGTATAGCTGGCTGCTAGCGAAATCTGGGGATAATACAGACTCTTGCTCTCTTCGACCCGGGCTTGAGCCCCGTTAATCGCTTCCAGAGCAATTTGAATACTTTCATTGGTTTTGAGCGCGTTTTCAACAAATTGGTTGAGGGTCAGTTGTTCCTGGGCGTGAACCGAAAGCGCCAGACACAACCCAAGAATCAAACCCCCAATCCGGATTCTTTTTCTTAACATTTGCTAATCCTCCAAATAAATGGTCCAAGAAACCAGTTGTAGGGGCGATTCGCGAATCGCCCCCATTCATTCATTTATATATAGATTATTTATTAGATATCAATGGGTATTTCCCTTTTGGCCCGGTTTGGCGTTCCAGATGCGAATCAGCAGCAGCAGGCCGATGAGACTGAACGGCAGGAGAAACAGCGGCCAGTAATTCCAGCTTTTGGTCGTTAGAAAACCCAATATCATGGATTGAAACCCGGTGCCAAGGTAAACGAAACCATCGATAATTCCGACCGCGGTGGCCGCGCCTTTTCGGCCGCCAAAATCCATGGTCGCGGTTCCGGACAAGAGGCCGTGGGTGCCGATCACTGCCACCGACATCAGGAACGTCAGTACCGCCAGGATCAAACCGTTTTCAAGCGAGAAAAACATGCCGATCACGCACAGGACCAGGAGACCGTACAGAAAACCGGCTGATGGGCCGCGTCGGGATTGAAACAGTTTATCGCTGATCACGCCTGCCGAAACCCCGCCGATGATTCCCGCGATCCATAAGATCAACCCCCAATTTTCCGAGGTAAACTTCCAACCCGCCGTGATTCCGGCTTTGATGTGTTCGGAAGCAAAAATCGAATACCAGTGCATCACGCCGTTTCGCAGCACACCCGTGCAGAATTCGATCAGGGCTACCGTCAGAATCACCGGATGGGTTAAAATTCGTTTATACAGTTGCAGCGTTGGGATTTTGGCCTTTAAATCTTCTCCGCTGGATTCGTCCTGGGTATCGAAATCGTCAAAACCCGCTTGGGCCGGCGTATCCTTGAGTAAAACGGATTCGATCACAGCGAAGAGAAAAAGCAGTGCCGCAGGCAGGAGAAAAATCCACCACAGCGCATCGCCGCCGTTGTAACCTTTTCCCACAACCAACGACGATTTGATAAAGTATCCCGTACCGTCGAACGCCAGAAACACGCCCGACGCGATCATGATCCCAAAGATCCCGGAGAACACGCCGCGTTCGCGAATGTGAAACCAGTGGGCATTGACCTTAACGATCGAGGCGGCGCCGTAACTCTGGAAATACATATTGATGCCATAGAGCACGGTAAACACCGTACTCAGGGACGCTTGAGCGGGGTTTGGGAGTCCCAGCACGTGGTTGACGTAGAGTCCCATGGTCAGGTTCATGGCGCCTGCGCCTAAAGCGGCGATCAGGATTCCCTTTTTTCCGCCGATACGGTCCACCAATGGCCCGTTGATAAGAAAGGATATTGCATAAATCACAGCGCCGATACCGAAAATAAAGCCGAAATCTTCTTTATTCATCAATGAACCCAGCGCGTTTTTCGAAACCGTCAGGTTGTAGCGTCCCATGTAAAGGAGCGCGTACGTTAACCCCATCGGGAACCAGTTCCAGAAACGCCGGGACCGGAATGCTTGGGAGTGCGAAATTACATCATTCATTTCAACCCTCCCTCTGTGGCTAATACCATCTCATGAAGGCGGGAGTACGTGTGCCACAGTCGGTCGGTCACCTCGTTCAGGTGAGCGCCCAGAACATCGGGTTTATCTGTTTTTTCAGGCATATTTTCAAACACACCGTAAGGAACCTTGAATCCCTTCACGTTCAGAAATTTCTCATTGGCGGCAAATTCGTTCCAGTCCGAGTCTTTATAAAGAAACTCCAATTTGAGATCTTCCAGGGCGTGTTGGAGGATTGAATCCGGTTGTTCCGGGTTATAGCGTCTGCGGTTTTTTCGCATCGATTCTTCAAAATCCACGTTGATGTAAAGTGTCACGGCTTTTTTCAGAATCTCGTCGGAGAGGTAGTCGTAGGCTGTTTTGAAACCGCCGTGTTCCGAGCCTCGGGAGAATTCCAGAATCACCGTTTTGTGGTCGGTGTGGAAGTTCGGATCGTTGCGTAGCAGCTTACTGTATGCGAAGTTGATCTTTTTGATTAGAAAATTCCAGAACCATTGATCTTTAAACACATAACCCGGGTGGTTTTGGCCCTTGTAGTAGAACTCTTTATTGGAATGGATTCGGGGCAGGCCCATTTCTTCCAGTAGATCGTCGTCTTCGAAGCGTTCCCACAGGATAGGGAAGTCGTCGATTTCGATGAATTCGCCGATGTGGAAACGGGTGATGCGTTCGTTTACCGGGATTTTTTTCAGAAAGTCGATGATTTCGGACTTTCCGGCAGCCGGTCTACCGTTGAGGATAATAATATCGAACGTTTTCTTTTGCATGTAATGGACTCCTTGTGATATTGCATTGCATTGTTAAGCTATTTTACGGATTTTCCCTGTTGAAGGTTTTCTATCGAGTAAATTATAACAAATCGGGAGCACAGAATCAAGGTGATTAAAGGATGGTCCGGATGGGGGGATTTGCGAATTGACCCGGGAAGTCACCGGCTTCAAGCGTTCGGTGAATCGGGTATACGCTTCTTACAACGGTTTGTCTTTTTTGTTCGGATATTGGTCTCCTTATGCCCGAAGTTGGTCTCCTTGTCTCGGCGGTTTGGTCTCTTTGTGCCCGAAGTTTGGCTGAACTAAACCGCTTCGCGGCAACGCTAATCGCCGTAATTTTAAATTTCCCCCTTAAACCCCTTTCAAAGGACTCTCTTTCGTGTATATTCTAGTTTGCAGACTATGAAAAACACAGAAAGAGAGTCCAAATCATATCCATATGATATCAAGGACATCGGTGCTTGCCGTACCGAAGCGTTTGGGGGCCACGTGGATCACTGCACCACTTGCGGTACAAAGCACGTCTTTTACCACTCCTGTTACAATCGCTCCTGCCCCCAATGTCAGGGAACTCACGCAAAAAAATGGCTGGACAAACATTCGGATAAATTGCTGCCGGTCCATTATTTCCTTTCAACCACGCCTTTGAACGCTTGAATGCACCGAGCTCGATCTTTTATCGTTTCACGGCAATGGGGATATCGGGCATCGTTTTTGGGATTTCAACAGTTGGGCTTTGTTTTCCGTTTGTGAGTTCTTTGACACGCTCGGCGATATAGCGAGCCAGGCCCATGACTGTGATTTTCTCTTTATCGGCCAGCGCTTTACCGTTTAACCCTTCCACGAGGGCAAGGGTAAACGCGCCGTTTTTCCAGCGGGGATTCTCTAAAGCATTCTGGCGGCTCTGGGTGGCAGCGAAAACAATGACGCCGTTTTCCGCGCTGATCAGTTCATTGACCAGTGCATCGATATCCGGCGCACTGCTTCGGGAACCGGTGACGCATCCGGCGCGGCAGGTATCGGTAAATAGCAAACTCTTGCCGGGAAGATTGGATACTGTCTCTTTAATATCCGTAAAACCGATGGCTGAACTTTTGAGTGAATCCACATCAACATCTGTGGGCAAAAAGCAATATTTTCCTTTATGATCGCTTTGGCCGTGCCCGGCCAGAAACAATATCCCGATATCTTTCAATGTCACTTGTCTTTCCAGCCATTCCATGCCTTTTAGGATATTTTCCTTTGTGGCGTCTCTATCGGTGATGGGGTTGACCGTAACCGAACTGTAGAGTCCGCCCTCTTGTCTCTTGAGGGCGGCGCAGAAATCCCAAGCATCTTTGGCCGGGTATTTCAGGCAAAGCAAGGGATCGTTATATTGGCTGACACCGACGGCCAGGACATAGAGTTTGGGTTTCAGGCCGTTCATATCCGGGGTTTCCCATCGCAACAGGATGGTGGCCGGTTCGCCGATGGCGATGCGGTTGGCGGCGATAATGGAAATGAGGCAATCTTTTGGCGGAATCGACAGGGTCGCGTTTGCTTCAATGAAAATGGGGTTATCGATTAATTGAACCCCATGGGTGCCCGGGGCCGGGCGCCCATCGATTAAGAATCGGACGCCGGTAATGGGTTCGCCGGAAGGGTTTCCCATGCGGTATTTGATTTGGATTTCCGTGGATTTTACGGTGGTGCCGTCTTCCGGGGAGAGGATGGATACGGTCGGGGGTAAGAATGCATAGATATTGGTATCCCGTTTTCCTTTACCCGAAAGGGCATTGGCAGCGGCCAATGCTTTTTCTTCATCCAGGGAATTGAGGATTTGATCAATGACATCGGGGCGGTAATAGGTGGACCGGAACCGAGATACGGGAAAGAAATTAGCCTCTTTGTCCGGGCCGCGGTTGACATGCCAACCGATAATATCTTCGCCGCCGGGGGACGCGTCGTAATAGCCGGATGGGGTCCACAGCACCCAGCGTTTGCGGTCATTGTGAGGGAAGAACGCTAACAACGGTTTTCCATCCGTGTACCGGTACCACCGAATGGTGCCATCGGCGAATGCGGCAATGGCCATTTTTCCGTCCCCGGAAATATTCACAGACCATGCGACTCCAGGAGCGGGCTGTGACCACAATTCCTTTCCCTGGCAATCGAAACATCGTAAATTCCATTCGGTTCCCAGGAGAAAGCTTTGGTGGTCCGGGGCAATGGCCAAGCTTCGGGAACACTCATAGGTCTTCAGGGGTACTTCCTTTCCATTCAATCGTGGGTGATATGAATCTTTCCAATTGTCGATTGGGATTCCATGGGATTCGATTGCAGGCGCGATGAGTTCCGGGTTTTCACCGGGATTCAGGGTAATTTGCCGTGAGGCAAGGGAAAAGGTTGCCGGCGTATGTCCCTCGAAGGTATACCGAAACTGAATTTTAGACCCATCCCGAGATATTCGGAACCGGTTTAACATGTGTCTGTAATCGGCCACCTCCGCTGTTTTCAATAAAATCCGTTTCCCGGCTCGATCAATGCGCCCCCATGCGGGATCTGCCGCCCCAAAAACAATGTTCCCGGAAGTTAAGGGACGAATGTGCATGATAGTATCACTCGCGCCTTCCAGAACCGCGTATGTCCCGGTTTTTCCATGTTGATCCACGGACCAACAGAGGATGGGCCGGGAACCGTTGGCATGATACAATCCCCCGGCATACAGGGTGGAGCTGTCCGCCGACCAGGCGACTCGTCCAAGATTTCCATTATCTACTCCTTTGGTATCGGGTTCCACGAGGAGCGAAAGATCGTGACCGGAAAGCACCGCAATTTTGGCCGATTGATCAAACCCCGCGGCCACCCGCGAACCGTCTGGGGAAAAAGCAACGGAAAAGGGTAGTGTTCCCGGGGAACACTTTGTTTCTTTGATTTTGTTTAATCCCGTAGATACGGAGGAATAGAGACGGATGTATCCATCATAACACGTTGTAACCAGGCGCCCGGTGCGGTCCCAATCGGCCCAAGAGCTGCTATCATTATAACTGGTATCCTTAAATATTTCAGTATAATCCGAGGCCCGGTATAGCCGGATACCGTTGCTTCCCCATAGGCAGGCGGCCAGGTATTTTCCGTCGCGGGAATACGCCAGGTGAAGGATGGGATTGAGCAATCCGGATATCTGTTTTTTTAATTCCCCACCTGACCGATTAAAAATGTAAATATTATAATTAGAATTGGCCCCCGTATACCCGCCGCAGGCGATCTCCTCGCCATCGGGAGAAATCGCCACCGCATAGATTTTTCCCTCATAACCCGGACCGATCGGCGGACGCAAGACCCGCAGCAGCCGTCCAGTCGTCAGCTCCCATACCCTGACGGTCTTATCTTCGGAACCGGTGACCAGGTAGAGTTCCCTTTCATCGATACCGATTCTACTTATCTTTGCTGTATGCATGCCGGTTTCGATCCGAAGCTCCGGCGTTTCTTTAGAATTATTCCACGGCGATTGCATTAAATCCCCTCCATTTAAAGGTTTCCATAAAAACCATCGGAACAAGTATTAGCCAACATCGTTTTCTCATGCGTTTACTCCGTACATAACCGATCGATAGACTCATTGTGACAAAGGACCATTATACCGATACATTATATCAGAAATAGAAATAAAAAACCATCCGCATGGATTAAACCCGAAATACATATGTTGTAGGGGCAGACCCGCGTTTCTGCTCGAATAGAAACTGAGAAGATGAGAAGTTAAGAAGGTAGAGACGGCGCTTCGCGCCGTGATTCGGAAAATTCGGTAGGGGCGCATCTATGTATGCGCCCCCCCAAAGCATCAAACCTCATATCGAACACACGGGCAGATTCATAGATCTGCCCCTACTGAATAATAAATGGCGCTTCGCGCCTTTCAACAACGCGTTTGAAAGATTGAACGCACCGAGCTCGCTTCCCCTATCCTTTAACGCGCGATTGTCAATTGACATCCGGTAAAAAATACGTTATATTTATTTCAAGAGGAGTAGTCGAATGTATTTGGCACCGCTTAATTATGACCGGTTTTTCAAGAGAGTCTTTTCAGACCTCAATATCGCCAAAGCTTTCTTGGAAGATTTCCTGGATGTCCCGATCGAGGAAATAAAAAAACTAGAGAATGAAAACCGACTGACGGATGATGCAACCTCCGTCGAGTTTGATTTCCGCTGTAAAATAAAAGGATCTTATGTCATTATCGATATGCAGCAGTGGTATAAGCGAGACATTGGCAAACGGTTTTATCTTTACCATACGGTAA
>JBLMYT010000031.1:0-14940 GCA_050258455.1 Candidatus Omnitrophota bacterium | reverse complement strand
TTCATCAACGCTGTGGTCGATCCCATTTAAAAACACCCGGACTATAAAATCAAAATCCAAATTCCTATTTTTTGAAGATTGTTATTTTTAATTTTTGTTGGGGCGATTCGCTACTCCCCCGCCATGTGTTTCGGCAATCCGAGAATTGCCGGGATACAAACAAGCAACATATTGACAAATGAGCTACAATTATATTATCATACTAATTAAATCGTTAACAAATTAATGAAAATAAACGCAAAATTATATTTCCTGGAGGGTAATATATATGCAAGAAGAAAAGATTGCTCACATGCAAAAAGCACGGAAAATCCGTCGTGAATTCCCATTCGAAGTGAAAGAATTATACCGGGGATACGCGGACCGGTTTCTCCGAATCGACGTGGACAACGATGAAATCACCATCCATCCGGTAACCCAAGAAATGAAAGACCTCTGGACCGGTGGAAAAGGTCTGGATCTGTGGCTCATGTTCAAGGAAATTACCAAAGACACCAAATGGGATAGTCCGGAAAACCCCATCTGCTTTTCTCCCGGCCCATTGGGCGGCGCAACGTCATTTCCCGGTTCGGGCAAAACATTAGTCACCGCACTCTCCCCACTAACCTCTTCGGTCATCGACTGCAACGTGGGCGGCTACTTTGGCCCCTATCTGAAATTCGCAGGATTCGATGCCCTGGTCATTGTGGGAAAAGCCAAAGAAGAAACCATTATTTATTTCGACGCCGTAAACCAAAAGATTACGATCGAAACCGCCCCCGAAGAAAGCATCGACTCCCACCTGATCGCCGAAGAGTTAACGGAAATGGTTGCCGACGACGATCTGGATAAACGCAATATTGCCGTGGTCTCCGCCGGTCGCGGTGCCCAGTATACCCGCATGGGAATTCTGAACTTTTCGTTCTGGGATTGGCGCAGAAACGTGGCCCGTTTGAAACAAGCCGGCCGCGGCGGTATCGGCCGGGTTTTCAGAGACAAGATGCTCAAAGCCCTGGTCATCAAAAACCGCGACATTACCCCAGCCTGGCGAGTCGAAGAAAATAAAGTGGCCAAATCGGTCCGTCCGAAAACCATGGCCACACTGTGCAGCGCCGAACTGGAACACGTGAACGCGATTATTGAAAAATGGGGCAACGATCCGGAATTCGCCGTCGAAATCCTGCAAGACATTCAGGACCGATTTCATTTTATCTCCGTTTCCGCCATGGATCGCGTCACCCAAAAAACCGGCGTTCCCAAAGCCTACCTCTACCACATCGCCACCTTCGACACGTTCTTTACTCTGGAAAAACAGGATCCCGCCGCTCCCCAACCGACCGAAAACCTCGCGTTCCACGCCAAAGGCGAACCGATCGTTTTCCGAAACCGGGGAAAAAACGACGCCTACGGTTATACGGCCTTTAAGAAAGTAATCAAGGAAAACCCGGAAGCCATTCTCGAGGTCGTGAAAAATTCCGGTCTTCGCGCCCGCTGCTCCGGCGCTCCCCTGGGCGAAAAATGGATTACCGCTTACAATACCAAAAACGAGAAAAACGTGGCTCCGTGCATTATTTGCGCGCCGACTGAATCCCTCACCAATGCCGTGATCGGTCCCTCGATTATCGAAACCGATCCCCACGCCGTCATCGAAAGCATGCTGATCCATGCCTATGCCATCGGCGCAGACGAAGGCATTATTGTCCTCGGCAAAGATCACGCAACGGCAAAAGAAATGCTTCAAAAAGCCATCGACAAGGCAAAAGAAGACCATCTGTTGGGTCAAAATATTCAGGGAACCGGTTTGAATTTCGATATCACGATCCACCGGTTCACGGATTCGTATGTTCTCGGCGAACCCACCTCCTTGATCGCTGCCCTGTCGGGAAAAGCCGGCGATGCCCGTGCCAAATACATCCCCCTGGAAGAATCCGGTTACCATGGCAAACCGACCCTGGTTGCCGATCCGGAAACCATGATCAACATTCCGGCGATTATCGAGAAAGGTGCCCCGTGGTTCGCGTCTGTCGGAACCGCCGCATCTGCCGGTTCCAAAGTGTTTGTGTTAACCGGTAATGTAAAGAACCCCGGTCTGGTCGAAGTTCCCATGGGAACCTCGCTGCGCGAAATCGTGGAAACGATCGGCGGCGGCACAGCCACCGGCAAAAAACTCAAAGCCATCCAGCTCGGTGGTCATACGGGTCCGTTCATTCCGGCGGCTGAACTGGATATGACCGTGGATTTTGACGCCTTGAAAGCCCTGGGGTTCGTCCTGGGTTCCGGTCAAATCGCGGTATTCGATGAAGACGCCTGCATGCTGGGTGAAACCCGCGCCCGCTATGAACGCCTCATGGCCGAATCGTGCGGGAAATGTACCCCCTGCCGCGAAGGGTTGTTTGCCATTAAAAACATCCTCGACCGGATCATCGATGGTCAGGGTCAACCCGCGGATCTTCAATCCCTGGAAGACCTGTCCAAAACCATGAATGAAACCAGCCTTTGCAATTTCGGTTCCATTGCATCCCAGCCCATCACCAGTATCCTCCGTTATTACCGACACGGTCTGACCGGTAATGTGGAAAAGAAACGATGCGGATGCGCGAAACGTAAAGCGAAGTAATAGGAGGAATACGTATCATGGCTGCAACATCAACTCCCGTTAAAACCAATAAAATTGAAATTATGATTAATAATACACCGGTAAGTGTGGTCAAAGGCACGTTCTTATTAAACGCGCTTCAGGAAGCAAAGTTCCCGGTGCCCACCCTGTGCCGAAATAAAAACCTGACGCCGACCGGAAGCTGCCGGTTGTGTGTCTGCGAAATCGAAGCCAACGGCAAAAAAGAGCTGGTGACATCGTGTAATTACCCGGTTCGCGAACCGATCCGCGTGGAAACGGAATCCGAACGGGTGAAAGCCCACCGGAAAGTGCTGGCGGAAATGTACTTAAGCCGCTGGCCCAATGTGCCGCTGATCAAAGCCATTGCCAAACGCTGCGGCGTGACCGAAGCCCCGCGTTTCACGAGCACCATCACCGACGAGAACCCCAAAGCCTGCATTCTCTGCGGCATGTGCGTCAACGCCTGTGATCAATTCATCGTGGAACGGATTATCGATTTTGCCGGCCGCGGAATTAAACGGCATCTGTCCATGCCTTACGGCGAAGTGGACCCGCACTGCGTGGGTTGTACCTCCTGCGCGTACGTGTGCCCCACCAAGGCCCTTGAGGTGGTGGATGACATGAACCATCCGGCCGATGCGAAATTGATCCGCGATTACGGAATGCGCATCAACGCCGAAATGGCCACGCTGGATAAATCCCAGTGCCGCATGCGGGAAGTGGGAACCGCCAATATCGTGGACGTGATGAACGCCTATGACCTGCTGCCCGTGCGCAATTATCAATACGGCTCCGATCCCGAAGCGCATAAAATCGGAACGACCTTATTAAAGGAGAAATATTTTACCCAGGATATGCCCGACGGTTGCTGGAAGGGATGTTCCATGGGTTGTGCGAAAACCGTTGATAAATTCGAATTGAAGACCGGACCTTACAAAGGTGAAAAGGTCACCGTCGATGGCCCCGAATACGAAACCGCAGGCGCTGTTGCCAACATGGGTTGTTTCGATGGCGATTTTGTCGTTGAATTCAACTTCTACTGCGACACCTACGGCGTGGATACCATCTCGGCCGGAACCTGTATCGCATTCGTGATGGAAGCCTTTGAACGCGGCGTGATCAACACCACCCACACCGGCGGTTTGAAGCTTAACTTCGGTGCCACCAACGAAGCCCTTGAACTCCTGCACCAAATGGCACGCGGCGAAGGATTCGGCGTGGACGTCGGACAGGGGATCCGCTGGCTCAAAAACAAATGGGTCAACGAATACGGTGCGGATAAAAACCTGCTCCAGGATATCGGGATGGAAGTCAAAGGCCTGGAATTCTCCGAATACATGTCCAAAGAATCCCTGGCCCAACAAGCGGGATACGCCATGGCCAACAAAGGCCCCCAGCACGACGAAGCCTGGCTGATCTTCATGGATATGGTCAACAACCAGATTCCATCCTTCGAAGATAAAGCCGAAGCCCTGTACTACTTCCCCTTGTGGAGAACCTGGTTCGGCCTCAATGGACTGTGCAAATTGATCTGGAACGACGTGGTGCCCGCAGACAATAAGAAGTATCCGCCTCAGGTCGCGGCCAAAGTTCCGGGACACGTGGAAGATTTCTTCAAGTTTGTCGAAGGCATGACCGGAAAACCGATGGATGAACAAACCATGTTAAACCAGAGCGCCCGAGTCCACAATTTACAGCGCATCATGAACCGCATGTTCGGTTTCGGGACGCGTGAACACGATATCCCACCCTACCGCGCCGTGGGCCCGGTAACCAGGGAAGAATACGAATCCCGCGCGGAACGCTACGATAAACAGTTAAAGGATATTATCGGCGTTGACCCGACCGGAAAATCCACGGAAGAAAAAATGAGCATCATCCGCGAATACCGGATGGGGATGTACTATAAAGTGATGGACGCGGCCTACGAACGCAGAGGCTGGACCAAAAACGGCGTACCCAAGATTTCCCGGCTGAAAGAACTGGGTATCGATCTGCCGGAACTGATCGAGATTATTAAAAACGATCAGGAGTAAGGTTTGGGGTTTGCCTCCGGCGGCCAGGGGGGCTTTTTGAAAAAAGCCCCCCTGGACCCCCAAAAACTTTTTGTTTTTTGTTTGTTGTTTGTTGTTTATGTTTAAAAATATTAAAACGAGTAATGATTGAAATAAAAGATTTGGATGTAGAAAAGATATTTGAACGGAACGTCCCGGGTGTCCGGGACGTTCTCTCTCAAAAAACCGTGGCTATTGCCGGATGCGGCGGCTCAGGCTCCAATGCCGCTGTCGCCCTGGTGCGCGCAGGGATCGGGAAACTCATTATTGCCGACTTCGACGTGGTGGAAATTTCCAACCTCAACCGCCAATATTATTTTATCGACGATATTGGAAAACGAAAAGTCGAGGCACTCTCGAATCATTTGTTGAAGATTAATCCCACCTTAACGCTGGAAACCCATTGCATTGAGTTAACCAAAGAGAACATGTCGGGGTTATTTCACGCGGCTGACCTCTTGATCGAAGCCTTTGACCGCGCCGAAAGCAAGGCGTGGCTGATTGAAACCTGGTGCGGACTTTTTCCCGAAAAACCCGTGGTCTGCGCCAGCGGCATCTCCGGTTTCGGCAATTCCAATTCCCTGAAGGCCATGCGCGCCGGAAACCTCATTGTGTGCGGCGATCAGGAAACCGATATGAGCATGGGGTTAACCGCATCGCGGGTCATCATGGCTGCCAGCATGCAAGCCAATGAGGCGATTGAATTATTAATGAAAAAAGGAAACTCACATGATACTCATCAATAACCGTGACCGACTCGATTGGCAGGACGGGATGACCGTCACCGATTTGTTACAGAAGATGAATTACAGCTACACGCTGATAACGGTCACAGTCAACGGCGAATTGGTACCACACGACGATTATTCCAATCACCTGGTCCCGGATCACGCCGAAGTCACCGTTTTCCACCTCGCGCACGGCGGTTAGTGGTAAAGACATTGCACCCCACGGTCGGTTGTCCATGATACCGAATCCACCCCGCTTACCCATCCACGTATCTATCAACACGATCAAAGATCTGATCGACCATTTGAAGCATACCCCTTCGGATAAAAAGGCCCTGATCGTCAAAGACGAAGCGACTTACTCCGAATTGACCTACGGTCAATTGAGGGAATGGGTGACGCATTTGGCAAACGGGCTTCTCAAGATGGGAATCCGCAAAGGCGATAAAATTGGCATCATGGCAGAAAACCGGCTGGAGTGGCCGGTCGTTTATCTGGCCGTCACCGCCATTGGCGCAGTCATTGCGCCCATCAGTATTCTGTGGGAACAAACCGAAATTCAAAGCTTAACCGAACGCGGTGAGCTCCGCATGATCGTTACGTCGGAAAAATACCTGGAAAAAATCCTCAACCTGATGCCGACTGTTTCCCATCTCAAAACCGTCGTGTGTTTCGATTCCCAACACCCGTCCGCCATTCACTTCGATGCGATTTTGGAGTTGGGCCGCAAAATCATGGACGAAGGAATTGACTTGTATTCTACTGCGTCCATAGCGCCCGAAGACCCGGCCGAAATTCTGTTCGTTTCATCCACCATCGGCGTCACACTTTCTCACCGGGCACTCCTTGCCAATATGAAGGGTTTATTCCATACGCTTGACGCAGACCGTCATCCGGATATAAAAACACTGATGATGATCCCGTTCAGTCATTTGTATCCCACGATGTTTGGGATCCTGCTTCCCCTGGCCGCGCAATGGACCGTTATCACCACGGGCTTTGTCCGAATGGATTGGATTTTCAAACTATTAAAGGAAACCGAACCCGATCACATTGTGCTGGTTCCCCTGTTATTGGAGCGTTTGTCCAATCGCCTGGCCGCCCGCAATCGGAAGAATCTTCCGGCGTCGCAAATACCGGGTTTTCAACGTGTGACAGCCATTTTTGTCGCAGGCGTCAAATGCCCGGAAGCGATCATCGCAAACGTGGAAGAGCTGGGAATCCCGGTATTGGAAGGATACGGCGTGAGTGAAATGGCACCGTTTATTACCATGAGTACGTTAAATCGGCATCGTCCGGGTTCGGTCGGCATTCCTCTCGCCAACGTCGAAGTAAAAATTCATCATCCCGATGCCGAAGGCAATGGCGAAGTCCTGGCCCGAGGACCGAACATGATGGATGGGTATTACCGACCGGATGGTAACCCGCCGGAAATGGTGGATGCCGGTTACACCTATGTCGATGACGAAGGGTGGCTTCATACCGGAGATATCGGTCGGATGGATTCGGATGGGTTTCTTTATATTACCGGGCGACTGCGGAACATCATTGTGACTCGCGGAGGAACCAATGTGTACCCCAGAGAAATCGAGAATGTCTTACAACACAGTCCGTTGATCTCGCGGGTGAAAGTGGTGGGAAAATGGGATGATGCCACGGGCGAATATCCCTTTGCCTTGATTCATCCTTCTCCGGACATGGTAAGCGACGACGCGATAAAAGACGCGATAAAAAATGAATTGGAAGGATTGGCGGGAAAACTCGGGGCGTATAAAATCCCCAGAGGTTTTGAAATCGTGAACGAAACGGAATGGAATTAAATTTTTAAATTAACTTCCGTTCCTTGGCAACCAGAATCGCGCGAGCGCGCGAATCCACACCCAGCTTTCGGAATATCCGGTTGATATGTGTTTTAACCGTCTTTTCGCTAATAAAGAGTTTGTCTCCGATTTCTTTGTTCTTCAATCCCCGAGCGATCGTTCGCAGAATCTCCACTTCCCGTTCTGTCATTTCCTCCAGCGAATCGTCTTCGTTTTTTTCGACATAGACCTGCGTGGTATCAAAATGCGCCATCTTCTGCAACGATAAATTGATCACGCTCTGACTGACAAAAACGCCCCCATTCTTCACCTGGATCAAAGCTTCTTCCAGTTTTTCCGAGCTGAAATCCGGAGCGGAAAACCCCTTGATCCCGAAAGTGAGGAGTTCCACTTTCTCCGCGTCGGTGAAATGGTCGTTGATGATTACGGGCTTAATTTCCGGGAACAACCGGTAAAGCTGGGGCAGCATCTCATACGCATCTTTGACCTTCTTGACGATGCATTCGCCGCAAATCAGCGCAATATCGATTTGTTGAGAGATACTTTTTACCGACGGTGCCTGAATGGAATGAAAGGATTTGATGAGTTTAAAACACGGTTTTTGTTTGGAATAATTTTCCAGGCGTTCCCGAAGCAGCGAATGATTGCAGAACAGGAGCATCCGTAATTCGTTTTCAAACGCCGACCCGTCGGCATCTTCGGGCGGGCATTTCAGGTCTCGCTCGGCAATCACCTTGTGGATGGATTCCAGAATTTTTTCATTGGAAGAACCCTTGGAAATATAATCGAAGATGCCGATCTTCATCGCCTGAACCGCGGTTTCATAGTTCGGAACTCCGGTAAGCATGATGATGCCCAGCATGTCATCGGTTTCGATCAACCGTTTGGCAACGCTAATCCCGTCTTCCTTTTCCATCTGATAATCCACCAATGCCACTTCCACCGGATGTTCTTCGATGATCTGCAAGGCTTCATCCCCATTGGATGCGGTCAGCGGCTTGAAGTCTTCGTTCTTCAGCCAGATCTTCAAGCTTTTCAATACCAGTTTATCGTCATCCACGATTAAAATAACAGGTTTTCGTTTTTCTTTTATCACAATCAAACCTCTTTTATTATCGGAAGTTTTATAATAAAATGAGCCCCTTGCTTATAGGTTTCGTCATAAATGATTTCTCCGTTGTGATTTCGGATGATTTTATACGAGAGGTACAACCCGAGGCCGACGCCTTTGATGCCCTTGGTGGAGACGAACGGTTCGAAGAGGGTTTTCTTGATCTCTTCCGGAACTCCCGGGCCATTGTCCTGAAACCGGATTTCAACAAAATGGTCCGATTCTTTCTCGGTATACGCTTTGATTTCGATCATCAGATCACAGGGAAGGTGGCGGTCGCCGGTCATATTTTCCATGGCTTCCACCGCGTTGAGGATGAAATGGATAAAGACTTGCTCGAGTTTAACCGGGGAGCCGAATACAGGAAAGGGATCATCAAAATTCGGTATAATGCGCGTGTTTCCCAGTTTTTTACTCAGCCGGAGAATATCGATCGATTTACGCATGATGTCACTGACCTTGACCTGGGTGAACTCTTCGCCCTCGAGGCGTTGGAAATCCAGGAGGCTGGCAATAATTTCCCGGATGCGAGCCACTTCCGATTCGGAGATTTCAATGACTTCCTGAAACACGTCGGGGTCATTGCATCCGATTTTTTTGAGAACCTGGATGCTGTTGCTAATGGAGAGCAGCGGATTATTGATTTCGTGTCCCATGCAGGAAGCCAGTCGCCCGATCGAAGCCATTTTGCTGTTGATAATCATGATTTTTTCAACATTTTCTCGGTTAATCTTTTCCTGTTCCAGTTTATCCAGCATGGCATTGAAGTTGGCGGCCAGGTAAGCGATTTCATCCTTTCGCCCGTATCCGGTAATGCGTTTGGAGAGATCTTCCAACCCTTCGATTTCTTTCATGGTACCGGAAACTTTGAGGACCCGTTTCACGATTTGCGTGTCCACGGCCAGATAGAGCATTAAACCGAACAGGATCAGCGAGGCAAAGGTGACGAATAGAAACGCCGTGGTTTTTTCCTGTATTTCGAGAAATATTTTATTATCGTTCGAGGTGATCACGGTCACGGCCGGGTTATTGAAGATATTGTTCAACGAATAATAAATATAGAGCTTATCCGGATCGTCTTTGTAATACAGGTCATTATTTGTCGCGACGCGAATATATTTTTTTTCTTTGCTTTTTCCCGGGAAAAACGCATTGGCCGCAATCGGAGAGGCCGTAAATCCCTGGATCCGTTTCGTCGTATAGTGATTGAAAAACCGTCCCATGATTAATACGCCGATGGTTTTTTTTACTTGTTGCTTCGAAAAAATGGGCTCTGCCACGTATAGGATCGCTCCCCGTGTCGATGAAATGATGCCGCTGTCTTTGGCCGGATACCCTCTTATATTATCTTTTATTTTACGGATCGCTTTCCCGATTCCCAATTCGCTAACCGTGACAAATTTTTTCTTATCGCTGCTCCAGTCGCAGGATTTGAAAAAAAGATAATTGTTTTGAAGGTTCGTAACTGCGACCAGGTCCACGAACGCCTTGGAATCGATAATTTCGTCGGGAAACATATCGTTCTCGAATTCCCGGGAGGGATATTGAATATAGTGGGGGATATCTTCCAATTTCAATACCTGATCGCAGAAATGGGAAATGATGTCTTTTTCATTGGTTAACGCGAGACCAATTTTGTCTTTTGTATTTTGAATAAAGATAATTTTTTGTTTTTCGAGAGAGGGTTGCACGATCAACTCGAACATGAACCGGAAGGTTAAGATCATGGCCAGGCTGCATATGATGATTAATAAAGTTAGTTTTGTCTTTAGACTCATGGTTATTGTAAATTACTATAAAATAAAATCCTATAAAAGTAAATCCTCATCATTCGCTCTTAAAAATTTTTCTTTCCACAACGGCTAAAATGGCTTTGGTTCGGGTATTCACCCCGAGTTTCTTAAGGATCCGGTTGATATGCGTTTTTACCGTGGCTTCGCTGATGGTCAGTTGATCGGCGATTTCTTTATTTTTAGCCCCGTCGGAAATACGTTTGAGTATTTCCTTTTCTTTTGCCGTTAAGCCCGGCTCGTCAGGGGCGTACTTCGAATGGGAAGACGTTTCGGAATTTTTGGATGGTTTGGGTGGCGAAGGGATAAGCGGGGGGAGAGAGGACGATGGCGAGGTATCTCGGAACAATTTCGATACTTCAGCGGTAACCCAAAAGGCTCCCTTGGCGATGTCGGTTATGGCTTTTTCCAGGATTTCGCAACCCGATTCATCGGGGCAAAAGCCTTTGATTCCGAAATTGAGCAGTTCGACCTTTTGCGGATCGGGAAAATTTTCGTTGATAATGAGTATTCTGGATCCCGGATAGATATGGGAAAGCTGGGCGATCATGGCCTGGGGATTGGCAAACGCTGCCGTGTTGCATTCGGCGCAGATTAAGGCGATTTCAATATCCGGGGACGCTTCGCGTTCCGTTAACGTATCCAGCGTGGGAAAGGTCTTGACTAACCGGAATACCTGACTTTTTTTCGATCGGGTTTCGAGGCGTTCTTTGATCAGCGAGTGGTTGCAAAACAGAACGGTTTTGGGGCGTTTGTCCTTGGAGGTATTCTGTTCGAGAATCGCCCGTTCCGCCTGTCTTTCGCTCACAGCTTTATTTAAAACCTCGATGATCTGTTCACCCGAGGAGTTTTTGGACAGATAATCAAAAACGCCGATTTTCATCGATTGCACAGCGGTTTCATAGGATGGGAAACCCGTTAACATAATGATTTTCAAGTATTGATCCGCGTTTTTTAATTTTTGGGCCACACTGAGTCCATCTTCTTTGCTGATTCGGAAATCCACCACAGCAACGTCGATCATGTTTTCGAGAATATACTGCATGGCTTCTTCGCCGTTGAATGTGGTAAAGACGTTGAATCCTTCCCTGGAAAGCATCATCTTAAAACTTTTTAAAACGAGTTTATCATCGTCGACAATAAGGATAGAGGGCTTTGTTTTGGTATCCATAATCGCACCTTTTTAAGGAAGTTTTTAACATGGAGAAATTTGATTATAGCACAAAATCAGAGAGAAAAGAACAAATATTTAAAGGAATGCTTACTCGATCAGCGAGCGGAGGGTAGCCGGGTTCATGCCCGTTAAATCGACCTGCAAATTCAACACCCCTTGTCCGGTTTCGCGATTGGACAGGAGGAGGCGAACTGCCATTTCCGCGGTTTCGATGCGGATGCGGTCGGGGTTTTCCACGTTTACCGTGATCCCTTTTTCGTGGAGTTCATGGTCCGCGACTTTTCCCTCCACCACCAGGGTTTTAAAGGTTTGGTAATCGACATCCATGCCCCACAATTCCTTGAGCAGTTCCTGAAAGGGGCCTTTCCAGTATTGCTTTTTTTTGGTATGGACCAGCGTGGCATGTTGACCGTTTTGTCCTGCGTCCCGTTCGATGACTAAAAAACCGTAAATCTGATTTAACGGGGACAGGAACAACATTTTGTCTCCGGTGTCGTTGTATTTTAAAATGATTTTGAAAGTGCCCCGTTCACCGGTCTCCTTGTTTTTGACATTCACTTTCATGGTCAGCGAATGGTAGACATGGGTTTGATCCGGGGTAATATCGGATCGGGTATATCGCGTGATCCCGCATCCGGTCAGTGCGACCAGCACGGTCAGGCACAGGATGACGGGTTTAGTTAAGAGTGGCGTTATTTTTTTCATGAGGTTCCGTATGAATGGGTTTTGATTTTTTTTCAATCTTTTTAATCAGAACGTGAATCAGTCGGACCAGGTTTTGGTCTTCCTGGGATTTTAACAGGGTATTTTGAATCAATCGCAGTTCATCGATGATCAGGTCTTTGTCTTCCGGGGTACGGATGGTATACGTTTCGAAGAAGTAGAGAAAATGAGCGATATCAGGTCCGGACGATTCTTCCATGAGAACGAGGATTTGATCCAGAACTTTGGTTTCTTCCGTCTCATCGAATAACTTCCGGTTGATGGTCCCCAGGAGCGAGAGCAGGAAATCTTTCGTTAATCCCCGGATCGCAGCCAGGCTGGAGAGCAGTAGATCCATGAATATTTTTTGGTTGGATGGCTTCCATTTGTCCACGTTTCGGATGATCAGGGATTTGATTTCCAGGGTGACGCGTGAAAAAAAGACGGATTTGATCAGGGCGAAATATTTATCGGCATAATTTTTGATTAAATATTCGATGCACAGGAGTAGCACGCGTTTATCCTGGGTGGGAGTCACGTAGTTTTTAATAAAGCGGTCGATGGCGCGGGGGTAATTTTCGAGGATGGTCAGGAGGAGTTTATACTTTTTGGGGCCCGGGTCTGCATCCACGGTTTCGAATAGGAATTGGAATTCGCGAAAGCGCATGAGGATGGCAATGATTTCGCTCAATAAATCGTCATTGGATTCTCGGGTCATCAGGCCCCGGAGGAAATCTCGGGTAACCGTGTACTCTTTGGGATCCAGGTTTCGGAGGACCATTCGTTTGAGTTCAATGGGCAGGTGGGGGTAGACAGCCTGGATGTAGTGGATCAGTTCCCGGTTGTTCAGGCTGAAGAGGTGGATGCAAAAAATGACTTTCCGAGTTCCGTCCAATTTGGGAACGAAATTTTTGAGTTTTTGAAAGATTTGATTTTTGGCTTTGGAGACAGCGGCGTTAACAATCAATGTTTCCGATGCCAATAGGAACGAATCCTCATCGATGGCCTGGAAATTGGCATTCAGGAATTGAAAGATCGGCGAATAGAAAGCCGCGTTGGGGCGGTGTTTGAGAATGCGCAGGGTTTCGTATCGGATGGGGAGAAATTCGCTGGTCAGGCATGGGACCAGATCATTGACGTAATCGTCGGGGAGGCGGCGGATCAAGTTTTCGCTGCTTTTTTGAATATGAAGGATATTGCCCCGGTTCCGGTAAAAGACATCGAAATGAAAGGCCAGGGAATTGCGTTTGAAGAGCTCCCTCAGTCCTTTTTCGGCTCGTTCGGCCAGGTCGGTTGGTTTATTTTTGAAATAGAAATCGACCAGCACGCGGTATGCCGAAAAGGAGCCGATAGCAGCCAGGGTGTTGATGGCCATATGAATGATTTGGACCCTGGTTTCCTGAGTCAAAACCTCACGGATCATGGGGGCACATTCATTCAATCTCAGGTCTGCAACGGATTTTAGCAGAAGGTATTTGAGTTGGATATTAAGGCCGGGGTCTTTAAACAGAACCCCGAAGGTTTGGATCACGGTTTCTCTGTGATTTTCGGCAAAGTCGCGGATGTCTTTTAAGAAGAGAATTTCTTCTTTTTTGCTGTAATTGGCAAGGATAAAATCGAATTGGTCGAAAATATTCATTTCGGGAGGATCGATACCTTGTCGGTCACTGAATCGGAGGTGTTCCGACTCAGTGATCCGGCAATTCGGTTAGGATGTACGGTATTACATACCATACAGGGTGCCTGTATGAACAGGGAGTCCCAGCATCTTCAGATATAGATGAAGTTGCATCTTATGATTGACTTGATGTTCGCGGAGCATGAGGATCGCTTTCCAGACTTCGCCTTTAAAGCCCCAGGGGGAGGTGATTTCTTTGGAGAAGAAATCGTCATCGTTGATGTTGGTTTCGATGTATGAAATGGCGTTATTCAAATCCGCTTCGATTGCCTTTAAGGCTTCGGCCTTGGTGCAGCTCGGAAGGTTTTCCAATTTCATCGATTCTTCAATTGCTTTCATATCGACATCCCCGGATTTGTTTTCGGCTATCATTTTAAGGAAACTCCAATTATCGGAGAGGTGTTGTAATAGCTGGGCGATATTCATGAATCCCTTGGCCGGAGCCCAATCCAATTTATCGTCCGGAACCATCTCGATCATTCCTTTTAGTGGGGCTTGTACACTATGCATCATCTCGATAAAGTCTTTCTTGTTCACGATTATTCTCCTTATTTTTAATGTCATTCATTGTAATATAAAAGGTAAAAAGTTTCAATTTATTTTTTATCTCGGTGTGGGTTTCTTCTCATCAATGTAAGCGTCCCGCCCTGGAAGTTGATGTGGTCCGAATCTTGACATTTCCGGTTTTTTCATTTACCATACCCTCATGAGCGACGAAAAAGAAATAAAACCAATTCCATATGCCGTATCCGATTTTACTGAATTTCGGAAAAGTAATTATTATTACGTGGACAAAACCCGGTATATTAGAAACATTGAAGAAAAGGGTCGATATTTATTTTTCATTCGGCCGCGACGATTCGGCAAATCCCTTTTTCTGGCCATGCTGGAATCCTATTATGATATAACCAAAAAAGATCAGTTTGATTTCTTATTCAAAGAATCCGATATTTTTCGAAATCCAACCAAAGAGAAAAACAGTTATATGATTTTAAAACTGAATTTTTCGAAAATCAATCCTGAATTTTCGATGGTTGAGCATGCCTTTCTCACAAATGTTAAAAATGCCGCCGGCTCTTTCATTACCAAATACGGAAAATTAATGAATATCAACATTGAAAAAGCAACGAAGGCCTTGGATTCCAATATAAGCGCTTCGGAGGTGTTGGATACCCTATTCAATTATTGCTCAGGAAAAGAACAAAAGCTTTATGTGATCATCGATGAGTATGATAATTTTGCCAATTCCATTCTATCAACGGTCGGAGAAAAAGCATTCGAGGATAT
>JBLMYT010000030.1:0-149693 GCA_050258455.1 Candidatus Omnitrophota bacterium | reverse complement strand
TTCGCGAATCGCCCCTACGAATGATGTATCGAAGATCCTTATTAGGATAAATCATTATTGCCAATATTGGGGACCGGTGATCAAATAAGGCAATTTTGTAGGGGCGGTTCGCGAACCGCCCGCAGATTATTTTCTTGGCGGTGAATTGTGGTTTTGAGAAAAGTAGGTAACAGTTATATCGTAGCGCCGCCTCCACCGATCTTTAATTCCATCGAATTCGATGGAATTAGGTGAAGGATCCTTTGGGAAATCCCGATCCGGACGAATCCATGGATTCGCCCCGGTTTAAATCGGGCGTTCATTACAGAGACAAGATAAACGAAGCAATCGTGTTTTTTTGATTTTTTATCTTGAATATATTCCTTTATTTCTATATAATCGAACTTACGCGTTCGGTGCGGAGGAAATTAATGGTTAACGAAAATCCTTACCAGTCGATGGGGATGCTTCCGATTGATTCGGATATGTTTTTTGGACGGCAGCGGGAGATGCGGCGCATTTTGGATATGCTATCGGGCGAAACGCCGCAGTGTGTTTCGATTATCGGTGAGCGACGAATCGGCAAATCATCGTTGGCGAACCGGGTGCTTCATCAGCTCCGGAATACACCCGATACCCAGGCCGTTTATCTGGATTGCGATAGTCTATCGGAAACATGTCAATCCAAGGACCATTTTTTTCAATGTCTTAACGACGCTTTTGGGGCTCAGGTATATAAAGAAAAGGACAAGAAACTCTTCACCGATTACCCTTCCTTCAAGGTTTTCATAAGCGATGCTGCAAACAAAGGGATAAAGACCGTTATCTTTCTCGATGAATTTGAGCATTTGCCTTATGATGAAAAGAAAAATAAGAATAGCTTTGCCGATGATCACTTTTTTTCGAATTTAAGGTCCATGGCCTACGATCCAACGAACCGGTTGGCGTTCGTGACGCTTTCGAAAACGAAGTTGAAAGAGTTGACGCATCGGTCGGTTCAAGTGTCCGGGTTCTGGAACATCTTCCAGGAGAAACCCCTTGGGTTATTGGATACCAAGAGTATTAAGCAGTTGAGAACGTCCGGATTTAAGCGGACCGCTATGTCGCTAACCGGTGAAAAGATCGAGAAGATTCATTATTATGCCGGGGATTTTCCCTTTTTTAACCAGGTAGCTTGTAGATTTTTATGGGAAGCAAAGATAAACAAGGATGAACCGGATTGGGATGAATTGGAAGTAGAGCTATTCCCGTTTTATCAGGGGTTATGGCACGACCGGACGCGGGAAGAGCAAGAATTGCTGAAACATTTAAAGAGTAAGGAGGATATAACTCTAAAAGAAATGAAGTCCCGGGGGGTCATCATAAAGGAAGAGGAAAGTTACCTGCCTTTTTGCGGTTTCTTTTCTCTACTTATTATCAATAAGAATTTGGAAATTAAGAAGGAAAAATTTTTCGAAAAAGAATCAGTTCGAAATTTTAACGAAGTCATTGATATGGCCGGAAAAGTTAAGGATCTCGTTAAGAGGTAACATGGGATCGATTATTTTACAGGCAATAAAGTTATCTCCCCGGCTTTTTTGGTATTCGTATGCCCGGCCCTCAAAGTCGGTGGAATTTTTTTCACAGAGTAAGAGGCATAAAATTATTTTCGTGTTATCTTACTTCTTTTCAGGATTGGTCGGGGGAAGCGTTCTGGCTATTCCTCACTACTTCCTTTACCATAACCTTTTACAAAGTTTGGTATTCGCAGGCGCATTCGTATTAGCATTATTAGCCGCAGTGACATTCTCATTAACACTTTTAGCCACAGACGCAATCTTACTTTCAGTCGCAAACTTAAGCTTAGTCGTACTCACAACAACCGCATTATTAATCGAAGGCACAGACATCGCATCTGCAGCCGCCATATTAGCTGTGGCCGCATTCGCATTCACAGGCGCAGGCGCAGGTGAATTAGTAGTCACAGTCATAGGCAGAAGCAAACTCGAATCAATAGGCCCAAAGCCACGAACTACAAGAATAGAAATACTTATCATAGTTTTTATTGAATCATCTTTAATGCTTTTATTGGTGTGGGATAAGGCTCGGTTGATTGAACCATACGAAATAATAATATATCCATTGACATTCCTTCTTGGTTATTTATTTAGTTCTTCATTCGGTTTTATTATGAAAAACGACAGATTAAAAAAGCATTTTGAACCCGATAAACTTTGGAATATCGATTCTGCAACGCATCAGAGATTCGGAAAAACTCAAAAGGCCAACCTGTTATGGGCCCCCCTTATTGCCTTATTCCTGGGCCTTCTCTTTTTTATCGATTCGAAACCTGAGCTTCATGAAAAAGCCTTCATTATGATTATGAGTTTTGCAGTAATGCCAATTGTTATCCTCCATATCCCGGATTATTTGATCTGTTTACCTATATGGTTTTATCAACGGGAAAAAATTCTAAAAAAGAAAAACGGCATCGAACTGATGAAGGCTTTTGAAAATTGTCTTTTATTTAAGCACGAAATGCTATACCTTCAACTACCCGGTTTGCATGAAATCATAGTCTTTATGGCTAGCCATAGAGAGGTCGGTATCAAAGATGCTGTAAAATCTATAAATCATCTTTATTGGTTTACTTTCCAGCAAAAACAAGCGAAAAGGGCAATGGCCACACTGGTTAATGATAAAGAAAAGACTCATCAATACATTCATCTCCTCATGGAAGTGGAAAGCTATCTCCTGATCAAAACCCTGGCCGAATTTAACCAGGTAGCCGAATTTTACGCGCTACTATTTGAAGAAGTCTTACAATCTAAAATGAAAGATGATTATACATTATCGGAAAGAGTGGAAGTTATCTGCCGAGAAATGGAAAAGGAAGAAGGATATCGTTTTAATTCTAAAATGGTTCACACCCTTCAATTTTCGAAAAAATTACTGGCTTCCAGAAGTTTAAAAGATTTCTACTCCGCCTTAGAGATACTGAATCCCCACCAGTTCCCGTTGGATATCGGCTATTTTAAAGTTTTTGAACAGATCTCAGCTCAACTGAAAAAAATAAAGGCCGGCCTGCTTAAAATTGAATCGCTCGAACGATTTGAAACCAAACGCCACTTTCTAAATCAACAAAAAGATTCTTTGGAGGCACTAACACAACTGGCTAATTATGATTTATATGAACCCTTTCGCACTTTATGGCAACAAACCCTGGTACACTGTATTATATTGGTGGAGCAGGAAATCAAACTGTTTCAAGGCTCTGCGGAATTATCAGTTGATCTGAAAAACCGAGAAATTCTGATCTCAACCGAAGAACGGATGCTCTACTTCACTATCCGGAACAAAGGCAGGGAATTAGCAACCAATGTTAGCGTTACCCTCCAGACCGGTATTCCAGTTATCGATTTCAGAAGCCATACCGGTGCAGTGATCAATGCCATTGAAGCAGGTACTGTCAAAGAACTTGCCTTTCCGATTTCCGCTCCTTCACCGGGTAAAACCACAATACGCGGAACCATTACCTTTTCCGATTTGACTCAGGAAGGCAAAACGCTGGACTTCTCGTTTCCCATCACCCTTTTAAAAAGAAGTGTTCAATTTATGGAAATACCAAACCCTTATATCGTGGGCCAACCACTGAAAGGCAATACCCCTCTTTACTTTGGCCGGGAAGATGCCTACGCGTTTATCGATAAAAATATAACGACCTCGGATAATCATCATACCCTTGTGTGTTATGGACTGCGCCGCACCGGTAAATCCTCCTTGCTCTATCGCATCGTAAATCAGGGCCTTACCGATCCCCGCCTCACCCCCATCATGATCGATTTGGCGGGCATCGAAGACGAAAAAGATTTTTATGCCACGATATCACGAAAAGTAAGAGAAAAGCTATCCATCCCAGGTAGCGTCACCTCCGTGGAAAGTTTCAGCAATTTCAAAGCGTTTTTAGACGAGATTAAACCGGCCATGGGCGAAAAATGCATCGTCCTCATGATGGATGAATTCGAAGCCCTGCAAACATTGGTGGAAAAAGGCAGGATATCCGAACTGATTTTTAACAACATCAGGCATTTGATGCAGCATGAAGAAAAAATCATCTTCCTCTTTTGCGGAACCCACCGATTGGAAGAAATGAGCGCGGATTACTGGTCGATATTCTTTAATACAGCCATGTATTTACGAATCAGCCGACTCAAACCGGATGACGCCATTCGCTTAATCAAAGAACCGGTCAAAGACGGTCTGGTCTACGACGACCTTGCCGTGGAACAAATTCTTAAAATGACCGGCGGTCAGCCGTATTTGATCCAACTCATTTGCCGTACCCTGATTAATGAATTGAATGACAATAAAAAACGCAATGACGCCGTGATCGATGACGTGGATGACGTCATCGAAGAAATTATTACCGGCGGAACCGACCATTTTTCTCAGCAAATCTGGGACATGTCCACCACCCTGGAACGTCTCATCTTAAGCGCAGCAGCCGGAGAAATGACCCACAAACAACTGGATGTAATCGGTCTTGAAACCCTACTGGGACAAGTCGAGACCGTGACCGCTCAGTTTACACGCAAGCACATGCTCGAAATGCTGGAAAAACTGGTGTCCAGAGAAATACTGGCGGAGAAAGAGATGCGGTATTATTTCCCGGTAAATTTACTGCGGAAATGGCTGGCGGTTCGTCATCCCTTACGAAAAGTCAGAGAAGAGATTTAGCCACATCGAAACACACGGGCAGATACGCAGATCTGCCCCTACAAAAATTAATTATAAAGGCAACTATTGCGGACATCCAGGCGGGGATCGGTTGAGGAAAATTTCCGTAGGGGCGAATCGATGTATTCGCCCCCGTTCGAACACACGGGCAGATACGTAGATCTGCCCCTACAAAAATTAATTATAAAGGCAACTATTGCGGGCATCCAGGCGGGGATCGGTTGAGGAAAATTCCCGTAGGGGCGAATCGATGTATTCGCCCTCGTTCGAACACACGGGCAGATACGCGTGTCTGCCCTATTTTCCAGGCAATCTCAAATGGCACCCTCTGAAATCTCAATCGGGCGATCTTTACCCTCTCACGTCAAGGAAAATGCAACAAAAGTATTGAATTAATTTTATTTGATGTGTATAATATCCTATAACTTAAGAAAATGGAGAACGTGGGTGGTAGCTGAAGCGAACTTAGAAGGTTTTCTTTTCGAGAACGCCATACCTGAACATCAGGAGACATATCGGCGAATAAAAAGCGCGGTTAAGGATATCTGGGCAGAACCGCGACTAAACTGGTATACCGACCACGGCATCAACCATTCCGAACGGATCATCTTACATTTGAACCGACTCTGCGCCGGCCTTTTAAGTGTTCCCGGCTCGGATAACATAACTTACGGGTTAACGCCGGAGGAGGTTTTCCTTTTATTATCAGCTTCATGGCTTCATGATATCGGAATGCAAGACCTTACCGGTTTAAATAATCATTCGGTTGACGAAATGGATGAAAAGGACTGGAAACAGGTGCGGGAACGCCATCCTCAAAAAGCTTTCGAGATGATCATGGGCCATCCTACCGAGCAAAATAATAATTTTTGGACCGGTATAATACTGGATTCCAATATTCGTGCCCCATTGGCATTGATCTGTAAAGGGCATGGTTCCAATTATTTCACTGAAGTCATCAATATATTCCGCGGTGATAGGACATTCGATATTTCCGGTAACGGAAAGTCGATACGGGGAGACTTATTAACTGCCCTGTTGTTAATGGCAGACGAGTTGGATTTGCATCAAAACCGTGCTGTGTTTAAAAAAAACTACCCCTTATCCATCGTTTCAAAACTCCATCATTTCAGGCATCATTATATCGGCAAGGTCGAAATTATTTCAAACCCCGACGGAAAACATGAAATACACCGAAAGATAAGAATCATCTATCATTTTCCCAATGAAAAAGATCCTTCTTGGATGAATGATATGCAGAAATGGGTGCAGGATAAAATCGAAAAAGAAGCCGAGCGAACCAAATCTATTTTACATGGAGGTTTCCATAGCCATTTTTTATGGTCTGATCCGCTGATCGAAGTTAAAGTGGAAACTGCGTTTGAGAATGAAAAATACACGATGGAAAAAGCGGTTCAATGTCTCCTGGCTTCCGAAATCCAAAAGCCGATCGATTGGAAGGATATTATCCCGCAATTTTCAGATCGTTTTAAAAAGGGAGCGGGTGGCGTTGTATGTGTCAAAGGAAGTAAAGAAAGCGCTGTGGAACGATTCATTGATTTTATCCAATATATCTTCGGGGCTTCGGTTAAAGGAAATCCCCCCATTTTTCCCTTTGCTGTTCTGGATTTCTCAGAACCAGAATATCAAGTACTAACAGATGTGTTTCAAGAAATCGAAACCCAATTGGGTGATATTAAACCTAAACAAGGCAACCAATCCATTATTCAATATTTAAAGTCTGAAGGGAAGTTTTACCTGGTTATTTTCAAACATCTCGAACATGTAGGAAAGGAATTAATCGATTCCTTACAAGAGGTAATCCAATCCTGTAACCAACATGCCGGGAACCTTTTCTTGCTGATCACTACGGGTCAGAATTTATCAATATTGAATGATTTAACAACTTTTACACTTCCTGAAAAATTCGAAGCGGAAGATATCTACCAATATTTTTTAGAAACCGGTGACACGGAAGATGATGCACGTTTAAAATTAAATGGATATTTGGATTTTATGAAATTGAAAGGCACAGTTACTCCGTTCGAATCGTTTCCTTTAATTACGATTCTCAATCAAACATTGAAAAGAGAAGTGAAACATGGCGTTGTTTAATATTACCAATATTTACGACTCTTTCTGGGACTTGCTGAGCGACAAAGAACAGGAAATTTATGCGCTTCTTTCCATTCCGGTTTGGTTTGATGAAGAATTAGCCGGAGAATTAAACGATCATTTTAATCCATCTGCGTTAGAAATTTTTTATACTGTTATCCGCGAAGTCAATTTTGTTTTTATGCGAGAAAAAAACAATTGGCATTTCGGGGACGAATTCCGAGAATACCTGTTAATAAAGGCGGAAGGTATTTATAAGGATAAAGTAAACGACATTAACCGTTTTCTTCAATCTTATTTTGCGGAAAAGGGAAAACAAATCGCCTCTGGAGCCAAGAAAAGACAATCGGATTACTTATCTATTTATCATCATCTCCAATGGGCACCTGATGAAGCTGCGCGTTCCGTACTGAAGCGGTTGGAAAAAAAGGAAGAGAAGGATTTAATACCGCTTCTTCGATCCTTGGATTATGTATTTCAACTCCCTCCGGGTAAATTCAAGAATGACTCGATCGCTTTGTTTCTTAATCTTTATATGTCAAGTTTTGAAAATAAAAAGGATAAATCGGCTTTAAAGAAAATCGAGGAAGGGGTTGAGCAAATCCAGGAAAAGCTTGATAAAGAAAATGATCGCTTGCTCCTGAAGCAGGTGTATTCATTACGAATTCAGCTTATCGAATGGACGGATCCGAATAACCCCAAAAATATAAAAAAACTGAAAAAACTGAAACAGAAACTTAACGGTTTGAGCGGCGCCTATAGTAGTAATGAAGAAGGCGATGAGGCACCTATCCTACAAAATAATTCAAGAAAGGATTTCAGGAAACATCAACAAATAAAAGAAATAATCGATCGGATTGTGTCGTGTCATAAAAAAGGCATGCATGATAGAGCGGATGAGGAATTGGGTTATCTAAAGATGCTTCATGGAGAAGAAAGGGACAGGATGTGTAAGAGTTTTTGCAATATCGCGCAAAAATTGAAGATTGCACATTTGTCGATCGACTTGCAGGATAAATACATTGGTTTAGCAATAAGGGCCAATAAATTCGATTCCGTAGCGTTAAACGCCAAAGCCGAACTATTGGCAAGGATGGGAAAAGTCGATGACGCTCTGGAGTTATTGGATCAGTCACACCGACTAAATCCAAATGATCAAGTCTCTTTAAACGCCAAAGCCGAACTATTGGGACGGATTGGAAAGGTCGATGACGCTCTGGAGTTATTGGATCAGTCACATCGAATAAATCCAAATGATGAAGTCGCTTTAACCGCCAAAGCCGAGCTATTGGCAAGGATGGGAAAAGTCGATGACGCTCTGGCTTTATTTGATCAGTCACACCGACTAAATCCACATAATGAAATCTCATTAACCGCCAAAGCCGAGCTATTGGCAAGGATGGGAAAAGTC
Organism: Candidatus Omnitrophota bacterium; assembly: GCA_050258455.1. Taxonomy (GTDB): domain Bacteria; phylum Acidobacteriota; class Aminicenantia; order UBA2199; family UBA2199; genus JAKAGC01. The sequence goes on along the minus strand of JBLMYT010000030.1, from coordinate 141,472 downwards.
GATGACGCTCTGGCTTTATTTGATCAGGCACACCAACTAAATCCACATAATCAAGTCCCTTTGAACGCCAAAGCCGAACTATTGGGACGGATTGGAAAAGTCAATGAAGCTCTGGCTTTATTTGATCAGTCCCACCGACTAAATCCACATGATCAAGTCTCTTTAACCGCCAAAGCCGAGTTATTGGCAAGGATTGGGAAAGTTGAAGAAGCCCTCGAATTATTTGACCAGGCGTACCGATTAAATCCAAACGATGAAGTCTCTTTAACCGCCAAAGCAGAACTATTGGGAAGAATAGAAAGAGTCGATGACGCACTGACGTTATTGGATCAGGCACACCAAATAAATCCACACAATGAAGTCTCTTTGAACGCCAAAGCCGAGTTATTGGCAAGGATTGGAAAAGTCGATGACGCTCTGGCGTTATTTGATCAAGCGCACCGGCTAAATCCACATAATGAAGTCTCTTTAAACGCCAAGGCCGAACTATTGGGGAGGATTGGAAAAGTCGATGAAGCATTGGCGTTATTTGATCAGTCACACCAACTAAATCCTTATGATGCTGTTGCGTTGAATGCGGCCTCGAATCTTCTGGCAACATATGGACGCAAAGAGGAAGCAATCGAAAAATATCGAATTACATTGAATGATCAGGGTAAAAATGACCCATACACCATGTGCGGACTCGGCTTCCTGCTACTTGAACGAAACCAAAACGAGACCGATATTATCGAAGCCAAAAATCTTTTCGATAGGGCTCGAAAATTCCCCGGTTCAGAGACCATCGCATCGTTAGGTCTCTGGGTTGCCCACGCGCGTTTGGGTAATGAGAGCGAAGCTTCGCAATTCAAGAAACTTTTTGAAGAAAAACAACAGGGCGAACACCTGGAAATTTCCCCCATCGAAAACGAAAACGAAGAAGTAGAGTTCAACAATATAAAAGATGAAATCACGGTCGAGCATATGACCGATATGATGATTTATAGAAACCTGATGCCCGTTGTTTTAACCTATGCCATCCATATAATGATGCGGAAACAAATGATGTACCACCGCTTTTCAACTCATTTGACGTTGTAAACCTCATTTTACAGTTTAACAATACGTTGAAAACCACCAGGAGGTTATCAGTGAAAATTTTAGACACCCCGTTTGGATTAACCGATTGGAATCAGGTAGAACCGACCGAACATCCGGGCATCACCGGAAAGGCGATTTGGCGTACATGCCAATTTGGAGACATCCGTGTGCGGATGGTGGAATATACCCCCGGATATTCAGCAGATCATTGGTGCGAAAAGGGACACATCCTGCTTTGCCTGGAAGGTACTCTTGAAACGGAAGTGGCTGATGGACGGAAATTTATATTGACACCGGGGATTAGCTATCAAGTTGGAGATGGAGTGAATCCCCATCGAAGTTCAACTAAAACAGGGGCCAAATTATTTATCGTCGATTAACAAATTTTCAAGCTCGGTCACCTTTGTTCGTTCAATCCAATATTTCTTAATCCGATTTTAATCCCATCGAATTCGATGGGATTAAGAGAGGATCGGTTAGGAATTTTTGGTAGGGGCGAATCCATGGATTCTCCCCCATTTCTATTAGGCGCTCTTTTATGTACTCCCATGGCCAGGATCTCTCATTGCATCGAAGCCATTATTTCTTCGATTTTATTTTCATCCAAACCTGTTGCTTTTATGATCGTATCAATATTAAAATTCATTTTCAGCAAATTTTGAGCTGTTTTCTTTTTCCCCTCTTCTATTCCTTCTTCTCTTCCTATCTCTTTTCCTATCTCGATTCCTTTTTCGGTTCCTATTTCGATTCCTTCTTCTCTGCCCTCTTCTCTTCCATCTTCTTTTCCAGTTTCGTAAAAACCCTGCTCCAATCGATCGACTTCTTCCCAAAACTTTTTTTCATTCTCGATATAGACGATATCATCGGGTTTCAATGCATTACGGTTCAATCGACGAATAATCTCACTGAATATCTGATCATTTTTATATTCTTCAAAATCCTGCTCATCGTTTTTATCGTTTCGCGTTCGCTCGGCAAACGTAAACCACCGCTCATACCGCGTATGCGGTTTATTCTTTACAATGTTTCCCTGAAGCAAAAATATTAACCGGTTCATCGATAAAAAAGACATTCCTTTATTTTTATTTTTCAGCACATCCAGAATCGATGTCCGCTCTTTGATCAATTCCACGATATCGGGTTTTCGCCATAACTTATCATTCCGAATAAAATCCACCACCAACTCGGGCGTCATGCAATAGGACACATAATTCTCTTTAAAACCCAGAGTATCATCCACCATCCAGATCAACGTCATGACCGGTTCCAGAGACCGGTAATCTTTTACCTTTTTCAAGGTTTGAGTATCCTGGTCCGTGACTAAACTCTTATCGGGGAGTTTTTCCAATTGTAACCCCGTATTGAGCGCATGGTACAGATAAAAGCGCTGACCGATATCCCGTTTATACCACTGCTGCATATCGATAATGACATAAGCGCCTTTGATTTTACACCGGTAATCGAACTCCACAATCTTGGCATCATCGGTGATACGATGCTGACCATTCAGCATTTCAAATTCCTCGATGGTTTCATCCAGGAAATCTTCGAGAAATTTTTTGGCTATCTCGGGATCGGAGAACACCTTCTTAAAAAACCGGTCGTAATTTAACGGCGCTAAATACATGTTCTTACTCCTTTCGTTATTAATATAAACATTTTTGTTATTGATGTCAATGGGCAGATCAATGTAATCGACATAAATTATTGGAGACCGAACCAATTATCTGGGGATGGCGTTTTTCCGGGATGGGAACAAAATGCGAATTGCTGCCCATCACCGGCCCCGAGGTTCCCCCCGAGGTTCCCGATGTTCCAGAAATGGAATTCCCATTGATGTCATAATCAAAACCACCGGATTGACAGAAGAACAGATTATCGCATTAAAAAGCGATTAAAAAGACTGGCTGTCGGCGCTCGACTGTCCCCCAGTTTATAATGATATCAATACGCCACAACGGTATCGATGACACTTTTCAAGCGAAAAAGTATTTCAGAATCTAAGGTTTCAATTCGATCAATAATTTCTTTTATTTTTGTTTTTTCTTTGGCACCCTTTTGAGATAAGCATTCGCTAAACCTATTTTCATTTCCGCAGGATCGATGCTGATGCGCTAAGATAAGAAAATCAAGCAATGCATTAGCGCCTGGTTGATCAACTTTATTCGTTTCATAGTGGGGAATTTCAGCCTTTAAAAGGCGTTTGGCCAATATATATTGATAGTATAATATACGGATGCTTCGTGGGGTTGCGTTTTCAAGCAAGTGCAGTAAATCCGAAATTTGATTACGTTCATCCTTGTTCAGCTCAGGTTCAAAAACAAATTTTTTTAATACCTCTTCTGGTATTTCTTGGGAGTCAAAACATTTAATAAGCGTTTGGTAATCAATGGGTTCTTTATAATTTTTCCATTTTATTGAAATAGGTTTGTACTTTTTTATTTCTTTATTATTAAACAAATTTAGACGGATTTTGAAACTTTTTTCGGTGAGGGGAATTTCCGAAATATGCTCATCAGGTTTGGGTTCTTCTTTTTCATGTTTTTTTAGGGATTCTATTTCCTCATCCCCTGTATTTATGGCTGAATGGGAAGGAATTGATTTATCAGGTGCGATAGAGTTCTTTGTAATTGAATGCAATATTTCTTCTTTTTCTTCGTTATTAAGAGGATTAAGTTTTACGCCCAGCAGGAATAGCTTATCGAGGTATTCATGGGTAAGGGATGGGATATCTACCTGTTCAAGGCGTTCATCTTTGGATATGATTTTTTGGTATTTATAATTAATGGCGTGCGCCAAAATACGTTCGTCCACTGCAACCAAGGCAATGACTCGTTTGGATATTTCCTTTTCTTCCAGCAGGACTCGGAGAGAATCGATGACTTGAATGAGGCGTTCTTCACCGCATCGATCCAGATCGTCTACAAAAAGGAGGATTCGTTTATTCTGGATATTCTTCTCGGGGATCCACACCTTGAGTAATATTTTTAATGCATCCTGGATCTCTTTTTGGAACCCCAGTAATTGGTGGTAGTTTTTTTTCTTGGTATATTTATTAAAGAGGTCTATAGCGCTTTTGCTGTGAGACCGAATTGCTTTTGGAATTAAAGCCAACCCCGGAAGTGTGGTGAAAAAAGAGATGTAAAAATCAAATGGTATAAAAAAGATTTTGAATTCAAGACTTTTATCAAATATAGCCAATAATAAGACGGAAACAAGACTTTTATCAGAAATAGCCAAAGATAAGGCGGAAAGGATGCTTAAACCAAAAAGAACAATGGGAGTACAACCATTGGCTGTTTTATTTAGTAGGAAAATCTTGTAGAAGTTACGAAATTTTGCTGGAACCCATTTCCATAAATAATATTTCCAATCCTTTTTTGGTTTCTTGAAATATTCATCTGAGAAGGATTGGTACAGATAGGCCCAGGAAGCAGGTGTTTCCTGGAATTTCCAGGCATGAAAATCGACGCGTTCGAATTCAATCTCTTTGCCATTATTTTTATCCTCTTTATCTTTGATCTTGTTATCTGGGTTCAATTGCTCCCATATTTGTTCCATTAAAAAGGTTTTGCCGCGTCCCCATCGCCCGAATAATCCTACCATTGTTGCATCATCACCTTCTTTATTGGAAAGGATTTCAGCTAATTCTTGGGCGAGCTCTTCGACACCAATAACGGGGTCATGATTCCTGTCATTGACATTGAAGGTTAGGGGAATTTCAAACGCCCATGAATCTATTGCTGTTTCATTTTTTTTTTCTAATTTAGCTCCATTTACACTTGCTTTTATTGTTTCCAGGTCTGGTATAACTCTCCAATACTTTCTTTCTGTTTGTTGTTTCAAAATAAACTTTATGTATTTAACAAATTCAACCAAAGGTTCATTTATATGATTTCCAGTATAAGAGGAAAGCAATCTTCCGTTTTGGGGAAATGCTTGCATTGGAGGCAACCAATCTATTTCTCGCCATTCACACTGTTTGATAATAAGTGGAACAATAATGGAGTCCCCTTTCCGGTATCGTTCACGGATTTGCGGAATTTCTGGCGATATATCAAAGGCTGCTAAACACTCGCGACTAACTAAGAATATAAAAATTTTCACATTATGTAGAGGGGGCGTGGATCTAATCGGAAAAAGCACATTTGGCTTCCTTAATTGATTAGAAGTTATTTTCGCAAAACCTTCCTCCTCAAGAGTTTTAAAATGCTTAACCAGCACCTTTTGCCATCTTTTGTCTTTATCACTATAACTTATAAAAATCTCCGGCGGTTGATTTATAGCCATTTTGTCTCCTTTTAAAGAATTATACATCAAAAGAAAAAAAATGTCAGCGTTATAGTGAAATTTATTGGGGATCGGTTATACATCCAGTAGGGGCGCACCCATGTGTGCGCCCATTAAATCATCATCGAACTCACGGGCAGACACGCGGGTCTGCCCCTACACAATCATTCTTCAATAGAGAATCGACGTTTACGAACCAAACGCCTTGACAAAAACCTGTTTGCCTAAAAAGGCAATTCCCAATTTTTTGATATGCTTAATTCCCCGTTCCACCAATTCGGTTTCGTATTTCTTCTCTTCAATCTGCATTAAAGCCGCTTCCAGAGCGGCTTCAACCGTCTCATTATCGTCTTCATCCACGGTTTTGAATTCGATCACGTAACCGATTTTGGACGGATCCTTTGGAATAATCATAATATCATACCTTCCATAACCGGATTCACGGTTCGATTTGACGTCATGGGTATTGGTAATCCAGATGAGGAGCCCCATCACCAAAGCATGGTACACTTTCTCCGGTTCCCCGCTGATATCATGGTAACTACATACCGCCCGCACAACGTCTTTGAGCATTCTTTCGAAGAATTTGATATCGCCATCGATCAATGCTTTAAGCATGATCTCCATTTTTTCATTTTCGATCCGGGTGGAAAAATAGCGCCGAATAATTCGAGTATACGTTGTCTTCACCTCTTCATTCGGAATCGATAAGGAATAAAAGATTCTCCCGGATGCCGCATCCCTTCTCCTGGATTCCTGCTTTAGATATCCGCCCATTAATAAAAAAGTCCACAACGCGTCTTCATCAGTATATATATCTTTGAGAACGATATTATCTTCAACCGCTTTTTCAATGGATTCGCCATGAATAAGCTGTTCCAACTCATTTTTGAGTTCCACGCCCTTGTTGGATAAAAGGGATTCCACGATTTCGTTATCGGAAGTATTAATCCAATAAGGTATGAGTTCTTTTTCCTTGCTGCGTAGAAAATTAATAATTGACCAGGGATTATAGATCACTTTGCTGCCGAACCGGTAACCATTATACCAAAATTGCACCTGGTCCAACATGTGGGATACCTGAAAGTCGTCGAGCATCCGTTTGACTTCCTCTTCGGTGAATCCGAAATGATTGTTAAAATCTTCAGATAGAAGCGTGTATACACCGGGGTTATTAAATCCGGAGAAAATCGATTCCTTGGCTATCCGCAAAATCCCGGTGACAACCCCTTTTTCTAAATACGGGTCGGTATCCTTCAGCCCTCCACCCAAGAAATTACGCATGAAATTGATGATTTCATCGTAATAGTCGGAAGCAAAACCGGCGTGAACCGGAGCATCGTATTCATCGATTAAAATAACGGCCCGCTTATGATAATGACGGGTTAAGAAAATCAGCAATTTTCTCAGGCTGTCTTCGTAATTGCCCCGGTCTCCCTTCAGGGCAATGATCTTTTTAAAATAATTTTTTTCTGCGGGTTTTATTGCGGGGCTATCGAGTAAGTAATCATGTCTGAGATATTCTTCCTGGATCAGTTCTTTCAGTTTATTCCAGCATGCTTTCCATTTTTTTTCCTTGATCAGTCTGAAGGATAGAAAAATAACCGGATATTGCCCCATCTTTTCGAGGTATTCATTACCCGCGCGCGATATGGCCAGGGAATCGAATAGATTTTTATAGGGAATGGGGGATGGCGTTTCGTTTGTTCGGTGCGATGACTCGCCGGTTGGGTCCCATGCCGTCGGGCAGCAGTTGTAAAAATAACCCAGCATGGAAATATTGAGGGTTTTTCCAAATCGCCGAGGACGAGGAATAAGCAGGATTTTATCGCCGCTATCGATCACTTCTTTGATAAAAAGGGTTTTATCAACGTAATAGTAATTCTCTGTCACCACTTCTTTAAAATCCGATATCCCGATGGGCAGCTTTTTTGTTTTCATCTTTTTCTTACCTGATCCCATTATAACACATTAAAAAATCATTGACAAATGAATGACCGATGATGCATTTATTCTCTCTCAACAGCTTGAAATGCACATAAACGCCCCATGCGACAAAATAATCGATTTCTTCCGCGACCGCGTACAAGCAATCGTCGATCGCGTACAAGCAAACTTTTTACGCGTACAACCAATCGCCGAGCGCGTACAAGCAAACCGCGACCGCGTACAAGCAAACTTTTTACGCGTACAACCAATCGCCGAGCGCGTACAAGCAAACCTCGACCGCGTACAAGCAAACTTTTTACGCGTACAAGCAATCGCCGAACGCGTACAAGCAAACTTTTTACGCGTACAACCAATCGCCGAGCGCGTACAAGCAAACCTCGAGCGCGTACAACCAAACTTTTGTCCCGTACAGGGAGACGTTCCGCGCGTACAAGGAAACGTCACATATCGATCCGGAAAATTAAGGTTCAAATAGACAAATTTCCATAAAATAATCACCATCTGCATGCGAGTAAAGCCAAACTTCGCGCACGAACACTCAATCTTCACGCTGAAAGACACTAACCTGCATGCAAGTAAGCCAAACTTCGCGCACGAACACTCAATCTTTACGCTGAAAGACACTAACCTGCATGCAAGTAAAGCCAAAATTCGTGCAAAAACGCTCAATCTTTACGCCGAAAACACCAACCCGCATGCGAGTAACCTCAATCCTCACGCCGAAAACCACCAACCTGCATTCAAGGAAGTACTAACTGCCGGGGAAGGAAGGTACAATTGTGTCACAGGAACATCAACTACGCGAATAAAAGGACAACCTTACCCAACAGAATCACTAATTATCAGGAGCGCAAGCGCAACCAAAGTCCACAGCCTATTCTTCAATTTTCGCCTCACATCAAAAAGGGGGCGATTCGCGAATCGCCCCTACGAATGATGCATTGAAGATCCTCAAATTTTGTAGGGGCGGTTCGCGAACCGCCCTCAGAATTGTTTTCTTGGCGGTGAATCGTAGTATAGCAGTTGATTTTTCTGTGTTTTAATGGTATTGTTATGGGTCTGAAACAATCTTATACGTTATGAGGAGGAATAAGATGAAACGTAACATCCTGAATGCATCGTCATTAGCGCTGATTCTCCTGGCACTCTTCGTCATTTCCCCGGTGAATCTGAATGCCCAACTGCAATACGGAATCAAAGTCGGTGCCAATTTCAACCGAACCCATATCACCGGACTCGACGCCGACCTGTTTACAGAGAACCAATCCAATAATTTAAGCATCGGCATTTTCTTCAATTACCCCTTTATCGAAAATACAGCCATTCAATTCGGCGCCTATTATGTGACCAATACTTTAAATCTCGAATGGACGGCACACTCCGGTGTGGTAACTCCCGAATGGAAGATCGAATCGCTCCAACTTCCTTTGTTTTTAAAATATGCCTTTGCACCGGAAGCCAAAATTTCGCCTTACCTCCTGGGCGGCGGATACGGGGCCTACCGCATCAAAGTCACCGAAACCATCGACGGGGTCAAGGACGATGCGATACGCTATTTTAAACCCCTGGATTTTGGCCTGGTTTTCGGCGCCGGAATCGATTATCGCCTATTCGAGTCCCTTCGAGTGACTGTCGAAGCCCGGTACAACCTGGGACTGACCCAGGTCCATGACGTCCAGGTCAATGAAAGTTCGGAAAGCTACGAGATCAAAAACCGTTCCTTTACCCTTGGCTTCGGAATCAGTTTCTAAACCGCAACCGGGAACCGATGATAGCGGTTTAAACCGAGAATTCCATTTTCTTTGGTTTTTATTTTTTTAAAATTCCCTTTCTAAAATTCTTTTAACATTTCTTCCTCCCGGATAACCTCTGACGGCAGGCGATAACAAATTGTTATTTCAACCATCGTGTGATATAATTCTTTTTAATTAAACTAAAGGATAAACATATGGATGGTAAAACGACGAACAACTCGCCTTCTCCCAAACGGGAAAATATAAATGGGGACTTCAATTCTTCCGACATGGTTGATGAATCCATCAATCATGTCCCGCTCTATCGGAAAAAAAGAGTGATCATTCCCTTCATTATTTTGCTGATTGCGGTGGCGGTCGGCATGTGGTATTGGTACACGAACCTTCGGAGTTATGTTTCAACCGACGATTCATTTGTCGACGCCGACAGCATGGCGATTAGTTCGAAAGTCCTTGGACGGATCAAAACCCTCAATGCCGACGAGGGCGACCAGGTCACCAAAGGCCAGATAATCGTCCAATTGGATGAAACCGAGTTACAGGCCCAACTGGCTCAAGCCCGGGCCAATCTCGCCCTGGCTCAGGAAAGCGTCCCGGTTTCCCGGATCAATGTCGAACGCGCCAGCGACGACTTCCAACGCGCTCACATGCAATTTAAAAGCGGGGCCATTACCAAAGAACAGTTTGTTCATTCCGAAAAAGCGCTCGAATCGGCAAAAGCCGAGTATAAGATCGCCCAGTCCCGCGTGGAAGCATCCCGAGCCCAAATGACGGTCATCAACACCCAATTGCAAAATACCACGATTACGTCCCCAATCGATGGGTACGTGGCCAAACGATGGGTCATGAGCGGCGAAGTGGTTCAACCCGGTCAACCCATTCTCTCCGTCTACGATTTACAACATGTCTGGGTCACGGCCTACCTCGAAGAAACCAAACTGGAACCCATCCGCATCGATGACCGGGTGCAAATCCGAATCGATACCTACCCCAAACTCAATGTTCAGGGTAAACTGTTTTATATCGGCGGGTACACGGCGTCGGAATTTTCACTCATTCCGCCCAACAACGCGTCGGGAAACTTCACCAAGGTGACCCAACGGGTACCCATTAAAATCGCCCTTAACCTGTCGCCGGAAGATCGGAAACACTATCCGCTGAGACCCGGCATGTCGGTTGAGATTAAAATCAAAATCAAGTAACATGGCCGAACCGCATATGTCCCGTTCCCGACAACGCTTCATCCGCCAGATTCCGTCTCTCCACCACGAGCACGAAGCCTACCGCTGGTGGGTCCTGGCGAGCGTCATGATCGGCACCTTCATGGCCGTGCTCGACGCCACAATCGTGAATGTGGCACTCCCCAAGATCATGGCCACGTTCGGGATTACCATCGATCAGGTGGAATGGGTCATCACTGCCTACATGCTGGTCTTTGCGGTCATGCTCCCCACGTCCGGTTGGGTCGCCGACCACTTCGGGTACAAACGCACCTACATGGTTTCGCTGTTTATCTTCACCTTTGGTTCGTTTCTCTGCTCCATGTCCTGGGACCAAAATGCCCTGATTTTCTTTCGGATCATTCAAGGCTCGGGCGCCGGTTTAATGATGCCCGTGGGCATGGCAATTGTCACCCGCGAATTCCCGCCGGAAAAACGGGGCATCGCCATCGGGTTTTGGTCGATTGCTGCGGCAGCATCGGTTTCCCTGGGCCCCATGATCGGCGGCTACCTGGTCGATCACTTCACCTGGCACACCATCTTTGATGTGAACATCCCGGTGGGCATCGTGGGCATGGCAGCGGTTTATATGATTCAGCGGGAATTTAAAACCGAAAAGGCCCGCTCCTTCGATTACGTCGGCTTTGTTTCCATGTCGCTGTTTCTCTCCTTTCTCATCCTGGCCTTAAACGAAGGCAATGCCGCGTGGAACACCGGCGGCTGGACCTCGACGTATATTTTGACCTGCTTTGCCATTTCCCTGGTTTCCCTGGTTATATTTCTCATCGTTGAATTTTCGGTGGCCCATCCGCTGATCGAGCTGCGGTTGCTCAAAAATTTCAATTTCGGGTTTAGTAACCTCGTATTATTTATCTTTGGTCTGGGCATGTTCGGAAGCACCTTTTTACTGCCGCTTTATTTGCAGAATTCACTGGGTTACACCGCATTGCAAGCCGGCCTGGTCTTTCTGCCGGTCGGCATACTTCAAGGAATTTTTTCTCCGATATCCGGATATATTGCCGATCGTTTTTCTCCGAAATTTCCCGCTTTAATAGGGATTGTGATGCTGGGACTCAGTCTGTACTGGAACCACACGCTTTCCCTGTATTCGGAACACTCGCAGATCATGGCCCCGCTCTATTTGCGCGGAGTGGCCATGGGGTTTGTGTTCACGCCGCTAAGCGCCCTGGCCTTGCAAGGGATTTCCCGGGAAAAGATGGCGCAGGCTTCCGGGATGTTTAACGTGATCCGTCAGATCGGAGGAAGTTTCGGCATTGCCATTTTAAGCACGGTATTGACCCGTCGCATTATTTACCACAGCGCCATATACGGCGGAGCCGTGAACGCGTTTTCCCCGGCGTTTCGCCAGGCCACGTCCCGGTTGCAAGCCTTTGCCCAACATCGCTCCGGAGGAACACTCGCCGTAGCGGGTGCCAAAGCCAAAGCCTTGCTTTTTGCCGAGATTCAACGCCAATCGTTTGTGTCCGGAGTGGACGATGACTTTTTTATTGCCGGGATCATCACCCTGGCCTGCACATTTTTTATTTTGATTTTGAGAACTCGAAGTCAGAGTGTCAAGAAAAAACCCATGATCATTAATGAATAGGATAAAACAGGTAAAAATACATGAAACATGATGTCTTTCGAAGTTCGGTTTCCATGCGTGTGATAATGGTGATCATTCTGATCGGCTTGGTGTGTGTGACTGCGACACTGGATGCTCAAACGAAGGAATCCTATACCCTCGAGGACGCCATCCGGCTGGTTCTAAAGAACAATCCGGCGATTCAAGAAGCCACCGATGCCCAGGCGGTCGCGTCGGCCCGAGTCGCCCAGACCCGGAGCGGTCTTTACCCGCAAGTGCGGGCCGAAGCCACCTACAACCGCATCGGTCCGGCCCCGTCCTTAACGATCCCGGAACTGGGAACCTTCCAGCTTTTTCCCCATGATAATTATGATATTCATGTGGCCGGACGGTACATGTTGTACGATTTCAGACGGATCCACGAAGCCGTGCGTTTGTCCGAAACCCAGGCCGAAACGGTTCAGGATCGACTCTCAACCATCACACGCGATCTCACCTACCAGACGGTTCAGTTGTTTTACATGATTTTATTTCTTCAGGAGAATATCGGCGTGCAACACCGATACACCCAACTGTTAAACGAGCATCTGGCCATGACCCGGAAAAAGGTCGAAAGCGGGACGGCAACCGAATTGGATACGCTGACCACGCAAGTGCGGGTCGTAAATTCGCAAACCCGGGAACTCGATTTACAAAACACCATGGATAATCAGAAGGTGGCATTGCGCCAATTAATGGGACTCCGTCCGGAATCGGACGTGTCTTTTACGCTGAACGGTGACTTTCGCATCGATCCGAGCGATCGATGTATACCGGATGAAACCCGGCAGATCGATGAGGCGTTGGCTAAGCGGGTCGAAATGCAAGCGATCCGCACGGCCCTGAAAGCGGCCCAAACGCAAGTGACTCTCGCCGGATTAAGCAATAAACCGGCCGTGGGTTTGAATGTGATGGTGGGCGTTAAGGACGGTTATGTCCCCAATTTGAATAAACCGTTTCTCAATTTTGCGGCCGGGATTCATATCGAAGCCCCGGTTTTTGATGGGTACCATTCCCAATATGTGAAACAGGAAGCAGCCGCCAATATCAAAGTGGTTGAGGACCGTCAAAAGGAGACCGAATCCGGGATTCGGTCCGAGGTTTCACAGGCCGTCAATGACGTTCGGGCCAATGCGAAGAAACTGGAGTTGGTGGAGATGAACATTCGCCAATCGGCCAAAGCATTGGAATTTGCCCGGGTGAAATATAAAGCCGGAACGGCGACCAACCTGGATCTGCTCGATGCGGAAGAAGCGGTTTCCGAAGCGGAGTTGGTTCGGGTTCAGGTCCTGTCCCGGTATGTGTTATCCTGCTATGCGTTAAAACGCGCAGTGGGGAAAAAATTTAACGATTAGGAGGTTATTCATGGAATTTGGGTTAAAAAGCGAAGTGTTTCAATTTCATGTTCGTCTGGTAAAAACAGCGCCCGTGATCTGGCGACGGCTTCAGGTTTACAGCCATATCACCTTTGATGAGTTTCATTCGATCCTTCAGTCGGTGATGGGATGGAGTAAGGTTCATCAATACGAATTTCGGTTCAAGAAATACAGCATCATCATGCCGCGGGCCGAGAATTCCTTTCAATGGGATAAGTCGATTCAGATCTATGCTCATGAGATCAATTTGTATGAGATGCTCAAGCGGGCAGGACAGAAATTTCAGTACATCTATGATTTCGACGACAAATGGGGTCATGAAATTTTATTTGAAAAACGGCACGCCGAAACCCCGGACATGACGTATCCGCTGTGTGTGGGTGGTGAAATGGCCTGTCCGCCGGAGGGAGTCGGGGGAATCGATCGTTTTTATGAATTGCTGCAAGAGGGAAATGATCCCCGGTTGGCGGATTTCAATCCCAAATCCTTTAGCATGGAAGAGGTGAATGAGCGGTTGAGAAAACTGTCGGAGCGGGCGGGAAACCTCGCCGATGACTGGCAGTTCGAAGAGATGCTCAACGGGTATCTCGAGTACACCGAAACCCCGTTTAGCCTGGATGATTGCTTCAAGGAACTCAATGTCAAGAAAACGCCGGAAAATGAAAAGGATCTGGATTACCTCTTACTGACCAGCGGGGAAGTGGTCAAAGACAAGGATCTGTTTTATCCCCGGGTTTCTTTTTTAAAAGATTTTGCGATCCGTATCACGCCCACGGATTTTGAAATCGATCATAATATTTTGATTCCCGGTCACCGGTTAATCCCGTTTTTGCCGCTCGTGATCTTAACCGACGAATCTCAACTGATGTATAATAACACGGCGCTTAAAGAATTGGAAATTAATTTATCGGTCCATGACCTGGACACGTATTTTGGGTTGGTTGACAGTCAAGAGTTACCCATCCTGAATTCCAGTTCCGAGCCTTACGAGGAAAACCGGGTCACGATTCTGGCATTCGATATGACGCGGTTTTACAAGAAGAATCAATTCGAGCCCGGCGATTCGATCATTTTGACCATGGACGATTATCAGCGTGCGGTGTTTAGTATCCGGTACGATCCCATGTCCAATCTCAAAGTTTACGGGGAGCAAATCAAATATTGGGATAACCTGTTTATTGCCTGTTTGAAAAAGGTCTTGCAGGAGAATATCGAGAATAGTTATCTGGGCCTTCAGATGATGTATACGTATTATTGCATGAGCAAAGCGCTCACCCCGGAGCAGAAAAAGATTCCGGGCACCGAAGTGCCGCAGATTTTAAAACGCTCCCGGGAAATCAGTTGGTCCGAAACCGAAGACACGGGCATGATCCTTCATACCGGAGGGAAAGTCGTGGTCAATATTTCCCATAAGGATTCGTAACCGATCGGAACGGGGGCAGGGCATGGGTAAACTTTCCGCTGCATTTGAGACTAACCCCGGATCGACGGCCGGACAAAAGCAGACCTTTTCGGATAATGCGACGGTGATCAAAAAATCTCTGGCTATTATCAAAGCCATCGATAAACTCAAGGCTCAGGGAATACCGGTCACCAAGAAAGCCGAATTGGATTATTTGCTGGCCCTGCATTTTCTCGAGAAGAACGGGGTGGACGTGACGCCCGGCGATGACGAACCCGAACCGGAGATCAAACGGAACCCGGACGATTATCCGGAGGAATTCGAAACCGCCCTGACGTTTTCCAGGCAAACGGTCGCCGAAGTGGAAACCTTGCTCAGGCAGGGGCAACGCGTTCCGGCAAAAAAATTGGAAGAATATGAGCTCTGCAAGAAGTTTCTTAAGAAATACACGAACCGATAAACCGCGAGCGTGGGGAGCCCTCCGGTTTTTATCCTGTTTAGTGGCGATCGGTGTTGCCGCGACGCTCATCGGTTTAACCGGTGAGCGGTTATATGCCGAGAAAGACCGGGGATTTACCATTTGTGCGGGAAAGAATGTCACCGAAAACAATGCGGTGATGGTGGCTCATAACGAGGATCAAGAGTACGAGAACATGTTTGTGAACATGCATAAACTGCCGCTCAAGTCCTATCGGTTTCCCAGGGGAACTTCGGAAAAAAAGGAAACGGTCCCGGGGGGAATGGCGCCCAAAACATACGGTTATCTTTGGGTGGAGTTGCCGGGGCTGGAGTTTGGCGACTCGTATATGAATGAGAATGGCGTCGTGATCACCTCCAATGCCGCGGTCTCGCGGGAAGACAAAGCCATGCTGACCAACAACGGCATCGGGTTTATGCTCCAGCGCGAAGTGGCCGAGCAGGCCATGTCGGCCCGTCATGCCGTTGCCCTTGCCGGGCAGTTGATTTATCAATACGGATTTTCAGCCTCCGGGCGAACCTATGTGTTTGCCGACCCCAGCGAATCCTGGGTGTTTCACGCCGTCAAAGGGAAGCATTGGGTTGCGCAGCGGGTTCCGGATGATCAGGTCGTGGTGGTAGCCAACCGGTATGTGATCGAAAGGGTTTATCTTAACGACAAGCAGAATTTTATGGGCTCACCGGATATCATTGTTTATGCGATTCGAAGAGGGTGGTACAATCCCCGACGAGACGGGGAGTTTAATTTTGCGAAAGCCTATTCGGCTCCGGAAAACTACCATGCTTATTCGAATATCCTGCGGCAGTGGCGAGGGGTTTCGCTCTTTTCCAAAAGCAAATACAAACCGGATGCGCTGTTGCCCTTTTCCTTTCACCCCAAAGACAAGGTAAGCGAAATGGATTTGTTTCGCGTGTTGAGGGATCATTATGAAGGCACGGATGTGGATTCCACCCGTCAATCGAATCAGTCGCCGAATGACCAAAAATTCAATACGATCTGTAACGAGTTTACGCAATATGCGTTTGTGGCTGAGTTGCGGGAAGATCTGCCTGCCGAATTTTCCAACCTGATGTGGATGTGTTTTTCGCGTCCCGACACCAATGCCTTTTCGCCGTGGTATGTATCGATCGAAGAACCGCCTCACGGTTACACGTTCGGCAACTCCGAGACCGCCTTGAAAAACCATTTCAAATACCCGAAGGCCGTGTTTGCATTCAACATGGAGTATGCCTTCTGGTATTATTTAAAGCTGACCCAGGAGATTGACCGGTCGTACCGGACCCGGATTAAGGTCGCACGAAAGGAGTGGGAAAACTTCGAAGATTACGCCGTTAAAATGCAGCGAAAGATGGAAAAGGAATTCGATTACATGGTCAAGACCAATAAACATGTTGCCCTCAAACACATTACCAATTACGTCGAAAAACTCGAATACCGGAAATGGTTTCTGGCCACCGAACTGGTCAGTAAAACGTCCTCAAAGAAATAGAGAATTACAGTTTGTTCAATGTTTCGGCAATGAGCGCTTCCATCAACCGGTTGGGAGGCAGGGCTTTTTCGGACAAATGGGTATTCATGGGAAAGGTCGGATCGGTGGAGGTGCTGACTTTACCATTTTCGGCCATAAAGATGGTGGCGCGGGTGGCGACCTCGATGATTCGGAACCGGAGGGACACGCGGGTGGGGGTCATGGCCCCGTATTGACAGTCGAGGATGTCGCCCACGAGGATATAATCGACATGGTGGGTTTTTCCTTCTTCCAGGGCATCGAGTAACCGGGTTTCTTCTTCGTCGGCGATTCGGGCCCAGGGCGACGCGGTATCCAGTGCGGCAACTTTAAAGGCTCGTTTTTTCAGCATGGCGGTATGCATCAGCCGGGCCGTATACGCGCCCATCCCTTCGGCATACGACGGTTCCCGGAAATTAAAAATGAGAAGCGATGCTCGGTGTAAGTCTTTGCGTTCGAGTCGAATCGGAATCTTCAAGTTGGGGTTTTCTTTGGTTAGCCAGATGCAAGAAACATGAAACAGTAGGCCGGATGCCAGAAGAAGCACGATAAGAATTTTATTTTTCATGGGGATATTATACACCATTTCGGGGTTTCAGCAAAAATAAATCATAAAAATTTATAAAGGACTTGACTAAACACCATTTTTTCCTTATAATCTCTATCTTGAAAGTGCGCCGGGATAGCTCAGTCGGTAGAGCGAGGGACTGAAAATCCCTGCGTCCGCAGTTCAATTCTGCGTCCCGGCACACTTTTATAAATCATCACAAATCACCGTCCATTTCATCCCCATTCATCGATCCCGGAAAGGAAATAAATTCGAAGAATATTTTAGAAAATTAAGCCCCCTTATTTATTGTAGGGGCGGTTCGCGAACCGCCCTCATTGTGTTCATTCATTATGGGGGGGCGATTCGCGAATCGCCCCTACAGAAATTATCAAAATGACGACATCTCGGTATTAATGAAACAGATTGATGATGTCTTCTTTCTTCAGGTTTTTGAACGCGTGGCTATCCGAAGAGATCAAATGTTCCACCAGGTCTTTTTTCTTCTCCTGAAGTTTGAGGATCTTTTCTTCGATGCTTTCTTTGATGACCATCCGGTAGACCATGACTTTCTTCATTTGACCGATTCGGTGGGTCCGGTCAATGGCCTGTGCTTCCACGGATGGGTTCCACCAGGGATCGAAGAGGATGACGTAATCGGCCGCGGTCAGGTTGAGGGCGACTCCGCCGGTTTTCAGGCTCAACAAAAATACCCGGTTGTGGGTATTGGTTTGAAACTCATCGATCATGCGTTTGCGGGTATTGACATCGGCGCTTCCGTCGATATACGAATACGTGATGGCTTCCTGGTCGCAGTGTTCTTTGATGACTTTCAACACCTCGATAAACTGGGAGAAGATCAGCACCTTATGATTCTCGGCCAGGATGTCTTCGAGCAGACCCTTCAGATGATTGAATTTGGCCGAAGGGATATCCCGGTAGGTGTCGTTCGCCAAATGGGGAAACAGACACAGTTGACGCAGCCGCAAGATCCCTTCGAGAATCTTCATCGATGACCCGCCAACCCCTTTTTCTTCGATTTCTTTATCCAATGCTTCCCGATAGTAGCGGGCGGTTTCCGTATACACCGCAGACTGCGCGTCTTCCATCGAGAGCGTGGACACGATTTCGATTTTTTCCGGGAGTTCGGGCTCCACTTCCTCTTTGGTCCGGCGAAGCACAAACGGAAAGATCATGCGTTTCAGCAGTTCGATTTTCACCTCATCCCTGTCCCTTTCAATCGCCTGGGCGAATTGGCGGTTGAACCACTGCCGGGTTCCCAGGAACCCGGGCATTAAGAAATCGAATAAAGACCACAGTTCCAGACTGTTATTTTCAATAGGGGTGCCGCTCAATGCGAGCCGGTGGTTTGCTTTTAACACCTTCACGGCTTTGGCGACGAGCGACGCCGCATTTTTGATGTTTTGGGATTCGTCCAGGATGAGGTAATCGAACTCAAAACCGGCAAATAACGCAATATCGTTTCGAAGGGTGGCATAACTGGTGATAATCAGGTTCTGTTTCTTCCAGTCGCTGGTGTCTTTGGCACGATCGGCACCGATATGACGCTGGTACGTCAGCCGGGGGGCAAACTTTTCCAGCTCCGACTCCCAGTTGGGAATCGCGGAAACCGGGACCACGAGCAGCGAAGTATTTAACTTCTGTTCATCGGTTAAGGTTTGCAGCAGCGCGAGGGTTTGAACCGTCTTTCCCAACCCCATGTCGTCGGCCAGGCACCCGGAAAACCCATAGTCGTTTAGGAACCGGAGCCATTTGAAGCCTTCGTGCTGGTAGGTGCGCAATTTCCCCCGAAAATGGTTCGATACCGGGTAATCGGCAATCGCTTTGAACGCTCTCAATTTATCGTCGATGGCCAGGACGTCTTTGACCGCGGGGATGTCGTCCATGCGTTTGTCGTAAAGTCGGCGAATCAGCACATAATTTCGAGACGGAATGCGGAAACGGTTTCCGTTGGCTTCCGCGAAACGGTACAGGTTTTCCATCTTGGAAATTTCCTGAGGCGTCACCAGGTAGAGGTTTCCCTTTTTATCCACCACCATGTGATTGGCGATATCCGTATGTTCGATATCGATGTCATAATCGTTGCCGCTGATGGGGTCGTGGACCTGCGGTTGGAATTCCAGCCATTGGATCCCGTGGGAGATCGAGACATGGATCGCGCTACGGGTGTTTCCGATGAAGCGTTTCCATTTCGCGCTGTAGATTTTGAATCCTTTTTCCAGATATCGGCTTCCGCGCTCGATCAGCCATTTCATCCAATCGTTTTCTTTAAAATCGTAGTAATGGATCACGTGGCGTCTTTCCGGGTCAAAGTCCATTTTGGGCGTTAACAGCGGATCGTGTTTGAGAATTTCCACGCATTGGGTTTCGAACACGTCATCTTTGGAAACCACAAACACGTCCTGATCCGGGTGTTGGTCGGCGTACGTCTTCAGGGTCTCGGTGTAATCGAAATCGATTTCCAGGCGTTGGGATTTGTTCAATCGGTTGTCTTCGGGGAAGACATTGAGGATAGGGATGGGAAAGAACCGGAGTTCGTACTTTTTCTTCAATGCGTCTTGAACCGTAATAAATTCGGATTCGATGGATTTAAACGCATGTCGGATCGTTTCGAATTCCTGGAGCGGGAATTTGGATTGGACGTTTAAGAACTGGAAGAGGGGGAAGACGTGGGACGGTTCGTCGGGAACCGCGAGCCAATTTTCATCCTCCGGGGACGTGAACCGCAGGTAGAGGTGCCGGTCGAAGATGACGATTTTATAATTTCCGCGGGCATCGAGCGTTTGGCCCCGGGCGTCCGTCAGTTTTAGAAAGAAGAAGTAGACGTTCCCGGATGTTTTTTCCACCGAAGGGGCAAAGCGCACGTCCACACTTCGAAAACGGAAGGTTTTTAAGGGGATAAACTCTTTTTTGGTGTCCCATCGGCTGAAGGAAAGTTCCTCGGGCATGGAGAAAATTTCATCGGCCAGCGTCTTAAAGAAGAGATGATTCATCACGGTTATTTTGAGGCGTGGGTTTCCCGGCTGACTGTCGATGAAGGTGTATCGGTGAATAAAGTCCATGAGCGTTGGCGGGGTATCGATCCAGTCGTAGAGTGACAGCATCGTTTCGGATTTTAACACGCGTTGGGGTTTCCCCGGTTTGCCGTCGTTTCGCAAGGGGAGAATGACCGGTTGAAAGTAGAGGAGGGTTTCGCCGGACAGGTCCACGCTTTCTTCGGCCAGGGCTAACCCGATCCGGGCCGGGATGCGGGGCGAGGGCTCGGGGGGTTCAGGTTCCAGTTTCAGTAATTTTTCCAGGTTGTCTTTCAGGGAGCGGGATTCGCCCGGTTTGATTGAAACGTTGGTTTCGATTTCCGTGCATGTCACGGTTTGGTGTGAAATATCGAACCGGAATTCATCCAGCGGATCACTGGTTTGGAATTGCCTGGACCGTCCGATATAATCATTGATCTTATTTTTGGCCATTTCAAACACCGGCACCACGTTTCCCGACACGGTCATGGTATTTTGGTAGTCGTGGGCAAGAAAATACAGTGCAGCCGTGACATAGATGCTGCGGAGTTGTTCTTTGCCGTTTTGTTCCATGCAGATGATCGTAATGGGGCGTTCCTGGTCGTCGCGTTTATTGAGAAACAGAACGGATCCGTAATAGATCACGCTGCTGCGCAGGGAATCCCGGTACAGGAACAGGAAATAATTTTCCTCCACCTCCCCGAATGCGCCGAAATGAATAATGTCTTTTAATTCTTTCTCGGAAAATCGTTGACTGACTCGGTTATCGCCCCCCTGGTAAAGGTCGATTAATTTCTTTTTAAATGTATGACTCATGGTTATATTTTCTATCTGTCTATTCGATCTATTATCTTAATTATAACTAATGTTAATGCGAAAAAAAAGCCCGGGAAATCACAGCAATGTTTTCCCGGGCTTGGTGGTGACTTTTACGATAAATTAATTCGAAAAGTGGGCTTGGTCTGGTGTTTTCCTAGATACATCTCGTTTACGCGCAAACGCCGCAATTGGTGACATCGCAGCAGGTGTTCATTTTCACACCGCTCTTGGTATCATCCGCCCCTTCATCCATACTCCCCGCTTTGATAAATGTCATATCCATGCCATTTAAGGTTGTAATGGTTGTCTTGTTGAGCTCAAGTTTCCTTGTGAGTTTCTTCGAATTCATCATGATCTCCTTAAAAGTTTTCGAATCGGATATTCCGTTCAAGCCTTGAACGGAAGTCCATTTTTTAAATCCATGTAATATACAATAGAAAGGCTTAAAAGTCAATCAATTTTTTAAGCGGGATCTGGCCCATTTTCCATTCATGTACCAGGCATATATGATGACAAACGCGGCAAAATTGGAAAAGAGCATTCCCCACCAGATGCCCAGAGACGCATCGATGACCGAGCCGCCTTTGAGCATAATCATGGATAACAGATAGACCACGGGAACTCGGAATAACCAGATCCGGGAGATATTGGCGATCATCACCGGGATGGTATAACCGGCGCCTTGAAAGGCACCCTGAATCACGGTGGAGACGCCAAAGAAAATCAGGGATGCCGGCGCCAGATAAAACATGATGCGGCCCATTTGATGAATGAGGCGATCGGTCGGGATGAAGAGCATGGTGATTTGCTTTCCGAAAATCATCAAGATAATGACCACAGGGATCACGATGGCGACCATCAGGATGATGCCTTTGATGACCGTTTGTTTGGCGCGCGGCACATTATTGGCTCCCAGGTTCTGGCCGACAAGGGTCGTCACGGCTGAGGATATGCCCATGGCCGGAAGCATGAAAAAATGGATCACCCGGGTCACGATTCCATAAGCGGATACCACGGCCGTGCCCAAGGAATCGACGATTCCCATTAACAGGATAAAGCCGAGAGAGGATCCGGAGAAACCAACGGCCGAAGGCGTTCCGATCTTTAAGAGCAGACGGGAGGTGGTGAGATTGGGTTTGAGGTGATGCCATTTCAGGTCAATGCCCTTTCGTCCGGAGAAGAGGAAGTACAGGCCGATGAGCGAGGAGCTGGCGCGGGTCAAGGCGGTCGCCAGAGCCGCTCCTGCGGCACCGGTGATGGGAAAGCCGAAGATTCCGAAAATAAAAATGGGATCGAGGACGGCGTTTGCGGTAGCGGTGCAGAGGGTAATTTTGAGTGGAGCCAGGGTATCGCCCTTTCCGTTCATCACCGCCTGATAGACAAAGAACGGGAAAAGCAAAGGCATGCCGCCGATGACAATCCGATAATATTCCATCGTATGGCCGAAGGCATCCGGGGGCGTCTTTAACAATCGCAATAAATCGTCGGCAAAGATCAGTCCCAGACCGGTCAGGATAATCGAGAGAATGGTTAACCCGATCATCAGGTTTCCGGTCGATTGGCATATTTTTTCTTTTTCTTTGGCGCCGGCGTATTGAGCCACCAGGGTGGTTCCGGCAATCGAGAAACCCAGACCGATCGATATTAAGAAATTTTCCAGAAAGGAAGAAATGGTTGGGGCAGCAAGCACTTCTTTTCCCAATTTTCCCAACCAGAAGGCATCGGTCAGATCGTACAACGTTTGGGCGAGTAAATCCAAAGCAACAGGGAAAGCCAATTTGAGAATCAGTGGAACCAGGTTCCCTTCTAAAAGATTAATTTCCGGTTTATTTTTCATCGTTAGATTATAATACAGGTGTATCGCTGCGCAAAGCGCTGAAAATAAAAAAGAAAATTTTGTCATTTTTTGTTTATCTTTCCACTCAAAATATGTTAAAATTATAGACCTTAAGAAGATGCTGTTATTATTCAATTAAATAGGAACTGGAGAATTGAGGTCGAGCAAACGTTGTGGATGAGGATTAAAAAGATAGATCAGATGAAGAAACGAGTCATAAGTTTTTTGTTCTTATTTTTTTTCGCGATCAGTGTTGGCGTAGGGCTTTCGGAAATTGGGGCGCATCCCGAATACCAGATTAAAGCCCTTATTTTAGTCCGTATCGCAGCCGACGTCGAATGGCCTGAAAAAACCGGAGTCAATGACAAGGCCAAGCCTTTCGTTATTGGGGTTATCGGTAGTAATCCGTTTGAATTTTACCTTAAAGATGCCGTTTCCGACAAAAAAATAAAAGACAAGAATGTTGAGATCATTTATCTTTCCAATTACAACGATATTTTGAAGTGCCATGTCCTTTTCATTACCCAGTCGTGTGAGGGGGATTTAACCAAAATCCTTCAGCTTACCCGAACCCGCCCCATTCTTACGGTTTCTGACACCAAAGGATTTTCCGAAAAAGGGGTTTTAATTAACATTACGGAGAATGAAACGGCCCATCGGCGCCTCCTGGTCGTCAATGAGAAAAAGTTGTATGAATCTCAATTAAAAGTTAATCCCCGAGTTTTAGCCATATCTCAGATTATAAATCCGCTTCAAAAATAGAGGGAGGGATCTGATGAAGGATTCAGTGCTCAATGAGCAGAAACAACAGATGATTTTAATTGTGGATGATGTTCCCCAAAACCTTCAGTTATTGGGGAATATGTTAAGGAAGAGGCATTATCGTATCGCTGTTGCGGAAAAAGGCACGCAGGTCTTGGAATTGGTTAATACGCATAAGATTATTCCGGATCTTATTTTATTGGATGTCATGATGCCTGAAATCGACGGGTATGAAATTTGCGCTCAATTAAAGAACACGCCCGAGACTTGCGATACACCGGTTATCTTTTTAACGGCGCGAACATCGGTGGATGATATCGTCAAGGGGTTTGAATGTGGCGCCGTGGATTATGTGACCAAGCCCTTTAATGGTATGGAGTTATTGGCCCGGGTGAAAACGCATCTGGAATTAAAGCGGATGAGGGAAGAGTTGGTAAAGAAGAATAAGGAGCTGCTGGAGATCCAGGAGAAATTGGAATTGGCAGCACGGACAGACCCTCTTACGCAACTTTCCAATCGTCGAGACATGTTGGAAAAAATCGAATCCGAGCGTATTCGGTTTGAGCGCAGCGGCAAAACGTTTGCTCTGGTCATGGGGGACATCGATGACTTTAAAGGGGTCAACGATAAATATGGTCATGGTTGCGGCGATTTCATTCTGATCGAGACAGCGGAAATTATGCGTTCTTTATTGCGGAAGCAGGACATTGCGTCCCGGTGGGGTGGCGAAGAGTTTTTGCTCTTACTACCGGAGACCAATGCAGAAGGGGGGCGTATTTTGGCTGAAAAGATCAGGGATGCGATTGCCAACCATGGTTACAAGTACAATGATTTAATGTTTTCGATTACCTTAACCTTCGGCGTCGCGGATTTTGGCCCCGATCATAATCTCGGGATCTATGACTGTATCAAACGGGCGGATTCCATGCTGTACGAAGGGAAGAATACCGGAAAAAATTGTGTGAGAGTGGCGCCTAATTAAAGCGATAGGGCAGACCCACAGGTCAGAAAGAAAGTATTATGGGGGATACGTCCCGGTTTTGATAGATGATGATAGATGATGATAGATGATGGATGGCAGCGGGGAAGAGGTAAAGAAAAAGAATATTGGCTGGAAAAGTTATCCGGTGCCCTGTTGCAACAAAGAGACTTACGTTTGGAGTCTCCTTCTTTTTTTATCAAGGATAAAATGAGAACTCGTGATTATCGAGGTTTTTGATTGATTTTATTTTTTCAATATGTTATAGTTTTATTCTAATGAAACAACAATCAAAACCTCTCGGCGAACGTTTAATCGACCAGGGCATTATAACTCCGGCTCAACTCGACCTGGCCCTCAAACTTCAAAAACGAACGGGCACGATGTTGGGCGAAATTCTCATCAGCCTGGGTTTCGTATCGGACGATATCCTCTCCTCCACCCTCGCCGCCCAATCCAATGTGACCCACGTGGAACTCAACCGCCTGGGCATCGAACCGGAAGTGATTAACCTGGTTCCCGAACACCTGGCACGAAAAAACAAACTGATCCCGATCAGCCTCGAAAATAACACGTTAACGGTTGCCATGGAAAACGTGTTCAACGTGGATATTATCTCCGAACTGGAACGCCGCATCGGTTACTTTATCAATGTGGTGGCTGCAACGGAAAAAGATATTTACGCTGCCCATGAAATCTATTACACGGGCGGCGGCACGCTGGAAGAACTGATCGAACAAAGTATTACCCTGGCTTCGGGTCGAGGCCACGCCGCCGAAACCCTGGTCGAAGAAGCACCGATCGTGAAACTCACGACGCAAATGATCATCAAGGGCATCAAAGACGGCGCGACGGATATTCACATCGAACCGGAAGGCAACATCGTCCGCATCCGCTACCGCATCGACGGGATGCTGATCCTGGGCCCATCCCTTCCCAAATCCCTCCAAAGCGCGGTCACAGCCCGCCTCAAAATTCTCTCGGAAACCAATATCGCGGAAACCCGCATCCCCCAGGACGGCCGCATCAAATTCAAATTCGGAAAACGCGAGATCGATATCCGTATTTCATTCTTTCCCACGATCAACGGCGAAAACATCGTGCTCCGCCTGCTGGACAAAGGCAAACTGGTCAAGGGACTCGAACGCCTGGGATTAAACCCCGAATACATCGAAACCTTCAAAACAGCGATCAACCGCCCCTACGGCATGGTCCTGGTCTCCGGTCCCACGGGCTCGGGAAAAACCACGACCCTCTACTCGGCCCTCTCCTACCTCAACTCGATCGAAAAAAACATCATTACCCTCGAAGATCCGGTCGAATACGAATTTCCGCTGATCCGCCAATCCCAGGTGAACCCGAAAATCAATTTCAGCTTTGCCGAAGGATTGAAATCCATCCTCCGCCAGGACCCGGATATCATCCTCGTGGGCGAAATGCGCGACAAAGAGACGATCGATATGGCGATTCGCGCCGCACTCACAGGCCACATGGTGTTTTCAACGATTCATACCAATAACGCCATTGCCACCATCGGCCGATTGATCGATATGGGCGTGGAATCGTTCCTGATTGCGTCAACGGTGGTGATGATCATTGCCCAACGCCTGGTCCGAACCATCTGCGACGCGTGCAAGGAACCGATTATCCTCGATCCGCTCAAAACCGATATTCCTCTCGCGCTGCGAAATGACGCAGGCCCGCTGTTTCACGGTAAAGGATGCGAGAAATGCAATAAAACCGGTTACCTGGGCCGGGTGGGAATCTATGAAGTGCTCCATATCACGCCCACGCTTCGGGATATGATCGAAGCGGGCGCGTCCACCCACGATCTCACGGCTCAGGCCCAAAAAGAAGGACTCAAAACACTCTTCGATAATGCCATCGAAAAAGTCAAACAAGGCGTCATTACCCTGGAAGAAGCCACCCGGGTCAGCATGGGAGTATTCTAATGCCTGGTTTTAAATACAAGGGACGCGACGGGTCGGGAAAACTCGTGGAAGGAATCCTGGAAGCCGACTCGATGTCCGGACTGGCCGCGAAACTCGCGGAAATCGACGTGGTCCTGGTCGAAGCCGGAGCCGTTAAACCTCAAAAAGACTTCAATTTTCATTTCGGTAAAATCAAACGCCGCGAGGTGATTCTATTTACCAACCACCTGTCTACTTCCGTGGAATCGGGGATTCCGGTGATTCAAGCCATCTCGGATTTTGGCCGCGAAACCACGGACATTCGCTTCAAAAAAATCGTGGAAGACGTGGAACGCCAGGTTCTGGCCGGAACCTCGCTCTCCGAAGCGCTGTCCCGTCACCCGGAAGCATTCTCCGAGATGTACACGGCCATTGTCTCGACCGGTGAAGCCACCGGTAAACTCGAAAGCGTGATGAAAGACCTGGTCGGTTTCATGGAGTGGCAAGAAGATCTGGTCGCTCAAATCAAACAGGCGTCCATCTATCCCGCGTTTCTCATCTCCATGATCATCGGCGTCATCACGATCATGATGACCGTGACCTTTCCCAAATTCATCCCGATTTTCAAAAGTTTTCAGGTGAAACTCCCGGCACCGACCGTGATCCTGATCAATGCTTCGGAATTCTTCCAACACTACTGGTGGTTCCTGATTCTGAGTATCGGGGTCGGCATCGCCACCTACAAGATCACGTACCGAACCACCGAGGGGCGATTCTTCTGGGACAAGGTGAAAATTCGAATGCCCCTCTTTGGCACCGTGTTTCACAAGATCGTTCTATCCAAATTTTCGCACTACTTCAGCATTCTCTATTCCTCCGGTATCGGGATCATCGAATCGTTTAACATCATTCAAAAAGTCGTGGGTAACGAAGTGATCCGCCGGGCCATCGAACGGTGTGGGTTTACCGTTGAAAAAGGAAGCACGATCTATGAGTCGTTGAAAACCGAAAACACCTTTCCGCCGCTGGTTCTTCGCATGATTCAGGTGGGAGAACACACGGGAAACCTCGACCGGTCGCTTCAAAAGGTGTCGCAATACTATGACAAAGAAGTGCCGGCATCCATCAAGAAAATGTTTTCATTTTTCGAGCCCCTGCTGATTGTCATCATGGGCGCCATGGTGTTGTTTGTGGCACTGGCGATATTTCTTCCGATTTATAAACTCACGTCCACCATGGGAGCGGCGCGATGAAAGCGCTGATTCTGGACCTCAGCCGGGCCCATGAAATTAAAATCCTCAACACCCGCATTGCCTCGACAGTGACGATTGTCTCCGGTTACCGTCTGACGGTTGGCGCGGGTGAGGATCCGATCGATGCGGTGGTTCGAAAATTACAGAGCGAAGAGCTCCTCCATACACCGGCAATTATTATTCCCCCGGACGAGATTCTGGAAAAGCAAACCTTTCAGTTTCCCCGAATGCCGGATAAAGAAATTCAGAAAGTGCTGCCCCGACAAATCGCGGAATACAAAAACACCAACGAGGTCATGGTGTTTAATTATATGAAAAACGGGACGGTGGAAGACCGCCAGACCGAAAAAATGGAAACCGCGGCCTTCTTTTGCGCCCGAGAGAAACTGTTTGAGTTCATCAACCGTCTCGAGTCCCAGGGCATTCACGTGGCCAAGATCGTCCCCGAAACCCAGGGGCTCAAAACCCTGGTCGAATGCAACACCCACCTGCTCTCGGAGCGCTCGGGCGTGGTACTCCTCGATTTGATGGCCATGCGGATCAGTTTGAATATCTTTCGCAATGTGTACTGGGGATTGGAACGGGACTTTCCCTTTCGCATGGAGGAGGAAGGCGACTTCGGCGAAGAGGATTTGTCGCGCATTTCCACGGAGCTCAACCGAACGTTTCAATTCTTCAAACAGAAAAACCGATCCTATACGATCGAACATATTTTCTTATATGGCAGCAGTCCTTACAACGAGTATTTGAGAACGTTTATCAACGACAGTTTTTCGATTCCGACGGCTGAAGTAACTGCTGATTTTTTCAAGGGAAAGGTCATCCTTCCCGCTCATTTGAAAGACTCCAAAGAATTCCTTTCGATTTTTACCCTGTCCATTGCCACGGCCATTGCCGTGGGTTCCAAAAAATACCTGGATGTGTTTCCCGCCGAATTCAAGGAGAAAGCCAAACTCGCGCCCCGACTGTTGGGTTTTTCGATTTCCGGGGCCATCATTGCCTGCATTCTCTTCGGCAGTGTGTTTTATTTTGAAAATATCAAAAAGTCTTACGTGGAAGACATCGCGAAGATAAAAAAAAGCTATACGCCCCTGGATCAGAATATCCGAATGATCGAAGAAACCAAAAAGAATCGCGCCAATTACTACAAGCGTCGGTTCTACATGGATTTTCCCATCCAATACGCGTTTGCCGCTTCGGATTTCGTCCGCAAACTCAGCCTGATTGCCGCTTCCCCCATCGAACTGTCGGAAATCGAAATCAACCCCGGCGCCAATCAATCGTTTACCTTTCTCCTCAACGGTCGGATTCAGGGAAACGACAACGTCGATACCCAAAACAAATTCCTGGAATTCTACCAGGCTATCAAAGAATTCGAAAACGTGCTTCGGGTCGATTCCTCCAACGTGAATGTCAATCCGGAAGCCAATGACGGTAAAACGCCAATGAATTCGGAAATCAAGAAAAAAGTCGAGCTTTACTTTACGATCAACGGAGAAGTCGACGCCCAATGAGAAACGAAGTTTTAAATCACCATGCGTAATAAATATGTGTTAATCAAACTGCTTGGCATCGCGGGACTGATCGGCACGGTTCTGCTCTATTTCGTTATCTACTTCATCCCCTCGCTTAAAACCATCAACCGCTCCAAGCGCCAGCTCAAGGATCTGAATTTAAAGGTCTCGGATTACCTCAAAATCGAGAATGCCTTTGCTTTTCCCAATCAAGCGGAGCGTGCCTACATCGCCGAAAACGATCGGGAATTGAAAAGCAAAATCCCCGAGGTCCGAGATAAACAGGATTTTATCCGACTGTTTACCGAAATTTCCAACTATATTCAAAAATTGGCAGAAAAAGACGGGATTCCCAACCTCGTGCTCAATTCCATCTCTCAGGAGATGAAGGTCAATGCCGGCACCCTCGCTTCCGATCCGGCAACGCTTAAAGAATTACTCAATTTTTCGTTTCAGCGCCTCACCCAATACGAGAAAGAAAACCCGCCCAAACCCAAAGAGATCGGAAATACGGAAAAGAGCGGGCTTGCACTTCTGGTTCCCGGTGTTCAGACCCAGACCGTGGTCCTGAGTTTCAGCGGCCCGTTGAAAAACGCCATGAATTTCATCAACCACATTCCCTGGGGTCCGTATTACCTTTCGGAAGATAAAATCACCGTCACAACGGGAAACGCGTTCCCGTTTGTCCTGGTGTTTTTAAAGATCTATTACATTGAAAAAAGCCCTGAAAAAGGGGTTGGCGTCCAACCATGAATTTAAATAGAAAACCATTAGCGATTGGTCTTTCGATTGCCGCGGTGCTGATTGTCGGTTACCAGGTTTTTTTCAATAAACCCGACAAACCGACGCCCGCCGTGTCGCAAGGTGTGGTGTCCGCGCCGACGTTACCCGCGGCTGCGCCGGGTGGTTCGCCACCGCAACCGCTGCCCTCCAATGGTCGGAAAAATGGGGAGGGTCTGGAGATCGATTACAATTCCCCGCTCCTGTTGACCGCAATTACCGCCGAAGCGACCCAACCGTTTCCCAAAAGCGAATTGCCCGCAGAATTTGGCGGCAACCTCTTTGCCAAACCCGTGGAGCAGCTCAGCGCCAATGAGCCGGTTTACGAACGTGAAATCGAATTCAAACTCAATGCCATTATTATCGACGATCATCGGCGACTGGCGATCATCAATGATAAAATCGTTCGCATCGGAGACCTGATTCAGGGCGCGCAGGTTGTGGATATTGTCAAGAGTCAGGTGACCCTCAAAGGAGGCAATGATAACGTGGTATTGTCAACCAACTCTCGAATTAAAAAAATCAAATTGGCCGGAGGAAAGGGTGAAAAATAGATTGCGTCGATTGGTTTCCCTGATGATTCTCGTTCTTCTCGTTTCGCTCGTTTTTCCGATTGGCGGATGTTCCTCATCCGGAAAGTCCTCGGTCGCGTTAACGCCGACCGGTTCCAGGTCCACGACTAATGTCGGCATCCAGCCGCCTCAACCGCCTCAGGAAGACCTGATCGACGACGAGTTGCCGGTCATGGAAGCCATTGAAAAGAGTGTACCCCACTTGAAATACGAGCAGAAGCGGTACAACCTGGATCTTCAGAGCGGAGACATCAAGGATGTGCTTCTGGCATTGATCAAAGATACGGATATCGGGATCATTATCGATCCGGGAATCGCCGGAACCATACCGGTGATGGATCTCAAAGACGCCACGCTAAGCGCGATTTTGTCCTATATTCTTCCCCCATTGAAATTGAAATACAAATGGGAAGGGAAAAACCTTCATATCTTTAAAGACCCGATGGTGACGCGGTATTTTCGGCTGGATTATATCTCGGCCACCCGCAAAGGCACCCGTCAGGTCTCCTTTTCCACGCGCTCCAATTCCGGCGGTGCCAGTGGCATGGGTGGCAGCGGCAGCGGCGGTTCGGGCGGTTCCTCCGGCGGAAGCGGCAGTGGCGGGAGCGGTGGCAGTGGCGGTGCCGGTGGTGGCGGCGGTTCGAATCAGAGTTCGAGCGACATCAGTATCGATTACATGAACACGATCTGGGATAGCTTCATCGAGAGTTTGAAAGTCCTGGTCTTCGGTTCCCTGGAAAACGCCCGGTCTGCGCAATCGTCTCAATCCGGTTCATCGGAACAATCCGGGTCGTCTCAACAGGGCGCGTCAAAAAACACCGTCAAGACGTTTACCTACTCGGATCCATCCGGAAAAGCCTTGATCATCAATCCCGACACCGGCGTGGTGGTTGTCAAAGCCTTTGAAGACGATATCGACAGCGTGGCCAAATTTATTGAAAAATTTGAAGGCTCGGCGCAACGGCAGGTCTGGATTGAAGCCAAAATCATCGAGGTCAACCTCTACAAGGGGTACCAGATGGGGATCGATTGGGGAGCCATTGGCGGCGATTACGGGATTCTTCCCAATAAACGCACCCTGATTAAACCCGCGGCCACGTTTACACCCGGTTCCATTTCCAGTCAGGTGCTGGGAAGTTCCGGGGCCTTTCAGTTTGCCGTATCCAACGGTGTGCTCGATGTCATGCTCGACGCTATTTCCCGGCAGGGCAACATGAAAGTCCTGGCCAGTCCTCGCATTTCAACCCTGAATAACGAAAAAGCCACGATTCGCGCCGTCCGGGAAGAAGCCTTCTTCAGTCTTCAAACCCAGATTTCCCAGGGACTCGGCGGCAATATCAGCTCGCCCACCATCAACGTGCAGGTGGTTCCCATTGGGGTGGTCATGGACATCATCCCCCAGATCGGTGAAAATGGCGAGATCATGTTGAGCATCAACCCCGATATTTCCGAACTGCTCGAAATTCGAAAATTCGATTCCGGATCCACCGGAACCTCGGGTCCCACGGCCAGTGCGACCCAGCCGGTCATCGATCGTCGCAGCATCGACACCACCGCCAAGTTAAAAGACGGACAAACGCTGGTCATTGCCGGAATCATCAAAGAAAAGAAAAACGAAACCATTAAAGGTGTTCCCTTTTTGTATAAAATTCCCCTGTTGGGGAACCTCTTTCGTCGCACCGAACAGGAAATCGAGCGGACCGAGCTGGTGATTTTGATTACGCCGCGGATTCATTCGGGAAAATCGGCTCAGCAGTTAACCGAAGACGAACGCCAGCGGGTCAAAGATGCCGTCAAACCCATGAAACTGGGCGATGTGGCGGAAGTGGACGAAGGCCTTACCGGTGAATTATCCAGCTTTAAGAAAGAAAAACCTCAGAAAAATAGAGACTAACCGATACCATGTTTGAAAACTATTATGGATTTAAGAAAAAACCGTTCTCGCTAACTCCGGATCCCGAATTTTTTTACCTCTCCCAGGACCATATGGAAGCCATTGAGCATCTCATTTATGGGATTTCCGAAGGTGAAGGATTTCTCCTTTTGGCCGGAGAAATCGGAACCGGTAAAACCACACTTTGCCGCGTGATTACTCAGAAACTCCGTCCGTCGATTATCTACTCCATGGTGCTCAATCCGTTCCAGGATTTTCCCGGACTCCTCCAAAGCATTATTAAAGACTTTGGGTTGATTCCCAAAAGCGAAGATAAGAGTGACCTCATGGATCAACTCATCGGATTTTTACTAAACGAGGTCGGACCCAAGGGAAAAACCGCGCTGATTATCATCGATGAAGCGCAGAATTTATCGGTAGAAACGCTTGAGCAATTGCGGTTGCTGTCCAATATCGAAACCAACAAGGAAAAGCTCATTCAGATTTTGTTGTTGGGGCAGGAGGAATTGATTCAGAAGTTGGAGTTAAAAGAGCTTCGGCAATTGAATCAGCGAATTTCGGTCAAATATTTCCTGACCCCGTTAAAAAAGAAAGAAGCCACGCAATACATTGCTCACCGGATTCAGGTGGGAAATCCGTTGCGAAAGATCAAATTCACCCGGGCCGCACTGCGTCGGATCTATAAATATACCCGGGGGGTTCCGCGTTTGATCAACATGCTGGCTCATCGGTGTCTGGTGGCGGGTTTTGTCACCGAATCGAGTACGATCGATCGGGCCATGGTCAAACGGGCCAAGGAGAGTTTGTTCGGCGGGAAATACGACCTGATTCGAAAGATCAAGGACAAGGGATATGAGAGCAAAGACCTCGACCCGGAAATGATGCTTCCCAATGTGTCGGAAATTTTGGGGAATGTGGAACCCCAGGGGGTCACAGGGGAAAGCGGATGAGTTTGATTTCCGATGCCTTACGAAAAACTCAGAACGAGCGGGAACGGGTTCACGCGGGTCCGGAGGAAACCGACCGCATTGAACTCAATATCGTGAGTCACAAACGAGACAGCGGCCATCGCCGGGTCATCGTTTATGGGTTATTGGGGGTGATTCTGGCTGCGGTGGCAGCGATTTTGCTTTATGTATCGAGCCGGGTTCCGTCGTCCACAATGAAAGTGTTAAACACGGTTCGGCCACCGGTTCGGGTGGCAAAAAAAGAAACCCCTCGTGCGGCTTCCGTGACTCCCCCGGTGACGTCGGCCCCATCTGCCGAGATTCCGAAATCGGTTTCGGAACAGGCGTCCCACCCCCAACCTTCGGTTGTTTCGGAGCCGAAACAAGAGGAAAAAGAGAAAGCCATGCCGGTTCAGGTATTAGGGGTTGAATGGGTCGAAGAGAAACCGGACCGGTTGATCGTTGAGGTCAAAATGTCCGGGAAAGCCGAGTATCAGAGTATGCGGTTGGATGGGGATAATCCCCGAATTGTTCTGGATTTGCCCCATGTTCAGTCCGGTGCCATCGCTAAAGACGTGTCGCGGTTGAATGTTCGAAAGGTCCGAGGGGCGCGTCACACGCCCGAAATCTTTCGGCTGGTCTTTGAACTGGATGCGTTGAACGAGTACAAGGTTTATCCTCAGGGGAACAGTATCTTTGTTGCATTCTCCGGAACTTCGAATAATGATTCGAAACCGAAAGAGACGAAACCGAAAGAGACAAAATCGAAAGAAAAAACACCGACTAATCCGGTCCCGCATCCGGTTTCAACTACCCAAAAAATAAAAAATGCCCCGGAAACGCCGACGTTTAAGGAAGAGGCTTCAATCGATGCGTGGATTAAGGACGGGGATCGTGCCGTTGAAGATCGAGATTTTTTAGCGGCGGTGGATCAATACAAAAAAGCGTTAAACGGACGGCGCACGCCGGACATTTATCACAAGCTCTACACGGCGTATTCCGGGATGAACAATGCGGTATTGGCCCGGGCGTATCTGGATGAAGGATTAAAACATTTTCCGGATCATTTTCAATTGAATAAAGATTCGGCCACGCTTTATATTCGGGAAAAAGATTTCCAAAAAGCGTTGGTGAATATCAAAAAGGGAATCGAAAAAAATGCCGGGGATTATCATTTATTGACCTATATGGGATTGTGTTACTTTCATTTGAAAGATTATCCCAATGCGTTGGAGAACTTTCAGAAGAGTCTGGAGATCGATTCCGACGCGGTTGAAAATTATTATTATATCGGATTGATATTCGACAACAAAGCCGATTACCAAAAAGCCTTGAATTACTACCAGGTCTTTTTGAAATTAAACCGGGAAGATAAGAATTTCAAGCACAAGGCCTGGATGGTGCAGCGGGTGAAAGCCCTTCAGGATTATTTGGAAAAGGAAAAGGAATAGATGGCATGAGAATCGTGATCCAGCGGGTAAACAGCGCGTGCGTTGTGGTCGAAGGCAGAGTGGTGGGTGAGATTGGGCGTGGGATTCTGGCTTATGTGGGAATCGAAAAAGGGGACACGGAAAAAGAAATCGAGTATATGGCAGAAAAAATTCTCCATTTGAGAATTTTTGCCGATGATGCGGATAAGATGAACCTGAGTGTGAAAGACGTGGGCGGGGAGATTCTATCCATCTCACAGTTTACGCTGGCCTCCTACATTAAGAAAGGGAGGCGGCCCGATTTTACGGTTGCCGAAGAGCCCGAGCGGGCGCAGATGTTATATGAGAAGTTTAATGAACACCTTTCCCGGGAGATCCACGTGGAAAAAGGAGTATTTGGGGCCATGATGATGGTAGAATCCGTGAACAACGGCCCGGTCACATTTATCCTTGAGAAATCGTTTCACAAGGGTAAGTTAACATAAATTAAAATAAGCGTTGATCCTCTTTCCGATCTCGTAAATAAAGGGATGGGGGTTCAATTTCAATCCAAACGAATCGATCAACACGGCATTATCCTGCGTGTGCATGCCTTCAAAAAACGTCTTATCATTCAATGTCTGTTTGGTCACCCCGGACTTCAAATCAAACCCGGGATTTGACAGTAACACCAAATCCGGTGCCTGATCCAAATACGGTCCCTCATAGATTTCTTCTTTATCAAACACCCGTCGAATGACGTGTTCCTTTCCCTCTTTTGTTTCCACACTCAAATCCAGGAACCGTTCTTTGAGTTCGTTTCGAAGCGGTTCAACCTCTTCTTTTTTCACCTGTCCCCGTTTGTATGTTCCTTCCCGATGAATATAAATACGAGACGGGTCCAAAGCAAACGCCCGCGTTCCGGGTGTCATTCCCATTAAATTGACGGGATTCTCACCCAATAATTTCAAATATCCCCATTGCTTGAGATATTGCGAAATATAAATTTCTTTCTTGATTTTTCCAAATCCATGATCCGAAAGAATGACAAACGGAATCCCCTCTTTTTCCATCCGATGAACGATTTCACCGATAATTATATCCAACCGCTTGTAAAAATCGATAAATGCGGTGTAAAACGGCGACTGAGGGTTGTCCACCGCATCAAAGAAAAAATGATGCAGTCGGTCGGTTTCGGTAATGATAAAAAAACAAAGATCCCAGTTTTCTTTTCTCTCCAATTTTTGATAACACAACCATCGGGTGTCCAGGATATCGTTCAGCGTATTTAAAAACGCGGTTTTATCCTCCTGAACCCGGGACGCATCCGCATCCACGCGGTAATTCATTTTTTTTAACATGGGAAAAATCGAGGGCGGAAACACGGCCCGTTCCAGTTCCGGGGCCACAAAACCGGAGACCAGAATCCCTTTCATGGGTCGGGCGGTATAGGTACTGGGAAGGTTGATGATCACGGAACGCTTGCCGGCATCGCCGAGTTCTTCCCAGATGGTTCGTACCGGGAGATGCTTAAACGACGGAAACGTGTACGCGTAGGTGTCGGGGTTTAATTCCATGAACCCAAAGATACCGGTTTCTCCCGGATTCTTTCCGGTCATCAACGAGGTCCAGGACACCGAGGAAATTTCAGGAAGCGGGGCCTGCGTTCGCATCATGCCGTACCGGTCGATACACCGTTTGACCTGGGGCATGATGCCGCTTTCAGCAAACGAGTGGAGGAGTTCGAAGGGGACGCCGTCGATTCCCAACACCATGAACCGCTGAGCGGGCTTTGGTTTCAATTTAAAAAACATCAGTATTTCTTTTGGTTTAAAAACGCATGCAGTTGACGGATGAGGATCCGGCAGGCCGCGAACGGAAGAAACGGGAACGCCCGCCAGGGATAATGACGCTTGTAGTAGATCCAGTTTCGGTATACATTCACGCGGGAATGGGTTTGAAAGAGCGACCGGATAAACGAGGCTAAACTGCCTTTGGTAAATGTCGCGCCTTTTCCCGAGGTTTCCACATGAACCCACACGACCGCATCCCAGGATACCCGACAGGGAATCCCTCGTTTATGCGCCCGCAAGACAAAATCATAATCCGCTTTGTATTGGGGGAGCCCTTTTTCATCAAAATAACCGATCGTTTCAAATACGGAAACCGGAATCAAAAGTCCTCGTCCCGGTGCCACAATCGTGGGATGAAGCCCGGTCAGCGTTCCATCATACGGCGAGAGAAACGGGTGGTACCGCTCGAGTGTTCCATTCCACCATCCCATGGCTGCCGAACCGGAGAAAAAAATCTTTTTCTCCGGTTCATGAGTCACATTCAACGAACCGATCACAGCCTGCGGCTCCCGATGATGAGCCTGAATCAACGCCCGGAGGAAATGATCATCCAGATCGATATCGTCATTCAACAGCAAAACGGCATCCGAATGGTTTTCAACGGCTTTTCGACACCCTTCATTCACCGACTTGGTCCACCACCAGTGGCCCGTCCCTTCAACGAGAATCACATCCGGAAAACGAGTGCGAATCGCTTGCTGCGTGCCGTCGGTCGAACCATCCACCACGACAATGATCGAACAATCGATACCTCCGGCGTCCTGTTCGGTGAGGGAAGTCAACACGTGAAGAATCGAATCCTTTCGGTTAAACGTGGGGATGACAATCGAAAGTTTCGGTTTTGGTGTCACGAATGGTCAAACACAAACGGTTCGTTTTCCAGAATTCCCCGGCAAATGAGATCCAGTCCGGGATCAACGCCCGGGCGCAATTGGTCAAGAGAAGAGATACCCAGTCGATACGGGGGCCACCCGTCGGTTGCCTGAATGCCGGTTAAAGGAATCATCCGCCGAAAGAAAAAATGGTACGCATACTTTCGCGCCGATTGAACCGTCTCCGGGTCCATGCGTTTTCCCAGGGGTAGCCGATCGAGTTGACGGAGATAATCCTCAGGACTTGCGGCATCGATCGTGAGCCCTTTGTTTCGGATCCAGGCTTCGCCGCCGACAATCACGGGAATGCCCATGCTCGTCAGTTCCACGCCGGTCTTGGTTCCATAAATGATTACGGAATCGCAGGCCATCATGGCCGCATAGGTACTGATCGGACTTTCCGGGGGGATGATATGCACATTGGAAGGTATATCAGGAAAAACCGTTTGAATTTCAGTGAGTAACGGTTGGCGCGATTTCAGGGTTCCCCGAATTTCAGCGGGATGAATGCGGATCAACAACTGCACATCCGGCCGTTTGGCAAAATAATCGATCGTTCGAATCACCCAGGTCAGCATATCGGGAAACACATTGGTTTTGAAATGCAGTTGCGCGTCCCAAACGACATTGGTCAACAGGCCGATCACGGGTTTGGAAAAATCCACGCCGGTTTCTCGCGCAATCCGTTCCAGGTCTTCTTCGGGATTTTCATGAAACCAGATCCAGTCGCGGGTTCCCTGCCAGCGACTTTGGAGGTAGTCCATGATCTCGCGTTCCCGTTCCGAGTTCCAGGGCATGTGTTGCCAGGTGTCGACCGGTTCGTCAAGTAACGTATGATGATAGGAATGGTGATGGCTGAAAATAAAGCATTGGCGACGGTAAGCCGGGTTCCAATTCACCACGCGAACGCCGTGTTTGCGGCAAACTTCCCCGATTATGCCCATGGGAATATAGATCCCATGGTGAAACACGACACAATCGAAAGCGTGTCGGGTTAAAAGGGTCTCCATTGCGGTGGCTGTGGTTAACGCGGCGTTCAGGTACCGCCGCAAGACCGCCTTTCCGTGCGGTTCCCCTTCCAGGGTTCCCCGGGCAAAGAAACGAAGTGCCCCGGCAAGAGCATGCTCCCCGATTGAAACCCCATCGATGGAAACCTGTTTCAACGCATTGGCGTCCATCTCATCGATCAAGGCTTCAACATCCGGAGGCATGTCGCACTCAATCGTTTTTGAAAGATAATCGCTGTAGCGATGAAGCGTTAATCCCATCGGACCGAAGACCCGCGTGCCGTATTCGACACAATGCCGGCACAATTTCGTTCGGATTTTCCCTTGGGCCAGTTCGTTGGCTGAGAGCGTCGCATCCGCGGAACAGTAGAAACAGGCATCCAGGGCCGAATCGCACAACAGGAGATGAACCTCGGCGTGTCGCAGGGTGAGGGCTGCCGCCAGTAGACTTTCGATGAGGATGCCGGGAAGATAAGCCCCGACGCTGGTGGCAATGAGGACCCGATGCGTTTTCTCGGACGTTAAGGCCGAGGGCCAGCTATTCGGATCCTGGGTTTTATTATTTAGAATCGACCCCCAATCGGGTTCATTTGCTTTGAGGTTTCGTTTTTTTCCATACCGCTTTAACGTGAAACTTTTCGAAAGGAAACGATTCAACATTTAGGATAACGATCCGTTCAGGGAATGGTTCAGATAATGTTCAGATAATGTTCGGCCTGATCGAAATCCATGGGCGTATTGATGTCCATGGACTCGATTTCATCCATCACAAAGGGAACGATGATATCGCCGGTCGGTGATTTTTTATTCCGGATCGTGGCCGGACGCGTGATATAAATATTGGCGTTCTGAATGTAAACGGTCGGAAGGAGTTGGTAGGAAAAGGTATGCATATTCTTCTCTTTTCCCTGAACAAAGGGTTGGAGCAAACCGTCCCGGATGACCCACATCTTGTACGGATGCTCGTGGCACAGGCAAACGGAACGCAGGGAATCGGCTTCGGGATGCGACAATAATTCTTCAATGGCGGTGTCGATGCTTTGCGGTTTTCGAAAAGGGGCGGTCGGGTACAGGAGCGCAATGAGGTCCGGTTCGTAATTTTCGTTGTCCTTGAACCAATCCAACATGTGTTCAAAGAACTGCATTTCCGTGGAATCGCTTTGGGAGATGCTTTCGGGTCGTAAAAACGGAACCTCGGCGCCGTAGGTTCGGGCGACTTGCGCGATTTCTTCCGAATCGGTGGAGACCACGATTCGCGTGACGTGTTTGGCTTGCCGCGCCGCTTCGATGGTATAAGCGATCAGGGGTTTACCGCCGAGCAATTTGATGTTTTTATTGGCAACGCGTTTGGATCCGGCCCGTGCCGGGATAAAGCCCATTACCTGAGGTTTTTGATACTCTTGGTGACTCATTTTCCCTTTCCTTTATTTAATTGTGTTGGAACAATCCCTCTCTTGATTTTTCCGAATGCGCGTTTGATATGGGGTTTAAAAACAGCCACCGGGCCATATTTAAATAGCTGAACGATATTTCCCAGCCGGATAAGGCTCCTGGACGCGACATAAAGAAAATCGATATGTTTCCACCCGCTCTTTTTAATCTGGTGACGGATATCTCCGATCATATGAGGAAAGAGTTCAACCATTTTTCTTATTGCCAGTTTGGGTTTTTTATTTTTTACGAGGACCGATGATTTTCCGGCTGCGTAGAATCGTTTTAAAAAATTTCGAATTTTCATCTTGGAGGGAGGCACATAATGGTTGACATAACATTCCAGGGAATAATATCCTTTTCGCTTCCCGGGGGGAGTGAGTTCGCGATAGCGTTCGATGACGGCCCGTTCTTCGCCGAGACGCACGGTTTCGCCGATCATCCCCAGGTTGACGTCAAACATTCCCAATTGAATCAGCAGGTCGCGACGAATAATAAAATTTCCTCCGCTGGCCCGGCAACTATCAATGAACCCGGTCTTTTCGGCGTGTTTTCGAATTTCGTATTCGTCCTTGAACCACCGGGGTTTGGGGTCCAGGTAGTAGGGATAAATGGGTCCGCCCAGAATGTCGGGGTGATGGTGAGTGATCACATCCACGATATTTTCCAGATACTGAGGAGGCGCCGTGGCGTCATCGTCGAGGTAGGCCAGATATTCCCCCGATGCTTCCCGACACCCGCGATTTCGGGCATGGGATAGCCCTTGTTCTTTTTCGAATACGTACTTGATTGCGGGAATTCGGTTCCGGTAACGCGTCACCACGTCGTGGGTGCCGTCGGTTGAATTATTGTCCACGACAATGACTTCAATCGCTTTGATATCAGAGGTTTGAACAACGAGACTATCGATACATTTTTCCAAAAATCTTTCGCGGTTATAGGTGCAAATAATTAAGGATACGAGTGAGTGGCTCATGGTTTCTTCTTTATTTATATTTCGCGGGTCTCCCAAACAGGGTTTCCCACCCTTCGTATTCGTCGCGGAAAAACTCTCTCAAAAAGGAAAAGTAATTCGGGGGAATGGAGCACTTTTGCGGGGCTTCGTTGACTCTACTTGAGAAATCGGTATCCGGATGCATATCTTCTTTTTTGGCGCCAAGGTATTCAAGAATTTTTGTGAGCTGACCCTCGGGGTCTGCCGCGAT
This sequence comes from Candidatus Omnitrophota bacterium, assembly GCA_050258455.1. Lineage (GTDB taxonomy): Bacteria > Acidobacteriota > Aminicenantia > UBA2199 > UBA2199 > JAKAGC01. Next base: position 100,165 of record JBLMYT010000030.1, on the reverse strand, counting down.
ATCGTCAAAAAAAACAATCAAAAAGTCTCCGAAAAATCGTCTCCATTTCGAAATTCCGGATTGGTACGGCCAGAGATTTCTCCATTTTGAAAACCGGTTCAACACTTCTTCTTCATCGGTTTGCATAATATCTTTGCCCGCCCGCCCGAATTGCAGACGCAAATTGGACCAGCAGGCATCGATGGGGTCTCGGACGGAAAGAATGACTTTTAACCTGGGCATCAACTTTCGCATAAAATGAATTTGATCGATGGGTAAGCCCAAATAATCGGGGTTCTTTTCCCCACGAATCACATTTGTCAGATCGATGTTTTCTTTATCTTTCATATCGAAGAAAGGTTCGATCGGCTGGAGGCGTTCCACAAGATATTTTGCATCCTCTTTGAAAAATTTTGAAAAAAAAGTGGGCTCGTATTTGGGCATGATAATCCCGGAATTTTTGGAGAGCGTTTTCTGAACCCATGTACTGGCTCCCCGGGTACAACCGATCATGATAAAATCTGGAAATTTCGGGCAAACGTAATTGTTCGTCTCCAGTGCCTCACTCATTTCCTTTAATACCCCCAATTGCCGATACTTTAAGCCATAGGTAAGGTTGAATTCTCCATGTTTGGTAAAGGGGCGTTTCTTTTCAATCGTTTCTGTAATCCAGTTCCTGACTTTATTAATCCGATGAAATAAATCTTTCGTATATTTGGAATCAACTGATTTATCAGGTAAAAGAGTTACCGGACGTTGATCTTCCACCGAAGTGGGAACCTGATCCGTTAAGGTACTTTTTTTCTTTATAAGCATCGTTAACTCCATATGATTTTGATTGTTCGTGCCATTACGATTCGCCAATATCTTCTTCCATAATGTTACACGGTGGCGGATATCTTCCTCGGTAAAGGAATCCTGTTCATGAGTGACTTCATTGAAGTACTTTTTCTTGGGATTGACCGTAAATTTAATTTTATTGGGCTTACCTTTATCTTTGGCTTGCTTAACCAATCCGGAAACAAACGCCGCCAATTTTTCGATCGGGTCACCGTTTGCCAACAGTTCATTTTCGGCCCAGTGTTTCAGTGGCCCTGTTTCCTTGACATCCGAATTCAAGCATGCGGATTCGAAGTCTTTTTGGGTGTATAAATGGGGCGTATATTGGTACCAATCATAAAACAACGAATCCGGAATGGCAATCGGTTCGACCATATAGGCCGGTTTTCCGCAAATGGCCGCCTCAATGAGGCTGGTGCTGTATGAGGAAATCACGACATCGCTGGCCAGAATCCATTCCCGTACCGTTTCTTCTTTGATCAAATGAAAGAAGGGGGAGGGTGTTCCGACATGTTCGCGAAAGAAATCCCACATCAATTGAGAGTTGGTCGAGGGACGGGGACGGAAAATAATTTCACAATCACCCTTTTTGGCTGTATCGTTGCACCATTGCATCAAAATGTTGAGAGACTCAATCGAGAAATCCTTCATTTTAAGCATCTCTTCCGTATCGCCGCCTAATTTTGAAAAGAATTTAATTTTGTTGCCAATGAATGCCCACCGGTAATTTTCCGGTATAAAAATCCAACGCCTGGAGGGATTGAGGTGGTATTTTCGGGCCAGTGTCATTCGGTCTTGATAGTATTGATTATAGGGGGGTTTATAGAGTTGAAATGCGGGTTGCCCGTTGACAAAGATATGGTCGGCCGGTACCCCAAATTCAACCAGATAATCGCGGTAAAAATTTCCCCAGGCGTGATGAATGACTTCTTTTTTGGCAAAATTATCGGAAGGAGCCTTGACCTTCTGATGGGCTTTGTAATGGATCTCTTCCCAGGCCAGGTTGAAATGAATGGAATGGGGCCAGGCCGTGATAAAATCTTCGGTCGCCAGTGCCCCTTTCGCAAAATAAAAGAACGGGTGAACCACCACGCGGGGATTGAATTCCCGAAGCACATCAGCGGCATGAAGGTACATGTTTCGGATCGTGATGTCGATGCCGTATTGTTCGGATAAGATCGATTTCACCGCACACGCCGTGTCCATTTCGCGAGCGATATGCTCAATAAACCACAGAACGTCAATTTTTTCCATTTTTCTTTTTCTTTAAGCTTGAAGCTTTTTTCCCAACAGCCAGATCATATTCCCTTTTTTCCCAACATCCTGTTCGATTCCGATCACTTCGACCCGAGCGTTGTTCAACACCCGTTCGATAAAATCAAACGAAAGAGGAACCCCAAACCAGTTATTGTGTTCCAGGGATTCAAAATTAGCCGATTTTACCAATAGGCTTTTCGTCTCAAAATTAAACAGTTTCTCGCCGGCCGTTTTGATTCGTTTAAAGGGGATCTGATTCGTGATTGTCCGGTATTGAAATTTTAGATATCCATCCGGTTTCATGATTCGACACATTTCCGAAAGGGCTTGTTGCACCAGGCGTAATTCTTTGATATGCTGGATAACGGCATAAGAATACACAAAATCGGCGGAATGGGTTTCGATACCGCAATTTCCCTGGTCATCCAAACAATATAAATCATTGACTTCAGGGACCAACCGTTGACTATGCGCCAACATGGTCGGGGAAATATCGATACCGGCACATCGATAACCGGCCGCATTCACTGCCTTTAAAATTCTTCCCATACCCGATCCGTATTCCACAATGAATGCCCGTTCTTTTTCAAATTTTGCCCTCACGATAACGGGTTTGAAAAAGACATCAAACATGTATTGGCCTTTCAAAAAAAATGTTTTCAGATCCTCCGGACTCCATTTTTCCGGTCCGATATTCGCAAATTTTTCACTCGACATCACGGCATAAAGCGGATTCTTTTGGGCTTTTTCTTCCCAGGAGAGACAATTTTTAAAATCTTCATCGGCAATAATATTCATTTTTAGCCCTCTGCAATTAGCGGTTGTGATTAAAAAAAATATCATCCAATTCGTCGAATGCCAGGCGCTTGAATTCTGCGTTTACATTTGATTCCGGAAAAGGTTCCCGGCATTTTTCCAGCGCGGCTTGAAAGGAGTCGACCGAATGGAGGTCCACCGGGATACAGTACGGATACAGGATATCGGGCATCCGGTGATACAAATTCTCGGGCATCAGGACATAATTTTTAGTATGGATCGCTTCCAGTATCTTCGTTTTGAACCCATATCCGTATTCGGATAAAATCGCCATTGCTCGCGATTGGGCCAGTAATTCATAGGGCGACGCCAGGTAGCCGGTCCATTGGGCTCGCCCCGGACGCATATCGTAATGATTCGCGTCTCCGGTCGAATAAAATTCCCATTCCTGGTTTTTCCCATTCAATTGATCGACCAGGGTAAAGAAATTTTTTGTCGCATCAATGAGAAAAGGGTTTTCGGTATTGGATGACGTCAGATTGACGCAGATATTTTTTTTGGCTTTTGCGGGTGGAATTTGCTCTTTATATCGATTCGGAAGAAAATAAGGCACCCAGCGTCCTTTGTAGGACATCGCCCCTTTTTGGGGAGATTTTTGGGGATACAACTCTTCTAAAAGAAGGCGGTTCATCTTCTTGATCATCCGGGTTTGCAGGTAAGAAAGCGCGTGAATCGGTTGATGGCGCAACCCTTGGGTTTGAGATCGGAGGGTTTGAATCGCCTGGGAAGGCTCAAAGTGAGGGTATCGGATTAAAACCTTTTCGAAAAATTCGGGGGTTTCCAATACCCCATTGAGCCAGTTAATGGTCTCAGGCTTTGCCGAAAAAACCAGATCCGGATAATCGGCATGTATGGCCTGATAGAGTTTTGCAATACTATATTGCGTTTTATTTCGAAATTCCATGACCGTATATTCGGGTAAGGTTTTGTCGGAAATCATCAAATGTTTCCAATAATGTTCGAGTTCCCATTGGTCTATACTCAAAAGATAATCGGATTTATTGGCAGATTCGTAATCGCATGCGAAATTGGTCAAGGTGAGTTCGAGGGAATCCTCGGAGGTCTCGGTCCGACCCTGAGACCGCCCGAGATCCTGGCGGTGGAGGAGTTCGGCATTATGCGAGCGGGTGATAATCATGGCGTGGGGAACCACGTCGCGGAGCCAATCGATTGCCGAGGGCGAAAAGGTCATTTCAAGAATAAAATGGGTATAGGTTTCCAGTTGTTGGCGCTCCAGCATGAATAAATGTTTGAAATAGGTTCGCTTATTGGCTGTATGGAGAACATCAAACGCAATCTTCCGTTCCTGAAAATACTCCGGTCTTCCCATAATATCTTTCACCGCGCCCAAGTAAAAATTGCCCGGGTCTGCATAGGATTTATTATAAATATGTAAAACGCGTAATGGCTTCAAAGGACTCCCCTCCCGATTTACTCACTGGATAAAAGGTGTTTTTTCGAGAATTCCCTCACAGATGACATCCACCCCGGGGTTAACGCCCGGCAATAACTCTCGGATGCTAGCGAGGTTTAAGGCAAACTTAAATTTTTTGACATTAACGACAAACGGCACATCGATCATCCGGCGGAAAAAGAAATGATAGGCATATTTACGGGCGCGTTCCACTTGCTCATCCTTCAACCGGCCGGGAAACGGCAGTTGATCCAATATGGCAAAATATTCAGCGGGGGAAGAGGCGTCGCGTGAAAAACCTTTGTTTCGGATCCAGGCCTCTCCGGCGACAATGACCGGAATGCCCATGCTCGATAGCTCGATTCCCGTTTTGGTATTATAGATAATGACGGCGTTGCATTTTTCCATGAGCGCATAGGTGCTGATTTCGCTTTCGGGGGGGACAATAAAGATGTTCGGGGGGAGCGAGGGCAGGACGTTGCGGATTTCGTCCGCCAATTTTTGCCGGGCCGGGATCATGCCCCGCACTTCGGCCGGATGAACGCGCAGGATCAACTGGAGATCCGGGCGTTGGGAAAAATAGGCGATGGTTTGAAGGACCCAATCCAGCATGTTCTTAAACGCATTGGAGGCATAATGCAATTGGGCATCCCACATGACGCTGCTCAGCATGCCGATGCACGGTTGATTAAAGTCGATCCCCAGGGTTTGGGCAATGGTGATCGGATCGTCCTGGGGGCTTTCATGAAACCAAATCCAATCTCCGGTCCCGTACCACCGGCTTTTTAAATATTCCAGCGTTTGGGTTTCCAACGCGCCAGTCCATGGGATGTTTTCCCATTCTTCGACCGGTTCGGTGATCATGGTATGGTGGTAACTGTCATCATGGGAAAAAATAAAGGTCTGATTCCGGTAGGACGGATTCCAATTCACCACATGGACACCTTTTTGCCGGCAGACTTCCCCGATCACGCCCTGAGGGACATAGATGCCATGATGAAACACCACGGAATCATAGGCATTCATACGCAACAGGTTGCCGACGGCAAAAGCCGTTAATAGGGCGGACTCCAAGAACCGTCTCAATATCGGTTCGTGTTCAGGTTCTCCCGTCATATCCCCGCGGGAATAATACCTCAACGCGCCGGCCCGGGCATGCTCCCCTACGGCCAGACCGTCGTAACGGTAATCGCCAATTTGGGAATAAGGGACGGTCCGGGAAATGGTTTTGGCTTGTTCCCGAAGACGTTCCGGAACCCATTGGCTGTACCAATAAATCGGTAGCCCCAGGGTGGAATAGAATCGGTTGCCTTTCTCGTCACACCCGGCACAACGGGGGGTATGCTCCTGGCTCAGTAATTCAGCGGGGGAAACGCTGAAATATTTGGTCATTTGACAACAAGGTAAAAACCGATCGCAAAGCAAGACATCGATGTGCGCCCCCCGAAGGGTTAAGGCCACGCTCAGGGCCGTTTCCAGAATCACGCCATGATCGTAGCATCCCATACTGGTGGCCACCAATATCCGCTTTTTGTTCTCGTCATTTCGGGCGGATGCCTGTGCCTCTTTCCAGATATCCGCGTCTTTTTCGAGCAAGGCTTTCCAGATATCCGCCATATCGGTTTTAACGTTGGGTTCTACCGTGCGCTCAATTTTCTGTTTCATCGGGACGCGGTTTGTTTGGCTTCTTTAATTTGGCCATAATCTTGGCGGTGATCCCTAACTGCGCTTCGGCCTTCCAAAATTCGAGCTGACGGAGTAATTCCGCCCGTTCGGTTTCCATCGTGGATTGGGTGGTTTTCAGTTGGTCTTTTAATTGATCGATAGTTGCCTGGTTTTTTTCGAATTTATCTCTGAATTTTTCGGTGAATAATTTATACTGTTCCAATTCGAGTTTGGTTGTGGCGCTGGCCCGGGTGGTATCCGAAGAATTGACACGGAGATTTTCGATGTATCCTTTCAAATATTCGGATTCCTCCAATGAACGCTCAAATTTGTGCTCGGTTTTTTCCAGTTGATCTTTGAGTTGGGCCACAAGCGTTTGAGCGCGTTCATATTTCTCGTTTAAATGGCCCGATTTTTCCTTCACATTTCCCAGTTTGGATTGAAGTGTTTTGACTTGCGCCTTTAAATGTTCGACCCTCTCCTGGCGAGCTTCATATTTATCCTGAAGTTCGAGGGATAAGGCTTTATAGCGGTCCAATTCAACCTGGATGGTCTGCATTCGGGCATGGGAATGTTCCAATTCGATTTGGAATTCGGCGGTTATTTTGGCCTCATTTTTTTCATATCTTTCCTTAAAGCGTTCGGCGAGCTCTTTATTGCGTTCAATTTCCAGGCGATTGCCTCGAATCTCCGCCCGGGCGGCGATCAATTGCGATTCGAGCTCCGTCACTTTTTTTCTCAACTGACCTCTTTCCTGATGAGCCATCTCCAATTTGCTACTTAGTTTTTCAACCAACTTTTCGATCTCATATTCCCAGGTTTCGGAAGGGGTCGATTTCTTATTGAATTTTCGCTTCAATAGGATCAGAGGATTGGCGTCATGTTGGGAATGTTCCCGATAAAACAGCAGACCGAAACCAATCAATTGAGACAGTTTAATCGGGTCAATCTTTTTGGCCTCCGTTTCTCCGGCTAAATCCCGAATTAATCGATTGACGATTTCGGTAATTTTGAGGTAAAGATCGGGGAAAGGGGAAAAATTCGACTGAGACAAATACCCGGAAACCTCCGGATAAAGCGATTGCAAAGCGATTAATTCAGGCGCGATGTAATCTTTCCCGTATTTTTCCCAATACAATCCGGCCAGGGCCAAACCCGCCCAAAAATTTGAGTAATCATCCGCTTCGGGCATGATGCAAAAGAACAGCAAGAAACAGATCAACCGCGTGGTGTATGGGCAATACGTATGGTAGGGAGGCGGTATAGGACCGAATAGCTTATTTCTCTGACTTTCGATATCTTCGTCCCTGCTCCGGATTTGACCGGTATACCGCCGATACCATAATTCTTCATTTATCGTTTTTATCGTCCCATGTACACTGATTTCGGTTAAGACGAGTTTATCCGGGTTAATCACCCACCGAAAAACGCCGGCCTTTTTCAGGGCCTCCGCCCTGAATAATCCATAGATCGCATTCCCTGCGCTGTAGCGTTTGGTGCTGACTTCGAATATGCGTTGGAGTTTATCCATCCCAACGGTCTCGAGGTTGGGGGGGATGCTGAGTTTGAGTGCCCCCCCCGAAGCGGATATGGGCACGGTCATCCCATACGTCAATACCACGTCTTTATGCTCATTGAGAATTTGAACATGGTTGGCCAGCCATTCGGGGTGCCAACGATCATGGTCGCTGACCCAGGCGAAATAATCGGGGGCGTACAAATCGTAAGCCTGAAAAAACGCGGCCCTCCAGGTGGCAATCATTCCCGACCAGGTTGGGTTTCGGAAATATTTTACCCTCGGATCTTTCGTTGCATACTCACGCATGATATGTTGGGTATCATCCGTAGAGCAATCATCCACAGCCACGAGATAGAAATCGTTATATGTCTGGGAGAGAAGAGAATCCATGGCTTCGCGCAAAAACGCCGCATTATTATACAACGTCATGCCGAAACAGACCACAGGTTTTTTAACTTCGTTCATATGGATTTAACCTGTTCCTCTTACTGGAATTTCATTTTTCGTAAATATTCGTTATTTTTTTCTTTTGATGAGGATGACGATAATCACCACCAGGATGACCGCGATCAACCCGATGATCACAAACAACGTCATATTACTCCCCTGAGCCGGCGGCGTCTGAGTCTGGTCCACCGTTTGGGGAGTTTGGGTCGGTTTAGCCTGCGTTTGGCTTTCGGATGCCATGGGAATGCCGTTCGGGTATTTATCTTTGGGGAACGCCTGAACCTTCATCTGAACCACGATTTTTTCCGGGGAGTTGGCATTAACCTGCATATAGTAGACGCCGTCTTTTTCTAGAAAACTGTGCTGAATCTGATTCCCCTGGCCCTGCTTAAAGTTTTTCAAAACCGTCTTTTGATCTTTGTCCAATAGGTTGATTTCCACCGGCGGTACGGGGTCATTGAGGGTAATTAAAAGAATGGTTTCGTAAGGGGCGATAAAACGGATGAAAAAGGGGCCGGAACCCGGTTCCATCTGGAAACCGACATTTTCACCGACTTCTTTTTGTTTTCCGATATTGCGGGCCTTCTCTATCGTATTGTGGGTGGGTTCTTGCGTATAACCCATGGCATTAAAACCAACCATGCAAATGAGTAAAAACACTAAAATCAACAGATTTTTTTTCATTTTCTAATAACCTCCATATTTGATGATACCCGGCTTCCCTTTGCAGGCAAAACCGGATTTATATTATTGATTTTTTTGAATTTTAACGAGTAAACCCCAAATCTTCAAGAAATGTTCGATCAAACGGCAATGCGTCCAACCAGGAAAAGTCCATATCGGTTTTCTTTTCCCACCGGCGGGGGTCCACGCGGGCCGCCAACTGCTCTCGAGTCAACGGATCGACCTTTTCGATCGATAATGCCTCCAAAAGGGATGCGATTTCCTGTAACGGATTTTCCATTAATTGCTCATACCGGACCGTATGGCGAACGTCAAACCGATCGATACTCTCCTGAACCCGGATGACATAGTCCTTCCAGAGCTCGATATTGGCCAGATAACGCCGGGCCATTTCCTCCCGGGAGAAGAAGGCAGGGTTGTTTTCACGTTTCATTTCCCGAAAGAGCAGACTCCGGGCGGCTTTTCTCCCATCCCGCAGCACATGGACGACCCTGGCCCGGGGAAACACATCGTACCATACCGGAAGCAGCAAGGACGTCCGGGGATCTTTCCATCCCCACACGAAATTCGCATCGAACAAGGACAGACGCTCGGTTCCCAAGTGATCGCTGAGAAATCCATCTTCCAATTTTTTATGTATTTTTCGGCGCATCCATTCAAAATGGGTCGTCAGGTCTGCCGCTGAAGGCAAAAACTCCAGGCATCGCCAAGAAACGCCCATCATGTCGAGGATGTCTCGATTGATCTGTTGAAAGAAAACCGATTCCCGGTTTGCGGTCTGATCTTTTCCCATAAAAACCCCGCATTGTTCCAGGATTTCGCAAATGAGGGTGGTGCCCGATCGGTGCATTCCCACCACAATGATGGGGGACGTTGAATCGATATCCGGTTTCATGTTCATTGTCGTTTCAGGATAAGAAAGCCTCAAGGGGTAGATAAGGGGCACCGGAATCAAAGAGAACACTCTCTTTTTTCGTGGTGTAATAGGCGATTCCCCTCTGCTTCAAGATCTCAAAATACGCCCGGTACGTGGGCCGATGGTCGTACAGATAATCCAATTGATTGAGCGCTTCGGGGGGTTTATGGAGGAGCTCCATCAAATAATCAAACGTACAATGCTTGTGATCGATATTAAATATGTCTTTGTTTTCAATCCGGCGTAACCCGTCGGCGATTCGATCCTTTAGCTTCTGATCCGTATTATAATAGTGCAGGCGGTTCTTTTGTTCGATTCCCAGATAGATGATGCGCTTGGCGCCCAGAATCAGGGCCAAATGCGTGGCACCCAGGGTGACGTTTCGCAGGGTATGGATCGTGGGAACCGGGGACGAAAATTCCGGAGGAAGACCGACGGCCGGATCAAAATGCGTTCGTTTGACGGTCAACAAACGGGAATCCAACGGTGCGACATACTCTTTACGCATGTGGAGCGCCACCAGATCGTCCTGATCCATTTTGGCCAGTAGATTTTCAGCAATATAAGCCGAAATAAAGTAAGTCAATTTTAACTTGTATTGGACTCGGTTGACGCCAATTGTGATCTTATTTCCAAGCAACCGGAAGGCGTCCTCCGAAATCTCATTCAATTGCGGCCCTGCCCCGATCACAAAAATATCGTCTCCCCGATGCTTCCCATTCAGCGAAAGGATTCGATTCGTATTGGCCTCGATCCGCTCCATATCATCAATAGGCATTTTTAAAATTCTCCATCGTGTGAAATTCGTATTTCCGAAGCCATGCCGGGTGGCGTTTCGTATCCTCACGGAAATTTCGGACGGTATCCGGGGGAACCGTCTCCAGGGTGAGCGGGTAACCCAAACGGGTGAGACCCTCTTTACAGTAAAACTCGGTAATGGCCATTTCGTCGGCCGTCAGGATGTTCTTCCATTTTTCAACCGAAGAGGAAAAGATCCCCGTTTCGGTTTCGACGCGTTCAAACGAGCTGTTCGACGCCCACGGCTTTCCTTGCCCATCGGTAAAGTCATTGCTTTGCGTCATCGCTTCCGAAAAGGGGATTCGGAGCGCCCGGCATCCGGCAGTTAAGGCTTTTCTCGGTTGAGTCACCAGGTCTTCGTAGCGAATCATGGCATAATTCGGTTGATGTTTATTCCATTCGTAAAATTGAACGCTTCGTAACCAACTGTGGATAATAAAATAAATCGGATAGCAAGAGCCTGTGCTATCGGCATATTTTCCATAATTTCGGGAGGCGATGATCGACCGGGGGTCGCGGATGATATGCAATATCCCGCCATCCGGGCCCCAATGAGCGAGGAGAGGCTCCATAAACTCCTCACAAAAGGTTTCTTTGACCCCGATCGTCTCTTTTTCGATGCCCTGGTCCTGAAAAAACCGATGCAATCGGTCGAATAATTCCGCCAGAATATCCCCGGCTTTTCCGCCGGGCATCCCATCCAAATATCCGGCCAGATCTGCCGGCTTCAACCCTTTATTCATGTGTTCGTCCGGCCGACTCAGGTAACCTTGAATATCGGAAACGAGGTGCGTCACCTCTTCCGGGCTGAAACTCACGGTTTCAAAGATATCGGCGAATAGCTGCCGTTCCTCCGAGGTTGAAAATTGAAGGATTCCCAACGGGTATGCCTCGTCAAAGGGAACGTGTCGGACTTCCCGGTAAAACTTATTCCGACAGGCTTTAAAAAACATCCAGTACGGTTGCCAGGATACCGCAACCTGCGGATGCGCATGGACGCATGAAGCGAGCAACGATGTACCGGATCGAAACATCCCGGTAATGAGTAACGACTTTATTTTGGGTTGCACAGGGTTCACGGTGAATCCTTCTTGGGGATGAGCTCGGACGGGTCCCAATGACGCCAATCCCGATTTTTCCACCGCTTCTCATAATCCACGCCATAACTGCACGTGTTGCAGGGCGAAACTTCCAACCGCTTGCCGGCCATGTGCTGGCTGCGTAATTCGGTCATCTCCGGGCCACGCCATATCTCTTTCAACGTATGTTGCCTGACACTTCCGATTTGAAATTCATCTTTGGTATTGCTGCACGGATGGACCGAACCGTCGAACCCCACAAACAGTCTTTCCCATAGAAATTGACACTTTGTAAAGCCCATTCGGTCCTGCGTGGTGATGGTGTAATCCTTCAACGGATTGTAGACGATCATATCCGAGACTCGACTCATTTTGGCGTAGTACGCCTCGGCACAATTGGCAATCGCCGGCCATAGGGTCGTAATTCGAATGAGCGGTTTCTTTTTCCCCATTTCCTGACGCAGGGTTTTCAGTTGAACCAGGTTTTCATAAATATCATCGAACCGAGCCGGGAAGCGGATTTTCTCATACATATCGTCCATGCCGTCCACGGAAACCGAGATATAATCGACCCCCATCCGGATGAGTTCCTGCGCGATATTCTTTTTTAATTGAAAGCCATTGGTCAGAAACGAAACCTGCGGGATCTTTTTCTCGACTTTGGCATATCGGACATAATTCAAAAAATCCGGGTTTGTAAACACTTCCCCCCGCCAGCTCAGCCGGACGGAAAAAACCTGATGGGTCGCACATTCATCGACGATATCCTTGTAGAGATCGAAATCCATGTGTCCGTATCGATTGTATTTTTCATCGTCGATATGGCGGCTGGCACACATGGGACACCGCAAATCGCATCGCGCAGAGGTTTCGATATCCACATGCAACGGAAAAGGCGATACATTATTGAAATTCGGGTATACATACCATTGAAACCGATTCATTAAGTATTGAAAATAATTTCCCTGGTTAAACGAGAATTTAAAATTCCGGATTCGGGTATCCAGGCTCTTTTGGAAAAAGTTCACTTTGGTCCATTGAAACAGCGTTTTCATTTCATATCCTTTGGCGAATCAGGGAAAGAATGTGCGTGCTCACCCGATCGCCCCCATCTGCCGGCACAAGCGCCATGCCCTTCGTACTTAAGTCCTGCTGAACCGGCCGGTCGTTCAGTACACGCTGGATCGCCGCCGTTACCCCCTGCGGGTCCATCGCATCGATTCGTCCGAGGTTGACGGTTGCCCGGCGTTCCGAAAAATACGCGATGGTTTTGGCTTCATGCGGTTCATTGGCCAGGGCCAGGGTCGGAATGCCCATGGCACAGGCTTCGAAGAGGGTGACGCCGCCACCGCAAATCAGGAGGTTCATTTCATTGATTTCTCGCACCAAATCGGGGACGGAATGATGAAGGACGTACGAATAGGCGACCTTTGCCAATACGTGTTCCAAACTTTCCCCGTGCCGAAAGGAAGGCCCCAAAAAGAAATGAACGCTCAGGTCTCTTCCGCTGACGTCCGGAAACGCTTCGGCCAACCGAACGGTGGCGCCGTGGGTATCGCTCCCGCCCATGGCGATTCCGACGCGGTATGGACTCCCGGTCAAAGACGGCAATCGCTCCCGTCGATAGGCGGCTACATTTGCCGATAAAATCGAATAAGTCGGTCCGTCGAATAATTGACCGCGCGGTGACAAGGGTTTCCCCCAACATCCGGCAATCGGGTTGATGACCATATCGGCATCGGTGATTCCCCCTGCCGTGTCATCGACACAGATGACCCGAATCCCGTTCATTTTTATCTGTTTTATCTGTTTTATCTGTCGAATCCAGCAGGCTTCGATATCGAGGAGATCGTAAATCCAGGCATCGAGATTCACCCGAGTCAAGACATCCTCGATAATATCTCTTTCATCCGTTGCTTCCGAATACCGGAGGCATTCGAATCCTTTTTTTTGGATAATGGCGCGACTGGTCTCCTCGGCCCTCAGGGCAAAAACGACCTCGCACCCTTTTTTTTCGAGTATTCGGGCGAGTTCGAGCATCCGGTACAGATGCCCCATGCCTTTGGCATGACCGGCGTCGAGTCGAATCCCCAGTCGCATGTTTAACATTCCTACACGTTCGCCAACGTGATCAACTCATTTTCCCTGATGGCGCGGGTGACGGTTCGTCCCACAATCAGCGGAAGGTTCCGGGGATGAATTCCGGTTCCCGGACGCATGATTTTGATGTCCTGGTCTCGGATCACATCCCCTGCGTTTAAGTTCCGGGCAGCCACCAGGCTTTTTCGGGCATTCCGCCGCCACTTTTCTTCGGTTGGAAAGACTTTCTTTACCCGGCTCCCTTGCAGAATGGGAATCAGGCGAATCTGGTCGACCATGGTCTTTAACTCATGGGGCTCCAGCGAGACCTGATAATCCGCCCGTTTTAAACTCCGGTCCAGGGTCACATGCTTTTCCACGATACATGCCCCCATGGCTGAAGCCAAAACCGAAGGCAGGGTTCCCGGTACATGATCCGAATACCCGATCGGAAGGTCAAAGGCTTGCTCCAAGGTTTTAATGATGTTCAGATTGGCAGAAGCGGGATCCACCGGATACGAAACCGTGCAATGAAGCAGGGCCAGTTGCGTGTTTCCCGTTGAACGGATCGTTTCAACCGCCTCTTCGATTTCCCCCATGGTACACATTCCGGTCGAGACGATCATGGGTTTTCCTTTCTGCGCCATATACTTTAAAAAGGGTAAATTGGTCAAATCATCCGAACCGGTTTTAAAAACCGGAACGCCCAGGGAATCCAAAAAATCGACGTCTTCGAAATGGCTCGGAGTGGAAAAAAGATCGATTCCGATCTCTTTGGCATATTGAAATAAAATGCGGTGATTGGCTTCCGAGATTTCATACCTTTTAAAGAAATCATACTGGGACATTTTGGACCCATCTTCGAATTCGAAGGTCGATCCGGGCAGGGCAATGGTTTCGGCCCGATAGGTTTGCATCTTCACGGCATGGGCTCCGGCTTCCCCGGAGAGAGCAATCAGTTTCTTCATTCCCTCGATATCTTCGTACATGGCGCCGATTTCAGAGATGATGTAACAGGGTTCGCCTGCCCCGATCCATGTATTCCCGATCCGTATCTTGTTCATGTAAACCTCTAAGCGTTATTCTCTTTATATATTTTTATGATATACCGGCAATTTTTATAGTCAAACCATCCCGGGTAATTCTCGTTATCCAGGATCCGCAAATGGTTAAAGTTCGCTTCAATGCTTTTTTTGATATCCAGCCGATCATCCTCGGCGGTGCGCCGTCGGTAGTAGGACGGCGGTCCATCCTGAATTTCTGCTTCCAGCTTCTCCCACTGTTCCAAAACGCGCAAACACAATTCAACGGTTTTTCGCCCTTGCTTTTCCCTGATTTCCGGAAGCAATTCGGTCCCATCCAATGCGATCGTATCCCGGAGATAAACCGGTCCGGCATCCAGTTCGTCGGTGGCTTCAAATACACACACCGGTATGTCATTGACGCCACTCGATACCTGCCAGGCGACCGGCGACCAGCCCCTCCCTTGAGGTAAATCACTCTCATGAATCACCAGGTTGTGGCGATTTCGTTTCAGTATGTCGGGCGGTACCCGGGTCAGGTATCCCAGAAAAAAGCAAACGTCTCCCGGCGCGATCTGCCGGAAGTCCTGATGTAAAGAAACCTCATGGTGCGGCGAAAGGAGGTCGAGCAGCATTTTTGCCCAGGGAAAAATCCAGGTGTTTTTGTCATCCACCAAAAGGGAGACGCGGTAACCGGTTCCTTCAGGAGGGGAATAGGTAAACGAATGGGTGTTCATTAATTCTTAATTTCAATTCTTAATTTTCAATGTCTTTAACCGGAACCATCATCAGATAATCCAGAACCGACAGATTGGGTTCAAAGTCGCCATGAAGCTGGGGGTAAACCGGATGCTCGAACGTCTGCCACCGCACGGCGATCCCATTGTCCTCAAACAACGAGTCGTCGAGGTACGCCCGAGATCCCTGTCCGGTCAGGTAGGTGTCGCCACCGACGCACTTGACCAAATCGACCAGGCGCTGGCTTTTTGTCGAGTGGATCCGAAACGTGGAAGCCAATTGAAAGGGAACGGTGATGTGCAGCATCTGTGCCCCGAAGGTTAAGAGTGCGAGATTCACATCCATCAAATACTCCTGCTTTCGCGAATAAATGTCGGATAAGGTTTCAAACACCGCGTTAAAATTCGGGGCTTTGCCGTACGCATGTTTGATGGTTTCCAGATGCCTGTCTCGCCACTCCGGGTCATCCGATACCCTGACTTCATTGATTTTTTGATCATACCGGCCCTTTGTCTTCACGGGAACCGTGAGCCATCGCACACCGGCCGACGTTTTGATCCGATCCCGATGATGCCACCCTCTTCGGAGAAACTGGACATCATCCAGAATGATTAATAAATCGGACATTTCCCACCGGGAAAAAAAACCCAGCCAGGGTAAAAAATCCGGTTGATGAATGGTAACGATCATTTATGATTTATTGATAATAATCCGATTATCATGTTATACGAGATAACGGATGATCTGAAAACTTTCCGCATAATCGACGCCAATAATCTGGCCGTCATTGGCATTCTGATTCTTAAAAAATTCCAGCCATTTGTAGCGGACCCGTTCCATCTCGGAGCGATGGGCCTTGATGACCTCGATTTTCTTTTCCATGTGGTCGGATATATCCGAATAAAAATTTCCATTAAACATGGTTTCGGTTCCATAATAGTTGCTTCGGTACATCAAAAATCGCTGAACATGCCGACCGGCCATTAAGGTACTTTTGGCCGTGTACTGATGATCGCGGTGAAGATCATGAAGCCAATGACTGTAGATCGTATCGATCTTCAAGGTTTCAATCAAATGACCGATTTTTTTGGTTAGCGTTTCATCAAAGGGGACCAGAAAAGTATTGTAATTCAAACACAGCAACCGGGCTCCGATGATTTCGGAGGCTCTCAGTCCTTCGTCGTAAGCCACCTCTTTGGACCGCACCGACTCGCCATCCATATTGTTGTAGGCCGAATCGGTGATCACCAGCATGGTGACATTGTCGCCATTCCGGACGTGTTTGATCAGGGTTCCGCTGCACCCCAATTCCAGATCGTCATAATGAGCGCCCACACCCAATACGTTCATCGTTGCTCCTTGTTCCTTATTCCGCGATTACCCGGTGGTTCCAGTCGTAATCCACGCAAATCGCGCCTCCGTTCTGATGGGGTAAATTCCCGCTTCCGTAAAAATCCCCGTCCAAAACCACCAGGCTCCGAGATTGGCGCAACTTATCGGCCTGATCATGATCGACATTCAAATTATAGGTGATGTTGTAATGCCCGGGAAGAAGCGGAAGGCGTTTGACCCGACAAAAGAATTTTCCTTCTCTGGCTGCCAGATCGCGATTGCAGGATCGAGGAATCTTGTTGGACATACAGAAAAG
The DNA here is from genome assembly GCA_050258455.1 of Candidatus Omnitrophota bacterium. Taxonomy (GTDB): domain Bacteria; phylum Acidobacteriota; class Aminicenantia; order UBA2199; family UBA2199; genus JAKAGC01. The sequence continues at coordinate 83,264 of JBLMYT010000030.1, read as the reverse complement.
CCGCTGGCCTTTGTCATCTTCAACGTAGAGCACGCAAGCGATTTGCCGCTGATTTTCGGACAATACGTCCACCTTGCATTTGTAATTGATCGATATGATCAGGTCCTGCCCTGTTACTGCCGCTTTTATCGGCTGCATGTCCTTATCGAAGAGACCGATTTTATTTACCACGGCAACGCCGGTTCCCACGCGATCATTCCGATGCTCCACCACAACTTCGTTACTCTCGATGCTGTCCATGGCCGTCATAAAATTCTGATACAATTCGGCGCCCTGAATGACATCCCCGTAAAACCGGACCTGTCCCTCCTCCAACCAGAGGACTTTATCGCAAAATTTGAGGACATCCCCCAACGAATGGGAGACGAAAAGTAAGGTGTTGCCTTCTTTGGTCATGCCTTCGACTTTCTTGAGGCATTTTTTTCGAAACTCCATGTCGCCGACAGCCAGCACTTCATCCAACATCAGGATATCCGGCTCCAGATGCGCGGCGACTGAAAAGGCCAGTCGCGAATGCATCCCACTCGAATAGAACTTGACCGGGGTATCGATAAATTTTCCAACGCCGGAAAATTCAACGATCTTGTCAAACTTTTCGTTGATCTCCGCCGGGGTTAACCCATGCAGGGTGGCATCCAAAAACACATTCTCCCGCCCGGTTAAATTCGAATTAAAACCGGTTCCCACGCCCAACAGCGAGGTGACCCGTCCCCGGATCCGGGCTTCGCCTTCGGTCGGAGCCACCAGCCGCGACAGAATTTTAAGCAACGTGGTCTTTCCCGCGCCATTGCGGCCGATAACCCCCAACCGCTCGCCTTTATAAATATCGAAGTGAATGTCTTTGAGTGCCCAGAATTCCTTTTCCTCGGAGGTCATAAACGGCATGCCCATGCCCCGAAACATCCGATACGGCAGAAGCCATTTCTCCAGAAATTGATTCTTCTGCTTCTTGAGCTTCGGCTTTCCGATAAAATATCGCTTTCCAATGCCACGTACTGAAATAATCGGCTGTTCCATTTTTGGTCTCACAACTTATCCGCAAAATACATTTCCGAGCGGCGAAACATCGTGGTTCCGACGATTAAAAAGAATACCGTCGCCAGGCAAGAATACGCAAACTGCCAGACCGGAAATACAAAATCATGAAACATGCAGGAACGAAACGCCAGGAGCATGCCTGCCGCCGGATTTAAGAAATAAAAAATCTTTGCCCCCCGCGACGCCAGCGCATCGGGCGAATAGATCACGGGCGAAACGAACATCCCGACATAGATGATCAACTTTAAAAAATTTTCGTAATCGCTCCGAACGAGTGCCAGCGCCGCAAACATGGTCCCCACGCCCAGGCTTAAGGCCATGGCCTGAATCAATATCACCGGCAAGAGCACAATCCGCCATCCGGGATAAACCCCTTGCCAGACGATCATAATCGCCAGGGGGATCATCGATAAGAACAGATTGTATACCCCGGCGATGACCGGGACCATCGGCGTGATCAGTCGCGGAAAGTATATTTTTTTGATTAACCCGGCATCCCGGGAAATACTCTTCTGGGTCGCAGCCACGGCTTCCCGGAAATAAAACCATAAAATAATTCCGGAATAAAAGTAAAGGGAATACGATATGGTATTGTACATATTGGCCCGGGTTATCCGTTTGAGTTCAAAAAAGACCACCAGCATCAGCAGCGGGCGGGCAAACGCCCAGATAAAGCCCAAATATTTGTCATCAAATTGGGTATGAATGGTCTTTTTGATCATCTTCCACATTAAATGTCGGAATTTGTAATATTCCTGAAAATTTAGATGCGGTAACCCCACTTGAGGCCGGATCACAATCTCTTGAACCTGAGTCTCGTCTGCCATTAATTCTTACCTTTTGACCAGTCTACGAACCTGCGCGATGATATTTTCGACGGTTAAGCCTTCGGCTTTCATTAAAAGCGGTGCGGATCCGACCGCGGCAAAACGATCCTGAATCCCCAGCCGCGTCACACGACCACCGAATTCGGCAGCCACTTCACACACGGCGCCCCCCAATCCACCCAAGACATTGTGTTCTTCCACCGTCAGGATCCAGCGGGTTTCCATGACTGCCCGTGTGATCGCTTCCCGATCCAGCGGTTTGACCGAAGCCATCTGCAATACCCGCGTCGAAATCCCATACTCTTTACGCAACATATCCGACGCACAAACGCCCTCATACACGAGTGTCCCGGTGGTGATAATCGTTCCATCGTTTCCGTCTCGAAACAGCGTGGCTTTCCCGATTTCAAACCGGTCGTTGACACCGTAGACATCTTCGGCGTCCCCGGCTCCCAATCGGATATAAACCGGTCCATTGAGGGCCAGTGCCGCATCCACAACCTGCCGCAGCTCGGCCGCATCGCCCGGCACCAGAACGGTCATGTTGGGTATCGACCGCATGATGGCAATGTCTTCGATGGCATGATGCGTGGTTCCCGCGGTTCCGGTACTGATTCCCGCGTGCGTCACGAGAAACTTGACGTTTAACCGGGGATACGCCACGCTGGTCCGGACCTGTTCACAGGCCCGCATGGCAATAAAGGTGGCAAAGGAATGCGCAATGGGGATCTTTCCGCCCAATGCCAGCCCGGCGGCGATGCCGACCATGTTTTGCTCCGCGATCCCAACGTCAAAATAGCGGTCGGGAAACACGCTCTGAAATTGAACCGACTGGGTCGATTCCTGCAAATCGGCTTCCAATAAGACGATATTTTTATTCGATGCACCGCATTCGGTGATGTATTTTCCATATTCGATGCGAAGGTTTTGCTTTCCCATTAGTAACTCTCCAATTTCTTTCGGATTTCCAGTCGAGCCAATTCGGCCTGCTCTCCCTTCAAGGCTTTCCCGTGCCATTCGGCCTTATTTTCCATAAACGAGATGCCTTTTCCTTTGATGGTATTTGAAATAATCAGGGACGGTTTTCCGGTTGAAAAGGGAATTTCTTTGAGCGTCGACACGATTTCCCCCATCTCGTTTCCGTTGATTTCCCGTACCTGCCACCCGAACGCGTCCCATTTCTGTTTGTACGGTTCCAGGCTCATGATGTCTTCGGTTGGTCCGTCGATTTGAAAGCGGTTGCGGTCGACGATCGCGATTAAATTGTCCAATTTAAAGTGAGACGCGGACATGGCCGCTTCCCATACCGAGCCTTCCTGGCTTTCGCCATCCCCCACCATCACAAACGTTCGGAATGGTTTTCGGTCCATTTTCGCGGCCAGGGCATACCCGACCCCAACGGACAAGCCATGCCCCAGGGAACCGGTGCTCATTTCCACACCCGGAACTTTGTTCATGTCGGGGTGACCGGCCAGGATACTGTTGTCCTGACGGAAGGTCATCAACACGTCTTTACTGAAAAAACCCCTCAAGTGCATGATCGCATACAACCCAACGGATGAATGGCCTTTACTTAAGATGAAGCGGTCTCTTTCTTCCCATTTGGGATTGAGGGGGTCGATCTTCATTTCCTCAAAAAAGAGGGCGGTCATCATATCGATGCTGGAAAAAGCGCCGCCCGGATGCCCGCACCCGGCACCGATTAAGGCGTCAACCATTAATTCGCGTGCCCTGTCCGATGTTTTCTGAAGTTCTATCATATTCGTCATGTTTTATCCTTATTTCCTTTATTTCATTATCAACCGTTTGATGTTTTGTTCCGCGCGTTTGACCGTTTGCCGAAGAACGCCTGTGCGGATCTCTCGGATCCGGCGCGAAAGGGTTTCTTTTTTTTCCGTTTTTTTCGTTTTTTCCGTTTTTTCCGTTTTTTCCTTCTTCTCCTCGCATTCCCGGGGTAATTCGTAACCGTAATGGGTCATGATGTGAACATGTTTTCGGTGGATTAACCGGATTTGTTTCTGGTTCAGGATGGTTTGCCAGGGGTTTTCGGTCCCGAAGTTTTTGGAGATGCTCCCCGGTTTTTTGATTTGGTCGAAGGTTTTGATGCGCGGTTCGATCACGTCCATGTTGATGAATTCGGCAATGGATTGACATACGCGATACGGATCTTGCGCCAGCGATTCGTATCGAATCAATAAAAACGAGTCGGTTAATTCATTTGCGGTTCGGATCCAGCGGGATTCATATTCGGCCCAGGAGCCGAATTTCACGTTTCCATAGATCACATCCTCGATCAAATGCGTTCGTTTCGGGTTTTGCTTGGTCAATAATTGATGGTAGGAGTGAAACGCTGCGCCCGGATGCCTGACAATGTGAAGCACTTTTTCGCCTTCGTAAAAATGGGAGAAGGGCATCTCATGGGTTTTGAGAATAAATATGTCTTTTTTTGCCGCGATAATCTTTCGTCTTTCCTCATTCAACAGCTTCTTGCACCCCGGCATGATCAAGGCTCGTCGTTGGCATTTACCGGAATCTTTTTGTTCCTTCGGCTGCCGCTGATCGATATAACTGGCCATGAACACCGTTTCGGGGGGCAAGCCGTACCAACGGTTTTCTTCCGGTTCCTGTCTCAGATCCAAATGGGACATATTGGGTTGCGGAAATCCTTTATTGTCATGAACGGATGAGGGGAGGAGTTTGAAATTGATCAAAAATAATTGCTGAATCCATGAGTTTCCGGAGCGGGGATAAGAGGAAATATAAACGATCATCTTTGGGTTATCAAAGTTGGGCAGGATCAATAATCATATAGATATCTTTTAATTCCGAATACACATCCAGGGCTTCGGTTCCGGGTTCGCGGGTGCCGTTTCCGGATTGTTTGAATCCGCCAAACGGCATGTGGGGTTCGCTTCCGTACGTTCCGGCGTTGACGACCGCGACGCCGGTCTGGATTTTCTGGGTGAATTGAATGGCCCGGTTCACATTTCGGGTATGGATGCAAGCGGTTAATCCATAGGGTGAGTCATTGGCCAGCGCAAATGCCTCGTTGTAATCGGTTACGCGGTATAGGCAGGCGATGGGTCCGAAGAGTTCCATGGTGGAGATTTCATCGGCGGGTTTGACGTTTTCAATCAAGGTGGGAGCCATGTAGCACCCGTTTTGATGGCGAGCGTCCGTTAAGCGGTTTCCGCCGGTAAGGATCGTGGCACCGGTTTCGCGGGCTCGGTTGATGACTCGGATCATGTTTTCCAATTGCTCGAGGTTGATGACCGGGCCAAAATCGTCGTCATCCGCGGTACCGAGTTTTAACTGATTGGTTCGTTCGATCAGCATGGTGCGGAATTTGTCATAGACGGAATCGAACACGATGATCCGGCTGGCGGCTGCGCAGCGTTGACCGGCATTACTAAATGCCGAGAGCAGTACCCATTTGGCGGCGTTATCGAGATCGGCGTCGTCGCAGACGACCAGGGGATTTTTCCCGCCCAGTTCAAGGGACGCGCGTGCCATGCGTTGGCCGGTTTGAACGGCAATGAGTCGGCCGACTTCGGTGGATCCGGTAAAGCTGATGACGCCCACGTCGGGGTGTTGGACCAGTGGGGCGCCGGCTTCTTCGCCGTATCCGTGGATGATGTTGAGGACGCCGGCCGGAAGGCCGGCGTCGTGGGCGACTTTTCCGAAGATCCAGGCGGTAGCCGGCGTATCTTCGGCGGATTTTAAAATAGCGGCGTTGCCGCAGATGAGGGCGGGGAAGACTTTCCATGCCACGTTGGCAATAGGAGTATTGGCAGCAATGATCAATCCGGCGATGCCGATGGGTTGGCGGATGGTCATGGCGTATTTATTGGGTGCGCCGCTGGTGGTGGTACGACCATAGAGGCGTTGGCCTTCACCGGCAAAGAAGAAGCCGAGTTGAATGGCGCCGTCGGTTTCGCCGAGGGCGTCTTTATATGATTTCCCGGTTTCGAGGGAAACGATTCGGGCGATGGTTTCCCGGTTTTGTTTCATGGCAGCCACGACGTCGTTTAAGATTAAACCGCGTTTCACGGGGGGAATGTCCGCCCATGAGGGTTGGGCCGCTTTGGCGGCATTAACAGCAGATTGAATATCGGCCTGCTCGGATCGGGCGACCTGACAGAGGACCGTTCCATTATCCGGATTTATTTTATCAAATGTTTTGGTTGAAATTGCAGTTTTCTCGTTTCCATTCACCCAATTGAAAATTTCTTGAGGGAAAAAATTATCACTCATTATTATTCTCCTTTATCTATATAATGAAAACCATATTCATAATTATTTATCTCCACCCAAACAAAAGCTTTTGCGGGGGTACGGGGGCGGTTTTCTCGAAAAGAGCCCCCGTCTCTTTTATCTTTTTACCGCTTCTTTACCAGGCCGAGAATCCGCCGTCGACGATGATGTTTGTACCTGTAATGTATGAGGACGCGTCGGAGGCGAGGAGAAGGATGGTTCCGTTGAACTCATCGGCGCGGGCCATGCGTCCGAGGGGGACTTTTTGGGTATAATTCTTCAGAAAAGTCGCGTCCTGGTTGTTGAACACGCCGGCGAGGGTGATGGTATTCACGCGGATATTTTTCTTGGCCCAGTAGGTCGCCAGGTAACGGGTGAAGTTGAGGACGCCCGATTTGGTGACCGAATAGGCAACGGGCTTAAAGAACGGTTTTTCTTTATATTCATAGATGCGTTGATCCGGCGATAGGATCCCGTATATGGACGAAATATTGATAATGCTTCCCCCGCCGGTTTGGCTCATGTGTCCGCCGATGACCTGGCAGCAGAGGAGCGTGCCTTTGAGGTTGACGTTCATCATGGCGTCCCATGATGATTCGGGGTAAGACTCGAAGGGGCCCGTATCGGTTTCCGAGGCGTTCGGTGGGGCATCGATGGCCGCATTGTTGATGAGGATCGATGGGTTTCCGAGGGTTTCGCGTACGTGTTTCAGACCGGTTTCAATGGAATTCCGGTTCGTGATATCGACTGCAACCTGGAGCAGGTGGTCTTGCGGGAGTGTATGGAGTATCGATTTCGGATTATCGAGTCGAACATCGAACGCGCCTACTTTTGCTCCGGCGTCCAGGAGGGTTTTGACGTATTCGCCGCCGAGTTGACCCGACGCACCGGTGACAATGGCGACCTTTCCTGAAAGGTCGAACATTTTAAAAATTTCAGTCATGATTGATCCTTATAATGTAAATTTATATATAATAATATATATATAATATATGTATGTATGTTTACGATTTATTTTTAGCGTTGAGAATGAGGTCGCAGAATTCGCGAACGGCCCCATAACCGCCGTTGGCAGTCGTGATCCATTTGGCGTAAGGCTTCACTTCGGGGTAGGCGTCGGCCACGCATACCGGGAACCCCACGATTTCAAGGCACTCGATATCGTTAATATCATTACCGACATAGGCGATTTGGGAAAGAGGAATATCTTTTTCTTTTGAAATCGCCAGGAGGGTTTCCCGCTTGTTATCGCAGGATTGAATACAAGGGAGCGCGAGCTTTCGGCAGCGGGCGGAAACAACCGGGTTGGTTTCTTTGGAGAGAACCAGCGTTTCAATACCGTTTTTTATCAATCGCCCCAGGCCCAGCCCATCGGAACGGTTGCAGAATACGGCTTCGGTTCCGTCTTGCAATACCAGGACACGATTATCGGTAAAAACGCCGTCGAAATCAAAGACAGCCAGACGAATCGTCGCAGCTAACGCGTGAATCATTGAAAATAATCCATCAGAATGGGGGCTTCTTCGGCCAGTGAGACATTGATCCGTTTACCGATGCATTCCTGAATCCGGTAAACCGGAGTATCGTTGGCCGGCGATTTAAGCACGATATCTTCCCGTCGAATCAGCGATCCGACTTCGATGGCACGGGCAGCATAAAGGCCCTTGCCCATTTTCTTACGGGCATCGATTTCAAAATCTTTGAGGACTTTTTCCGAATTTCCAAGCGCAATATCCACCCGACGCAGGTCCCGGACTTGTTTGCGTAACCCTTCGGGTTCGAGTGAAAATTTATGATCGGTTCCTTTCCATGCGCGATTGAGAGTAAAGTGCTTTTCAACCACGGTTGCACCGAGCATGTAGGCGATCACCGCGGCCAGGATGCCGTTATCGTGACCGGAATATCCGATGACGGCGCCCGGAAACTCCTGTTTCAATGTTTCAATGGCCTTGAGGTTCAAATCGGGGTAATCCGTGGGATAACCGGCCACGCAGTGGAGCAGACAGATCTGATCGTTGATGGATTTGGCGGCTTCGTAACCGATCCGGATTTCGTCCAATGTCGCTGCACCGGTGGACATGATCATGGGCTTATTAAATTTGGCAATGTACCGGATCAGCTCGGTATTGGTAATATCGCCGGACGCAAGCTTATAACTGGTAATACCTAACTCTTCGAGAAAATCGGCACTTTGGAAATCAAAGGCAGTGGACATAAATTCAACGTTAAGGGACTCGGCGCATTTTTTTAATTCCCGATATTCCGCCATTCCGAATTCAAGGAATTCGCGATGTTCCCCGTAAGTGCTTCCGTAACTATTCTCATTGTCGTAAGGTTTCTCGTAAAGCGCCCGGGTATACAGGGCCTTGTTGTCTCTTTTCTGAAATTTAACCGCATTCACTCCGCATTCGGCTGCCACTTCAATCATTTTTAACGCGGTTTGAAGATTCCCCTGATGATTATGCCCGATTTCTGCTATAAAATAGCAGGGCCCGTTTTGAGAGATAGAACTTTTTCCAAAAGTGATTTTCTTCATTCTGTTTTCCTCCTGATAACCGTTTGAATTATCGATAGGCTTCCGCCCTTACCCCGGTAAAATTCATAGTAATTTGAACGCATAAATCAATTTTTTTTTTATAGATTATCGTTAATACGATAAAAAGGCTTAATTATATTAAAAAAGAAACCTTGTGTCAAGGGAACTCGAAAGAGAATGGGAAGTAAAGAAACACTTCTTGCTCGAAGGGAAGGTTATTTTATTTGATCAGTAAATCGTTATACACGTCGTGGATTTGATCGGCCATTAAAGACCAGGAATATTTTTTGATTTGCTCGTACCCTTTTGCGATCAATTGCTGCCGGCGCGCATCATTCAAAAGAACGGATTCCATGGACGCCATCATCGACTCGGTACTCGCCGGATCGAAATACTCGGCCGCTTCTCCCAACACTTCGGGAATGGCCGGGGCATTGCCGGCAATTACCGGACACCCATAGGTCATGGCTTCCAGAGGTGGTAAACCGAACCCTTCCATCAGAGACGGATAAACAAACGCCGATGCCCCCAAATACAAACGCGCCAATAACCGGTCATCTCCCTGCAAATGAAAGACGTTATCCAACGAATTCATCATGCTCATGATATCCGTTTCAAACCGCGTCAACGGGGGACCACCGAAACAGAGGACATTCGCGTTTTTCTTGAGCATTTCGGATGACGAATAGGCGAGAAGAAACTTCTCAAAGTTTTTGTAGGCTTGCTTGCGGGTTCCCACATAAAGAATATAGGGTTTGAAGTGCTCATAGGGGGTCAGGGGTTCGTCACTCGACATGCCGGGCTCTCGGGTTGGCGCTCCGGGATAAATCACATGGATTTTTTCCGGGTCGATCCGGTAATGGTTCAATAAATCCTGTTTGACAAAATGGGAGATGGTGATAATTTTATCCGCCCGCTCGATGCATCTGCGTTTGTTTTCCAGCCGCACGTTGATGTCGCGAAAATTGTGGGGAAACCGCTCGGGAATGGTATCGTAAACGTGTAACACCACCGGACTTTTTTTCCAATCGGAGACAACGGGTGAATACCCGGTGGGGTGATACACGTCGATGGAATCCCTTGTCGAATGATGACCCTGGGTTCGGGCATAATGACGGAAGAGCCAATCATTGACGGGTTTAAGGAAAAACGAGGCATGGGGAAAATCGACGATTCTTCGCCCGAAATAGGACGTGTAATCGGCCTGGAATTCCTCCAGAGGGTAACGGTTGAGATGCAACCCCTGAAACAAGGAGACGCGAACCCCTTTTTTTGAAATCAAATGCGTGATCAATTCGTAAAAAATCCGCGATACGCCACCGTAGGCCTGCGAGGCAAATACCTGATGATCAAATAAAACGTTGATGGGTGTAGCTGAATCAGTACTATGCCTTTCTGTCATTTTGGAACGGGCGTCTCATGATCGCGAATCAGGATTTTTTGGAAGAACCGGATGGTTTTGATTTTCGAATACGCAGACTTCGAGCCATTTGCTTTAAAAAGAGTCGGATATAATATTGATGGAATTCGAAATCGCTCCGGTGTTTTTTAATCACTTTCCATTTTTCAAACACGGATCGGGGACCGTACGTTTCAACGGCATCGGGATCACAGGCCGCAATGATGGTATCGGAATTAAAGAAATTGAATCCTTTCATGAAGAAATCAACGATCAATTCGTATTCGGGGCACAACTTAAAGCGGGGATTGAATTGTCGCTGCCGAAAGATATCCCGCCTGGCAAACAGGCTCTGATGGGTGAATATCATTTTCTTCCACAGGGAATTAAATCCCTGGGCCCGGGCAGTTCCGATAAAACGATCGCTATTATAATAGGTATGGCCGAAAATAAAATCCGTTCGTCCGTATTCGGTTAGAAACACGTTTTGAATGGTCTCTTTTTCAAAAAACGTGTCCCCGGCCCTGAGAAAATTAATCCAATCGCCGGAGCCGAGACCGATCGCTTTATTCATGGCTTCCGAAGGTACCAATCCGGGCTCGAGAATCCAATAATCTATCTTATCTTCGTTTTTTTTCAGAATATCAAGGATGGGACCATCCGAGGTGGCGATCACCAGGAGCTCGATATTCTCGTATGTCTGATCCCATACGGAACGCAAGGTATTTTCCAATTTCTCCGGGGTGCTGTCTGCGGCAACAACGGCCACCGTAACTAACGCACAATCGTACGGGGATTCCTTGCCGTACCCTTTGACTTTTAATCCGCCGCGTCTCGCTGCCGAATCGCCTGGAATGGGGGTTGACCGAATTAATCGACGGGTGGTCGAAAAACGTTTATCAAAATGCATCTGGTTTTCCATTTTATTTTCCTTTTCCTTATTCTACATTGTTTTTCAATAAATTGGAAGAGTCAATTAAAAAAAACGCGGACCATACCCCCTGCCCGACCCGATTGACGCGACGTCGATGCTATCCCCGTTGAAAGGGTGTGCATATTTATATAAATTAATATTTTTTTATTTTTTTATTTAAATTCGGTTTTTTTATTCTTTATTAACGAATAATAAAAATAGATCAATAGCGAATCGAAATAAGGAAACGATATATTTAAGAAACTTTTATCAAAAAGAAGGAAGAAATATACGAGCATCCTGAATTTAACTTTTACATATCGCCCTTAAAAAAGACATGAGAAAATTCGTTATTTACTGACTGCTCGCTTCCACTATAAATAAAAGGTTCTTGGGGATATAATCATCGCGTACTTGATACACAATAGTTAAATTAAGTAAAATAGCAGATGGTTACCGATCGGTCCATGATGGCTTGACACGGTTATCAGGAACATTATATAATTACAACATGTTTAAAAATATGCAATTACCAAAGGAGTGTGACGATGAATAAAAATCATAAGTTTACGTTAAAAATCGTTTTGTTGTTACTGGTATGTCTGGCGGGGACAATCCCGTCTTATGCGTTGGTTTTCGCCAACGATTCTCCGGCTCTTTACTATATGCCGAGCAGCACGCAGAGCAGCACCATGGGCCGGGAAAGCGGATTGGTGGGCAAGGAAGGCAGCAGCGATAACATGGATAATTATGTTATCGAAAGCGCCGGGTATTTTTTGACCGCCCATTCGAGTGCCTTGCAGTTCACCTATATGGTCGAGCTGGCTTCCCGTGAATTTGCCGGATTCGCGGCCATGAGTGACGTGGTCAACCGGATGATCGACAACATGCAATCCATGCTGCGCGTGTATGCCACCCTGACCGACGTGGCCGATCATACGCCCTACAATGTGGCGATGATGAAACGGGTCGCCGCCTTTAATTATCAAGACTTAGGCCTCCAATACAATTTGAATGCCACGATCCTGAAGGACGTGAAAACCTACCTGGTAAGTGGGGATGCCCGAGGCATCTACAAACGAATTGTGTTCGATGCGAATCGGATCATGACGCTGCTGACCAAGATTAAAAAACTGGTCGATTCGGAAACCATGCCCGATATTTCCGATGTCTGGCAATTGAATCGGTATTATTCCGATTTGATGCAGTTTGGACAATGCGTCGCCATGGTCTGTAACCGGATGAAAATGTAACCCCCTCTTACCGGATATTTAAAACTACAAAATTATACCTGCTGCTTTGACGCGAAGTGGCCAATGAGGTGAATCATGAAAAATTTCAGAGCGTTTTTAATGTTGGAGTATAAACAATTTTTCACGTTGAAAAAAGTCCTTGTGTTTTTGTTAATTCTTCTGATCGCGCTCTACTTTACGCAAGAAGGCATTAACAAATACAAGAAAATCGTGGAAGACAAGGTCCGATTCCAGGAATTGGAACGGGTCAATATCGAGAAATTCATTAATTATACGCAGTACGGCGCTTATGGCTTCCGGCTGCTGTTCGTCCCTTCCCCAGCGGGCGTGTTTTTTAAAACCTCGGGTCTGATTCCCCAGATGACCGCCTTCATCGATTCAGGGGTCCGTCTGCGGGTCTACAACCCGTTGTTGGGCGAGCAGGCCTTTATTGAACGCTCCCATATATTTGATGATTTCTCGGGATTTATCCTCCTCATTATGGCCGTGGTGTTCATTTACTCCGGGTACAAGGCGCTCCGAAATCATGAATATGTGAAATCAATTGCAAGTATTTGCGGCCATACACAGACCTTCTTCTTTTACCTGTCGGCCAAAATACTTGCATTGATTTCGCTCCTCTTCATTCTCATCGGCAGCTCCCTTTTTCTCTCCCACCTCAACCAGATCCGGCTCACTCATACCGACTATCTCAATCTGATGATGTTTGGCCTCACGGCCCTGATTGCCGCCATCTTTTTCTTTCTAACCGGTGCCATTGCCGGCACGTTTCGAACACTGTTCTGGGGTTACTTCCTGATCGGCATGGTACTGGCCGCCTCGCTCCTCTTTATCCCTGCAGCGGTGACCAAATTCAATGCCAACAGCGCCCGAACCATTTCCTCCATGGATAAACTCGAACTCCAAAAATTGGAAATCCTCATGCAATTCGAGAAAAAAGCCTACGATGAAGCCCAACGGTACACGAATATGAAAGAACGCGCCACGTCCGAACGCAAACTCATCGAAGGCTATTGGAAAAACGAATTTCGGGATATCGTGAGCCTGGAAAAAAAACTCAAAGAAGAAATGATGCGAAATGTGATCGCCTACCGCTGGATATCCGCCTGTTACCCGACCACTTTTTACCGTTCCGTCGGATCGGAAATCTCCAGCCTCGGGTATGAGAACTTTTTCAACTTCTATGATTTTGCCGTCAATTGCCAGGAAAAATTCGAACGGTATTACTTTAAAAAGAAATTCTATTCCTATTATGCCACGGTGGAACCGTTTCTGAAAGGCGATGCCAATATCTACAAGGCTCAAGGAACTTTACCCCGAAATTTCGGATGGGGACTCCTCATCAACCTTTTTTATCTGGTCACGCTCTCCGGCCTGGCCTTTGTCCGATCGAAAAAAACGATCTTTCGTACCGATCCCATCCCGAACCTGCACCCGGTCAATAAAACCATCGTGCTCTTCACCGGCTCCTACACCGTGTTCCAAACCAAACACCACCACTTCCAGGACACCTTCTATACCCTCTTTTCCGGAAACGCCCACCGGATTGAACGAAAGGATACGTTTCCGACCATCTATATCGATGAGGAAAACATCATGGAGAAACCGTCCATGCGTAAAATGAATTTCCTCTATGCGTGCAGCCCGGAACATCTTCCCCCCGATGCAAAAACCAAAGATTTATTCCGTTTTTTCTCCATCCTCTCCAAAAACCGGAGCCGCCGCGCAAGCGCTACCCCGTCCCATCCCATGCACGATGTGTACCATACCCTGAATATCCAGGCCTTCGGCGATAAACGCATCCAGGACCTCTCGCGAAAAGAGAAAGCCCTGCTGCTCATCGCTGTCAGCCGCCTGGAAAAATACAACCTATACTTGTTTTCCAATACCGTCTCGGGATTGAGCCGAGAAAATACCTTCCAATTCAAGGATTTTATCCATGAACTGGCCCAATCGGGAAGCCTGGTCATTTACCTGGCTCACGATATAACGCCCGATGAGAACGAGGAATTCGAACATTCATGCTGCATGGACCATACGTTGATATGGAACGGAATGGTCGATAGCAAAAGGCCGTAATTATAATGACAAAACCACTTGTGGAATTTGATACCGACCTTTCGGAAGAATTTTTATCTGAATTTGGCAGCCGTCTTCGGACGGCTCGCCAACAATTAAAGGTTTTACAGAAAGACTTTGCCAAAAAAATCGAAGTGTCCAGCAGCTTCCTCTCCGAACTGGAAAAGGGCAAAAACAAACCCGGCCTGTTCGTGTTGAAGCGGCTAACCCTGATTTACAATATCAGCCTCGATTATCTGATCAATGGAAAGGGAAAACCATTTCTGGATGAGAAGGGCCATTCGCCGGCTATCCTTCCCGGAGACGACCTTCTGGCCGAATGCGATAAAACACGGATAATGGAACTGAATCGATACATGATGTACTCTCCCTATGTCCGATATGAAATTTTAAAACATTTTATTGATTTCGTTCACCGAGAAAGAGCCACCATCGAAGATGATATGGAACGTTCCCGACAACATTTGTAACTAAATAAAAATTTTTTTTTCGTAAGTCTGGTGACGATGAAAAAAATACCGCGTGGAATTTTTGATTTCGAACGCCTCAGAAGTGGAAACTATCTTTTTATCGATAAGACGCCTTTTTTAAACAAGCTGGAGGAAACCGCCTGCCACCTGTTCTTTACCCGACCCCAACGATTCGGAAAAACCCTGTTTCTCTCTTTGTTGGAGTGTTACTATGACCTCTATTCCAAAAGTAAGTTTTGGGACCTTTTCGCCGGAACCGCGATCTATCAACGCCCGACCGACGAGCGCCACCAATACCTGATGCTCTCCTTTGATTTCTCCCTCATCGATCCCGACCCCCGCCACATGGAACTCACGTTCCTCAACCACATCCGACGAAAAGTCATTGCCTTTTTACGGAAATATCGAAGCGAGCTGATCGACGATGACGGCTACCTGGATCACGTATTGACGGTGAGCCCTTCCCCTGCCCATGTTCTCGAGGCACTAGCGGACCGGTGCAACGCCTCCGGCAAGCGGTTATATATCCTGATCGACGAATACGATCATTTTGCCAATGCCACCCTGGCCACGCTGGGCCCAAACGCCTACCATCGCCTGACCCACGGCGAGGGGTTCCTTCGAACCTTTTT
The DNA here is from genome assembly GCA_050258455.1 of Candidatus Omnitrophota bacterium. Lineage (GTDB taxonomy): Bacteria > Acidobacteriota > Aminicenantia > UBA2199 > UBA2199 > JAKAGC01. The sequence continues at coordinate 67,863 of JBLMYT010000030.1, read as the reverse complement.
TAATGCCTTAAAAAAAGGAAGCGCCTCTGCCAAGGGTGCCATGACCCGGTCGTTTATCACCGGTATTTCTCCCATCGTTATGGCCGATCTGACCTCAGGGCATGGGATCGGCCGCAACATCTCTCGTGACCCGGTGTTTAACGCTTTACTCGGTTTTACCGCCGAGGAGGTGGAAGCCGTGATCACCTATTATCGGTCCATGACCCGGATTGACGATCCGCCCGCGTATGTGCTCCATATCCTGAACCAATGGTACGGCAACCACCGGTTCTCCGATCAGGCAGCAGAACCCCTGATGAATGCCGATATGGTCATGTACTTCTTAAAGGTCTATCTGATGAGGAAAAAAATCCCCAAAAGTCTGACCGACAAAAATGTCCGCCTGGATTACGCCACGCACCGGCGCCTGTTTCTCGGGGATAACCCGACCATGCAACTCACCAACGGTAACGCCGACCGTCTACGGGAGATAATTCTAAAAGACGACATCCGCTCCGATATCGAATCCGAATTCCCTTTTAAAAAAATAACGGCGAGAAAAAACTGCTTCTCCTTCCTGTTTTATTTCGGTCTGTTAAGCATTAAAGCGGCAACGGAACCGAACCCCCAACTGGAAATCCCCAACCTGACGGCCAGAAAGTTGTGTTTTGAATATCTCAAAGACGCCTACGACGAAACCCGGACCTTCACCCTTCCCCTCACGGTTCTCAAACAGCTCATGACTGAAATGGCGTATCGGGGAGATTGGAACAACGTGTTGCATTACCTCACCGGAAAAATGCGGGAAAGCGACGCCTTAACCGATCTGATCCGATGCAGTCAATCCATCCAATCTTTTTTGATGGTATACCTCGGATTAGCGGACCCATATTTGATCCATGCCGGAAAGGAGTCGAATAAAAATTGGGCCGACATTTTACTCGAACCCATGATCGACCGATATAAAGACATCAGGTATTCGTATGTATTGAAAATCAAGTACTTGAAAAAGGACTCCCAATTGGAGGAAACGGAATTGCAGCGTATCCGAGACGAAGCCAGCAAGCAATGGGCTCAATATACCGTTGATCACCCGTTTAAGGAACGCGTTAAAAAAACAGCACTCATCAAACTGCTGCTGATTTTTTCCGGGCATCACTGCCTGATAACCGAGAGGTGCGAGGAATGAGTAACATCAAAGATTTACCCTATGAGGTTTCCAATTTTGAAACCCTCCGAAAGAAAAATTTATATTATGTCGATAAAACACCTTTTTTAAAGGAACTCGAAGACGCCGGTCGCTATTTATTTCTGATTCGTCCCAACGGGTTTGGGAAATCCCTGTTTACCTCCATGATGCAGTGTTATTACGACATCCATTGCGGCGATCGCCGGTTTAAGCAATTATTCCGGGACACCTGGATTTCCGACCATCCCACGCGTGAACGGGGTCAATACCTCGTCTTATCCCTGGACTTTTCCCGGCTGGTCTCTCCGCTTCGGGATGTCAAGGTTTTGTTTACCCATTATCTGCGAAAGAAAGTGCTCCAATTCATCGATAAATACCGCGATTATCTTTCAACCAATAAAAAATTGGGTTATTATTCCCTTCGCATCAAACGCTCCCCGCATGCCTCCTATATTCTGTCGCATCTTTTTCATCTGGTGCAGGGGGCCAATCAACCCTTATATCTCATTATCGATGAATACGATAATTTTACCAACTACCTCTACCCGGTTCTCAGCGAAAATTCGTTTCGGAACCTGATTCGGGGTTCCAGTTTTTTTCAGGCTTTCTTCGGGGTATTAAAGACGGCAACCCTGAATCCGGATTCGCCCCTCAAACGCTTGTTCATTACCGGCTCCTCCCCGATCACCATGGAAGATCTCACGGGCGGCGAGACGATTGGGATCCGTGTCTCCCTTTCGCCCGCGTTTAATCAATCCCACGGCTTTACTCAGCAGGAGGTCTCGGACCTGATCGAGTATTACCGGTCATTGGATTTGATCCGTAATTCCCCGGATACCCTCCTCAATCTCCTGATCGACTGGTACGGCAATTATCTTTTTACCCAAAACGGGTCGATTCGGATGGTGCATCCGTCCATGGTCCTCGAATTCTTTAACGATTACATGCAAACCCAGCGCATTCCCCCCTATCTATTCGATCGAAAGGTTCGGGCCATCACCGAAGTCCCTCTGCATCTCACCGTTATCAACGGAGGAAAATCACGGGCCGCCAATGGAAGCGTGGAACAAATCGAAGAGGTCATGGAAACGGAAGAGGTGGTGTGCAATATCGAAGATGGGTTTTCGATCGATAAAATTACCGACCGCGAAAACTTTATCTCTCTCCTGTTCTATCTGGGGTTATTAACCATTAAAAACGTGGAAGGTTCCGATATGTCGCTGATGATTCCCAATGAAAACGCCAAGCGGTTCTTTTTCGATTATTTAAACGAATTCAATGCGCTTCGGGAGACGTTGAAGCCTTGAAGAAAAAGCATATAAACGTTATCGCGGTACCGTTTCATCCAGTTGAATATCAAATAATGAAGATAAATCGCAATCCCGGATCACTCGCGCACTCTGCCTCTCCGCCCTCGCCAACAATTCGAGATGTCTATGTTTCACCACTTGCCCCACCAGGTCTTTGATCTCGATTTGGCGCAAGGCAAAGAGCAGCCCCGGGTCCGTATCCAGTCGGGTGCTCACCCCATAGAGGACCGCAGCCACATGCTTGCACATGAGTGCCGAATCGGGACATTTGCATGAAAATCGAATTTCCTTCGGCGAGGGGAATAAGCCGTTGTCCGGATGGGTAAACAAATTCGCTAAGGCTTTGGGAAACCGTCCGGCCAACAGATCTTTTAACGACTCGAATTTCCCCGCACAGGCTCGTTGGATATACTGAAATGCCACCGGCGAAATTCTCTCGATTTGAATCGTTACGGAATAAGGCCTGGATCGTGTCCCCTGGACCAGGGCGTTGATTTGTCCCGAATGAATCTGCAAGTCCAGCACCGAACCCTCGAGCACATAACTGCGCCCCCGGCTGATCCGGTTCCTGAAATCCGCATATCGCTCCAGATTCATGTTCCAGGATTGTCCCCACCAACTCCAGGCAATGACTGAATCTTCAATAAATACGGGCTTTAAATCCTCATTTTTCTTTTTGAGTTTAACCAAACTTTTTTCGGCTTTTTCTTTTCTTTCCGCGACACCGACATAAGCCGGACGTCTCGACCAGAAGAATTTGTTTCGCGCCATTCTGACTCCTTTTTTTAACGATTTCACGATTCGTTTAAGAAATACCGACATGCTTCGGTTCCCATATGCCGGAACCCGGGCCAACGGCTAAAGCGTTAGCCGGAACAGTTCCATTAATTCCTCATTTTGCATTTCCGTGATCCAGGCCTCCCCGGTTCCGCCAATGACCTCATCGGATAACCGGGATTTCTCGGTCAGCATCAGATCGATCTTCTCTTCGACCGTCCCCTGAGTGATAAATTTATGAACCAATACATTTTTCTCCTGGCCGATGCGAAATGCCCGGTCCGTGGCCTGATTTTCCACTGCCGGATTCCACCACCGATCAAAATGGATGACGTGATTGGCACGGGTCAGATTCAACCCCACGCCTCCCGCTTTTAATGACAATACCATATAGGGGACATAATCGCTGCCTTGAAACCGCTGCACGAGGTCTCGGCGCTTCTGAACCGGTACACTGCCATGCAACACCAGCCCCTCTCGATTAAACACGCCGGCTAACAAACGGGACAGGGGCTCGGTGATCTCTTTAAATTGCGTGAAGACCAACACGCGTTCGCGCTTCTCATAAATCGTCCCGCATATCTCCCGCAACCGGGTAAATTTCCCGCTCTCTTTTTCCTCATATTCCCCACTCCCCAGATAATGATCCGCATGATTACAGATTTGCTTAAATTTCATCAACGCGGCCAGAATAACCCCTTTGCGCCCAATGCCATCGGATTCGACTAACTTTTGCCGAATTTCCTCTGTTAATTGGCGGTATAATACGATTTGTTTCTTACTTAAGTGAGCATAGGTCTTCATTTCCACTTTGCCGGGTAAATCCGAAATGATTTTTTTATCGGTTTTCAAGCGGCGTAAAATAAACGGCGCGACCAATTTACGCAGCCGGGCATACCCGTCCGGGTTGTTGTTGAGCCGCCTGGAAAATTCCGAAAACTCCTTGCGATTCCCCAGCAGACCGGGATTTAAAAAATCGAATAAAGACCACAAATCCGAAAGCCGATTTTCAATCGGCGTTCCGGTGAGGATGATCTTGTTCTGCGCCTTGAGTTTCTTAACCCTTATCGTCTGCCCGGTGCCGGGATTTTTAATGGCCTGGGCTTCATCCAGGATGATATAGGCCCAGGTGTAGGCGTTGATCCACTCATAATGGGAACACATGGTATAGGTACTAATGACCAGGTCCAGCCGGTCCAGTTGTTGGGTATCTTCGGGATTTATTTCACTGCTGTTTTGCATTCGGGGATGAGCCACATAATATCTGAGGCCAGGGAGAAACCGGTGAATTTCATCCACCCAATTGGCCACCAGGGACGCCGGAACCAGGAGCAAACTCGCCGGCAGATGATCCTGAGATCGTACGACGCTTAAAAAAGCCAGTAATTGCACGGTCTTGCCCAGTCCCATGTCATCGGCCAAACAGGCACCGAATCCATAATGGTGCAAATGAAAGAGCCAATTTAATCCTTTTTCCTGGTATTCCCGCAGTTTGGCATTAAAATCGTTGCCAGGATTAATTTCAGGTATTAAGGCGGGATGGGTTAATCGATTCAAGGCGGTTTCCATCCATTGACCCCGCGATACACCGATGTCGATATGCTCCGGACACCCGCCTGGCAAGCGACCCGGATTCAGTTGCAACCGCAGCGCTTCCCGTAACGTTAATCCGTGTTTCTCCATCACGCTCAGGTTCTTTTCGTAAACCGCGATCATTTCCTTGAGTTTTTCCGCGTCCACCACCACCCATTTGTTTTTAATAGACGCCAACCCTTCGGATGCATCCAACAATTGTTTCGCTTCCGCTTCCGAAATCGACTCCTCTCCGATAAGAAATTGAAAATTAAAATCCAGGATGGCATCCATGCCCAAAACCGACGGTTGACTGGTGCCAACGGTGATATTTAACCGGACATGGCCCGTATTCCCTTTCCACCAATTGGGGATCCGGCACAGGATGCCTGACGTTTCGTATATCGGAACTTCGGTTAAAAAGGTATGGGCTTCTTTGGCGGTCCAGGATAACGGATGAAATATCTCTCCGTTGCCCAGGATTTCGGTAATTAAGGGACTTTTCCTGGCCGCCTTGTGAACCGTGGATAATAGATCCAACAACTGCTCTTCCGAATATTCGGTCAAAGCAACCTTCAACGGGAGATGTCGGGATTGTCCCTGTGCGTCGAGTCCTTTCGAGTAGGTCGCCAGGAACGCAAAGGGGGAATGACCCATTTTCTGCTCCACGAGATGAAAAAATACTCGCCCCACGAGGTGGACATTCGGGCTACATGTTTTGATAAAATCCGCGACACTACCATTATAGGCTTGAAGTGCCCGGTTAAAGACGCGATTCAATTCTTCCCAGATCTCCTCGAGTAACTCGATCGTCAAATATTCGCCGCCTGCCATCATCGGTGCACTGTCAAAGGTAGATTGAAGTTCATCCGGTTCCAACGCCACGGTTATTTTTTGGCGCCATTGTTCGAGGTCCGGGGTCTTGCTTATTTTATTGGAAAACAGAGCGGTAAATGTTCGCCAATAACTGAGGGAAGGCGAAAGCGGGATGGTTGGATCCGAAAAACTTAAAAATAGCAGCCAGGACGGCCCGGACCCAAACCGGTTGAATACTTCGTCTTGAAAAAGCACGGTGCTCTTATTGAGGTGTTTATTCGTGAAGATCCATTCCGGTTGCAAGGAACCGTCAGGCATGACAACAATATGCAATTCTCGGTTCATTTCAGTAAACTCACCACTTCCGATAAATTTATAGACTTATACCGTATAATTAAAACCATTTTTTCTGGAAATTTTATTAAGATTTCGTTAATGCTTATAATTGATTATAGCACAATCCATTGTTCTTTGCAATTTATCTGCAACCCTGTTCATAATTTTTACTTTCCCGAAATGAACCTGTAGGGATCGGTTGCGAGTGGTTATGGATTCGTTACGCGAAAAAGGCGAAGGTAAGGACCGCTATCATGAACGCCGTCGGATTGAAATGCTTTGATCAGGGGATAGGTGAAAATCTTCTTGTACGCTTCAACCTGATCGGGATATTTACTTTCCTCAGCGAAAAATCGTCCATAATCAAAGTCGCTGGTCAGCACATAATCGTAATCGCTGAAATCCTTGACTTTCATGAGGGATGCAATGCCCAACCGCGTGACCTTGAACGTTTTCTTGTCCAATGGCGGTGTGTAAAAGTCCCGAACGATCCGTGAACCGGGAGTAAGGTTTTCTTCGATCCAGACTTTACAGGTGGCTCGGGTATCGGGTAAGGTGACCTGGTGCACATAGGCCAATGCTTTTTGTCCCTGTAGGGCGATCCCGAAAATTGCCACGCCCATTCCCAGGACAGCTACCGGGATCATCCAGGCGCGGTTGACACGTCCGGGGCCGGAAGCAGGAGAAGCCGAGTGAGACGAAATGCCCATATCCCATAACACACTGACGCAGAATCCGGCCAGTATGGCCAGAAAGGGAAGGATCGGCATCAGGGTTCGCATGAAGCAATAGGGAAACGCACCGATGAAGGGGAAAAAAAATAATGGGAAGGTAAATACAAAAAAACCTGCGTTCCAATCTTTCTTTTTGGGGTAAAAAAACAAGAGTAACAAGCCGGCCAGGCTGAAGAGAAGGGGAAGGGTTCCAAATCCATCGATCAGCATTGAGAAATACTTTCCGTAACTGAAGTGTGAAGTTCCCACTCCCGGGTTTCCGGCGGAGTAAATGCTTCCGACAATATGGAGGGCCTGGAAAAATTGGTGGTGATCCAGCACCGAATACGGGGTGGTGAAGAGGAAGGCAGCGACGATGAGCGGCACGGCAATGATTCCTTTCCAATTGATGATTTTTTTGAATGAAAACGCATTGACCGACAGATGGGCGAATAAAAGCGGAAGTCCTGCAAATACGGCGGTATATTTGGAACCGATGGCAAAGCCGATAAAAATCGCATTGAGGATGTAAAACGACCATTTCGGTCCTCGGGTCAGGATCAGTGCCGACATGAGTGCGGACATCACAACCCAGAAGGTCATGGGTGAATCCACGGTAATGAGGAAGGAATTGGCAATGTGATTGGAGGAGAAAGCCAGGAATGCGGTGGCGGCCAGTGCCGCGATCGGACCGAAGAGAATTCGGCAGAGAATGAACACGGCGATCAGGGTTCCCACGGAAATCAGAACGGTCATTATTCGGCCACGTAAAAAGAGGAGGGGGCGAATGTCTTTGATGGGGGTATCGGATTGGGATATCGTTGCTTTATAAAGGGCTGCCTGCATGTAGAAGTACATGGACGGGTAATTTAAAAAATGGGGGTTCAGGTTCCCGGTTTTGGCAATTCGCAGGGCGCTGCTGACGATTCGGGGTTCGTCCGGATGGGTTTCCAGGGGCAAACCAAAAGGAATGCCTCGAAAACGAATCATAAAGCCAAGGGCTAAAATAACCAATAAGATAAGGGCTAGGCCGATTTTCTTGTATATTTCACGGTTCATTTGTTCTCCGAATTCTGATTATACTCGAATCTTCTAAAAATTTCAATGATAAGGATGATGAACGCAGTTAAAAGGGTCATGCGTGATATGTTGAACATGATTATCGGAGTAAAACGAGTCATGCATGATACGCTGAACATGATTGTCGGAGTAAAAAGAGTCATGTGTGATATGTTGAACATGATTATCGAAGTAAAAAGAGTCATGGGCGGAGCAAAAAAAATCAACAGCGGAGCGTTTTGCTTGATTCACGGAGCAAAAAACGTCAGTAGCGAAGCATTTAACATCATGCTCGGAGCGTTTTGCTCCGGCAGCGGAGTTCGGAGCTCCGATTTCGAAGCAATTTGATTCGATCATGATTCTTTTTGCTCTGATTCAAAAGCTTTTTGATTCGCTCATGATTCTTTTTTGATTCGCTTTCGGAGTTTTTTGCTCCGATTTAGAGGCTTTTCGCTCGAATAATGATACATTTTTGAGGAATTACTGAAGTAAAATGGCCGATTATCAACATTCTTGACATACGTGTTGGCGATCTGCTTTAAAATCAGTTCCTTTTTTTGGATATTTTCCGTCAGCACCACTTTGGGATAGGAGCCGTACAATCCATACTCTTTATAATACTCTCTTAAAACAGGATGAACGGAATCCGGAATCGTTTGATGTAGGTTGTAACCGATTCCTTTGAACCATAAGAACTCTTCAAAGTCAAGCCCGAACAATTCGAAGCTAAACAAGCGCCCGGCCAATGAATCTTTGAACTTCGGTTTAATAGCGAATGTCGATAACCCGCTGACCACCAGTTTGACTGTAGAAGTATATCTGTCATGAAATAATTTAAAAAATGAACTGGGGTTGTCCAGATATTGGATTTCATCGATGAAGAGAAAAACCCGTTTGGTGAAATCGCAATCAATGTTGGATTTCAGATAATTCATCGTGTTGTCCACGCCTTTGTTGCATACATCCAGAAGAATAAAGTCTTCGAGATCGAAGTAGACAATATTTTGGGGGATGACATCAGGCAAGCAAGTTTCATCAGGTATTTCATCAACGAGGTTTTACCGACTTGACGCGAGCCATGAATGACGATGATCTCGTCATCGAATAGCAATGGGGCGATGATGTCAACCAATTTTCTTTTTTTTATTTCTTTCATTAGAGAGAATATAACGCGAAACGGGATAATTTGCAAGGTTCACTCTTGAAATTATCCGGTTTTTTGCAAGGTTGACTCTTAAAATTATCCGATATTTTGCAAGGATACTGCTGCCATTACCCAGTATTCGCGTTTGCTGAAGTACTAAAAAAACGAATTGCTGCCCCTTACTTACAATTCCATTAGGCATGACCATTTCCTCCTTACAAACTGGTTGAGTAGACATGCGATCACACAATTATTTCTTCATTCAGATCCTGAAAAAAATGATCAAAGTACTCTTGGTTAATTCCTTCGATTGTCGAGGACATATAAATCACCGTACTATTTTTTTTTAATCGAGCCATTGCATGTTTAAATTCTTCTTTTGTATCCATGGAAAGGCTGTGCATAAAATCTTTGAATATAAAGTACTCGCATTTTTTGTTGGATTTCACAATCTCAATGAGAATCGATGTTGCCAAATCTTCATCAAGGTCGGCGAATGTTTTATCGGCAATGAGTTTGAAACGTTTCGGAACCTCCACGGAACACGCCGAAAACAAGGAATCGATCCGCACATCGCCGGGAATATGGTGATGACAAGGCACCACCATGACAGTGATTTTCTTTTTCGCTAACATCCAGGGGAAAAAATCCAGATAGATCTCCTTTCGGGTATAAAAGCCATTAACCCTATTGTTTTTGATCCATGAAACATCAACCGGATATTTCTGAAATTTCTTGATATGAAAGACAGGCTTTATGTATCGGCTCAGTCTGAAGTAGGAAAAATATAAGGCGCCGATCAGATAAGTAAAGAGTATTAGGAGCCCCCATCCAAAGTAAAATGGCAATTGATTGACCAGGGGAATGATGCATTTCTCCGGGGGAAGAAACGGCCTAACATGGGGAACGAATTTATCTTTCGTATCCAATCGTTTAAATAAGATATAATAAAAAAATTGATTTTGCTTGCCTTTAATGCTGTTACAAAGCCCCATATAACTTTTAAAACCGAGGCTTGAAAGCTCATTATCGGTAGCCTTTAAAAACATTGCGGGATTAAAAATACTTATAAAGTTAAAGACTTTTATGTTCCTCTGAGTATTTTGGATCAATTCCTCGTTCACATCATTAATTTCTTTTAAAGTAATTTTGGGATCTTCCTCTGAAAATTTCCTATATGCAGCAAATTTTTCATCTTCACTTTTATCCTTATATTTTTGAGCTATTTTGGAAGCTTTTAAAGAATGATCCGTCAGAATCTTTAATTTTTTTGTCTCATAGAAATTGATGCCTTTATTTTCATTTTCGGCTTTTATCGAGATTATAGTATTTGCGACTTCCGGCCATACCAAAAAGCAGGTCAGCCACATAAAAAAGATGATTGCAGCGCCAGTTATCCAATTGGAACCCGCACCCAGTGCAGAACTGATTAATAAAAAAATCACCCATACCACAAATAAGAGAGAAAAGAATAACCCTATACTATAATATTCCGCCGCATTTAAGAAGATCCCTCTCAGAAAAAATTGAAGGATAACCATCAGGTAAAGGGCTGCCAGATATAGAAACAAAACAAGAACCCTGGCCAATATGATACCAGTGTAAATTGCCTTCAAATTATTGGAACTCATTAAGAACCGGATATATTTTTTATTCCGGAAGGCAAATAATCCCCAGGCCATTACCAATGGGGTAGCAATAACCAGAAGAAGCCAGGAAAGATCAAGGGCAACCCCCGGCAATCTCGAGAATACATTTTGGCCAAATTTTGGTTCCTCGATTCTTAATCGTATTCCCGAATCAATAAAACCGATAAGCTCATTAAACGGCGTATTATTATAGAACAGGGCAACCACCGGTGAAGGCATCGTGATAATTCTGAAACCAAACATTCCGTATAATAAATAATTGTAGATCGAATTGTTAATCTGTGATTCAAAAAATACGAAATCATTCTGGTATCTTTCGGTTCTTTTAAATATATTGATTCCAATATCAACCAATAAGCAGCTTAAAAGAAAAAATGAAAGAAAAAATATAACCAATATCTTGCTTTTAAAGCGACGCAATTCACCCCTTAAAATTTTAAGCATCTTCCCAACCTTCTATTAAATATTTATTTTGTCGTCTTTAGGATTTGGGATTCATATTGTCCGAAGAGCATGAATTCCATATATTTATGATTAATGTCCCACAATTTGAAGACATTCGGAACCATACCTTTATCAAGGTCTTGCTTCAACTCATAAAGTGAATTTAAAATTAGATTCATCCGGTTGTACAGTTCAACCCAGGAGCCATTGATATCCCCTCTGATCAGAAAAGATTTCACCTTTAAAAGAATATCACTGATCAATCCATTCTCTTTTTGGAAACCAGAATAATCAAATGCGGTTAATTGGGATATGATCGATTGATTGTAAGGCACTTGCATTGCCAGCACATTGATATCATTATAAGTCGAGACTGCCCCTTTCAGATTATCGATGGCATTGTTCAAGGCATCTTGAATCCCGGTGAAATCGGCGGGGTTTTGTTCATATCGTTGCGTAAGAATCAAGTATTCCGAATTGGATTTCAAAAAATAAACCGCACCTTTGGCGATTAAAGCATCCATGGATTGATAACCGGTCGATTTACTATCATAAGCCTGAATCATAGGATTACCGATATAGTAACCAAACATTGAGACCGGAATACAAAACACTATTAAAGTTAAAAAAAGAAATAATCGTTTCATGGTTCCTCCATTTTGTTCATTTTATTGATTTTATAATCGATAAGTCGTATTTCATTATTTCCCCAATTTAACGCCCAAGAGCCGCCGCTACAATTATAAACAAGGCCAAACCAAAGATCAAATAATGTGCGTATCATGATCATCCGTATTGGAAGTCTGCATTATATCATAAAAAAAATTTATTTTGAAGCACTTCCTCGTTGAAAAAAATAAATTATTATAACAGAGTAACCCAATCCATCTGCTCGCTCAATGTAATTTTATTTCATATCCCCTATAGTACGAAACGGCGCCAATAAAGCGCTCATTACGCTTCCCAATTGGAAGTTTTAAAATAAAACACCGTTACTCGTATTCCCAGCGGGCCGGTATTTGTTTCAAGGGTAAAACCGTGATCATTTTTTCCAGCCGGTATCTTTCATTCCCGGGATATATGATCCATAAATGTTCTAATTCCAGGTCTTTAATCGCCGAATGCATGGATTTGGTTAACTTGGGGGCATCCATATATTTGAATTCCACGCCCCAGTTCTTGCCGCCTTTTTGCCAGCACAAATCCACTTCGGCCCCGGAAAAAGTGCTCCAGAAATACATTTCTTCATTTCGTTTATTAATGCTTCTTGCCACGCATTCCAGGGCAAAGCCTTCCCAGGATGCGCCCAGTTTATGATGCACTTCCAACTGTTCTTCGGTTTCGATTGCCATTAATGAGTGAAATATCCCGGAATCTTTAATATAAATTTTAGGGCTTTTAACCAGGCGTTTGCCCACGTTGGCATACCACGGGGGATGAACCCGGACCATGAAGGTACTTTCAAGGATATCGATGTACTTCTTTATGGTGGTATCTGAAATACCAAACGAACGCCCCAGTTCGGAATAATTGATGACCCGGGCGTGATAATGGCTCAACATTTTCCAAAATCGTCGCAATGACTGGGCCGGAATTTGGATTCCCAGTTGGGGAATGTCTTTCTCAAGAAAAGTCGTAATGTAGTTTTCTCTCCAGATCAAGCTTTCTTCATCGGATGCAGCAATGAACGAGCGAGGAAATCCGCCTCTTATCCATAATTGTTTAAAGTTCTCGGTTCCCACATCGGAAATGCCAAAGCCTTCAAGGTTATAATAGCCGATTCTGCCCGCAAGGGACTCGGAGCTTTGTCTCAGCAGGTCACGGGAAGCGCTTCCGAGAACGAGGAATTTTTGATTGGGGTTATTATCGACCATATACCGGATAAGGGGGAACAAATCCGGCATGCGTTGGACTTCATCGATGACGATCAGTCCGGTTAGGTTCTCCAATGCCAATTGGGGATGTTCGAGGCGGGTTGTGTCGCGGGGATTTTCGAGGTCGAAGAAATGCTGGGCATGAAATTCTTTGGAAATCGTTGTTTTACCGCATTGCCGGGGCCCGAGTATGGCGACCACGGGGAACATATCCAGCAATTTTCTGATATTTTCGCTATCCATCGGACGTTGGATCATAAATAAAACTCCTGCTTAAAAAATAAGTTATTATGAGATTATACACCTGATCATTGAAAATTCCAACACGAAGTTGGAATTTTCAATGATGAACCAAAAACACATATATATAAGGTTCCTTTTGATTTTATTTCTCTTCCCGAAATAAGGGTTGATGGGGCGATGGCACGATTAGGCGACCAGTAATGGGTGGCCGATCAAGACTTTTCTCCTGAAGCTTTTTTATTTTTTTTTAAAGCATTGACAGTCAAAGAAATAGGATATATTGTGAGTATACAGGAGGTAAATGTGTCCATGAGAGACGATATTTATCAGGAAGTAGAAAAGTTGCCGCGAAATGCCTGCCTCAATGAGGCCATTAACAGCGAGAATCGACGAAAAATTTTACAAAAGCAATTGGAGATGGAATCAAAACTTATACAAAAGAGCTCAATGGAAGTATTGGAAGACCTTGAAAAAATAGAAGATGGGATGGTAGAATAGGCAGGTCTCTTTTTAAAATTTCCATCAGTCTGGGGAACAGGCGTAAGAACGATCATTATGATCCCAATAGGAGTTTTTAAAACAAAACGCTGTACTTGCACGTTTGAACGCACCGAGCAAGGCACCGCCATTCCGCTATGGCAGGATTAAAACTTATGCCATGCCTCCTGAAAAAATTACAAAAAAAGTTGACAAATAAATTTTTTAATACTATATAAAGGTAAATTTTAGTGGAGGGAGAATATGAGTTGTTTTAAATTTAATGAAAATCAAAGGGGTTATGTTACAAGTGACGGATCCAATGCGAGCACCAGATCATTATCTTCTAACGGTGTGATTGGATCATATGACGGAGCAAATTGTTATGTTGGAACACCACCGAGTGGAGCTGAACCGTTTATCTGGTCAAATAATTTTTATTATAAACCTGTGCCTTCCTGTCCATATCGGCCATATCCTCAAAGCGGATATGATGGCGCGAACTGTTATGTAGCAACACCACCACCGGGAACCACTCCATTTATTTATGCCGGGAATTGGTATTATACTCCTCTTTATGGGAATGTTTGTCCGTTACCCGGAAGTTCGTTTGACGGCGCAAACTGTTATGTTGGAACACCACCAAGAGGGGCTGAACCGTTTATCTGGTCAAATAATTTTTATTATAAGCCGGTGCCTTCCTGCCCATATCGACCATATCCTCAAAGCGGATATGATGGCGCAAACTGTTATGTAGCAACACCGCCAAGAGGGGCTCAACCTTTCATCTGGGCCAATAATTATTACTATAAACCTTTGCCTTCCTGTCCATATCGGCCATATCCTCAAAGCGGATATGATGGCGCAAATTGTTATGTAGCAACACCGCCACCGGGAACCACTCCATTTATTTATGCCGGAAATTGGTATTATACTCCTCTTTATGGGAATGTTTGTCCGTTACCCGGAAGCTCGTTTGACGGCGCAAACTGTTATGTTGGAACACCACCAAGAGGGGCTGAACCGTTTATCTGGTCAAATAATTTTTATTATAAACCTGTGCCTTCTTGTTCATAATACGAATACGGTAATATGAGAAGGGAGCGAATACGAGACCGGTGTATTCAAAATGTTCAAAAGCATTTGGCTATTACCAACAAAACGCTGTTCTTGCACGTTTGAACGCACCGAGCACAGAATTTTATATGAGCCCGGAAAACCGAAGTTATTTTTGTGCAAATATTAAGGATGTATTATAATGTTGATATTTCAATTCGACATTCTTGAAATTCAATTCTTTTAATATACTTATTTCATCTTCATATGGACATAGATGATTTAAATATTTATGATGATATGTCCATTTAGATAACCAATTTTCATCCAATTTCCTTTCAACGAGGAAATGAAAATGAAGTGCGTCATTCTTTGCGGCCTCTCTGATATTTTTATAGGTGAAAAGATCAGCATATATAAAGAGACCATTTTTTTCGAGTGAGTTGAAAATTTTTTGAAATAAGTTTTTCTTTGCCTCAATTCCAGATTGGTGATGCAAGCTGAAAATAGCGAGTACTATATTAATGTCGCAAGGAAAGTCGATTTCATTGAAATCAGATTCTATTAATAGCTTTGTTTTTGATTGATTAAGGTTGAATGTTTTGATTGAAGTCATTTTTTGCTCTTTATAAATAGTAGCAGGCTTTAATGTGGATAATTTTTTTTCTGCTTCTTGAAGCATATATTTGTTAAAATCAATACCAATATAAGATATTTCCTCAGATAAGGTTAAAGTTTTACTTGCCACGATACCTGTTCCGCAACCTAATTCAAAAACTGAAATATTTTTCGATGAATTTATTAAAGATTTTAGATTAATAGTAATTAAGTTTAAAATATCCTCAATTCCTGGAATTGTCCTCATGATATCTATATCGTATTCAAGATGATTTTCATCATTGTATTCAAGATAATTTGGTGGTACATTGGTTGTCAGTTTAGATGATAATCGTTGCAAGGCTTCAAAAGTTTTGATATATTTTTGGCAAGTTCTAGTATCATCTTTTTTAGAAGTATCAAATACTTCGCTATATTCTTCCTTACCATCGGCTTCAATGATCCACTCATAGATAATATTTCCTATTATCATAAACTGGGTTGGCGGGACTTCCCTAAGTCTCGTAAAAATTTGTTGTCCCGCTCGATTTTCTAATGAAAGGAGTCCATCGGAAACCTTACTTGAAATTTTCTCAACCACATTTTTTTTCCTTTCCCTGTCAGCAATAAATGAGTAAAAATCGTTATGAAAATTTTTGAGGGCAGTGTCATCGCCGCAAATTATTTTGAAAACGAATTGATTTTCACTATCTCTAGATAACGATACACAATCCGCCACTGCTTCTAATGCTTGTTTGAATTCAAGTTCAACATTTTTTTTTAATCTTTCTGAGAGCATGCCGAAGAAGGGGTTAGTTGTAATAAAGTAAACTCTATGATATTTTTTGGCTATACCCTGATTATCATAAAAATCTTTCACCAATTCTCGGAGTTCATGAGATAGGGCTTCTACAAGCTCCTTAAAACCATGTATAATATCACCTGTTTGCTTTTCAATACGTTTAGTTTGCCAAAGGGTCCAGAATGAGATAAAGGATATAAGAACCCCAAAGAAAAGGCTAGCTGTAGTTAGTGCAAAAGAATGGATATTCGTATTTAAATTCTTACTGAAAAGCAGCGCCATAAATGATCCAATAATCATACAGATTGCAAAGCTTGTAATCATACCTGAAACTATTTGTGACCAAGGTTTGTCTTTATTCTCATCAGGCAGAACGGAAATAGTGGCTTCAAATTTTTTCCAATTTAATCCTGGTTTTAAATAAAGAAAACTCCCAAGAGATTCATGTGTTTTCCATATTTTTCTATATCTGCCAAGTCCAATCGACAGAAAAAAAATCCCAATAATCATCCAAATTAATTCGGAATGATCATTTAGAATAAATTGAATCATTCTATTAAGTATTATCGGCTGCATGTTCACTTCCTTTAATGGCCTTGCCAATGCATTAAAAATTTTTCAAATTTTATTAGGCACCAATTATATGAATATCCTATTAATCCAGACATTAAAAGAGCGCAATATAGTTTCGGTGTTTGGTCTGAGTAGCGCATATCATTTATTACTTTTCCAAGCCCATGGTTTGAGCCAATAAACATCTCACTCACGACTACAAGGATTAATGATAATGAAGCTCCAGCCCTTAAACCAATAAAAATTTGATTCAGGGATTCAGGCAAATCTAAATATAAAAGACGCCTTAAGGAAGGAATTCCCAATAATTGAGCAATATTAAGGCGAGTTATATTTCTATTTTTCATCCCAGCTATAGTCGAAAGACAAATAATTAACGAGGAGCTAAAGGTCCCTACAGCAATTTTTGTTGTATCACCAATGCCAAAAATTATTAAAAAAACAGGAACTAATGCAGTTGCTGGTATAGACCGGAGAAAATCTACACTAAATTCACTAGGGCGACGAAATTTCCCTGCATGGAAAATGGCATACCCCGAAAAAATACCTATTGGTATACTTAAAATAAACGAAAATAAGCTTCTTGTTATAGTAGAGATTACATCCGGCAAAAATTCGGAGGAGGAAAATAATGATGGGGACGCAAGTATAATTTCTATTGGGGATGGAAGAACCGCTGGACTAGCGAGTTTAAAATTCCAGATGAAATACCAAATAAAAAAACAAAACAAGAAAAAAGCAATTGAGGGAAATAAGGTCCTTCTCACTCGAAAGCCTCCATTGTTTTCTCCAATATTGAACGGAACTCGGCCCCAAATCGCCATTCATTCGTTCTAGGATGCTCCTTTTCAACAGTTATATCAGCACGAATTTCCCCAGAATTTCGAGAAAAAACTACAAGTCTGTCAGCAAGAAAAACTGCATCGCTAAGCTCATGGGAGACAATCAAAGCCGTCGGCTTTGTTTTAAAAAGCCAATTAGATAAATATTGAATTATTATTTCCTTTTTATGTATATCAATTGCAGAAAACGGTTCATCTACAACCAATAAATTTGGCTTTTTGAGCATCGCTTGGAGCAGAGCAAAAATTTGTTGTTCTCCCCCTGAAAGTTGATAAGGATACTTTGCAAGATCAAACCGCATCTGAATATCACTTGCAGCTTGTATAAATTTATTTAAAGTTTCAGATGAGGGATTTAAACCAAATCCAAATGCAATACGATTTTGGCTTTCAAGATGTAATGCAATATTTGAGCTTAATCTTAACCAAGGAAAAAGTGAATTTCGATAATCCTGAGGGATATAAGAAGTTTCGCTAAATAAATTACCATGGGACCAATTTACACTTCCTACATCTGGTTTAGTTAATCCAAGTGCAATTTGCAAAAAAGTACTTTTCCCACTACCATTTGGACCTACAATTGCAACACGTTGGCCTTCCTTTATTGTTAATGTAACAGATTCAAGAACAGTTCGATTCCCATCTAAAGATCTGTATCTCTTTGAAATTTTTTCCAATTTAATAGATACGCTGCCCATTAGGATTATTTAATATTATCAAAGTCTTGCTCTAATAGCATTTTCTTAACATTAATATACTTAGATAAAATTTTTCGGCCAAACAAAATATCTGCATGTTTCTGTAACGCTTCAAGATTTATTTCGCCTATTTTCGTGAATGGGATATTAGGCGTAGCAACTGCTATATTAAATTTTATGCTGGTGTATGGAATTAATGTTTTTTTTACAACTTCAGGATTGGATCGAATAAGTGTTATTGCATCATAAATCGCTAATATAAACTGGCTTGCATCTTTTGGTCTTAATTTCTTAAATTGGTCATTGATAACCCATACTCCTGCTTGCCAAGGATCTATGATATAATTTTCAACAGCACCGGGAACAAGTTTTACAGCGTTCTTCTCTATTACAGCTTGGGTTGCAATCGGTTCATAGGTAAATAATGCATCAACCGTTTTTGACTCTAAAGCAGATAAATGGGTGGGGGCTGCTAATTCTACAAAATCTACATCTTTCAATGGATCAATACCAATTTTCTCAAGAACCATTTTTCCGAAGGTAATAGCAGTAGGACCTGGAAAGCTTCCAATTTTTTTCCCCTTCAAATCTTTTAAAGTTTTTATTCCAGACTCTTTTAGAACAACGAAGGATGATAAATAATTATCTTTATTTTCTGCGTCTACAATAAATATTTTAATTTTTCCAGGATCCCTTGACTCAATACTAAGAGCAACGCTTGTTGCAATGGAAGCCCCTGCATCAATATTTCCATTTAATAACGCTGTCCCTATTTCAGGGCTAGATTCAAATCGATGCAAATCTACTTTAAGACCCCTTTTATCAAAAAAACCGTACTCTTTTGCAACAAAAAGAGGTAAATCAACATAAATTGGAAGATATCCTATTTTTATAACGTTAGATGACACATTTCGCTTGCATGATGTAAAAGATACTGATATAACGATAATGGCTAAAAGAATTAAACGCATTAAAGAAGATTGATTCTTTCTCATTTATTCCTCCAGGCTAATAATTTTGGCATAATATATTTTATAATATCTTTTATAATATGTCAATAAAAATCTTGAAATCTTGGGATATAAGGATTATTAAGAACCCATAAATATAAATGGGTGACCGGAAACGGCTACTGGTCACATTTTTTATATTCCACTATATTACTATTAAAACCCAATTATACCGATATTCATCGAAATTGCAAGTTCAAACGACGCAATTTTGGTCCAATTTTCTGGTCGATCCGCAATCGTGTAAATACCCCAAGGGGGGGTGAAGATTTTTTTAGCTTGAAATTAAAAAGGGGGCGCGTTAACGCGCCCCCAATAAATAATATTTGGAAAAAATATGAAACCAATTACAAAAAGTCAACGACCAATATCAAAAGATATTGATCAACCCCATAAACTCATCGTACTCCAAATTGATGATCCAATACGCATGATGCTTATCCAATACCCGCTTATCCACAATATGCTTTTTATAATAATGCGGAACATCCACACTTAATTCCTTGAGCCCCTCCAATAACCGAACCCGCTTGACCTTATCTTCATCCGAAAAACCCAATCCCTTGAGCTCCTGAATCCATCCCTCAATCCGCTCCGCTTCTTCATCGAAAATCCGCCGAGGAATCACGGTATACGACAGAATATTCCTGAACTTCCGATCCACTTCCTCCCGCTTAAATTCATACGCCGGTATGTCTTCCAAAAATTTCCACCGAGATTTTATCGTCTTGTAATACTCGGTCTCCCCTATCTTCTCCAATGCATAAACCGCTTTAACTATCGCCAATTTATCGGTTTCCGATAAAACCTTGCCATCCCATACCTTCAACGCTTCTTTCGATAACTCGAAAATCTCTCGGTCAATCATCATTCCCACCCCCGATGGTTCATTGGTAAACACATGAATATTCACCCGGTCATCCTCCAACTCCCGCTTGCGGTAACACCGCCCCATACGCTGAAATAACCCATCCACGGTCGAAAGCTCGGTATACAATACATCAAAATCAATGTCCAAACTGGCTTCCACGATCTGCGTGGTCACCCAAATACCAGCCTCCGTTCCTCGACTGAACTTAGTAATGTCGCTCTCCAATTTCCGCCGATCCTTTCCTATAAACCGACTGTGAAGCAGCTTCTTATATCCGACACCTTCCAATAGTCGGAATACCTCTTGCGCTTTTTTGACGGTGTTGACAATGACCAATACTTTGGAATGCCTTCCTTTTTCAATGATCTCATCCACCGCTTCGCTAATATCGGCTTCCACCAATTTCATTTTATGGCGTTTCATATCCCAAATGAACTCGGCATACTGATACGCCAATCCGGCTTTCTTCAAAAATATCTCCAATACACCCGGAAAGGTGGCAGTCAGGATGGCAAACTTTCCCCCGATTTCCGTGATGTACTTCAACCCCATCAACATACACGCGACAATCTCGGGCGAATACATCTGAATTTCATCGATGATGACCTTGGAATACGAAAGCGTGGCCAATATGGACTCAAACCCTTCTTCTTTAAAGACGAGTTTAAACAACTGGTCCACGGTGGTGATGGTCAATGGCATGGACAATTGCCGCGCGCGCGTATACTGCGCCCAACTGTCGGTTTCATCATGCATGACCATAAACGCCAATGCATCCGAATGCAAAAGCGCGGTATCGGAAAACCCAATATCCTCCTGCTTGATCCGCTGATAAATGGCATTGATACTGACCCGCAAGGGAAGAGTGAAAAAACCTTTATCATTCCCGATCCACAATAACCCGGCTTCGGTTTTTCCAATTCCGGTGGACGCCACCACAATGTGATTCCGATCCTGCCTCTCCGCCAAATACTGCTGAATTTCCCTTAATCCTCCTTTGGCATGCAAAAAGGAACGCGTGCGTTCCTGTAAATCCGTGTTGGGAACTTCAACCGGAATATGCGCACTGGCCGCATAATCCAACCGGTTCAGCATGCCTTTGACTTTGACGTAACGGTAAAAAAAATCTTTGCCATGATGATAATCGATCCGCTCGTCGGTATACCGGTGGAAGTTTACAACCGGCTCCGGATTGAAATACGGAGAAGCGACGTTCATGCCTGGTATATATGTTCTTAAATCCTTTTTGATGACATTTTTGAGGTAGTCCAATTTTTCGGGAGGAATGACACGCGGATGATGATAATAGATGGCCTGGTAAAGGATGGTTAATGCGTCGAGATCCGAACCGAAACGCTCGCGTAACGCGTTTCGCTTCAATAACGCGACACTTAAATTGCCGTGCGGGATTTCCTCTTCACCGGGAAACCGATCTTCCAAAGGCGATAACTTTAAAAGCCGATACAATTTGTTCTGAAATTTGGTGTTGATCTTTCCAAGATCATGAAACTCTGCCGCGATTTCCAGAATTTCCCAATCGCGAGTCAAGGCCGGATACACCTGCTTCAATCGATGAAGGTTTTCCTTTAATAAATCGGTATGCTCACCGATGGTTTCCACCGGCCGTGACTTGGCCAATCCTTTATTTTCCAATCCATACCCCGTTATAATGTTATTTTTAGTTCATTCCATCCACAAAAAACACAAAATCGCCGTCCTCATCGCAAGGCACCTGTTCACCTGTAAAAAGCCGCGACGATTGCTTCGACGCATAATACACCCGCTGCCGGTTCCATTTCCGAAACCCATTTTTATCGATGGTATACGTGACATTCAAATCATAAATGGTACCGCACATTGTCCCCATGCCTTTCATTCCTTCCGGAATATAGGCATCATGTTTCAGCATCTCATCATCCGCTAATTCCTTTTCGTGAAGGTCCACGATTTTGATCTCTTCGACAATCGCCAGGTCCTCCCGACGCCCCAGAGAGATGTATTCCACGGGATGCATCAACTTTTCAAAGACGTCGTCGAGTTTTCCCGGATCCTGAGTTTTGATATGAAGGATCAGGTTCACATCCACCAGAAGCTCAACGGTTGCCGGCGCCCGGTTAATGCCCACTTTCCGTTCCGTTTCTTTGTTTTCGACATAGAACTGATGCCGGGTGTCATCGAATTTATTGGTGGGATGAAAATAATAAAAAATCTGGTAATTGTTGACCTTGGAAAAGAAACTTCCCTGAACGCTCACGGACATGGGCAGGTATTGCTCCAACCCGCACGCACGATGAACCATGCCGATCACAGTCGAATACGGCGGCAGCGGGTAGCTTTCCCTTAACTGGAAACTGGTGGGTGTTTTGTAATTCACCAGGTCCTGGTAAATGCGACACTTAATTGCTTTATCCATTGTAATACGCGGTTAACTCACTGTCGAGATGATTGAAAAATTCACGGATGGAGACCGTGTCCAATTTCCGGATGTCACTATCATTGGCAAACGTGTGTTCGATATACCCGATCCGGGTTTGACGCGGGATCATCGGATCTTTATCCATGATGTTTAAAATCCGGTCTACCTCAAGGTTGTGATCGTTTAAGCGAAGTGCGTTCATAAAAAACGGGTTTTTGATATCATACACACCGCCGATAATAAACACCGGGGCGAGGTTTTCGCGTCTGCCTCGAATATCGCGGTAAAGAAACATGATGGTTTTTAACAGCAAACTCACCCGGTTGTACTTCTCTTTGTTGGGGATTTCAATGCGTTTATCGCCGTTTCCGTCGATTCCCACTTTATCGAGGTCCACGGTCAGGGTATACGTATAAAAGCTCCTATGAACTTCACTCTGTGCGATATTTCCGCCTTTCCTCTGTTCTTCCGAGTTATCGGCAGCATTGACTTTGATTTTGTCCTTTTCGCTCATGCGGTCGAACAGTCCCTTGTTGGTTAAAAAATCGATATCGCCATTAAACGTTTCAAGAGACACGGCATTGCTGAGCCGGGCAACGGCAGACCGAACCGTGGCGCCTTCGCTGCTTTTGGTCTTCATATAACCGAATAAATCGATTTCAAAATAATCCAGGATCGAGGCATTGGGATGAAATTGGATCGTGCCTTCGTGACTGACCGGGGTCAGACAATGCCCTTCCGAAAGCTCCACCATTTGATTGACAATATCGTATCGCAGCGCCTGGCGGGAAATATACGAATAACTTTGACCGTTTCCCCGACTGATTTTTTTCAGCGAGGTGATGTTTCCGATGCCTTCGCCGTAATTGGCACTTTCCGCTTCAAAGACGACCGTAACGGTTAATCCTTTACTCTTCATTTTTCAATCCTCCTATAATCACATTACTACCGGCCGGTTTGGACTCGGGGTTGTAATCTCCCATGAAACCCAGGAGAAACGCATATCCATACGCCTGAAAGCATTCGATATCATCGAGGCATTCGACAAACAGCGTGGGAACCTCTTGCCCGATATGCATATGGGTATTGATGATGACATCCATAAACCCGTTGGGATTTTTGGTTTTGAGGCTATTCAAAAGCCTGTACGCAATTCCCGGGATCTTATTTTCTTCTTTCTTTTTCTTATATTCCAGCTTGAGATTCGAACCCTTAAATTTCATGACCTTTATTTTATTATCGGACATCCGACCTCCTATAAAATTCATATTTATTTTAAAAATCAATCCGGCGGTTCCGACGGTTCGCTTCTTCCTGAGAGAATAACTCAGTAGGATAAAAATCAGGGGGTAGAGATTCATGTTCCGGTAAATCCGGTCGATCACCGCTTGATATAAATTGATTTTATTTTTATTATCGAGGAAAAAATCATTCATGGTTGAAAGGGTTTCCAGATGTTTTTTTGAATGGATGATCACATCGATCACCTGTTTGGAAAGGAGGTTAAAGGTATACCCCGTATTACTGTCGAATTTCACAATCTGGATATTATTGGCTTCCTGTTTGGTTTCGGATTCTCTCATCTGTTGAATCAAATTGATCATATGCGTATAGGTTAAATTTTCCAGGTGATCCATGCGCTCGATGTCGTTCATGCGTTCCTGAACGGCGGAATTCATACGGATCAATTGTCGGGTATTGCTGTTGTCATTGATAAAGATGCCTTTGCGTTTGAAGGTGACAAATCCCGCGGGAACACAGGTGTAAACCAGGACACACACCGGGCAAACAATAATATCGGAGTGATGGTTCCAATAAACGGAGGTTTTCCGGGCCGAGTCCAGGTCCATCTTTAACCAGGACAGACCCTCGTTGCCATGCCCTTTTTTATGGATGGTTCGATTGCAGATCAGGCAATTCCCGAAAGGAGATTTGGCTTTTTTCGCGTTTAAAAACGGGAGCACCGGATCGACAAAATCCTTTTTATACAGATCAAACATGTTCCGACCGACTTGCTGTTTGTTTAAGAAGCTAACGCCGGTCCAATAGTGCGCGATCACCTGATAACTGACATATTTGGCCAGGATAATGTGTCGATTTTCAAGAAAAAAAGTTTCAATTTCTTTGATTTTATCGAGTTTCTCCGACGGGGAAACGGATTTATCTTTAATGAATTTTAATTTTGTTTTAATGAAGTCTTTATCTCCGGTGCAGATTTCATAAGCCGACCGGTATGACGCACCATCGAGATCTTTATCGAATGTTTGGATAAATTCCTTGATTGTTTCTTCATTGGTGTCATCCGCAAGACCGGGGGAAACCTTTGTTTTACAGAATTGAGTGAACCGGTGCCAGAGGCTGGTCTTTCCGTAGGTTTCAAAGAAGTAGTCGAAAAAATAATGTTCAAACCCATCGAATGCCGACGCATCGCATTCGATATAATTATCGCTAACCCGGACCTCTTTATCGGCATGGCGGAGGATCCGGTACAGTCCCACGAGTCCGGCGTTAAACAGCCAGTCTTTCATTTCGATGCGAACCCGGGTGTCCACACTCCCCGCGTTTTCAACCTTCGTGTCATTCATGATCCGACCTCAATTCAATAAATGATAAAATATGTAAAATATTACGGGGCCGAATTGACCTCATACCAGATGAAGCAATCCGAACCCTTCGGAGCGGCGGGAGCCGATCCCTGCTTTATAAATAAAATCCAGAACGTCCGGTTTTCCGGTCAGTTTAAAAATACCGCATATGCCTTCCACGATTCGGCCGTAGTGTTTGATTCGGATGTGATCGCTTAACGATACCGGCGTAAATTCGACGTGTTCGGTGGACCCGAGGACTTCTTTTATCATGACCTGGGTAATCGCTTCCATTTGAGGGACAAAACCCGTGTCATTTTTGGTTAAATACACATCGCGGTTTGATTCTTTATCGTGGCGCCGAACGAGAAATGGGGAAAGTGTTTTAAAAACGGCTTCGTGTTGTTTGGGATGAATGGTTTTTTCTTTGATAAGGGCAAGGCGGGTAAGGGTCATGGCGTTACCGTTGGGTAGCGGATAAGGGATAAAGCGTCGTTGATCGGCGATCAGGGAGTTATAAAAGTAGATTCCCCATTCGGAACGGTACGTTGAAAAGTTCAGCGTGATTTGATCGGACTTCAGGTGGAATTTATCGCCTTCACATACCGGTTGATCGAGAAACACAGCGAACGAGAAAGGTTTCATGGTTGTGCCGGTGCCGTAAAATTTTTCATAAACGTCGGGGGAAGCCAGTTGAAAGGAATGTTTAAGGAGCGAAAGGAAAGCCCTTCGGTAGTCGGCGTTGAGTTCAGGTTTTTTCAATTGAAAATTCATGGTTAATCTCATTGAAAAACTCCTTAAAAAAAACATAATTATAATGGAAATTTAAACAGATTGCAACAAAGAGCAAAATTTTTGTCAGTGGGATTTTGGAGTATATCGGGCATAGACGCACGAGAAATGTATCATCGGGTATTCCGATTAGGAATTTAATTTTTTAATGATGGTTTGAATCTTTTTGATTAAGATGAAAGTAAAATATTTGCCTTCGGCAAATCAAGATATACAACCGCTTCTGCGCCGATGATAACACATAAGCAAATGATTTTCAAAATTTAGGGCATTTGGGGTTGAAAATGGCCAAAATCGAATACATTATAGAGGTAGATTTTTTATAAAAGGAGGTGTAATATGAAACATTTAAAAAAGAAATTAACCGTAAACAAGGTAACCATTTCGAATTTGGAAAAGAATGAGATGGAAAATATTCGGGCGGGATTTGAAAAAACAGAGTATTCGTGCAGAGCGGATTTAAAGGCCTTTTGTTTTATGATGGGGACCTACCGTACCCGATGTGCGACGGACTGCCCTTGCCCCTATTAATGCGATTATGACCATGAGATGAAAAATGTTATGTGGTAAAGATCAAAAATGAGAAGGGCGGCCGTTATCGGCCGCCCTTTGGTGTAGAATGACAATGTTGCATTAAATGATGTTTAAATGCAAGACTTGAACCGAGTTCCCCTCCAATACGAAAACCACATCGAGCGCACGGGCAGACACGCGGGTCTGCCCCTACAGAAATTAGAAGGACTTTACAAATACCTCTTTGCCTAAGAAGGCAATGCCCAGCTTTTTGATGTGCCGGATTCCCCGTTCGAGCAATTCGGTTTCGTATTTCTTCTCCTCAATTTGCTTTAACGCTGCTTGCAGCGCGGATTTCACTGTCTCTTTATCGTCTTTGTCAACGGTTTTGAACTCGATCACATACCCTACTTTGGAGATGTCTTTGGGAATGATCATGATATCGTATCTGCCGTAACCGGATTCGCGGTTGGATTTCACTTCATGGGTATTGGTAATCCAGATGAGGAGTCCCATTACCAGGGCATGGTACACTTTCTCCGGTTCCCCGCTGATATCGTGATAACTACATACCGCGCGCACAATATCTTTGAGCATTTTTTCGAAGAGTTTGATATCGCCTTCGATCAATGCCTTGAGCATGATTTGCATTTTCTCATTTTCGATCCTGGTGGAAAAATAACGGTCAATGATATCGGTGTACGTGTATTTTACTTCTTCATTGGGAACCGATAATTTAAAATAGAATTTCCCGGAAGCAGGGTCTCTTCGTTTCTCGGTTTGTTTCAAATACCCTCCCATCAATAGGAAACTCCACAATACATCGTCACGCAAATTCAATTCTTTCAATATGATGTTTTCGATAATGGGTTTTTCAATGGACTCGCCGCGAATGAGTTGTTCCAGCTCTTTCCGAAGTTCGATACCCTTTCCGGATAACAGGGATTCCACGATTTCGTTGTCGGAGGTATTGATCCAATAAGGGATTAATTCTTTTTCCTCGTTGTTGAGGAAATTGATGATGGACCAGGGATTGTAAATCACGTTCTTACCGAAACGATAACCGTTATACCAATATTGCACCTGGTCCAGCATATCCGAGACCTGGAAATCGTCGAGCATTTTTTTGATTTCCTCTTCAGTGAAGCCAAAATGATCGCTAAATTTTGAGGACAGCAGCGTATACACGCCGGGGTTATTAAAACCGGAAGCAATCGACTCCGTGGCGATCCGCATGATTCCGGTGACAACCCCTTTCTCTAAATATGGGTCCATATCCTTCAGACCTCCGCCCAGGAAATTACTCATGAAATTGATAATCTCTTCATAATATTCGCCCGTAAAACCGGCGTGAATCGGAGCGTCATACTCATCGATCAGAATAACGGCCCGTTGATGATAATAACGGGTTAAGAAAATAAGCAGTTTTTTCAGGCTGTTTTCATAATCAACCAAATGGCCTTTCAAATTGATAATTTTTTGAAAGTAATCCTTTTCATGGGGAAGCATTTCCGGGGAATTTAACAGGTAATAATGCCGGGTATATTCTTCCTGGATCAGCTCCTTTATTTTACTCCAGCAAGAGTCCCAGGATTTTTCTTTGATATCCTTGAACGTTAAAAAAATAACCGGAAATTGACCCATTTTCTCCAGGTATTGCGGGCCCGCTTTGGATATGGCCAGGGAATCGAATAAATGCTTATTATCAGGGGCTTTTGCCGGAGCCGATGATTGGGAGTTTGGGTTAAATGCAATCGGGCAGCAGTCGTAAAAATATCTCAGCATCGAGATATTGAGTGTTTTCCCAAAACGCCTTGGGCGGGGTAGAAGCAATATTTTATCGCCGCTATCGATGACGTCTTTGATCAGAAGGGTTTTATCGATGTAGTAGTAATCCTCTTCAATTATTTCTTTAAAATCCGATACGCCGATCGGTAATTTTTTCATACTCATTGTTGTTTCACCGATACCATTATAACATAGTGAAAAATCCTTGACAATGAAAATAGGGACGCTCTATTCCGATTGGTTATTGAGTTTCAAGAACCAGGGGCGTTTCGCGAAACGCCCCTACAATAGAATCAGAGCAAGGAAGGGCGGCCGTTATCGGCCGCCCTTTGGTGGGGGTGTAGAACAGCAATTCGCATTTTGGAAAAGGTAGAGGTACATGAACAGAATGCGGGCGCACACATGGGTGCGCCCCTACGGAAAAGTTCCGAACGATCCCGCGCGTATAACGCCAATAATTGGGTTTAATTTCTGTAGGGGCAGACCCGCGTGTCTGCCCGCGTGTTCGATGTGGTTTTTCGAGTTGGGGACAAAATGCAAATCGCTGATTTGATTTTTTTTTGATTCTATGTTAAAAACATAGTGGTGATAGCATGGCAAATAAAGATTGCGATTGTTCTCGATTGGATGAAATTTTAGAACGCCTGACCAGGGAAAAGACCTCCCTTTCGAATAATTTTGGGGTCCTCGATTTGGCCATATTCGGTTCTTTTGCCAAAAACCAACAGCGAAAAGAAAGTGATGTGGATATTTATGTTAAATTAAAACAAGAATATAAAACATTTGATAATTTTATGGAACTTCGTTTTTTTCTGGAAGAACGATTGAATCGAAAAGTGGATCTGGTTACTCAAGAAGCCATCCGAGAAGAACTAAAATCCCAAATATTTTCGGAAGCGGTTCATGTTTGAGCGCGAATGGAAATTATTCCTTAAAGATGCTGAGAAAAGCACCAACCGAATACTCGAATATACCAATGGAATGGACAGGGAAACTTTTTTAAAGAATGCAAGGCATTTATATTAGTGATTTCCGTCCAACCAATTCCGAACCCTTTGGATACAATGGTCAAGTTCATCGCGGACCTGATACACCCAGAAACGCATGACATCCCATCCCAGTTCCATCATCCGCTGATTTCGAATCTGATCGCGATAACATAACTCACCATCCCAGCTCCGGTGATAATGCTCCCCATCGATTTCGATATTTAGCCGCCGGTTACCATCGATAATAGCAAAATCGAGATAATAGTTTTCCACCGGATATTGCGGTATCAAGCAGATCCCGTTCTGATATGAAACCTCATAAAAATGCTTCTCCCAATGGGAAACGGTCACCGGAAATTTTATTTGGGGATAATGGGGGCTCTCCCACCAGCAACTCCCTTAACTCTTGCTCCAGCAACTCTTTTTCAGGGAGATAGATCAAATATTTAGAAACAAAAAGCTGGTTTGAAATACTTCCTATTGCATACTTGACCAGAATTTCATCTTTTGCAGCAGCTAAAATAATACCGATCGGTTCACCATCCCCTTCCGTA
The DNA here is from genome assembly GCA_050258455.1 of Candidatus Omnitrophota bacterium. Taxonomy (GTDB): domain Bacteria; phylum Acidobacteriota; class Aminicenantia; order UBA2199; family UBA2199; genus JAKAGC01. The sequence continues at coordinate 38,195 of JBLMYT010000030.1, read as the reverse complement.
TTTTCTTCGTTCTTAAAATAATTGAGGTAAAGGTTCATCTGCCCAATATCCTGATGATCAACTTTTCCTCTTTTTAAATCTATCAGAACAAAGCATTTTAAAATTCGATGATAAAAAACAAGGTCTACATAATAATGTGTGTTATTAAGAGTAATTCGATACTGTTGGCCAATAAAAGCAAATCCTTTGCCTAATTCAAGTAAAAAATGTCCAAGTTTTTCAACTAATTGATTTTCCAGGTCTTTTTCGGAATATCTATCCCGCTCTGGGAGATTAAGAAATTCAAACACATAAGGATCTCTTATAAGATCTTTTGGTTTTTCTACTATGCTTCCTTTCTCCGCCAGTTTAAGAACTCCCTTTTTGTCTTTGCTAAGAGCAACTCGTTCAAAAAGAGATGAATTGATCTGTCGTTTCAGCTCCCGGACCGACCAATTTTCATTAATACACTGTTTCTCATAAAATGATCGTGCGAGATCATCATCGATGGCAAGTAATTCACAATATCTTGACCAGCCTAATTTTCCAGACACTGTCTGGAATTTTTCATATTTTAAATAAAAGAGACGCATCAGGTAAATATTGCATACCTTTTCCGATACTTTTAAAGAAAGGCGCGAAGCGCCGGATATTATTTCGGTCCCCAGGGGACGCTCATTGAAGAATTTTTCAATGCCGGTAAATGCAAGTTTTCATTAAAAAATGGTGAAATGTTGAAATACAGGACTTTTGACACAGAATCTCGGACAAGAACCAAGGGCGTTTCGCGAAACGCCCCTACAGAATATTCCTTTGAGACGTTGCACGCAGTTAGTATACAAAACAGGAATACCCAAATATTATTTCAATGGCAAGAAGATGATTTTGCCTTCCCATTCATTTTCAAAACTCAAATCTACCAGCAATAAAATATCTTCGATAACCTTTCCAATTGGCAAAGAAGTGCTAACTTCCAATACCCCCGGCATTCGTTGACCGGATTTAATACGTTCGTATGCATACGCGGTAATCGTAGCAACATCGTGGGTAAGAAGGAGGCGCCCTTCGTCAGCCGCCCATTCAAGTACTGTAGGATCACTTGCTCCGGAAAGGCCCACATCCTGAATACGGATAATATCTATATGTGGATTTTTTCGTATCAATCCCCGTAATATATTGTTATTGAAATTCTCATCAACAGCAAATCGAAGCATTATTGCATTTCGTTTAATTACCCGGCTTTTGCTTGGCGGGCCAATAATCGTTCACGAATATTCTGATTATCAAAAATCAAATGGTATTTACGCTTCACTTCTTTTGCCCGACACTCTCGTTGGCTCAAATAATCTTCAATTTCTTGGGGATGACGAAGATAATAACCTAAAACAGCGTACACATCGGCCAACTGGAGAGTGGGATAGCGAAATACTATTTCTTCCGCGGCTGCTCCTTCCTTAAAAGCATCAATGACTGTATCAAGGGTTACACGCGTACTTCCTACTCGTATAACGCTATCGCTATCCATTCTTAAAGGCACCTGCTCTTGCTCTATTTTCATGATCATCCTTATCTCGTTTTTTATCATATACGCTTATTGATTTGCTGTCAATATATTGATCTACTATTTTTCAATAATATAAAACACCGCAAAGAGACAAGGGCGTTTCGCGAAACGCCCCTAAAATAGAATCAGAGCGAGGAAAGGGCGGCCGTTAGCGGCCGCCCTTCCTGCATTTCCACTATGGTACAATTAACATCGGTTCACCCATATACTCAGAATCAAAACATAAAATTTACATTCCACTATGTCACAATATATGGGGTAATTCAATGAATCCGGTTAGGATTCATCTTCGTTTGAAAAAAACAATCGTAAGGTAAGATAATATTGTATCGTGTTCTCCCAAAATTTTCAATAGCAAGACACACTCCCCAGGAATTCCCATTTTATCCCTGATAATGATAAAATGATGATAATGATTTGGAACTCTCCCTTGCGATGGTTGGTTTCTTGTTGTTTGTTATTGGGCTGATTCGTCTCTTTTGACTGAAAGTGAGTCTCTTTGTTGCAAAAGTAAGTCTCTTTTGACTGAAAGTAAGTGTCTTTTGACTAAAAGTTAGTCTCCTTATTGCAAAAGCAAGTGTCTTTTGACTAAAAATTAGTCTCCTTGTTGCAAAAGTAAGTCTCCTTTGACTAAAAGTTAGTCTCCTTCTGCCAAAAATTCGTCTATTTTGACTAAAGTTGGTCCTCCTTGCGCGCGCAGTTTGTCTCCTTCCGCGTCAAGATCGTCTCCTTCTGCCCGAAAATTTTCTCCTTGTGCGCGCAGTTTGTCTACTTCTGCCCGAAGATCGTCTCCTTCTGTGTCAGGTTTGGCTCCTACTGCCCGAAAATCGTGTCCTTCTGCCTGAAGTTTGGCTCCTTCTAACCAAAGTTCTTGATCCAGTCGCTCGCGAATCACCGGGAACCACCAACCTCCGAGTCTTCATCGCCAAAAAAACACCAAAGCATTGACATCAACGCCTATTCTTTCTATAATAACCCTTTGGAGGTAACAAATGGCAAGAATTGAACCTTTTAAAGGTATTCGACCTGAAAAAAAATTCGCAAACAAGGTGGCCGCGCCCCCTTACGATGTGATTAACACCCAAGAAGCACGCGCATACTGCTGCAATAATCCCATGTCTTTCTTACACATTTCAAAACCGGAAATCGAATTCGCCGATACGTTCGACCCTTATTCCCCCGAAGTCTACGAAAGAGCGAAGGATAACATCAACCGGTTTTTAAATGAACACATCCTGTTCCAGGATCAAACCAAGAATTTTTATCTCTACAAACAAATCTGGGGAGATCATGTCCAGATCGGCCTGGTAGCCGGTGCTTCCTGCAAAGATTACCAGGACGATATCATCAAAAAACACGAACTCACCCGCGAAGACAAAGAAAAAGACCGGACCCGCCACGTGGACGTGGCCAACGCCAACACCGAACCGGTGTTTCTGACCTTCAAACAACGCGACGCGATCGATTCCCTGTTCACCAAAGCCATGGAAAAAGAACCGGAATACGATTTCACCCATGACGACGTCCACAACATCTTCTACGTGGTCGATGACCCGCTGCTGATCAACGCCCTCAAAGAAGAATTCGCCAAAATCGATTTCATCTACGTCGCCGACGGCCATCACCGCTCCGCCGCTGCCACAAACGTGAAAAAACAACGGGAAGCCGAAAACAAAAACCACACGGGTAACGAAGAATACAATTTCTTCCTCACGGTCATCTTCCCCCATAACCAAATGAAGATCCTTCCCTATAACCGCGTGGTCAAAGACTTAAACAACATGTGCAAGGCAGAATTCTTCCACCGAGTCGCCGAGAAATTCGACTACGAAGAAACTAACCTGAAAACCCCGGAACGCTCCTCGGAATTCTGCATGTTCATCGATGGGAAATGGTACTTATTAAAGGCCAAAGACGGCAGCTACGATAAGAACCACCCCATTCAATCCCTGGATGTGTCGATTCTCCAGAGCAACCTGCTCAATCCCATCCTGGGTATTCAAGACCCCCGAAAAGACAAACGCATCGATTTCGTTGGCGGAATCCGCGGAACAGACGAACTGGAAAAACGCGTCAACAGCGGCGAATGCAAGGTGGCTTTCTCCCTCTATCCAACCACCATCGAGCAACTGTTTAGCGTGGCTGATTCGGGAAACATCATGCCCCCGAAATCGACCTGGTTCGAACCGAAATTAAAAAGCGGACTGGTCATGCATTCATTGGCAGATTAATTATGAATATATTGGACGGCAAAGCGGTATCGGAACACATTGAAACGCAAATTCAAGAGGAAATCCTCTCGATTAAAGAGAAAACCGGAAAAGTCCCGGGGCTGGCGGTGATCATCGTCGGCGATAACTCGGCTTCCCAGGCCTATGTCAAAAGTAAAGACCGCCTGGCAACCAAACTGGGTCTGAACTCCCGAGTGATCCGACTGGATCAACACGTATCCCCGGAAACCCTTACCGGCGAAATCGCATCGCTCAATAACGATGATTCGATCGACGCCGTATTGGTTCAACTTCCGCTGCCTCACGCATTCAACACGTGGGCGATCCTGGACACACTCGATCCCCAAAAAGACGTGGACCGGTTTCACCCCATCAACCAGGGCATGGTCATCCTCAACCGGACGGATATTTTCCCATGTACCCCATTTGGGATTTTAAAAATCCTCGACCACTACCAGGTGCCGGTGGCAGGAAAACACGCCGTGATCATCGGACGCAGTTTTATCGTGGGAAAACCCATGGCTGCCATGATGACCAACCGGGATGCCACCGTTACCCTTTGCCACTCCAAAACCAAAGACCTCGCATCCATTGTCAAAACCGCGGATATCGTGATCGCTGCGGTTGGAAAACCCGCGACTGTCACCCCCGAAATGGTGAAAGACCACGCGGTACTCATCGACGTGGGAATGAACTACCTGTACCAGAAAGATGAGGTTCTGAAATACTGCACCGAGGACCAAATCAAAAAATTCGAAAAGAAAGGGTACGGTATCACGGGCGACATCCACAGAGACGCATTCAAAAAGTCATCGTTCTATACCCCGGTTCCGGGCGGTATCGGCCTGATGACCGTGATCATGCTGATGGTCAATACGCTTGAACTCTTTAAAAAACGCCGTATGCCCGCAGCCGGGTAAATCCGGGTTAAAAATCAGTGATGAATAGATCAACATTCTCCATAAAGACAGTCTTACTTTTCGTCTTCGTCTTTTTCGCACTCGCCGCAGTCTTCACGCATGCGGAAATCGGGAAACCCCGGTTGTATATTTCATTCGGTGGAATGGCAACCAATGCTCAGGGCGGCGATTTTGGAAACTTCATGACTCAGGATGATGCTTATTTTCAAAGCCTCATGGCTTCATCCGCGAATGATACGACTTCCTGGAAAAAGCCCGCCAATTTTCTGGGGTATACCGGAGAGCTGGGTTTTGAAACCGAGTATTTTTCCGTGGGGATTTCCGCCGGGTATTTAAAGAAAACCTACCACCGGGAATACGTCCATAACCTGTTACCGTCGCTCGCGGTGGATCGTTTCACGGGAGATTATACGTTTTCGGCGATTCCGATATTTCTGTTATTTCATTACAACGTGATCCGAACATCGGTGTTAACCGCCTCAATCACCGTGGGCGAAGGGGTTTATTTAGGTACCTTTAAAGAAACCGTCCACCATTCCTATGAGAATGCCTCGCTCACTTTCGCCAATACTCAAATCACTGCCAGGCGAAATACTCCGGGTTTTCACGCCGGAACAACCATCGATATTCACCTAACCCGTTTTCTTGCCCTGTCCGTCGAAGCCGCATATCGAATCGTCAAATTCGATTCCATCAGCGCCGACATTTTTACCGAAAACGATAAAACGAACTCGACCAACACCGGAACCTTGTATTATTCGATTCATAAACAAACTCAGGAGCCCACGTTTAGCGAGAAAGCCCTGTCGACGACCAACTGGAACACTCAGCCTGCGGTTTTCAAATTGAACGGTTTCTCCTTATCCGCGGGAATTAAAATCACCTTCGGTAAAGCACCCAAAACCGAAACGGTTCAGGCAGCGCCACCGTCCGATATCGATTAGCGATCCGATGCCGCAGGTGTTGATCACGGGTGCCTCCGGTCTCCTGGGACAAGCGCTCTGCGCGGAATGTTTGAATGCCGGTTTGAAGGTTCTGGCTCAATACCACACGCACCAGCCGTTCCACCATCGCCACCTCCACTGGCTTCATGCGGATTTCTCCGATTTAAACGGGATCCGTGATTTTCTCTCTCAAAACCAAAATGAATTGACATCGTGTGAATACCTGATCAATAACTACGGTCCGATGACGTCCAAAGAGTTACCGGAATTGACCGCCGAGGATTTTTTGTTTGATTACCACCATAATTTTATTACGGCGTTTGAAATCACGGCGTTTATGATTCGTCACGCCCCCTTACTCTCAGTGGTGAATATCGGTTTTGAATTCGCCGATCGATTGAAGCCTTATAAAAAGATCATCCCCTACGCGATTGCCAAAAACGCCATGTATGTCTGGCATCGATCCCTGGTTCAACGTTATCCTTCCATTCGGTTTCACATGGCGTTTCCCACCACCCTCACAGGCGCTGCTGTGGCATTTCCCCATCATGTTCCCATTCCCCCCGAATCGGAGGCCCAAAAAATCGTTAACGATATGTTAAGGAAATCATGACCAAATAAAAATTTAAAATATTTACCCCAATCTCTTGTTTTTCTTTTTTGCTTCAATTATAACCTAACCGTAAGAATTTAAGTTAAAAATAAAAACGGAGGAGAATATGGCAGGAACAAAAAGTAATCCAAGTCGAAAACCCACGAAGATTAATGTGTGGAAGTGCGAAGATTTAAAAGCTTTGATTAACGAAAAGATTAGAGCGGAAGTCAAAGATGCCCAAATTGTGGAACGGTTGGAACGTCTGATGTCCGATGAAATCGCCTATGGGACCGGTGGCAGCGGCGGAGTGGGCGTCGCGTAATGGCGAGACATGAAAAAAAATTTTAAACAGAGGGAGCCGTTGTTGATGGAATGACGCAAAGACGCCAGACAGGGGGCGTATTTGCGGATTAGATGTACCGAGGTTTAAAGATGAGAGAAATTATCGACCGTATTCGTTTAAGGCCCAAAAACTGTGTGTGGGAATTGACATTTAAATGTAATATGAGGTGTCTGCACTGCGCGTCAAATGTCAACGACGGTTGGTTCAGGGGGGATGAGCTAAACCTGGAAGAAGCCCTCAGCGTCTGTCGGGAACTTCATGAATTGGGATGCGACGAAGTAACGCTTTCGGGAGGTGAAGCCCTCCTGCGGGACGATTGGGACCAAATTGCCCGGTACCTCGTTAGTTTGGGGATACGGGTCGCGTTGATTTCCAACGGCTTCGTGATCGATGAACCGATGGCCGATCGAATCCAGGCGGCCGGGGTTTACCTGACCGCCTTGAGTTTCGACGGAATGGAAACCACCCATAATTACATCCGGGCGAATAACGATTCGTTCCGGCGTGTAATCCGGGCAATTCCCTATCTGAAACGCAGGAACATGCGCGTCAACCTGGTCACTCACGCCAACCGGATGAACCTTCCGGAACTTCCGGCCATGGAAGACCTGGCTGTTTCATCCGGAATCGACGTATGGCGCATTCAACTGGGTTCCCCTCTGGGACGCATGAGTGCCCACAAGGAACTCATGATCGCCCCCGAGGAATTACCCGCTGTCGCCGATTTTGTGGTGGAAGCCAAAAAAAGAAACCGAATCACCATCAGTGTGGGCGATAACATCGGTTACTTTTCCCATCATGAAGAAATCCTGCGCCAAAAACCGGCCGGCAAGGGCTGAACTTCTGGTGCGGCTGTGCAGCCGGATGCTTGAACATCGGTATTGAGTCCAATGGAAACGTCAAAGGCTGCCTGTCGCTGCAATCGGATCGCTTTGTCGAAGGAAATGTCCGACACGAATCCCTGAGGGAAATATGGACCAAACCGGGAAATTTTTCCTATACCAGGGGATTCGAACCGGAGCACCTTCATGGCTTTTGCCGGGGGTGCGAATTCGGAGAAATTTGCCGGGGAGGATGCGTATTCGTCGCCTTCGGAGCCACGGGCTCTCCTCATAATAATCCCTATTGCCTATACCGGGTTAGCAAGCTTGGGCAAGAATCTCCAGGGGGCGAATGAAAACCCTGTTAATCTTTCCTCCGGCCGCCGATCCGGCTCATCCCCCACTGGGAGTCGCCTCTTTGGCCGGTTTTTTGCGCGACAAAGGCGAAGAGGTCGAACTCCTGGACGCCAATATCCTCTCGTATTATTGGCTTCTCTCCAAAGAAAACCTGAACAAATGTGTCAAAAAGATGAAGCGGCGGTTCCGGCAACTCGACACGTTGGATTCGCTCCCGCTCAACGATGCGGAGGAATACCGTCTCCTGGCTGAAACTCTTTTGGCAGCCCCCTACCTGATCGATCATGTGGAATTTGCGTTATCCGGTTTAAAAAATCCGGATGTTTACACCCATCCGACCGATTACGCACGATGGGCCTCCATCCTGGGACGGGCAATGGAACTGGTTTCCGCGGCCCATTACCCCGCGCGATGGTACATCCGCGATTTTACCTTGTCCTACTCCCCTACCCGGTCCTCGGATGTACGGGCCGCCGTATCCGACATCAAACAAAATTTCTTCATTCCGTTTTACCGATCCTTGCTGCCGTCACTCCGAAAAATTAACGCCGAGATTATCGGGATTTCCATTAATTATTACTGCCAATTGATCCCGGGAATCACGCTGGCCGCCCTGATAAAAAAACACGTCAAACCAGGGGTTATTGTAATCGGGGGCGGGTTAATGTGCTTTTTCGACACACAATGGGACGTGCTGTTGGCGTTCAAACGCATGGTGGATGCCATTATCCCTTTTGAGGGCGAATTCCCCTTGTTGGCCCTGATTGAAGCCATCAAAAACAATCACGCGCTATCCGGGGTGCCGGGGGTGGTGGCTGTCAACAGTCATTCCGTTCATTATACGCCCCCGGCCATTATCCCGGATCCGGAGGAACTCCCGGCCCCGGATTTCGATGGGCTTCCATTAACCGATTATGTTTCACCGCGTCTTGTGTTACCCCTTCTGACCTCGCGCGGGTGTTATTGGGGACGATGCGCGTTTTGTTCCCACGCGCATCTTTACCGGCGAAAATTCCGTCAACGGTCGATTGCAGCCATCATTGCAGACATGAAAACCCTGGCAGATAAATTGAATGCCGTGGATTTTTATTTTACCGATGAATGCCTCGCACCCGCAATTTCGCAGGCGCTGGCACGCCGGATTTCGGATGAAAAACTCCCCTTTCGATGGTTCGGGGAAAGCCGTTTTGAGCAAGAATTGGATGATACGACCCTTCATGAACTCTCCGCCGGTGGATGCCGGATGTTAATCTTCGGGCTGGAATCGGGGGTCAAACGGCTGTTGGATCATATGAATAAAGGAACTGCACCCGACGAAATGTCGAAGATTTTAACAGGCTGTAAAAAGGCGGGCATCCGAACGTTTATTATGTTTTTTGCCGGGTTTCCTTCGGAAACCATCGACGAAGCCCGCAAAACCGTTCGATTTATCGAAGATCATTTTGATTGTATCAACCAGGTGGCGTTTACCAATTTCATTTTAGAAAAACGGTCGCCGGTATACGATGCCCCGGAAAAATATGGGATTTCGTCCATTCACCCCTATCCGGATGAAGACTTAAAAATTTACACCCAATATACGGTAAAAGATGGTTTATCTGCCAATGAAGCCGTAAATTTTCTGGATACCATAAAAAAGAGGCCCAAAATCCATGCATTATTAGATGTTTATTTGCTTTCCCGAAGTCATTTGATCTTTTTACCCCTGGAGAAGCACACCGATAAACCCAACGACATCGTGGTCATGGATTTTTCCGATCCCCGATCCCTTTACCCGGCATTGCGGGACGGTTGGGTCACCCAAACATTCGCATTTAATCTGGACCGGATTTCCGAACGTTCCCCAATGAACCGCCCCGACACGAATACCCCGTCAATCCCCCGGAGCCCGACGGGATATCTCTACCAGCCGGAAGAGAAAAAGTTAAAAGATGTGGGCGAAAATGGGTTACGATTAATCCGGGCGTGTACCGGGGCATACTGCCTGGCCGATATCCTGGATGCCATCGGTGAGCCCAACAGGGAAACGGCACTCCAATTCTATAAACAATTGCATCTTCATGGGGTGTTAACATGCGCCTTTCATTAATTTTTCCGCCATTGGCAGATATCTCGCAACCTTATTCGGCCCTACCGGTATTGACGGCGTTTTTAAAACAAAACGGAATCGATCAGGTCCGGCAAATGGATGTAAATATCGAATTTAGCCGTTTTCATTTTAAACGAGAACCATTGGAAAGCGTTTTGGATCGGATCAATCTGCGGCTGAAGGAACTGGATAGCCTCAATTTTTTGGATGAGAGGGAACGAATCGAGTATGGCCTTATTATAAATGCCATGATGAAAGCACCGGTGGTTCTTCCAGCGATTGAGGGGGCGGTCGAATCATTAAAAAGGCCCGAATCGTTTCATGATATTGAGAAATTGAGCCGCAGTAAACGGTTCATTCAGGAAGGGCTACAAATTCTTTCGGCCGCCTCGTATCCCCACCGGTTATCGTTTACCAATTCCCACACGCAATTATATCCCACGATGGACGAACTCCGGTACCGGGCCTGCGAATGGGCGATGAACCCTTACCGCGAATTTTTTTCTAATTATACAGTGCCGGAACTCAAACAGCATAACCCCGGTGCGATCGGGATTTCCATCACCTATCAGAGTCAAATCCTTCCGGCCATTACCCTGGCCGCCCTGATCAAGACCCACCTTGCCCATGTTCCCATTATCCTGGGGGGCAGCATCATCAGTGTTTGGTATGACGGCATCGAAAATTGCCCGGATATTTTTCAGTTTTGCGATTATCTCATTCCCTTTGAAGGAGAAAGCGCCCTTCTTGGATTATTAAGAGCCATTGAGCATCAAATCCCCATGGCCGTTGTTCCGAACATCGTGTATTTCGAGTGGGATCAAATCGTTAAAAATCCGGTCACAATCGAAGACATTAACGCGCTTCCCACTCCGGATTATTCGGGGCTTCCGCTGGACCTTTATCTTTCACCGGAAAATACGTTTCTTCTTTATACATCGCGGGGATGTTACTGGTCGAAGTGTGCCTTTTGTTCCGTTTCCTGTGCGATGCGGGAGAAGGGCAGACACAGGCAACGAAATATTGACTTAATCTCTAATGATATCATCACAACTGTTGAGCGGCATCATTCCAAATATATCACGTTTTGCGATGATTGCGTTTCTCCCTCGACATTAAAAGCTCTGGTAAAAAAATTAAAATCCGAAGGTCCGACCATCGTGTGGCAATGCGAAGCGCGTTTCGAAGACGCCTTAACCTCCGAGTTACTGAAAGAGATGAGAGACGCGGGGTGTTTGAATTTGATCTTTGGCCTTGAATCGTATGCCCCGCGGCTGCGTTCCATCATGAACAAGGGCATTCGCCATTCCACCATCGAACGGGTATTAAACGATTGCAGGCAAAACGGCATCGCGTTTAATTTACAATTCTTCTTTGGATTTCCCGGGGAAACCGAAGAAGAGGCCGGCCTCACATCACGGTTTATCCAATCGCAGGCGCACGGTGGTGCCACATTTTCTTTCGGAACATTTGAATTATTTAAAGGGTCTCCCATCGAATCGAATCCGGAACAGTATCATATTCATATTAACCGTTCGACCGGCCCCTTAGCCGTGACCTACCACTTTGAGCCCGAAGTGTTGCATTCCCGAAAGATGAAAGGCGAATTACGCGATTTTCTATACCAGAATATAAAATACCCTTTCGCAAGACTCTCCATCGATGCTCATACGTTAATTTTTTTGGACCACTCGGGGATTGAGGCGTTGGAAAAGATTTATGAAAAAAAACATGCCCCGATTGAAAAAAATATCGAAGAATGTCAACTGGTTCTCTGCAAAGAGCACGTGATCGGTTCATTTGTTAATCAACCGGGAATTACGGAAAACGAAGAAAAAGAAAACGGTTATATTTTGATCTATGATCATGAATCCGACCACATGGTCGAAGTTTCTCCCTTGGTGATATGGTTTGTTCAACAGATGGATGGAACGCAAAGCTTCCAAATGGTCATGAAAAAATTGAAAAAAGAAGTATCCCTCACCGAAAGGGAGGAAAAAAGTATTTATAACGCGATAAACAAATTATATCGGAAGGGATTTTTAAAAGATGCCTCCGGCGGCCAGGAACCCTTTTGAAAAAGGGTTCCCGGACTTCCCAAAACTTTTTATTTTTTATTTTTTAAGTATCAGGGTTTTTCCGCTTACTAAAATAGGTGATATCGTTATGTTTGATATATCCAAATTTCTGAAAGAAATTCATGGAATTGGGGTTATCGTTTTCGATGAGGCAGGCGATAATCTCGATGCCGAGGTGATGGAGGATGGTTTCCGCTTCGTTGAGTAAGCGATGCGCCAGGCCCTGGCGTTGGTACTCGGGATGAACCGATAAACGGTTGATCCAACCTTTCCGTCCGTCGTGCGTGGCAAGAACCGTACCGATGATGCGTTCATTTAACTCGGCAATCAGAAAATGGGCAATCTTTTTATTGAGTTCGGCTTCGATCCGCTCTTTCGAATCCCGGCCCATGGGTTTGGCCGGTAACCCACACATGAGCCATAGTTCGATCACGGCGTCATAATCATCCATCGTAAACCGCCGAATCTTAACGTCTCTATCTATTGGATCCTCAATCGTCATCCGTTACCTCAAAACAAAAAATTTTTGGCTCCACCTTTTTATAAAAAGGTGGAAATCTTTTACATCCTTTTACATCGGATTCTTTTGGAGCCAGCGGTTATAGAGAAACATGAAGAACGCGGATATCAGGCCAATGCTCATGAGGATGACCCAGCCCAGGGCATTCCAGGTCGGATCGAGTTCGAGCAGGCCGCTTTCCAGTTTCACCGCATTTTTGCACATAATCCCGTTGAAGATGTATGCGCCGCCGAAACCGCCGAAAAAGGAACCGATGGCCATGGGCAGATTGGCGTACCCCAGAAACAAGCCTTCCTTTCCTTTGGGGGCCAGGGCACCGATATATTCGAACTGGCGGGCGGCGGCAAAGAGTTCGCCAAAGGCGATCAGGGCCACCGTGAATACCGCAAATAAGGAGCCCATGGGAAGTAACTTGATAAACGTATCGTGGCGAATGCCGCCTAAAAGGAGAATCGGGGCGATATTAATAATCATGGAAAGGCTGATAATGATGCCTCCGATCATGATCGAGCTGATGGGCTTTAGCCTGCCGAACAGCTTTGTCACCAGTAACTGGAAGAAGACGATGACAAAAGGATTGGCCATGGTGATGATATCAACGGCCGGGTTGGTTTCAACGACTTTCTTCAAATACAGCGGAATGACATTGTATACCTGGGAATAGATGAACCAAAAGCCGCTCATGACCAGGAGAAACAGAGCAAAACGGAGGTTACCCAGTACGCGGAACATATCGGCCAGGATTTGCCCGATGGATTTCTGTTGTTTCTTTTCAACCGGTGCTTTTTCATAGCCGGGGTCTTTTTCAGGATCTTTGTAGAAGAAGAGGACCACAAAGAAGGCGACCACCGAGCAACACACCGAGACAGCAAAGATAAAACTGAGGTCGAATTGTTTACGCACAATATAACTGATGCTGCGTCCGACCAGGGAACCGATGTTGATGACCATATAAAAAACGGCAAAGCCGAGGGTTGCGCGCATACCCGCTGTTTTTTTAACCGTTCCGGAGATACAGGGTTTGATCACCGAGCCGCCCATTCCGATCAGAAGAATGGCGACAATGATCGGGAGAATGATATCCATGCCCGCAGTGACTTCGTTTCCAACCGTCGGATTTAAGGTATGCCCCCCGAACCAGACCGGATAGCCCATGAGTAAATAACCGATGGCAAGAAGCACAAACGCCACCAGAAGTGAGCGTTTAAATCCGACATGATCGGCAATTGTTCCGGACAAAATCGGGAGAAAATAAACCAGGGTCCAAAGGACGGTGCCGTTCAACGTGCTGGGCCAATAACTTCCCAACCCCAACTGACCGAGGTAAATAACCATGAAACTGGCCATGGCATAGTATGCACCCCGCTCAAATAATTCGGTAATGTTAGCCGTCCAAAAAACGCGCGGAAATTTTTCTTTTTGCGTACTGAGAGTATCGCTCATGTTAACTCCTAAAAATTCTTTGTATTTGTTTATTTTGATTTAATTTGAATACCCAACTCATCCAGCGAGCGGTCGGAGACTTCGGAAGGAGAGCCTGTTAATAAACACAACGAGGATGTGGTTTTGGGAAAGGCGATGATCTCGCGGATCGATTCGCATCCGGTCAGGAGCATGATGATTCGGTCCAGGCCCAGGGCAATGCCCATATGGGGCGGCGCGCCGTATTTTAAGGCATTGAGGAAGAACCCGAATTTTTCTTCGGTTTCTTCGGGGGTCAGGTTTAACAGGCGGAAGATCTTTTCCTGGAGCTGCATGTCGTTGATTCGGCGACTGCCGCCGCCGATTTCGATCCCATTCAAAACCAGATCGTACGCGATCGAGGTCATGGAGACCGGGTCTGTATCCAATTGATCCAACTGGTCCAATCGGGGGGACGTAAACGGATGGTGGTTGGAGTCCAGGCGTTTCTCTTCTTCATTGTAGAAGAAGAGCGGGAAATCCACGACCCAGAGAAATTCCAATTTTTCTTTATCGATCAACGGGGCGCCGAGTCGTTCCCTTAATTTTCCGGCAGCAAAAGCGACGCGATCCGGCGTATCGCCGAGCAAAAAGACGATCTCTCCGGCGTCGATGCCATTGGACTGATAAAAGGCTTCGATATCCGCGGGTGCGATTTTGAGCGAGGATTTGAAACCCGCGTCGGTGTTTTTGATCCATATCGCGCCTTTACCGCCGATTTCTTTCACGTAAGCATTGATCTCATCCAGGAGGCTTCGGGAATACTGCGCCGAATTGGGGAGCACGAGTCCTTTGATCCGGCCGTTATTTTCGATAATGCCGTTGAGAATATTGGAATTAAACAGGCGGACGCTTTCGGTAAAGTCTTTTATTTTAAACGGGATCCGCAAATCGGGTTTATCCGATCCGTAATCCGCCATGGCTTCGCTGTAGGGCATGATCCGAAAGCCGGGCCGAATGTCGTTCCCGGTCAGGGAAAAGATTTCCCGGATGAGACCTTCGGTGATGTCAAAGAGTTCCTCGGGTTCGGCAAAGCTCATTTCGATATCGATCTGGGTAAATTCGGGCTGTCGGTCGGCGCGGAGGTCTTCGTCCCGGAAGCAGCGGGCGAGTTGAAAATACCGTTCGAAGCCGGAAACCATAAGCAATTGTTTAAACAATTGGGGCGATTGGGGAAGCGCAAACATCTTGCCTTTATACACGCGGGAAGGCACGAGGTAATCCCGTGCGCCTTCGGGTGTGGCTTTGGAGAGAACGGGGGTTTCGATTTCCAGAAATCCATGGCTTGCCAAATAATTTCGGGTTTTTAGCGCGGCCTGGCTGCGAATTTTAAAGTTTTCCTGCATCCGGGAATTGCGTAAATCCAGGTACCGGTATTTGAAGCGCAGTTCTTCCGAGACATTGCGGTTGTATTCGGGATACAGCGGCGGAACGTCAGAAACCGACAGGATTTCAATCGATTCGGCGGCCAATTCGATTTTCCCGGTAAACATCTCGGGATTGGGATTGGAACGTAAAATTACTTTCCCGGTAACGGCCAATACATATTCGCTTCCGATTTTCTTGATTAACTTCGGATCGTTGAAGTGTTCGTTGACCACCACCTGAAGGAGGCCTTCCCGGTCTCTGAGGTCGATGAATGTGAGGCCGCCGAGTTCCCGTTTTTTATTGACCCACCCGTAAACCGTGACCGTTCGGTCCAGATACTGTTCATTGATTTCCCCACAGTACACGGTCCGTTTAAGTGAAGATGATGAAGAGGATGAAGAGGATGTTCTGGTTATGCTCATGGTTATAGTCCTATAATAATAATAAAGTACAACAATAATTAGTATTTATGGTTTTGAAACAGCGGCTTGATGGTCCTTGAACGCATGGGAAAGGATATCAAAGATGGCGGTGAGGCTGTAGGAAAGAACGCGGGTGTCCCCGATGATCGGCATAAAATTGGAGTCGCCGTCCCATCGGGGAACGATATGGAGATGAACATGGTCTTTCACCCCAGCCCCTGCCACTTTACCGATATTCATGCCGAGGTTAAATCCCTGGGGATTGAACTTCTCTTTGATAATGGCCATGCTTCGGTTCATCAACTCCCACATTTCAACGGTTTTTTGCGGTGAAATCTTTTCGGGAGCGTCCACGTGTTCATAGGGAACAATCATCAAATGAGCCGTGTTATACGGATATTTATTTAAGATAACAAAGTAATCGTTTCCTCGATGGCAGATAAGGGACTCTTTTTCCGGTAAGGTTAATGCGTCGCAAAACACGCAACCGTCTTTTTTGATTAACCTGGAAATAAAGTCCCATCTCCAGGGAGCCGACAGAAACGTCATCTCCTTTTCTTATCGATCGCGCTTTCGAATAAATCGCCGATTGTGGTGACCGATTCCGATGTGGATTTGGCGTACTTATCGATTTCTTCCCGTTCTTTCTTTCGCTTCATGGAACGGATGCTCAGATAGATGCGTTTTTTCTCGAAATCGGAATTCATCAGGGCAGCCTCAACGATTTGTCCGGGCTGATAGAGATTGTTCACTTCGTCCAGATCGGTTTTCTTTTCATCGATCTCATTGGGACGAATAAATCCTTCGATATCCTTGTTGATTTCAACACTCATTCCCTTTTCGGTGATCTTTTTAATTTTCACCGGGATAATCGTGCCGGGTCTGTTTTCTTCGATGAATTGGCGCCATTCCGGATCGGATATCTGCTTAAGTCCCAGTTTGACTTTGTAATTGGAGTCGAGATTCTCGCTCAGGATAACCGCATTAACGGTCTGTTTTTCTTTTAAATATTCACCCGGGGTATCGATGCGGAAATAGGTAATATCGGAAATTTTAACCACGCCTTCCACACCCTTCTCCAGTTCGATAAAGACTCTGGATTTCAATATTTTTTTGACGATACCGGTGACCACATCGCCTTCGTGATGGTTCTGGATGTACTTTTCTTCGGGTCTCATTTCCAATTGTTTCAGGCCGAGTTTGATCTTTTTCTCTTCGGGGTTTAATTCGATGACCTGAACCCAGAGGCGTTCGCCGACAGCCACAAATTCTTCGACGGAATTGGTGTTTCCTTCCCAGGTGAGATCGGAGACATGCAGGAGGCCTTCGACGCCTTCTTCCAATTCGATAAAAGCGCCAAAGGAGACGATCTTGGTGACTTTGGCAATGAGTTTTTTCCCGACGGGGTATCGTTTTTCGATATCGATCCAGGGATCCTGGTAGCGTTGTTTCATGCCCAGGGCAATGCGGCTGCTGGCGGGATCCATTTCCAGGATAACGGCTTCCACTTCGTCGCCTTTTCGCAATTTTTCTTT
Organism: Candidatus Omnitrophota bacterium; assembly: GCA_050258455.1. GTDB lineage: Bacteria > Acidobacteriota > Aminicenantia > UBA2199 > UBA2199 > JAKAGC01. Next base: position 20,968 of record JBLMYT010000030.1, on the reverse strand, counting down.
CGGATGATTGACACGGGCATACGAGATATTGTCTTTATGAATCAGTCCGTCCATGCCACCGATATCGATGAACGCGCCGTAATCGGTCAGCGAGGTAATTTTACCCTTCACCACGTCTCCGACTTTCAACGAATCAAATAATCCTTTGATCTTTGTTTCTTTCTCTTCTTCCAGGAGGACCCGGCGGGAAACCACTCCGTTTTTCTCTTTGGCGTTGAGTCGGGTGATTCGAAATTCGTATTCTCTTCCCAACATACCTTTCGGCGTTTTTATTTTTTTAATGTCTGCCTGGCTCATCGGCAGAAACATATCCACCCCCATGTCGACTTTGAAACCTTTGTTGTCTTCAACGACTTCAACAATTCTCCCTTTAACGGGCTGTTTTTTCTCGAAGGCGCGCTTGACTTTCTGCCAGCCTTCTTCTCGGTCTACTTGTTTCTTTGTAACTGTAATATACCCTTCTTTGGTATTTACGTTTTTACAAACCACGGTAATAAAGTCTCCCACCTTATTCTTTAAAGAGCCATTCCAGTCTGTGATTTCTTCTTTGTTCAGTATTCCTTCCGTTTTCTGGCCGATATCCACGATAACGCGATTATCGATAATATCAATGATTTTTCCCGTAATTCGACTGAAAGAGCTGGCTGATTTTAAGTCATAATCTTTCATCATTTCGGTAAATTCATCTTTGCTTTCTCCAGGTGCAGGATTTTCACTGGTCGGCGTTTGAATTTCTTTTGGTTCATCCATGGTTCATCTCCTTTTCTATATTAAGCTTATTAAAATATTTTTTTATTTTTTCGATTTCATCGGGGGGGGTGGACGCGCCCGCGGTAATCCCCACCGAGAGAAACCGTTGGAATCGCCGGGCAAAATCAGGATCTTCAAGTTCTCGGCTCGATTCGATATGAAAGGTATGGCGGTTTTGCGCCGAAGCGATTTTGTAGAGTTTCGCGGTATTGGAGGAATTCTTTCCTCCCACGATCAGGACCACATCCACGGTCGGGGCCAGTTTTCGGATGGCGTCCTGACGATCTCGCGTGGCCTTGCAAATAGTATTGTATACATGAAGGTCTTTTGTTTTGGTTTTTAGAATCGATACGATCCGATCAAAGAATTCGGAATCCAGGGTCGTCTGGGCGGTGACAGCCATCCGTTCGGAAGGTTCCAGCGCCAACGCTTCGGCTTCGGATCCGAGGATGACCGTATTGGGTTGAGATTGACCGGCATAACTCACCGCTGCGATAATTTCGGGGTGCTGCTTATCCCCGACAAGGACAATCCGCTGATCGACAGCCGCTAGTTTCCGAATAACGTTTTGGAGTCGTTTGACCAATGGGCAGGTTGCGTCAACATACGCAATGTTTTGGGTTTTTAGATCGGTTTCAATCTCTCGAGATATACCATGAGTACGGATAACCAGGGTTTGTTTCGGATTTAGTTGATCCGGCGAATCGATAGCATAAATCCCCTTGGATTCGAGATCATCCAGAACAGTACGGTTATGAATAAGCTGACCATATGTATAAACGTGATGTCCTTGTTCATGCAACTGTTCGATGATTTCCAAAGCTCTTTTTACTCCAAAACAAAATCCTGCTTCTTCAGCAACGTATACTTTCATGATAGAAAAATATAATATAATATATAGCAACTTTTGTCAACTGTGTTTGCGTCGCGATTGATAGAAATTAACTTAAGATTCGGCTGTTCCCTTTCTTTTTCTCTTCTAAAAATGATTCATATGTTCTGACAATTCCTTCGTTTAAGGTGTAGCGGGGTTTCCATCCGAGCGCCCGGAGTCGGGAGACATCCAGGAGTTTTTGGGGGGTGCCGTCGGGTTTGGAGGTATCCCAATTCAATTCCCCATCATACCCGACGATGGTTTTAATGGTTTCGGCCAATTCTTTGATGGTCACATCGGTTCCGGTTCCGATATTGATGATTTCACCGATATGCTGATAATCGTACTGTTCCATGAGGAAAAGAACCGCATCCGCCAAATCGTCCACGTACAAAAATTCTCGCCGGGGAGCCCCTGTCCCCCAGAGGTCGACGAACGGTTTGGTTTCCGTTTTGGCTTCATGAAATTTTCGAATCAATGCGGGTAAGACATGAGAGGTTTGGAGGTCGTAATTGTCGTTGGGGCCGTAAAGGTTGGTGGGCATGACCGAGATGAAATTGGTGCCGTATTGCTCGTTGTAATAGCGACACATCTTCAAACCGGCAATTTTGGCAATGGCATAAGCTTCGTTGGTCGGTTCCAGAGGGGAGGAAAGGAGATAGTCTTCTTTCATGGGTTGAGGGGCTAACTTCGGATAGATACACGAACTTCCCAGAAACAGAAGCTTCTTTACGCCGCATTGGTAAGCGGAATGAATGATATTGACTTCAATGGACAGGTTACTGTAAATAAATTCGGCGGGGTAGGTTTTATTGGCCCATATGCCGCCCACTTTCGCTGCCGCAAGGAAAACATATTCCGGTTGTTCTTGTTTAAAGAACGCGTCCACCTGTCCCTGATTTTGTAAATCGAACTCGTCGCGGTCCGTGAAAATTAAATTTTTGTATCCTTTTTCTTCCAGCTTTCGTTTGATAGCTGCCCCTACCAATCCTTTATATCCTGCGATATAAATCTTTGAATCCGTCTTCATTCATACCTCATTGTTAATACTCTATTATACACAAATCCGCCTGGCATTTCAATTTATTTTGCGATGAAACCAACGAAAGCAACGAAAACAACGATGAAACGTTGGACTATTTTTAATAATAAGAATAAAATTCGTTCATAAAAATCATTAAAATTTAAAAATCAACAATCCCGTCAAGCGCGTTTCAGACAAAATCGATCCAGGATTTCTTTCAAATCGCTTAATTTGTAAGGTTTAACCAACACCTCGCAAAAGCCACAGGATTTCAGACGTTCGATTTCGCCGGTATCCGCATAACCGCTCAGGGCAATGGCTTTAACCGCAGGGTTTATTTCCAGGATTTGCTGCAACGCTTCGTTGCCGCCCATTCCCATTTTGTTGATGAGATCCAGCAAAACGACGTCAAACGGCTGCTTTTCCTCCAGTCCTTTTTTATACGCCTCTACCGCCTTTCCTCCCTCGCTAAACCGTTCCGCGACAAATCCCAGTCGTTGAACCATCTTGCAGGTCACATCGAGTACGACCGGCTCATCGTCCATGATCAGTACCCGGGACTGGACCGGTGCTTCGGGCGTTTTTTTACTCGCTTCATTAAGAGGTATCGCCTCGTCGGAATAGGCCGGAAGGTAAACATCCACGGTCGTTCCGCAGCAAACTTCGGATCGGACCTCAATGAATCCCCCGTGTTTTTGGATAATGGAGTAGCAAATCGACATTCCCAACCCCATCCCTTTTTTGCACCCCTTTTCCTTCGTTGAAAAATAAGGATCGAATATTTTTTCCAGATTTTCTCTGGATATGCCTTCTCCCGTATCCCGAACCGTAATCTTCACATATGCCCCCGGTTTGGTAATGGCCTTCATCTCTTCCGGCGTTACCCCGATATTTCGGCCGGAAATAAAGATTTCATTCTCCCTGTCCGAACCGGCTTCCACGGCATTGAGGAGCAAATTTGAAAAGACTTGTTTGAGCTGCACCCAGTCGCCATCGATCGCCGAAAGGTCCGAAGGAAAATCCACCCGGAACAACGACCGAGTCTGGGTGAACTGCTCCAGAACCAATTCGTCGATCAGGGCAGGAATTCCCATTTTCTTTCGGTTCAGCCATCCTCCTTTGGAAAACGTAATTAATTTCTGCGCCAACTCGGAAGCCTGAACGGATGACTTCTCCATATTGACCAGCATCCGATACTGCTCTTTGGTAATGGCCGAATCTTCCTTCATCAGGGAAATGGTCCCCATGATTACCGAAAGCAGGTTGTTAAAATCATGGGCAATTCCTCCGGCCAAGATGCCGATGGACTCGAGCTTACGACCGACCAGAAGTTCTTCTTCCAGCTTTTTCCGAACGGTAATATCCGTAAAGGAACCAATGTACCCATTTTTCAATTCCGGGTCGATTTTTAAGGCAACCGCGCGACCAAAAACCCACGTGATGTTACCGGTGGGCGTTTGAAAGCGGTACTCCAGTTCAAAGACCTCCCCGGATTGGATTTTGCCATACCACTGCGCGGCAATGGCTTCCCGATCATCCGGGTGTAGGGCGGCCATCCATCCCCTACCCATGGCCTGGGCCGGTGATATTCCCGCCATTTCACACCAACTTTTATTAACATAGACACAATCCCCATTTTCATCCGATTGAAAAATCCCCACAGGGCTGGATTCGGCCAATGTCCGAAACCGCAGCTCGCTTTGAACCAGTTGATTCTCCAATTGATTTTTATATAAGGCGATTTCAATCGTGCTATGTAAATTTCGAAGTTCAAACGGCTTGAGAATATAACCGAAGGGCTCGGTGCTCTTCGCGCGCTGCAGGGTTTCATGGTCGGCATAAGCGGTCAAATACACCACCGGAATACGGAACCGCCGGCGGATGATATCCGCAGCCGTAATCCCATCCATTTCTCCGGATAATTTAATATCCATCAATATCAGCTTCGGCCGGTAGCGCTCGGCCAACGCAATCGCTTCAAGACCGGAACTGGCAGACCCCGGGACCTCATACCCCAGTCGTTGTAATTGACTTTCAATATTTTTTGCAACAATTAGTTCATCTTCCACAATTAAAATTTTGACTTTTTTGTTCTCATTTTTCATCTTTTACTTACTCCTGTGATTGACCATTTTCTTCCGACGCCGATGCTTGTTTACCGGCGCCCAAGGTGTTGGAATAGGGTAGGATGACATTGAATGTCGTTCCCCCACGCCGAATGACCTCAAAGGTACCTCCGACCTGCCGGGTTAATAGGGTCACCAATTGCAACCCCAATGACTTCTTTTCCTGAAGAGATTTTTCGTCCGGAAGTCCGACGCCGTTATCCTGAACGCAAAGAACCAATTTTTCGTCCTGTTCCAGCCGAAAGGAAACCGACAATCGCCCCTTCTTATTGTGGATAAAAGCGTGTTTAAAGGCATTGGAAAGAAGCTCGGTCAATATTAAACCGACCGGTATCGCGATATCCATATTCAATAGAAAACTGTCGATTTTGAATTTGTAGGAAATGCGGTCCCCTAAATTTCCATACGTGGCCAAAAAATAATCCAGGACACTCTGAATGTACTCATAGGAATCGATATGGGCGAGATCACCGGATTGGTAGAGGTTCTCGTGTACCAGTGCCATCGATCGAATCCGGTTTTTACTGTCCTGAAAAACCTGGATAACCTCCGGATTTTCCAATTTATCGGCCTGCAAATCCAATAAACTGAGAATGATCTGCAAATTATTCTTCACCCGGTGATGAATCTCCTTTAACAGAATCTCCTTTTCTTCCAATGACTTTTTAATATGCTGCTCGGCTTTCTTTCGTTGGGTAATATCCCGGTTGATACTGAGAATCGCACGCTTTCCCCTGAAAACAATCGTCGACGCATTCACTTCCAGGATCATTTCCGTTCCGTTCTTCCGATAGTGGACGGTTTCAAAATTAACATAATCGCCCCGTTTGACGGTTTCGTTCACCATCAACTTTGTTTTGCCCACATCTTTGGAAATGGTATCCAGCGACATGCCGATAAATTCCGGCCGACTAAACCCATAAATATTACATGCCCGCTGATTCACGTCAAGAACGGTTTCATCCTCGGATTCAAAAATGATGATGGCATCATGGGCCATATTAAAGATGTATCTCAATTCCTTTTCCGAAGCCTCCATCTCCTGCGTGCGCCGATGGTATTGCTTCTCCAATTTGGCAACATAACTCTTTTTGGAATAAAGATTAAGGATGACGATCAGAAATAAAATTGGGATCAAAAAAAGAAAGAAATAAAACCAGGACGAATAGGCAAACGGTTCTTCGATGACGATCGATCCGGATGAGACAACCGCACTGGGATTTCCCAGACTGTTGACGGCCTGAACCCGGAAACGGTACTTACCGGATGGGAGATTGGGATACCGAATTTGATGCTTATCGGAATGGTACTCCGTTGTCCAGTGCGCCTCAAATCCCTCCAGTCTCAGATTGTACTTGATGGCATTCTCATCCACGAAGGAGACGGGCCGAAAATGAAAGGTGAGATCATTTTGTGAGGATTTCAAATGAATCTCCCGACCTGGATCAAGGGAATACCGAGTGCCTGATGCATCGAGATAAAGCAATTTGAGCAACGGCGAAGCTCCGGACACGATATCCCGGTCTCGATTGTAACATGAAACCCCCATGTTGGTTCCAATCCATACCCTCCCCTTGCGGTCGACAAATCCGGATCCCGGATGAGTCTCATTTCCGGCCAAACCATCCGGCCTCGCATACGCACGAATAGCCGTTCCACTCCAGCGAAAAACCCCGTTATTCGTCCCGATCCACGTATTGCCCGCCGGATCTCCGGTAATAAAATACACGGGGACGTCGATTTCAGGCTGGCCCAACTGAAATTTCATTAATTTTTCATCCCGACACACAAATAACCCTTCATTGGAACCGATAAGTAGGTTCCCTTCTTTATCCCGGAACATCGCATTTACCGAATGCGCGTCATACGGATCGGAGAAGTAAATCGGGGTCACGCGCCGCCCCTCCAATCGGTATCCTCCCCCATTGCTGGAGACAATGCAAAGGCTCCCGGTATTTTCTTTTCGTTTATCGAAAAAAATCCGACGGATCGTCCCGGGAATTTTCGTTTCGGTTTTAAAAGCGACAAACCGGTCTGCCGCGCGGTCGTATTTAAAGAGGAGGTCTCGAGCGCTTGCCCAGATTTGGCCTTGACCATCAACGAGGATTGAAGAATCGAAACTCTCGGTTCCGGCAGGAATAAAACCCTTATACCATTTTATTTCCATGGCGGGCGTCATCCGAATAATTCCGATATCCTTTACAAGAGCCCATATATTATCCTGTCGGTCGCTGCATATATCCGCAATTCGAATATGCGATGGGTTACCGGTATCCGGCGAGGAGATTTTTAATGTGTGGATATCGCCATCCGCAGGTGATAGAAACGAAAAACCGAGGCTGTGCCCAAATACCATTGTCCCATTACTCAATTCACAAATCGCGGAAACATCGTCGTCCAAAAGGCCGTTTACCTTACTGTAATTCTCGAATCGAAACGAGGCGACTTTGGTTACCCCCCGGGAATTCGCAATCCACAAGTTGGATTCCCTGTCGTTAAAGAGCCCGAGGACACCGTCCGTTACAAACGAGTGCCGCGTGCCGTAATTCCGAATATTCCCTTTGGCATCGATATGGAATAACGCCTTCCTGCACCCGACCCAAAGACCGCCGAAACGGTCCGGAACCGTTACTATCGACGAAAACACACCGAATGTCACTCCCGGAAAGCTCCCATTGCGGATGCAGCAGAATGAATGCTGGTTTCGAGGGAAATAATATCCGACCCAGGTGTCGCCGGTTAACCATACCCGGTCCTCGTCCCGAAACTGATTCCCACTCTTCTCAACGGCAATGGAACGGATGGGAAAAGAGGGAATGGCAATCGGATGAGCCGCCCAATGGTCCGGTTTGAAAGGATCCAATTGAAATAACCCGTTTATCGAAGATACCAAAAACGTTTCCTTTAAAACATCCATCGCATATACATGAGTCCCGGGCGGTTCGGATCGATGAAGGGAATGGATCCACAGGTTCTTTTTATAATCATAGAGATAAAACCCGTTGCCGGCTGTCCCGATACCGATTCGAATATCGGCTCCGTTGTCGATGATACCCGCACACGTGACCGGGATAGTCTGATTCGTGAGAATGTTTCCCGGCCCCCTTATCTCGATCCATCGAATGCCATTGAAACGAAAAATACCGTTGTGGAGGTTTCGAGACAACGCCCATATATTGTTTTGTTTATCCGATAATACAAACGCATACTCGGAATCCGGCAATCCTTCCAGTCTTGAGTAATAGGACCATGTGCTCCCATCGTATGAGGAAACCCCTCTGGCGGAAGCAAACCACATGGTCCCCTGGCAATCCTGCGTGACATCATTAATAGCGAGAGTGCGACGCCCATTGGAGGTGGTATAATTTTGGGCCAGAAAACTCTGGGAATAAACAAAATGGGATAAGATGACGATCAACCCCACCATGCGCCAGACAGTTAATTTTATTTTTATATCATCATCATACATAAATTATGGCTTTATAGTCCCTGGTTTCCATGGGCCTACTTTATTGCAAATTGCTGTAAATTTAAAGAATATAAAAATAAAATTATAAAGTCAAGTTAAGAGAATCATTTTTATCATTCTCTTCCCAAAATAATCTTATGCCTGACAAAAAAGACAAAGAAGAAAAAGAAGACAAGAAGAAAAAAAAGAAATGTCTACCTTAATCTTCCCCAGGCCCTTTCCAACCATCCTCTAAAAAAACAAGACATTAAGCGTAAACACACACGCCTCACCTTCTCTCAATGACCAACGTCTCACGACGAAGGTCCGTGAGAGATAACATGCAAATTGCCAAATCCTGTCGGTAATCTTTCAGGAGTGAATGTCTACTTTTTTCCGTCTTTCCTTTCTTATTTTTATAATCGGTTTGTAAGGGTTGTCCAATACCCCTTTAAACCACTGGGAGTCCGGTTTATAGAAAAAACTCCATGCCGGCTTATGCCGAATGGCGGAATACCCGGACAACCGGTGATGAAATATCTTTGAAAACGCGATTTTTGCCCCGCGTAAGGTACTGTAAAACTCATCGACTACCAATTTTTTTGATTTCACAACCACCAAACGGTAGCGATTTTCCTCACCAATGATCAACGCCCATTCCAAGAAATAATACTTGGAATTAGCCAACGACGATACTAATGAAATTGCTTCCCTCTCATCCATTTTTATTATCCTATATATTTTTACAAAATTTTTTTTTGTTCCAAATATAGTGTCGACCATGCTTTCCACTTTTCATCAGCATGATCATTTGAAAATATTCAAATTTTTTCATATACTCATTATATAAAAATGCTGTCAGCAAGTCAATAGAAAAATGAATAATTCAAATGTTTTTTCTTTTCAGGAAAGTTGGGGTGAATATTTTATTGATTTTCTTACTATTTCAATCCAAGAAATTTAGTAACTCAGAGAAGGAAGGGGATTTGGAAATATTGGAGGGAATCCGGTTAGTCCTGTTTTTTTTCTTCAACATAATGCCTGTGCTTTCCCATATCTTCTTCAATCATTCCTTTGTTTTTATAAAGGTAATGCGAAAAGAACTCATACACGGCATATCGGACAACCGGTGCGTTTTTGACGTAATACATCAGTTCTTCAAATTTTTCTTTTTCCTGACCCGTGAGCGGGAGATCCGGGGACGCCGGTTCCGCTTGTTGAATAAAGGGATCTCCCTGGCCATTGAGCAGGAAATGCAAGTTGACATGGTAAAGGAGATAGATTTTTCTTAATACGTCGAAGCCGGGGTTGGCTTTTCCTTTCTCGATTTCGGATAGGAAACTACCGGACACGTCAAGGCTGGCGGCAAAATCCTTTTGGAGCAACTTCAATTGCTGCCGGATTTCCTTTAATCGTTTGCCGAATTCTTCCAGGTATTTATTCTTGTCCTGGGTGCCATGATCCATGTAAAACGTTCCATTTGAATTTCAATTTAATATCGAACACTTTCGACCATCCCAATCCAGTTTGAGGTGCTTTCGATAAATCCGGTATTGTCTTCGAAGATTTTTTCGGAAATAATGGTGTCCGTGGTTAAATACAGAACGAGTTTTCCGGTTTCCGATAATTCCTGCATGCGATCTTTGAATTGAACGGTGAAGATCCGGGTCATGCCGCGAGCGATATCATAGAGCAAGTAAATGTCGGCATCGTGGAGCTGGGTCAGCGTTAATAGGAGTTCGGCTTTTTCTTGTTTTTCCAATTGAGCAATTTTTTTCTTTTTCAGGTTATTGAGATTGAGCCGATCGTAAATCAGGCGGGCTTTCTCATCCGGATACCGGGTCAGATCAATGATAAAATGGAAGAAATCAACGGCGCGCATATTGCCGGGAATCTGCTGCGGGCTGCACAGGTAAAGGAAGGAGGTATTGCTTTTCTCTTCAGACATATCGTTCCCATCGATATAGATCTTTATATTGGATCCCTGACTTTTTTTTCTTTTTCTTCGCTGAAAGTCGTCAATATCGCTTTGCTCGGATAAAAGATTATACAATTGATTTAAAAACACGCTGCTTTCAATGCTGAAAATGCGGTATTGTCCCCGGGAAATTTTCAAATCCGGATGGGGCCGATGGTTCCCCCCAGCCACAGGAACATGAAAAAGAATCTTTTTGTATCGGATGTAGGTGATTCCGGTCAAGGCAACGATATAAGCCAGCGAGGTCAATATCCCCGGCAGAAAAGGACCCGGAACCCGGCTTCTGGCATAATAGATGTTATCATCGTATTTAAAAAAAGGTTCGATTTTTTGGAAATTATTAAAAAAGACCTTATCGATATAGCTTCTAACAAACCGGGTCTTTTGCAGTTGGGCGTAATCGTAAAAGTCGAGAAGGTTTTCATACCCGCGGCTGCTGATTTCCTTCACAGCGGAAATATAATTGGTGGTGGGGAAAAAAATCGATATCCATTGGTAATACGATAAATTTTCTCTCATCTGGACGGACATGTCTTTTTCCAGAGAGTGAAGTTTTTGAAATTCGTTGCTCCAGTAACTTAACATCAATTCCTTTTGAGCTTCTTTGGGTTTATCTCCGAATTTGAAGGTCATTTTTTTGGATAAGGCCTCTTTTTCGAAATTCAATACGATTCTCAATTTTTCCATTTCCAGTTTGAACAGCGGCTTGATGATCGTGGACTTATTTTCGATATAACTATCGATGGCCGCAGGAAGAATGAATAAAAATAAAAACCATGAACTCAGGAGAATGGGAATACCAACCACCCGGGACGGGGCGGTTCCAACGGCAACGCCAATTATAAAGAAAAAGACAATGACTAAAAAAATGGAGAGGGTAAAATTCAAGATTCCAGAGCCGAGGGAAACGCCCAAACCGTTCACCAGCATTAGCAAAAAGGCACTGGCGATGATGAGCAACAACATGAGAAGAATAAGGAGAACCCGGGACAGCAACAGAGAGGCATAAAGAGGGATCCGGCGGGAAATACTGGCCAGCGTTTTTAAATATTCTTTATGGTAAAGGGTCTCGTATCCATAGAAGAGAGCCAGGAGGCTTCCGAAGAACAACAGGATGCCGGAGAAATCCGTAAACCCGAATTTCTTGACCCCGAATATGTTCTTTCCGATCAACGGGTTAAAGATATTTAATCGCTCTCCGGAATCGATGTAAGCGGTAATCTCAGGAACAACCGCGCTGTTGATAAAGAGTGCCGAAAACGCACCGGGCATAAACAACATTCGGGAACCGTACGTGGCGTACAACCGGTAGTTGAAGAATTGGGATACCTTGAATTGCTCAAATTCCTGAAACACCTTTTTTTGCTTGAGGTAGTTTTGATAATCGTTAACCCCTAACTGGACAAATGCCAACGCCAAACCCAGTATGAGAATAAAGATATATTTGTTTCTGGATCCTAAGAAATGTTTAAATTCAAACTTTAAATGCGAAAAGAAAGTATGCATGCCGTCACCGGGTATTCATTCTATAAATTCAGATCATCTGACACTATAAAAAATTTCTGCTGCATCTTGACCGAAAAGCAGGGTTTCCGTACACATCTGGTTCAATCTCCAGATATCGGAAATGACGGGAAGTGTCTTGGAATCAATCGATTGTTTGATGTAATATAACCGTTCCAGAATGGCTTCGGTTTTTTTCAAAAATGCCGCATAAAAGCCCTTCACGTCGCCTTCACCAAGGTAGGATTTTACTTCCTGGATGGTTTCCGTACTTAATTTTTTTAACTGCTGGTGCTTGTCGTAATCGAATTTCTTCAAGTGATTGACGAAAGTGTGATTATAGGGGGCTGAGTCGGAAAGGGCTTTAAGATCAAGGTAATTATCCCGGGCCGCTTCCATTTCGGAAATGGCGCTGGTTAAATGAGGTTGAATATCGCTGTAATCGATACCATTGAATTGCGACATTTCAATCTTATTTAAAAACAATAGAATCTCCGAATCGGCTTTTAAAAAATGCCCGGCGCCCTGAACCACCAGCCATTGAATGGCAACTGCCGATTGCGTCTCCTCTCCCATACCGGACGAAAGGCCGGTTGAACCGCTGCAGGTTTCGCCGAAGGCGCACTCGGAGTAATTGGCAACCACCATGCCCGAGAGAACGCTCTGAAAGGCGGTCAATACGACGATGCTGGTTATAAAAGCTATCACGGATCGTGTTTTCATAGACTTCATAGACTTACGTTTCATTTTTGTTTTCCTCCTTGTTTGATATATTTATTATTTTTTTGTTAACTTTTATTCTTGATATTAAAATCTAATAAATCCACGTGCCTAATAAATAGCTTCTATAATTATAGAGTAAAAGTTCCCGGCTTTCAACTAATTTCTTAAAATCACCGAATAAACCCGCTCAGGGACCTTTTAAAAAATTAAAAAAAAGATCCCTGAGCGGCATAAATCCGAATTAATCTTCTTTGGATTCGGAAACTTTTATGTAATTGAAATTGTTTTGACGCAGTATTTGGTTTAATTCGGGGATTCCTTTTTCCAGTAATTCCTTATACTGGCCAACCAAGGGATTCATTTTTTCAATCATTTCATTAAACTGGGCCTTGATTGCCTCGGTGGGTTTTCCGGGATAGTTGTTCAACGCCGACTGGATCGTGTGAAGCTGCTCGGAAATCCCGCCCCCTCGCAGCGCCATTTGAAGCGGCCGACGATAACTTCCGGATTCCGAACCTCCGGGGATGAAAAAGGCAATCAATTGATCGAGCGTTTTTCGGACGTCCGCCAGTTTAACCGAAAGAGCCTGGGGCATGTCTTTCATCTTCGCCCCTTCTGCTTCCACTTCCTTGAGTTGACGGTTGATCTCTTTGATCCCGAACGTCACTTTATAATTTTGATACATGCTCTCATTGACCCGGTTGAGCATGACCTGGTTTTCTTTCCATTCGTCGATCGGAAACTCCAGATTTTTATCCTTCCTGACCTCCACGGTTTTTTCCAACCGCGTTTTGCCGCATTCCAGGACGACCTTGTAGGTTCCGGGGAGAACAAAGGGGCCACTGGGCAGGCCGAGCCAGCGAATGGAATCATCGTCTTTCAACTCGTCGGGCAGTTTGTTAAACACGGGTTTACCGCGCAAATCCCAGTAAACGCGGTTGATTCCCTGCTGCCTGGTACCGTCGAAGGTGCGGACGAGGGTGCCGTCCATATCGTAAACGTGGAGCTGCACCTTGGGGCTGTTCGGATCGCTCGCCGTGGCAGCATCGAGATAGTAGTGGATGGCTGCGCCAAAGGGTGGATTGGGAACGGCAAAGAAGGCACCGGCATGCAAATCGGAACTCTTCCGCTGATAGTAGATCAGGCCGGGCCGGATATCGAAAAGGTGCGCTTCTTTTTTGAGGATTGAAGCGTTCAACTGCTGGAGCGGCGTCAAATCATCGAGTACCCATACGCCCCGACCGTGGGTGCCGACGATTAAGTCGTGGTCCCGGGGATGAATGGCAATATCCCGGACTGCCGTGGTCGGAAATTCGTTTTTAAAGGGGATCCATTCCCGGCCGCCGTTGAAGCTGAAAAAGAGGCCGAATTCGCTGCCGAGATAGAGGAGGTCGGGATTGACCGGGTCTTCGCGGACCACGTGAAGGTAACCGGTTTTGGGTAAGTTACTCTGTAACGATGTCCAGGTTTTACCAAAATCCGTGCTCTTATACACATAAGGCGTATAATCATCCATGAGGTGACGATCAAAGGTTGCATAAACGGTTCCTTCGGCGAAATGCGAGGCTTCGATTCGGGAGACCCAACTGAAAGGCGGAAGACCTTTGATGTTTTTGGTGACATTTTCCCAGTTCTGACCGTCGTTGCGGGTCCCCCAGACGTTGCCGTCATCGGTTCCGGTCCATATCGTGCCTTTTTTGACCGGAGATTCGCAGATGGTATAGATGGTGCAGTGCACTTCGGCGCCGGTGTTATCCACGGAAATGGGACCACCGGAGTCGATGATTTTTTGGGGGTCGTTGGTGGAAAGGTCCGGACTGATTTTGACCCAGGAGTTTCCCCGGTCGGTGGACCGGAAGAGAAAGTTCCCGCCAATATAGAGATTGTCGGGATTCGTGGGCGAGAGGTACACCGGAGCGTTCCAATTAAAGCGATAGGGCGCTTCACTGGCCGGAGCGTTGGGCCGAATGACCCGGTTTTGACCGTTGCGCTGATCGAAGAGTTCGATTCCCCCCATTTGCCAGTTCCGATACACGTAGTTGTGATCTCGAGGATCGACCTGAGCATAGAATCCGTCACCGGTGCCAATGGGATACCAATGGTGATTCAGGATCCCCCGTTTGTCCTGGGAATTGACCGGACCGGCCCAACTGCCGTTGTCCTGTAAGCCGATGTACACGTAGTAGGGGTCGCGCATGTCGTAGGTGAGCTGGTAGATTTCGGCCAGAATGGCGTTTTCAACCGGGTACCATGTTTTTCCCCGATCCCAGGAGATGTCGATGCCGCCATCATTGCCATCGATCAAGTGGTTGGAGTCGGCCGGATCCACCCAGATGCGATGATGGTCGGGGTGAACCTCTTTTCCGAATTCATTGAAGGTCTTTCCCCCATCTTCGGAAACAAAGGCTTTGCCCGAATATGCGTAAAGGACCAACTCATTGTTGGGATCCGCGGTGATTTTGCTGTAATAGAAGGGACGGAAATTGACTTTATCGTATGTTTTTTTATCGCACGTCCGGGTCCAGGTTTCGCCTTTATCCACGGAACGAAAAATACCGCCCTCTTTGTTTTCGATGATGGTGTACACCACATTGGGTTTGGATTGGCACACGGCAATCCCGATTCGACCGTTCACACCTTCCGGGAGACCGGTCTTCAATTGTTTCCAGGTTTCGCCGCCATCCGTGGATTTGTACAATCCGCTATTGGGGCCGCCGCTGGTAAAGTGAAAGGGTTTGCGGCGATGGCTATAGGCGCCGGCATAGAGGATCCGGCTGTTGGAGGGATCCATCACCATTTCGGAAATGCCGGTGTTTTCATCAAAATACAGGATATTTTTCCATGTTTTCCCGCCATCCGTGGTTTTAAATACGCCGCGCTCTTTGTTGGGACCCCACAGATGCCCCATGGCGCCGACATACACAATGTCCGGATTGGTCGGATCGATCAGGATCCGATCGATGTGACGGGTCTCGGTGAGCCCCATGTGTTTCCAGGTTTTTCCGGCGTCTTCGGATTTGTAAACGCCATCGCCGATGGCCACGCTGTTGCGGGACGTGGCTTCGCCGGTACCGACCCATACGATATCCGGATGACTGCGCGATACACTGACCGCACCAATGGAGGCAGAGGTCTGGTTGTCAAACACGGGAGACCAATGAATGCCGTTATCCGTGGACTTCCATAATCCGCTGGGGCCAATGGCGGCATAAACGATCGACGAATGTTCAACCGCGGCGAAATCGACGGTTCGACCACCCATATTGGCCGGACCGATGTTTCGTAGTTTGAATGGTTTCAAAAGTTCTGAATAACGGGAACTCTCGTTTCCGTTCGGAGTAACCGGATAAAGCGCGGTTACCCATAGAAAGAGGATACCGATCAGGATGGGTTTCAAAATTGAATTTCTTTTGAAAGATATCAACGATATCATGGATTCGCTCCTTTTATTTTTTTGTGTGTATTGTTCGCTATGACAATAAAAAATAGTATAATACCAAACGCCGTAATAATCAACCCGCCAGGGGGGCTTTTTTCGAGAAAATCGCCCCCCCTGACCCCCCAAAAAAGCTTTTGGATTTTGACCTATCGTATTTAGCTGTGTTACTACTATATAATATGTGTGTTAACTATATAATATAATGGGATCCGGGGGATAGTCGAGGTGTTCCATCTCGGTCAGGTAGTAATAACTGCGGATGGTATGCTGATTGATGACCGGGTTTAACGCTTGATTTCCCAATGCCACGTGCGGACACCCCGACGTGAAAAACGATCGGATCTTTTCCTCACTCGATTTATTTTTGCTTCGATTCGCGCAGATTCCCGGTAACTCGAGGAGCAAACGCCAATACGCGAGTTTATAGTAATAGATGTTTTTGAATGATTTCTTTTTTAGGAAGAAGAGGACACTCTTGATATCCTGTTTGAGGTATTTGATGAAAAATTTTTTTAAGGTTTTTCCTTTCAAATGTTTTAATACAAATCGCATCCGGTTTTTCACCACGAGTTTTAACTTCAACCCCGTGGGGTACGAACCGCCAAACGCATGGTAAGCGATCGCTTCGGGCGCGGCCAGCAGTTTCATCCCGGCCAGGTGTGCCCGCATGCTCCAATCCACGTCTTCGTAAAAACTTCGATACGTTTCATCCAGCGCCCCAACGGTTTTCCAACTGGCTTTGGTCACCATCACCGCCCCAAAACACGCCGAACCCGCGTATTTTAACGTGTCAAACTGACCGATATCCACCACGCCGAAATAATTATCCGAGCCCCAGTTCTTCTCGGTAATGAAATTTCCGATTCCATTGATAAACCCGGGTAATTTATCAAACCGCATCTGCGGAACGACCGCTGCCGCCAACCGATGGTTGCTTTCCCCGGCATAGCGCGCATTCAACTTTTCGATAAAGTCTTCTTTTAAAACAATATCCTGGTTTAAAATAATTATCCATTCGCCGGTGGCTGCCTCAACACCGATGTTTACCGCCCGGGCATAATGGACATTGGTTGGGTTTCGGATAATTTTAACGTGCGGGTATTCCTTGCGGATGATTTCCAGGGTTCGATCCCCGGACGCATTGTCCACGATAATGACTTCATGGGGTAAAAACGTCTGTTTGTAAATGGATTCCAGGTTCTTTCGAATGAACGCCTCACCGTAATACGTCACAATCACCACACTCGTTTTTGAAGAGACCTTATGCGTCGTCGTTGAGGGTAGCGTGGATGAACGTTCCTCGGATACGTCGCTCTTGATTAAAATACCGGACTTCCAAAAGGCAGCGATATAATAATAGATGAGTTTTGGCGACACATAGGTTTTGGGGTCGCCCTCGGTTAAGGCCTCGATCACCTGACCGAATGAAGCCGGCAGCAGATCGATGATTTTTTTCCCGATGGCATCGGTTTCCACCCGCGCCTGGGTTTTCGCATATTCCAAAAAGAACCGGTGTTGGGTTTCGTCTCCCGGTGAGGAAACAAAATAATAGTCATCGCTGAGTCGAAAGATATCGTGATTATCGTGATTATCAATGATGGGCAACATCTGAAAGTAATTCCTCCCATTGGTCGAGCAATTTTTGCGGATGGTATTGGGTGAATGCTTTTTCTCTGGCGTTTTTTGAAAAACGGTGTCTCATGGTTTCATCGGTCAGGAGTTCGATGATCGCGCCGGCCACTTCGGTCACGGAACGGGGCTCCACCTGAATACCGGTTTCCATTTCTTCGGCGAGTAAGCGGGTCACACTGTTTTTACTCGCAATTACCGGCAGTCCGTTGTTCATGGCTTCGACGAATACGATGCCGAAGGACTCCATTTCCGACAGGGAGATAAAAATATCGGAGAGTTGAAAGATATCGTCTTTTTGTTCGGGTTTGAAGTTATCGAAGAAGTACACGTTTCCGCCGTAACGCGCTTTCATCTTTTCCGCTTCGCGTTTCATCTTCGGGGTGTATCCCGTTGCTCCGCCGGCAATCACCAGGGCCGTATCCCGGACCGCTTGCCAGACCACCGCCATGGCATCCAGGACAAGGTTCACTTTTTTATGCATCCCGTGTTGCCCCAGATACAGCACGACGTACTTCTCACGGATGCCGTATTGGTTTCGAAGTAAAGTTTTATCTTTTAATTCGGGCAGGAGGCGGTTTTCGGTTAAGGGAAAAGGAGGAAGCGGCATTATTTTACTCGGATCGATTCGGCCTTCTTGGGCGAGGTAGTCGCCTTCGATTGCGGTATGGGGAATGACCCGGTCGGCCTGTCGCAGAATGTTGAAAAATATCGGATTGTAAAAGCAGCAGCGATCGAAGATGTGATAGCATGAAATCACGATCAGCGGTTTGTTGAGCCGTCGGGCGGCCTTGGCTGCAAAATAAATGTTCATATTGGGTAAAGGTGAAGCGATGATCACATCCGGATCATGGGCCATGATCCGGCGGGTGAAACGAAAGCTGCGCGGTCCCAGGGAAAGCATGCGGATTCGGTGGCTCAACGGGTAGGTGATGCGGCAGGCCACGCGGGCCAGGAAGCGGAGGGTGCGTCGTCCGAAGGTTTGGAACCCCAATCGTTCGACCTGAACGCCATCGACCGTTTCGTGATCCGTTTCGATTCGGCGCTGATCGCCGAGGAAAAAGGCTTCGGTCGAATACGCGTTGGTGGTGACCACGTCCACCGGGTATCCGCGTTTGGCAAGACCTTCGGTCAGGTGTTTGAGATGAATTTCCACGCCGCCGACAGCGGGGTAGAACAAATGCGTGGCGAATAAGAGCTTGATTTTTTTTTCCATGTTTCGAGTGGGTATTTATTTGAAATAGGCGCGAATACCATTGTGATAGCTTTTCCCCTGGGGGAAATAAGCGGCTTCGGTCGGATCGTAATAGAGGATATTTTGCCGGACCATGTCTCGGAGCAGTCGATCATCGTCCGGAGTGAGGTCCCGTTTGGACAGGGCGTCGTTATCGATGAAATGGCGGAGCAATTGCTCGATTGCCTTTCGCTCCGGTTTAACGGCATAATCCACGATCAGATTTTTGATTTTCTGTTTGTTGAGTGCAAGAATTTCATCCAGGGGCGTATGAAAAAGATCGGACAAGATATCCTGAATCTCCCACATGCTTCCCCCGACCGTTTCCCATATCTGTTCCGCGTCGTCCCGGGTCAGCTTATAGGCTTTTATTTTCGAATACGTTTCCAGGTTGAGGAGCCATTCCATGGTATCGTTTTGGGTCAGGTAATCGACTTTATAAAACTTCGATGTTTTCTTCAACCGCGAGTCATTGTAGATGGTATTCAGAAAATATCCGTCCGAGGACGCAATGATGATATATGCCAGATGGCTTTCTTTTGTCATGGCAACAAAAAAATTGAACAGCGAAATAATCAGCGTGCGTTCTCTGTCGTTACCGATGTAGATCTTGTCCAGTGCTTGCAGTTCATCGATGATGATGACCGGTTTGATTCCTTTCTCATGGAATCTTATCAATTCGGATTTCATCACTTCAAACGGGTCGAGTTCGCCGTTATCCAGGCCTTTTAATTCTTCGACGGAGAGTTTGAAGAAATTAAACAGTCCGTATTCCCGTTTCTCTTTCAGGTCTTCCTTGGACGTTGAGTAACTAATGCCAAAAAAAATTCGAACAAAATCCTTATAATTGGGGATCAACTTTTCTCTCAGATTCAGGAACTTAATATCAACGTCTTCTTTTTCCTTTATCTTTTCCACGAACTTGTACAGCAGCGTGGTTTTCCCCGATGATTTGGGGCCATGGAGGAAAATAATGGACTCGGGCCTTTCATCGATATATTCCTCTAAGAATGCAAGTTCCTTTTGGCGATTGATAAACGCCACATCTTTGCGGTATTCCGTTTTATCCCTTTTCATTATTCTTTCATTATTCCCGTTTACTCCCGAACAGGGCGTCCACATCACCTGCGCCTTCACGGATAATCTCCGGCGGATCAACCGAAAAGTCCACCACGGTTGAGGGCATGTTGGGCATAATTCCCGCATCCAGGATCAAATCGATTTCATATCTAAAGCGTTCAGCGATTTCGTCGGGATCCGTAAAAAAATCGTCTTCGCCTTTGGGGACACTGGTGCTTAAGAGCGGGCGTCCCAGTTCTTCGACCAGGCGTCGGGAGATCTCGTTATCCGGGACCCGGATTCCCAGCGTTTTTCGTTTTTCCAGGACGTTTTTCGGTACGTCTTTGGATGCGGGTAGAATAAACGTGTATTTGCCGGGTAACACGCGCCGCATGATGCGGTATACGTGATTGGGCAGATGAACCCAATCCGCTATATTCGATAAGTCGGGAAAGATAAGACTCATTAATTTTTGTTTTTTGATTTTAAGGATTCGTTGGACCCCTTCTTTGTTGTAAACGTCGACGGCCAACCCGTAAATCGTGTCGGTCGGATATACGATAACGCCCCCCTTTTCAAGAATTTTCACTCCATGAAGGATCTGGCGTTTGTGCGGCGTGTCGGTATATATTTTCTGTATTTCAACAGCCATTTTATCCTCCTCCGAATTTTGACATTTTCTGATCAAACGAAACAGCTATCGTATTTAATTATAAACGATTTTGAAAAAAATTGAAATACGCTTTCTTTTGTTAATGGGTTTACTGCGTCGGTTGGGCTCCTTGTGCCCGAAGTAAGTCTCTTTGTGCTCGAAGTAAGTCTCCTGATTGCAAAAGTAAGCCGCCTTGTGTCCAAGTTCGGCACATTTATCGGCGCGGTGCGAACAATCGGCCAATAAATCGGCCTCGATTGGAGAGTGTCAGGAATTTTGTGTAGATCGTAGAGACGTAGCGCGCTACGTCTCTTGCAAACCAATAAGCCATATTGCGCCATAAAATAAAAAAACCACCTTCCCGTGAGGGAAGGTGGTTTTTTTAATAGATCAGGTTAGTGATTTAGATTATTTGGAGCAACGGGTGGCTTTGTATCCAACCTGTTGAGAACCATACTTAATCCACATATAACCGCTCACGCCCCAACCGGTACCCCAGGAGTTTTTCAGCTTCCAGGCGCCAGTGGTG